>JBMOOQ010000062.1:0-32255 GCA_049324435.1 Pseudomonadota bacterium
GTCGACCACCAACAGCGAGCGTTGGGGCGATTGATGCAGGTCTTCCGGTTGAGGATTTGACCGGGAGCGGCTACGAGGGGCACCCATGACAGCGTGCGCCGCTTTGTCCAAGCCAACGCGCCGCGTCAGCGTCCTTCCACCTATGGTAGGGCTATGGCGTAAACGTAGTGATCATCACTATCTGGCGCGGCCCGCCAACGGCCGACCAGAGGACGCTCCATTATCCCCTGTGCCGGAATGGCTCGCCCACCGTGTATTGCAGGACCGCGAGCGGGACTTGGTTCCTCGACCACGGTGTATTTGATCGGCACTACAGATAGTATGCGAACGGTCCGCACGCGCTGTCATCGATCTCGCGGCCGGCGTGAGCCGGTTTGGTCTCACACCGAATAAGCACCACTATCTGGCGAAGCTGGGTTTGAAATGATGGCCGAGATTTTTTTTGACAAGTACGAGCGGAAGGGCGCGTATCACTGGACCGAGACAACAGGCTCGGTTCATAGGCTGAATGCCTACACGCTTGGCCGGTACGAACAGGTTCTAGCCGCCCTTGGCCGCATCCCCCCCGACGCGGCGATACTTGATGTCGGATGTGGCGACGGCGCGTTGGCCGGTGCAATCGCAGCCCGGCTCGGCTGCGTGGTGGAAGGTGTTGACGTTGATGAATTGCCCATCACACTTGCCCGTAATGAATTCGAAAAGCGCGGACTGCGCGGCCGCTTCCAGGTGATCTCCGGCTACCGGTACCCATTCACAGATGGCGCGTTTGCGGCCGTGGTCAGCTCCGACGTGATCGAACATGTCCAAAAGCCGCAAGAAATGCTTTTGGAAATGTGGCGCGTCCTGGCTCCGGGCGGGAAACTAATTGTTACCACCCCGATCCGCTATACTGAAACGCCCTTGGATCGGATGCATGTGAACGAATGGTTCGCCGGGGAATTCAAGACGTTGTGTGAACAGGCGCTCGGCGTCAACGTTGAGATTCGACGGTCGCACCCAGTCGCCTTGGCAGAGCTTTACGGATCGTCCAGCCCAATCCTTGGACGGATCGCTCGCTTTTCAATGAATGTACTCGCAAAGCTCGGGTTCAATCCGTTCCTGCGTACCAAGGGATTTCGGGCTGCATCGGCGCAGACGATGATTGCGATGAAACCCGCATCACTCGATTAGGTTTTCACGCGTCACTCGATTAGGGCCTCAAACGAGTTCATTGACAGGCGAAGCGTGAGCCGTTTGTCAGCGTCATGCCAGCCGGCTCACCCTGACGCGCCATCCCTGAAAGCCTGCCCGCCGATCACCGTCACCGGCTGCTCCGGCGCATCAGGGCGAGTTACGAGCGGTACGCCCTTCCACCAGAGCCGAAGCGCATGCCAGTGGATCGCCACGATGACTTTGAGCGTCATTAGCGGATATTTGAGCAGAGCGAGCGCGAGGGTACGATCGTTGAGTGCTTTGCGCGTCCCGCTCAACGCTGCGGCGAGGATTGGGCCATCAGCATCGACATTGCGGATCGTCACAGAGATACGTTCGCCCGGCAAACCGACACGAAACAAATACCGCATATCCATGGCCATGAAAGGCGACACATAGAACCGCTTGTCGCCGTCCTGCTCAACCACTCCTCCATCCGATGACGCAATTCGCGCGACATAGCTATGGCGCTGACCGAATGTATTGTGCACCTGATAGATCAGAGCCGCGGGTACCCCGTCCCGCCGATAGCAGAAATACACGCTGAGCGGATTGAACCCATATCCAAATATCCGCGGCATGCAGAGCAGCCGGATCGGACCGCCGTCGAAATCGATGCCGGCGGCAGCGAGTTGCGCCTCGATCTGCGTGCGTAACGGACGCGCGCTGCCATCGCCATGATCGGATCTGAAAAAGCTCGCCAGACCGGCGCGCTCGAACCTGAGAAGTCTCAGCGTTCTGCTCAAGAGCCCGATCTCATCGAGATCGAGCAGCAGCCAGAATACGCGATACCGCAAAACATGCCGCTTTGGCCGGAAACGCCGGTGCATGACCGTCCCGGCATAGAGACACGACGCCGTCACGCCGCCAGCTCCAGCGGCGGAGCGGACAACACGATGCGGCCGGACTCGTTCGGTACGACCCACGGCCTGCGGACGCCGCCAAGCTGCTCGGCAACGGCAAGCCCAGCCTGCAGTCCATCTTCATGGAAACCCGAGCCAAAATAGGCGCCGCAAAACCAGGTCCGGCGTCGTCCCTGAAGCGACCAGAGCTGAGATTGCGCGGCCATCGCTTGGGGATCGAAGATTGGATGTTCGAACATCTGCCGGTGCAGGATTGTGCCATCCTGCGGGGGCCGTTTCGGATTGAGGGTGACGAATAGCTGCGTATCGCAGGGAATATTCTGCAGCCGGTTCATCCAGTAGGTGACTGACACCCGATCGCTTGCGGACGCGCCGTCGAGATAATTCCAGCTCGACCAGGCTGCGCGGCGCCGAGGCATCAATGCATCGTCGGTATGAAGATAGATATCGTTTTGACTGTACCGGAATGCTCCGAGCAGGCGGCGCTCCTCGCTCGTCGGGTCGGCAAGAAGCCTCAATGCCTGATCCGCATGAGACGCAATCACAACGTGGTCGAACCGGCTGGCACCGCCAGTCCGTTCCTCGATCGTCACCGCATCCGGCGAACGCCGGATCGCAGCAATATCCGCGCCAAGCCGGATCCGGCTGGCGAAACGTTGCGCTATTTTTTCGACATAGGTTTTGGATCCGCCCGTCACCGTCCGCCAGAGCGGCCGATCGACGATCTTCAGCAATCCATGGTTCTCGCAAAAGCGGATAAACGCGGCGGCTGGATAATTCTGGAGAATGCTGGCCGGGGCGGACCATACAGCACAGGCCATCGGCAAAAGATGATCGTCGCGAAACGCTGCTCCATACCCATTTGCCGACAGATAGGCGCCGAGCGTGACGCCCGTATCCTTCAGCCTCGAGAGATCCAGCGGAGCTTCGCGATAGAAGCGGAGCAGATCCTTCAGCATCGACCAGAAGCGCGGGCGCACCAGATTGCGCTTTTGCGCGAACAGGGTGCCAAGGCTGCTGCCCGAATATTCGAGGGCACCGGATTTCATGGACACCGCAAACGACATGTCGGAAGCCTGGGTCGGCACGCCCAGATGATTGAACAAGGCCGTCAGGTTCGGGTAGGTCACTTCATTATAGACAATGAAGCCGATATCGACCGGAACGATGCCCTCGCGCAGCGATATGCTCACCGTATGGGAATGCCCGCCGATGCGCGGCGACCGCTCAAAAACCGTGACATCGTGATTTTGGCTCAGAAGCCAGGCCGCCGAAAGACCTGATATACCGGTGCCTATGACGGCTATTTTCTGTCGATCCTCGGCCATAACCCCTTCCCGGCCGGCCAGAACGGCCAGCTTTCCCGGTCTAATACGATTGGGGAGCCCAATCGGATCATCGGGTGATCCGGTCCAGTCCGCCGGCCGTATCGGAGGGCATGCAACCTTCGATGCAGATCGATCGGCCTGTCTCGTCGCCGGCGGCGCCCATCCCCGCGCTGGTGCGGAGCACGATTCGGATTTCGCGACACATCGGACCAGGGATGCAGGACAAGTCTGACCCGAAGCCGGAATTGAGGCGCGGCGACTGGATCGTTGCGATCGCGGTCAATCGCGATCGCGAGGCCTTTGCCAAGCTTTTCGACTTCTACGCGCCGAGACTCAAGGCGTTTCTGATGCGGCGCGGTGCGACGGCCGACATCGCAGAGGACCTCGTTCAGGATGTTCTGCTGAATGTATGGCGCAAGGCGGCGCAGTTCGATCCGGCGCGCGCAGATGCGTCGGCCTGGATCTATGCCATGGCGCGCAACGTGCGGATCGATCTGGTCCGCCGGCAGCGGCGGGCCGAAGCCTATGTAAAGAGCGAGGCATCGTTTGGAAGCGACATCGACTGGCCCGAGGATGCCGCCGTGGTGTCGGAACGGGAAAGACTGGTCCAGACCGCCATGGCCGGCCTGTCCACCGAGCAAACGGAGGTCGTACGCCTCTCCTTCTTTGAGGGCGTCCCGCACTCCGAAATCGCGGACCGCCTCGGGATTCCGCTTGGCACCGTCAAGTCACGCTTGCGGCTTGCCTTTGCCCGCTTGCGTGAACATCTGGACGACCTGAGATGACCATCCAACATCATCCGAGCGATGAGACGCTCGCTGCCTATGCCGCCGGCACGCTGGACGAGGCACGCCGGCTGATTGTTGCGACCCATTTGTCGCTTTGCGGGCATTGCAATGCATTCGTTGACACGCTGGACCGCGTCGGAGGCACGATGCTCGATGCGATCGTGCCTGTGGCAATGAGCGACAATGCCCTGCCCCAACTGCTGCAACGTCTCGACCGCACCGATCATCCGCCCGCAGTGTCGCGAACGGCCGGTCACTGGCCCGCCCCGCTCCGCGACTACGAGATGGGGCGCTGGCGCTGGGTCGGTCCCGGTGTGGAATGGTGCCCGTTGAGCGTTCCGGTCGTCAACGACACCCGTGCGTTCATGCTGCGCGCCAAGCCTGGAACCAGGCTGCCGCATCATCGCCATTCCGGCATCGAATGGACCTGCGTGCTGGAAGGTGCGTTCGTCCATGATGGAGGCCGTTTCGGCCCCGGAGACTTTGACGAGGCCGACGAGGAGCACGAACACAAGCCATTCGTTGATGATAGCGGCCCCTGCATCTGCGTCGTGGCACTGCAGGGCAACATCCAGTTGCAGAGCCGTCTCGGACGCATGCTGCAGCCCTTGATCCGGCTCTAGAGACCGGCCGCGCTCATTACAAGGAGACATCGATGGGCTTGCGCGAAAAGGTCATCTCGCTCGGCGAACGCATCGCATGGCCGGACCCGATTACGCGCGCGGGGATCGGCTGGCTGGTGTCCCGGACCGATCGCGAATTGGCAGCCTCGCCACCCCTTGCGCCTGAATTCGCGCGCGCAATGTCCGGCTTTCCGGTCGCGCTCAATACCTCAGATGCGAACCGGCAGCATTACGAGCTGCCCGCCGCCTTCTTTCGTAACTTTCTTGGCCCGCGCCTCAAGTACTCCTGCTGTCTGTTTCAAGGTGAGGACGATTCTCTCGCATTGGCCGAGGAACGCGCGCTCGCGGCGTCATGCGACTATGCCGGACTCGCTGACGGTCAGGAGATTCTTGAGCTCGGCTGCGGCTGGGGTTCGCTGTCGCTTTGGATGGCGGAGCGCTATCCGAATGCCCGCATTCTCTCAGTTTCCAATTCGCATTCGCAATGCGACTTCATCATGCACCGAGCCGGCGAGAGCGGCCTTACCAATATTGACGTCGTCACTGCCGATATGAATGACTTCAAAACCGATCGCAGGTTCGATCGCGTCGTTTCGATCGAAATGTTCGAGCACATGGCGAATTGGCGGATCCTGCTCGGACGGATTGCAAGCTGGCTCAAGCCGGACGGCTGCCTCTACATCCACATCTTTTCGCACGAGAAGTCGCCCTACCGGTTCGAACACACCGACAAGGCAGACTGGATCGCCCAGCATTTCTTCACCGGCGGAATCATGCCGAGTCACGACCTCATGCATCATTTTCCGGAAAGTTTCGCGGTCGAACGCGAGTGGCGCTGGAGCGGAACGCATTACAGCCGAACGGCACAGCACTGGCTCAAGAATTTCGACGCGAACCGCGACGCGATCGATTTGGTTCTATCAAGCGTGTACGGCGCCGATGCCGGTCTCTGGCGGCGCCGCTGGCGGCTGTTCCTGCTCGCGACCATGGGGCTGTTCGGTCACGCCGGCGGACGGGTCTGGGGCGTGAGCCACTACCGGCTCCGCCCGATGCAGTGACAGTCAGTTCGGCGCAAACCATTTGACGACAGCAAAGGCCGTAGCCGCAGCAATTGCGGATGCAACCGCTCCGTAAGCCATGTCGGCAATCGTAATCGTCAGATTCCAGTTCTTCAGCGTGGCGAAATTCGTCAAATCGTAGGTGGCATAAGCGATCAATCCGAACAATGCGCCCAGTCCGACAGCTGCGCCAAGGCTGTTCGCCTTCAATGCCGGGAGTACGGCAAAGACGACGACGCCCAAGGGATAGAGCAGATAGAAAATGACGGCCGGGGTGATCCGCACCTCATCTAGCAGCATATCGCCGAGCGTCGGCCGGTACAGGCGATTGGCCATCACACTCAGCCACACGAAGTCGACCGCACCGAAGGTAAGAAGTGTTGCCACATAGGCGATCGCTGCTTTCATCTCATCCTCCGCCTATCTCCGGCTACGACCGGCCACCGCAATTGGATCAGCTTGGCCGGGGACAGACGGCGGTTCGTTTGCCGTGAGGATGGATTCACCGGGAGACGCAGAGATTCGCGCGAAACCGCGGCGGCCGCGATACGTCAATCTGGCCGTGTGACCTTTAGTGTGCGCCGCACCGGAAACAGCACGAGCCCCCACCGTTCCGACACATATCCCCAGATTCCCTTGGGCGCGAACAGCATGATCACGATCGCGAGCGCGCCCAGAAGGATGAGGTACCAGGTCCCGTAGCTCGAAAGATAGGTCTGCATCAGATAGAAGATGATCACACCGATGATCGGACCTTCCAGCGTGCCGATGCCACCGATCACCACGATGAAGATCACATAAGCGGTCCAGTCGAGCACCGAGAAGGCGGCATCGGGCGAGATACGGGCTTTTTGCAGATAGATCAGCGCGCCGACCATGCCGGTGCCGATCGCGGCAAAGACGAAGACCCAGAACTTGGTCCGGAAATTGTCGATGCCGACGCTCTCAGCCGCGATTTCTGAATCGCGAATAGCCGCAAGTGCAAGCCCTCGCCGCGAACGTAATATCCAATAGACCACAAATACTGTTCCGACGACCAGCGCAAGCGCGATCCAGTAGGTGACGATATCGCGGGCCGCAGGCGTCCGCACGTCGAACGCGGTCTTGACCCATTCGATGCCGAAAACGCCGTTGGTGACGGACGGGGGCAGCGATGTCCCGGTGCCTCCCCCCAACGACTTGAATTGCGCAAGCACTAGACGATAGACCTCGGCCATCACCCAGGTCCCGATCGCGAAATAGGCGCCCCGCAGCCGGAAAACCACGAAAGCAGTCGGCACGGCGCACAGGCCGGCAAAGGCGCCGGCCAGGATGATCGCCAGGATCGGATCGAGATCGCCGAAAATCGTCAGCGCGAACAACAGGTAAGCGCCGAGGCCGACAAAGGCCTGCTGGCCGACCGACACCAGGCCGGCGTAGCCCGCGAGCAGATTCCAATACTGCGCCAGCGCGAGCATGTAGAAAATGAAGATCAGGTCCTGGATTGCGTTGCGGCTCGCGAATGTCGGCAACAGGATCAGAAATCCGACGACCGCAACGGCCAGCCCCGCAAGGGCGCGGCCGTAGCCGCCGCCAATCTGGCTGGTGTAGCGGCGCGCGACCGGCGCTTCGCTGGCCGAGCGTCTGGCCTTGTCGGTCTTGTTCTGCTGCCAGCTGGCGACTTGCCAAAACAGATCCATCGGCCGGCCTCAATCGAATGCGCGCGGGAACAATCCGCGCGGCTTGAGCACGAGCACGATCAGAAACGCGATGTGCCCGGCGAGGATTTGCCATTCGGGATTGATGGCAGCGCCGATGGTCTGCGCGAGCCCGATGATGATGCCGCCGATCAGCGTGCCCCACAGACTCCCGAGCCCGCCGATGATCACCGCCTCGAACGCATAGATGAGCCGCGCCGGTCCGATCGTCGGGTCGAAATTGGCCCGCATGCCGAGATAGAGGGCGGCGATCGTCACGACGATCATCGCGATGCCCATGGCAACAGCGAAGATGCGGCGGGGATCGATGCCCATGACCTGCGCGACTTCGAGGTCGTCCGAGGTGGCCCGGAAGGCGCGGCCAAGTTCGGTGCGATAGAATAGAAAATTCAGACCGAGAATCACACCGATCGCCGACAGGAACGTGATCAGCGGCAGCACACCGAACGCCACCCCTCCGCCCAGCGAGATCGATGCGGTCCCGATGTCGCCGGACCGCAGCAACTGGCTGTCCGCCGAGAACGCCTCAAGAAGACCGTTCTGGATGATGATCGACAGGCCGAAGGTCACAAGCAGCGGCGGCAGCAGATCGCGGCCGAGCGTGCGGTTCAGCAGCACATGCTGCAATCCGAATCCGATCGCGAACATGACGGGTATGGCAAACAGCGTCGCCAGGAATGGATCGAGGCCGAACCACGCAGCGATTGCGAGGATGGCGAAGGCGGCGAGAACGATCAGATCGCCATGCGCCAGATTGACCAGGCGCATGATGCCGAAGATCAGCGACAGGCCGGCTGCGAACAGCGCATACAGTCCGCCGAGCAGAATGCCTTGGATAATGGTGTTGATCCACTCCGCCATGGTCCCTCACGAACCGAAATAGGCGTTGTGGATCTGCTCGCGCGACAGTTCGCGCGGACGGCCGGCAAGCGACAGACGTCCCTCCTGGAAGCAGTAGACTCGGTCGGCGACCTGAAGGGCCTGCACGATATCCTGCTCGACAATGATCACGCTGGTTCCGGTCTCCTTGATGCGCGGCAGCGCCGCGTAGATGTCACGGATCACGATCGGAGCGAGTCCGAGACTGATCTCGTCGCACAGCAGCACGCGCGGGTTGGAAATCAGCGCGCGGCCGATCGCCGCCATCTGCTGCTGGCCGCCGGACAGCGTGGTGCTTGCAGCATTGCGCCGCTCGCGCAGCACCGGAAACAGCCGGTAGATTTCCTCAAGCGACCACGGCCCGGGAGCTTGCCGGCCGTAGCGGCCGATCAGGAGATTTTCCTCGACCGTAAGGGAGGGAAACAGCCGCCGTCCTTCCGGTACCAGCGAGATGCCGAGCTTCATGACGGATGCGGCTGGCATCGTTCCGATAGCGCTCCCGTCGAAGATCACACTGTCCGGGTCGTTCCGGATCAGTCCTGCGATCGACTTCAAATAGGTTGACTTGCCGGCCCCGTTCGCACCGATGATCGCAACCGTCTCGCTGCGGTCGAGATAGGTGTCGATGCCGTACAGCGCCTGGAAGTCACCGTAGAACGACTTGAGCGCGCGGGTTTCGAGCAGCGCCATTACGCTTCGATCCCCATATAGATTTGCCGCACCTCAGGTGAATTCATCACCGTGCGCGGATGGCCTTCCGCGATCTTCTTTCCGAAATTGAGCACGACAAGCCGGCTCACGACCGCGAGCAACGCATGGACCACGTGCTCGATCCACACGATGGTCGTGCCCTCTGCGTGAATGGTCTTGATCGTCTGCACGAGATCCTGGCATTCGCCTTCGGTCAGTCCGCCGGCGATCTCATCGAGCAGCAACAGGCGCGGTCCGGTCGCAAGGGCGCGCGCCATTTCGAGGCGCTTTCGTTCGAGCAGAGTCAGCCGGCCGGCTGGCACATTGGCCCGCGGCAGCAGATGCGTCAGATCGAGGATCCGGCCGCAGGCATCGATCACGTCGCGTTCGTTCTTGCCGCGACCGTAGACCGCACCCACCAGCAGGTTCTCGAAGACGGTCAGGTTCTCGAACGGTTGCGGTATCTGGTACGAGCGCCCCACTCCCGCGATACATCGTTGGTTAGGATTGGTGCGTGTGATGTCCTTGCCGTCCAGACGGATCGTCCCGGAGGCGGGAAAAATGCCACCCGCGATCAGATTGAACAGCGACGTCTTGCCTGCCCCGTTCGGTCCAATGATTCCCAGTGCCTCGCCGGCCCGCACCGACAGATCGATATTGTCGGCGACCACGACGGAGCCGAAGGACTTGGATATGCCTTGCAGTTCCAGGAGCATACAAAACGATACTCAGCTTCGACTTCGATAAATAAGGGCCGGGCATGATCCCCGGCCCCTGTCTGCTTCTCACACGATCTGCCCTGCCCAGCCTCACAAGGATGAGGGCAGGCCGATGTCAAACGATCGCTTCCATCTTGCCGCCGGTGGGGATATTCGGCGCGGTACGGTTGTCGGTGACAACGATCTCGTACTTGTTGCCGTCCTTGATCCGCCACTGACCGCCCACCAGCGGCGTCTTGGCAATGTTCTTGGCGGCGAACGGCGGCACGTTCTTGCCGTCCCATTTCACCGGACCCGCGACGGTTTGCAGGTCGGTCTTCTGGATGGCATCCACGGTCGCCTTGGCGTCACCGATCTGCGCGGTACGCTTGAGCACATCGATCCCGACCTCGAACAACGAGTGCACGAAGCCGATCGGCTGCGTCCATTGCTTCTTGGAGGCCTGCTCATAGGCGTCGCCGAGCTGCTTGGCGCTCATGCCATTCAAGGACGACTTGAACGGATGGTTCGGTGTCCACCACACCTCGGTCGACAGATTGTGGCCGTCCTTGCCGAGGGCTTCGAGCGCAACCGGGAACAGCAGCGCCTTGCCGACCGACGCCGCCTTCGGCCTGAAGCCTTGCTGGATCGACTGTTTCCAGAAGGTGGTGAAGTCCGGCGGCAGCACGACGCCGGTGAGAATCTGAGCATTGGCGCCCTTGAAGGCCGCAATCTGGGCGGAGAAATTGTCGGTCAGATTCTGATAGCGGCCCGGATCGAACAGCTTGAAGCCGGCCTTGTCGAGCGCCGGCGGTAGCCCGACCACCTTGTCGCCCCAGGCATTGCCGTCAGCATCGTTCGGGAACAGACCGCCGACGATCCTGTTGGTGTCGAGCTGGCTCCACATGTTGGTGAAGACGGCGATGACGTCCTCAAGCCCCCAGAAATAGTGATAGGTGTAGTTGAACGGCTTCCAGCTCTTGGGATCGCCGGGATTGGCCTGCCGTCCGATGAAATACGGCTGCCACGGGCAGTTGTTGGTGACGCAGGCGACCTCCTCGATCTCGCACTGGGTCGCGACCGGGTTTGTGGTCTCCGGCGTATTGGCGGCGAGCATCAAGTCGATCTTGTCGCGGACGATGAGTTCCTTTGCGACCTCGGCGGCTCGGTTGGGATTGGACTGGCTGTCGCGCACCACGATCTCGATCGGCCGCGTGGTATTGCCCGTCTTAATGCCTCCCTTGGTCGCCTCGCGCACCTGGGCGAGGACGAAATTGTCGGCTTCGGCGAACGCCGCAAGCGGACCGGTTTGCGGCGAGACGAAGCCGATCTTGATCGGCTTCTGCTGTGCAATGGCCGGCATGTAGACGCCGCTGGTCGCGATCGCCGCACTGCCGGCTGCGGAATATTTCAAAAGCGTACGCCGGTCGATACCAGAGCGCACCGAAGAGCGCGTGATGTTGTCGGTCATCGTCATTCCTCCCAATGTGTTCTTGTGCTGTCGCAAGGCGCAGTCGAAGCCGCATGTACCGCATTGCGGTCATGCTCTCCTGTTATCCGATATTGTTCGTTAGCGACCGCAACGTGTCAACGCCGCGCACAGATCGCGCGGCGCAACGTTCTCACCGTTTGACCGGTCAAATTTCAGGGCGCCGGCCGCCGTGTATCACGGTTCGGTACAGCTGACTCGCGTCATGCGCAGATTGCCCGCGGCGGCGGCGACCGGCGCACCGAGGACAGGCTTCGCACTGCGCCGGCCGCGCTCGACCACCCACCACAGACCAAGCCGTGCACCGCCCACGATCGACACGATGGCAATCAGCGATCCGACCGACAGTGTCGAGACCCCGGTCAAGCCCTGTCCGATCGTGCAGCCGAGCGCGGTGATGCCGCCGAAGCCCATCATGAAGGCGCCGATCACACGGCGCCGGAAGTCTGCGGCACTTGCCGGAATTTGCCAGCGGAAGGTCCCGTCGGTCGCCGCGGCGACGAATGCGCCGAACACAAAGCCGACGACCGCACCGATCGGGAAGTCGATCGACAACGCGGTCGACAGCATGGAGTAGAGCAGCGTCTCGCCCAGGGGCCCGACAAAGGTGAAGGATTCGATCCGGCGCGAGTCGAATGAATCGTATCCGGCAATGCCGGTGGCCCACCAGCCGCCGACCACGATCAGGCCGATCAACAGACCGGTGATCGCGAAGCGCGGCGTTGCACGGAACCCGCGATGCGCGAAGGCATACAGCGCGATCGTAATACCGATGACGACGGCCGCGATAGTGACGCCCTGCCCGCTCAATCCCGCAAGTATCGGCAAACGCTGCGTCGCCGATGCCCCGAGATCGACTGAAAGCGGATCGGTCACCGCGACACGCGCGACCCCGGTCAGGCCGCGCATGGTCATCATCGCGGTCACACCCATCACAAGGAACGTGATCACAGCGCGAAGATCGCCGCCCCCGATCTGGCGCAGCGTGCCCATGCCGCAGGTCCCGTTCAGCGCCATGCCGAAGCCGAAGATGAGTCCGCCAAGAATGAGCGCGCCGAGTTCAAGACGCGAACCGGTATAGATCGACTTCGTCAGGTCGAGTTCGGCATGAGCCTCAAGCAGGTGCACGCCGACGATCGCAACGGCGATCGCCAAAAGCCAGCTGCGCAGGCGCCGCGTGTCGTTGGCGTAGACCGAATCCTCAATCGCTCCGAGCGTGCAGAAGCGGCCGCGCCGCGCCACAAAACCGAATGCCGCGCCAAGGCCGAGGCCGAGCGCGAATCGCAGGAGGTTGAGCGGGATGTCGTCAAACATGGTCAGGCCTTCGGAGAGCAGAACGCGGCATGCAGCGCCTCGATCACCTGGCGCACTTCGGGACGTGCCAGCGAGTAATAGATGTTCTTGCCGTCGCGGCGGGTTTCGACCAGATCGTCGGCGCGCAGCCGGGCCAGCTGCTGCGATACCGCCGGCTGCCGCAAATTAAGAAGCTGTTCGATTTCGGAGACCGACTTTTCGCCCTCGATCAGAAGGCACAGGATCACGAGCCGCGCCTCATGCGACAGCGCTTTCAGAAATTCGCTCGCGGCCTGCGCGTTTTTCAGCAAGTCGTCGATGTCGAGATCGGGTTTTTTCGGCTTTCGGGCCAGCGCGGTCGCCATGTCGTCGCTCCGTCACGGATGCGACAATACATGCGCCATCCTGCAAGTATTGGAAAGGGATGGAACTTTCAAATTGCGTTCGGACTAGAGCAAAAGCTTTTCCAAAACGCCCCAAAAGAAGAATTCACCCGGGTAACCCTCGATCCTGGCCTTTTCCCGGCCCTCCTCGACGAGGACGAAGGTCGGCGTGTACCGGATCGGGCTCTTCAGTTCGACTGAATTGTCCTTGCCCCGGTCGAGATGCACCTGGCGCAGCGGCAGTGTCTTGCCGATCTCGGTTTTCGGGTAGACCGGGCCGATTTCGCGATCCCAGGCGAGGCAATAGGGGCAGCCGGCCCGGCGGTACATGACCAGTTCGGCCGATAGCGCCGGCAGCGCCATGCCGAGCAATGCAGTGAAGACAACGATGAGTTTCAGCATCCGCACGGGCGACACCTTTGCAGCGAACCGTTGCGGAGATATAGTTGTAAAATCATGCATACGACAACCCGGCCATCGTCGCTGACCCGCCGTGCCCTGCTTGCCGGGGCCGGAGCGCTTTTCGCACCGCTGCCTGCGGTGGCGTCTGGGCTCAAGCTGAATGACGACGGGCTCTATACCAGACCCTGGTTTCTGGAGAGCCTGCTCGATCTGAACGATGACCTGAAGGAGGCGGCCGACAAGGGTAAACGCTTCGTCATAATGTGGGAGCTCAAGGGCTGCCCCTATTGCAAGAAGATCCATGAGATCAA
This sequence comes from Pseudomonadota bacterium, assembly GCA_049324435.1. Classification (GTDB taxonomy): domain Bacteria; phylum Pseudomonadota; class Alphaproteobacteria; order Rhizobiales; family Xanthobacteraceae; genus Pseudorhodoplanes. Next base: position 13,694 of record JBMOOQ010000062.1, read on the forward strand.
TCTTGCCGACCCGGCGATCGAGTCCTTCATCAAGGATCGTTTCGAGCTCCTGCAGCTCAACATCATCGGCGCGCGGGAGGTTACGGATTTCGATGGGCAGCGTCTGACCGAGAAGGAATTTGCCCGCAAATACGGCGTGCGTGCGACCCCCACCTTCCAGTTCTTTCCCGAGCGCGCCGACGGCCTCGCGCAAAAGCCGCCGCAGGCGCGCGAAGTGGCGCGCTGGCAGGGCTATATGGAACCGAAGCCGTTCCTGTCGATGTTCCGGTTCGTCGTCGACAAAGCTTACGAGAAGACGAGCCTTGTCGATTATCTGAAGGCGAACAGCTGAGGCTACCTCTCCTTGGCAGCCTCCCCGTCTATGCTCAACCCACCTTCAGATAGGCGAATCCCTTGCCCTGCAATTCCGCGACGGTCGCGACACCCGACGGCACGAATTTCAGGAACGGATCGTTGCGCGTCTTGGCCATATCGATCTTCTGGCGCTTATAGGTGATTTCGCAGAGATAGGCCTCGACCCCGAATTTGGTCAGGCCGACGAAGCGCTTGTAGATCTCGTCGTCGATCTGATCCTTTTCCCATGGCGTGCCCGAGCGGTCGGCGAGGAAGAACTTGATGCCCGCGCCATGCGCAACGATCACGAGCTTCACCCGCAGCGAGTCGAATTCATAGGCCGACAGGTGATTGTTGATGTTGGTCAGCATCTGCGAGAACCGCCCGACATCGCCGAAATCGCAGTGATAGAGGCAGGCGACATCGGTGTCCTTCTTAATATCACTGAGGCTGAGTTTGGCCGGCGCGGCAACGGCCCGCGATGCACCGAGCGCGGCGCCCGACAAGGCCAGTGCGCCAATGAACCCGCGCCGGCTGGTCTTCGACGAGGTCATGTCTGTCTCCATGAAGTTCGGCCGGCACGATGATCGCGCCGGCCCGTGAAATGCTTAAATTCTTCAGTCCTTGTTCACCGGACTGTCGGGGCTCATCAGGAGCGCCACAGCATCCTTGATCTGCTCGATGGTCAATACCTTATTCGTGCCGAAGCGTGGCATATTCGAACACGGAAGCGCCGCGTGGGAGTTATATATTTTCTCGTAGACCGCCTTCACCTCGGCGTCCTTGAAGTCGCGCAGCTTGCCGTATTGATAAAGGCTCGGGCCGAGCGTGCCGTAGCTGACTTCCTGCTTGGTGATCTGATGGCAGGCGTAGCAATTGCCGCCATTGGCCCGAGTCGGGGGATAGTCGGTGAAGCGCATGCCGTAACCGCTCTGTGCCAGCGCCTCGCCCTTTTTCCAGTCGCCGATAAATTTTCCGTCGGCTGGATATTCGATGGTCGCCTTCTCGCGCTTCTGGATCGCATCCGCGACGTCTTTCGACGGATTGTTATGCGCGGCGGAGCATTGCTTCATCGTCTCGTCCTGCGATAGGCGCGGGATGAATTGCTCGGGCGCGCCAGGGAACGCAGCCTTGATCGCGGCATCGGCGGCACCAGGCGGGACTGCCGGCTTTTGCTGGGCGAGCGCCGCAGATCCGGCAATGACCGCAGCGGCAACAATGGCGAAGGAAACCTTGTTCATGATCTTGCTCCTTCGCTCAACGCTTCAGACCGGGCGCGGCGATCTCGCCGCCCGTCGCCTGCTTGGTGAGATAGGCAATCAGTGCGATGCTGACGTCCGAGCCGAGCTGCAGTTGCGGCATCCGCATCTGCCAATAGCAGTCATACAAGCGGTGCTGCATTGTCATGACATGTGTCGATGACACCCGATAGGCCGGCCACTCACCGACGACCTTGCGGGCTTCTTTCGGGTCCGCGAGATACGGCAAGCCCTGCAGACGGATGCGCAGGCCTTCGGCCGCGTGGCAGGTCGCGCACGAGAAATCGAACGGTCCGGAGCGCCGGAAGAACAGATCTTCGCCAAGCGCGACCACTTCCTTTTCCTTCGGATGGTCGAGCTTCGCCGCAAATTTCTGTCCCGACGACTGGTTGGCGACCCAGGTCGCGATCGCGCCGAGTTCCTTGACCGGCTGCCCCCCGCCCGGATGCGGACGCTTGACGAGATCCGCGCGATTGAAGCCTTGCAGCTGCTCCATGCACCACAGCAAGCGCGTTTCCACATCCATGACGCGATCGGCGTCCTTGAAGTAGCGCGGAAGTTCCGCGAATGCCCCCTCAACCTTCCCAGGCCCTTTTCCGAGATCGCATTGTTCCAGCGAAACGTTCTTCGGACCGCGCGGCGTTTTCCACAATGCTTCGCCGCGATCGGAATCGAGCAGGCCCGGATTGCTCCACGGATCCTCCTTCAGCATCTGCCGATAGCGTTCGATTGCCTTCTCGGTTTCGGCGTCCTGCGCAATCGCGACACCGACCGCAGACAGCGCGCCGATATAAACGGCCGCAGCGATAGCTGATATGAATCTCACGCGTTTTCTCCCGCTTATTCTGCGCTTCGCCATTGGCTGTACGAAGCATCGGCCTTCAAGATCAAGTGCCGTTTGGAAAGAACAATACATGCATTTCTTCGCATGAGAAGCTTTTGCTTTTTGTGCGCCGCAACAGAGAATAATCGTTGCGCATCGCGCCGGATTTCAGTAAACACTTTCAACGTAATGAATATGTTCCGTGATATAAGCGGACGACGGCGAGGAAACGTGAGGCAAACGGCGCTTGCTGCCGGAGTCCTGTCGTGCGAATCCGCTGCCATCATTGAAGTTCGGCCTCGCGTCGCCCAGATGTCGGCGACGCGTACAGGAGAGGATGAAATGACGATATCGATCACGCGCCGGCAAACGTTGTTTGTGGGCGCCGCAGCGATCGCAGCGGCCGCCTTGGGACAATCGGCCGCGCCAGCTTACGCTGCCAATAATCTGGACGAGATGGCGAAGAAATTCACCGGTGGCGCAACACCGGTCGAAGGCAAGGTCAAGCTGGATCTTCCGGAAATTGCGGAGAACGGAAACACCGTTCCGATCACGGTCTCGGTCGAAAGTCCGATGACGGACAGCGACTACGTCAAAGAAGTGATTGTGCTTGCGGATGGCAATCCGAACGCCGGCGTCGCGACCTTCCACTTCAACCCCGCGAGCGGCGTTGCGGAAGCAAACACCCGCATCCGCCTTGCCAACACGCAGAACATCGTCGCAATCGCAAAGACCAACGACGGCAAGTTCTATACCGGCAAGAAACAGGTGAAGGTCACGATCGGCGGCTGCGGCGGATAATCGTCAACGACCGCAACTCCGTATCATCACTTTCAGGAGACTTTAATGGCTACAGCCAAACCGCGCATCAAGCTCGACAAGAAGGAAGCCAAGAAAGGCGACATCGTCGAGGTGAAAGCGCTTGTGTCGCACACCATGGAAACCGGTCAGCGCAAGAGCGCCGACGGCAAGGTGATCCCGCGCAAGATCCTCAACAAATTCATCGCCACCGTAAACGGCAAGGAAGTGTTTTCGGCGGACTTCGAACCGGCGATCTCCGCGAACCCTTACATCCAGTTCAAGTTCAAGGCGATGGAATCCGGTCCGGTGGTTCTGACCTGGATCGACGACGACGGATCCAAGATCGTCGGCGAAGACTCAATCAAGGTGCTCTGACGAGCCAACCAAATCCGTTCCAGGCCGGTCCGGCCCGGAACGCCCGGTCCTGTTCGCCCGGCCAAGACCGGGAACGGAAGAGGCGTGCATGATTTCCAGGCGCGATTTCATTCAGCTGGCCGCTGCCACCGCAGCCATCGTTCCGGCCGGCTGGAGTTCCGCTTTTGCGCAGCAGCGGCTGACACAGAACGATCTGCTGCGCTTTGAGCCGCTCGGCAATGTCACACTGGTGCACATCACCGATATTCACGCACAACTGCGCCCGGTCTATTTCCGCGAACCGTCGATCAATCTCGGCACCGGCGAAGTCAAGGGCCTCGTCCCGCATATCACCGGCAAAGCTTTGCTGGATTATTACGGGATTCCGGCCGGTTCGCCCCAAGCCTACGCCCTCGCCTATCCCGACTTTGCCGCGCTGGCCAAAACCTATGGCCGTCTTGGCGGCCTCGACCGGATCGCGACTGTCATCAAAAGCATCCGCGCCGAGCGTGGCGACCGTGTGCTCCTTCTGGACGGTGGCGATACCTGGCAGAACAGCTACACGTCGCTGCAGTCAAAAGGCCAGGACATGGTCGACTGCATGGCGCTCATCAAGCCGGATGCCATGGTCGGCCACTGGGAGTTCACGCTCGGCGCCGACCGCGTCAAGGAGATCGTGGACAGTCTCGGCTTCCCGTTCCTCGGCCAGAACACCCGGGACACTGAATGGGACGAACCGGCCTTCAAGCCGTCGGCGATGTTCGAGCGCGGCGGCGTCAAGGTCGCCGTGATCGGCCAGGCATTCCCTTACACCCCGATCGCCAATCCGCGCTGGATGATCCCGAACTGGTCGTTCGGAATCCGCGAGGACGACTTGCGGGCTAATGTTGAGAAGGTTCGCAAGGACGGCGCGCAACTGGTCGTGCTGCTGTCGCATAACGGCTTCGATGTCGACCGCAAGCTCGCGTCGCGCGTCTCCGGCATTGACGTGATCCTGACCGCGCATACGCACGACGCGCTTCCCGATGTGGTCAAAGTCGGCAAGACCTTGCTGGTCGCATCTGGCAGTCACGGAAAATTCGTGTCGCGGCTCGACCTCGACGTGCAGGGCGGCGAGGTCAAGGGTTATCGCTACCGTCTGATCCCGGTCTTCGCCGACGTGATCGCGCCGGATGCCGAAATGGCCGCGAAAATCGATGCGATCCGCAAGCCGCATGAGAAGATGCTCGGCGAAAGCGTTGCCCGCACCGAGACCGTTCTCTACCGGCGCGGCAATTTCAACGGCACACTGGATGACGTGATCTGCGATGCGCTTCTGTCCGAACGCGACGCCGAGATCGCGCTGTCCCCCGGATTCCGTTGGGGCGCCTCGCTCCTGCCCGGTCAGGACATCACCCGCGAGGATGTCTACAACGCCACAGCGATCACCTATCCGAATGCCTACCGCATGACTATGACCGGCGCGCGGCTCAAGGAGGTGATGGAGGATGTCGCGGACAACCTGTTCTATCCGGATCCCTATTATCAGCAGGGCGGCGACATGGTGCGGGTCGGCGGCATGTCCTACACCATCGATGTCAGCAAGCCCGGCGGACAGCGCATTTCCGACATGACGCTGCTCCGGACAGGCAAGCCGATCGAACCGCAGCGCGACTATACCGTTGCCGGATGGGCGAGCGTCAACGAAGGGACCGAGGGCCCGCCGATCTGGGACGTCGTGATGAATTATCTCGCAAAGAAGAAAGTCGTCGCTCCGAAAGAGCTGACGAATGTGCGGGTGATGGGCGCGTAAAAAATTTTGGTCTTACACATGCAAATATACGCATCGATGAAATTGAGCCTGATGGGAGGCGTCGCATGAAGAGTTTCACGTCACGCCGCGGATTTCTGCGCACCGGTCTTGCCGCCGGCGGCGCACTGGCCTCCGGCACCGCTTTCGCAGGTGCGCGACAAGGCAATCCCGCCAATCAGCCGCCGAATGTTCCGGACTGGACCCGCGTCCTCGGTGAAGGCGTCGCGGTGCGCGGCTATGGCAAGCCGTCGGACTTTGAGAAGGACATCATTCGGCGCGATGTCGAATGGCTCACGGCCTCGCGCGAAAGCTCGGTGAGTTTCACGCCGCTGCACGCAATCGATGGTCCGATCACGCCGAACGGCTTGTGCTTCGAGCGGCACCATTCCGGTATCGCCGAAGTCGATCCGGCCGATTACCGGCTGATCCTGCACGGACTCGTCGACAAGCCGCTGATCTTCACGCTCGACGACATCAAGCGGATGCCGCGCGTGAACCGGGCTCACTTCTGCGAATGTGCGGCAAATTCAGGGATGGAGTGGCGCGGCGCGCAGCTCAATGGCTGTCAGTACACGCATGGCATGGTGCATTGCGTGATGTATACGGGCGTGCCGCTCAAGACCCTTCTCGAAGAAGCCGGCCTCAAGACCAACGCGAAATGGCTGCTGCTCGAAGGCGCCGACTCCGCCGCGATGACCCGTTCGCTGCCGCTCGCCAAGGCGCTGGACGATGTGCTGATCGCGTATCGGATGAACGGCGAGATGCTGTATCCGGAAAATGGCTATCCGGTCCGCGCGGTCATCCCCGGCTGGGAAGCCAATATGTGGGTCAAGTGGCTGCGCCGGATCGAAGTCGGCGATCAGCCATGGCATCACCGCGAAGAAACCTCGAAATATACCGACCTCCTCGAGAACGGTAAGGCACGCCGCTTCACCTACGTGATGGATGCGAAGTCGGTCATTACCAACCCGTCTCCGCAGATGCCGCTCAACCACAAGTCGGGATTTACCGTCCTCTCGGGCATCGCCTGGTCCGGACGCGGGAAGATCGCGCGCGTCGATGTTTCGCTCGACGGCGGCCGCAACTGGCGGACGGCCCGGCTCGATGGCCCGGTCTGGGACAAGGCCGTCACCCGCTTCTATTTCGAGTTCGACTGGGACGGCAGCGAACTGCTCCTGCAATCCCGGGCCATGGACGAGACCGGTTACGTGCAACCCACCAAGGACGAGCTGCGCAAGGTCCGCGGCGTAAATTCAATCTACCACAATAACGGCATCCAGACGTGGCACGTGCACAAGAACGGCGAGGTTGAAAATGTCGAAGTGTCGTAAACTTGCGCTGCTTGCCGCCTCTGCCCTCCTGGCCGTGACGCTCGGCACCGCCTCGGCGCAGAAAAAGCCGGACGCCGCTCAAGCCAAGCCGGCCGCGGTCGCCGCAAAGAAACTCAATATCGGCCGCGAGGCCACGCCCGAGGAAATCGCAGGCTGGGACATCGATGTCCGTCCGGATGGTCAGGGTCTTCCGGTCGGCAAAGGCACCGTGAAACAGGGCGAGCCGCTCTACGTGGAGCGCTGCGCCTCGTGCCATGGCGAATTTGGCGAAAGCGCCGGCCGCTGGCCGATCCTGTCCGGCGGCGCCGGAAGCCTTGCGACCCACGACCCGGTCAAGTCGATCGGTTCCTACTGGCCCTATGCCTCGACGGTGATCGACTATATCCGCCGGGCGATGCCGTTCGGTGCGGCGCAATCGCTGACCAACGACGAACTCTACGCCATCACCGCCTACGTGCTTTTTCTAAACGACATCATCACTTCGGAAGATTTTGAGCTGAGTGACAAAAATTTTAGGACGATCAAGCTTCCCAATGAGCCGAATTTTTTCGATGATGACCGCGAGGTCTCGGAAAAATCGTTCTGGAAGAAGAATCCGTGCATGTCCAATTGCGCCCCCGGCAAGGCCGAAGTGACGGGGCGTGCCCGGGTCATCGACGTGACCCCGGAGCCGGGTAAAGGACCGAAGGTGGAGTAAGGCGAATGCGCAAGGGGTGGCGAAGGCTGACATGTGGAACAGCGATCGCCGCGGCATTGACAGGTCTTGCGGCGGCTCCTGCGACATTGTCGCACGCATCCGGTGACCGCGCGTTCGGCCAATATCTGTCTTCGGAATGCGTGACCTGTCACCAGGTGTCAGGACGATTCGACGGCATCCCGCCGATCGTGGGATGGCCGGAAGAAGCGTTCGTCCAGATCATGAACGAGTACAAGACCAAGAAGCGCGACCACGCCGTGATGCAAACGATTGCGGGGCGGTTATCACCAGAGGAAATTGCGGCACTGGCGGCCTATTTCGGGAGCATCGCTCCGGCGCCGGCGCAGCGTGAGGGAGGAAAGTCGTGAAGACCAATCGCAGACAATTTATCGGCGGTGCAGGTGCATTCGTTGCCGCGGGCACGCTCGCCGCTCCTGCCATCGCGCAGGCAAAGCCCCGCGTCGTCGTCATCGGCGGCGGCCCCGGCGGAGCCACGGTCGCAAAATACGTCGCACGCGATTCCCAAGGCGCGGTCCACGTCACGCTGATCGAGCCGCTGAAGGAGTTCGTGACCTGCTTCCACTCCAATCTCTATCTCGGCGATTTCCGTCCCTATTCGTCGATCACCCACAATTATTCCGGGCTTGCGAAATATGGCGTCACGCTGGTTCACGAGCCGGCCGCGCAGATCAATCCGAATACAAAGACGGTGCGGCTGGCGAGCGCGGTCACCCTCCCCTATGACCGCCTCGTGGTCGCGCCCGGTATCGATATCAAGTTCGATTCCGTCCCGGGCTATTCGGAAAAGGCGAGCGAAGTCATGCCGCATGCCTGGAAGCCGGGCCCGCAGACCCAGCTCCTGAAGAAGCAGCTCGATGCGCTGGAGGATGGCGCTACAATCGTGATGGTGGCACCGCCCAATCCCTATCGCTGCCCGCCCGGACCATACGAGCGCGTCTCGATGATGGCGCATGTTCTGAAGAAGAAGGGTCACACCAAGTCGAAGATTATCGTCCTCGACCCCAAGCCGAACTTCTCCAAGCAAGCTCTGTTCGTCGAAGGCTGGCAAAAGCATTATCCCGGCATGGTCGAATGGCAGGATCCGAAGATGCATGGCGGCATCAAGGGCGTCGATCCGTCGACCATGACGGTGAAAACCGATCTCGCCGATTACAAGGCGCAACTCGTCAATGTGATTCCGGCGCAGATGGCCGGCAAGATCGCGCGCGATGCCGGACTGACCAACGAGTCAGGATTCTGCCCGATCAAGCCCGAAAGCATGCAATCGGCCAAGGTGCCAGATGTCTATGTTCTCGGCGATGCCAGCATTGCCGGTGACATGCCGAAATCGGCGTTCTCCGCCAACAGTCAGGCCAAGGTCGCAGCCATGGTGATCCGCGGGGAGCTTACAAAGTCGCCGACCTTCCCGGCCCGCTACACCAACACCTGCTGGAGCCTGATCGAGACCGACGACACCGTGAAGGTCGGCGGCCGTTACGAACCGAAAGACGGCAAGATCACAGCGGTCGAGACCTTCGTCTCGAAGACTGGCGAAGATGCCGAACTCCGCAAACAAACCCAGGCCGAGAATATGGGCTGGTATCAGGGCATCGTTGCCGACATTTTCGCGTGATGTCGGGCAGGCCACGTCTTCAGCGAGAGACAGCGATGCGGTTCGGACCGCATCGCCGTGCCTTTCTGGCAGGCCTGAGCGCGTCGCTTGTGCTCCCCCATGCACCGGTCTTTGCCGCGCAATCGCCTGCCGCCTACAAGGTCGGCGCGATCGAGGTTTTGATCGTCAGTGACGGCACACTGAACGTGCCGCTCTCCTTCAACTTGCCGGATACGCCGCCCGAGGAAGCCGCCGCGCTGTTCAGGGCTCACGGTCTGCCGGAGATCGGCGCCCCGTCCCAGACCAACGTCGTCCTCGTCAAAACCGGCAATGAGCGCATTCTGATCGATGCGGGCTCAGGACCGAACTTTCAGGCGACAGCCGGCAAACTGCAGGAGAATCTCGAAGCTGCCGGAATTGCAGCCGAAAGCATCACCAAGGTCGTTTTCACCCACGGTCATGCCGATCATCTCTTTGGTGTGATCGACGACTTCGGCGATGCCGATCGCTTTCCGAACGCGACCTATGTGATCTCGCCCGCGGAATGGGATTTCTGGATCAGCCCCGACACCGCAACGCGGGTGCCCGATGCTTTGAAGGGCATGGCTCTCGCCGCCGCGCGGATCCTCAAGACCATCGAGAAGAAGGTTGAGCGCCGCAAGGGTGGCGACAGCGTCGCACCTGGATTGACCTATCTGGCGACCCCGGGCCATACCCCCGGGCATATGGCGGTTCTGATCGAGAACGGCGGAGAGCGACTGATCGTGGGCGGCGACGTCCTGGCCAACAGCGCGATTTCTTTCGCGCGTCCCGACTGGCGCATCGGCGCGGATTTCGAACACGACCGGGGTGTTGCGACCCGCAAACGTCTGCTCGATCAACTGACGAAAGACCGCATACCCTTGATAGGATTCCACATCGCGTGGCCCGGCATCGGCCGGGTGGAACGCGCCGGCCCCGCATATCGTTTCATACCGCTCTGACCCTAACCCGAGGACCTCATGATCAGGATTGTAGCCGCCGCCAGTCTGACCTTCCTTGCGTTCGCCGCGCCCGCGCAGGCGCAAGACGCCGCAGCCGGTGAAAAGGTATACGTACAATGCCGCGCCTGCCACCAGATCGGCGAAGGCGCCAAGAATGGCGTCGGCCCCGTCTTGAACGGATTGTTCGGACGCAAATCCGGCACCATCGAGGGTTACAATTATTCGGACGCCAACAAGAATTCCGGCATCGTGTGGGACGAGAAGGTGTTCGCGGAATATATCCAGAATCCGCGGGCCAAAATTCCCGGCACAAAGATGATCTATGCCGGCCTGAAGGACGAAAAGCGGATCAACGATTTGATCGCGTTCCTGAAGCAGTACGACAAGGACGGCAAGAAGACTCAGTAGAGCGCGCGATTGGGCCTGCTATCGGCGCGCGGTCCCAACCGGATCGCGCGCTGTTCATTTGAGCCGGTCAGTGCCGCACAGGCGCGAAGCTCGTGACGGCCGGCCCAAACGCGGCTGCTTCCAGATGACGCGGCACGATCAGGCGGCGCCCCGGCTCGAGCGACGCGTTCGGGCTGATGTCGTTCAGCTGAGCCACTGCCCAGACCGGCACGGCGTAACGTTGCGCCACCGTACGAACGGTATCGCCGGGTTCGCTTCGTATGCCGACCCCTGAATCCCACAACTCGATCGGCTCGCCGCGCGGCATGACGTAGCGGATCGGTACGGTCGGCCCGTCAAGCTGAACCGGCAGCGTTGAAATCTGCACGACCTTGGCCACGACCTTGTCCTGCAAGCCGCGGATTTTGACCATGTTGACGTGCAGGACTTCCCAATAGTTGCGCAGATCGACGGTCGAGAAATGACCGCGAAAATCGCTCGCCTGCCGCACATAGCCGCCGCCGAAGAAATTCATGGATTGGTAGATATTGATGAAGCGATCGACGTTGTTTGGCACGTCGGGCGCCTTGCGGGTCGGATCGAAGGTGACGATCAGGCTGACCGGAACGCCGGCGCGTTTGAGTTTCCAGGCAAAGGCCAGTGCGGCGTCGCCCCCTGCCGAATGCCCCATCGCCATGATCGGTTGCGGCGCGCGCCGGTAGCGCGCAATCGCCTCGTCAGCCGGACCCGACCAGTTGATGTGGTTGTAGGTCTCGGCTTCGATGCCGCTCGCGGCGATCTTGTCGCGCAGATAATCCATCTCGAACGAGGCAAAACGCCCGCCCATGCCGCGGAATACATAAGCCTTGCCAGTGGCGGGCTTTTGCTGGGCCAATCCGCCGTCCGGTGACAGAAAGCCTTCGAACACCGATAGCGACCCGCACCCTGACAGGGTCAAGGCGAGGACGCCGAGGATCGCAAGGCGCGGCAGGTTGAGCATTCCGATTCAGCCCCTGTGGCCGCCGCACCGCTTGCGCCAAGGGCCTGGCGAAGCCGGACACGCACGCCATCGAACGGACCGGATCAAAGGCCGATTTGGTTAAGATTTTCCGAAGATTTTACATTCGGTGGACCAAGCTATTGATTTCATGACATTTTATTCCCACCTCCCGGCGAACGCCGCGCCGGTTGGGCTCGGCGCTCCGCCGGAATCGTTTGCGGACCGGCCGTCCGCTTTTGCGGTTGACCCGGCGCGCGGCCTGCCCTAACGCCCCGTGTTTCTCCATTAAGCGACGCTCATGACCGCCGCACCGCGCATATCCTTTGTCTCGCTTGGCTGCCCCAAGGCTCTGGTCGATTCCGAGCGCATCATCACGCGGCTGCGCGCCGAGGGGTATGAACTCGCCCGCGGCCATGCCGGCGCCGACGTGACCATCGTCAACACCTGCGGCTTTCTGGATTCGGCACAGGCGGAATCGCTGGCCGCGATCGGCGAAGCCATGGCCGAGAACGGCAAGGTGATCGTAACCGGGTGCATGGGCGCCGAACCGGAAAAAATCACGGCACGATTTCCAAACGTGCTCGCGATCACGGGGCCTCAGCAATACGAGAGTGTAATGGACGCGGTGCATCGTGCGCTGCCGCCGGTGCACGAACCGTTCGTCGATCTCGTACCGCCGCAGGGACTGAAGCTGACGCCGCGCCACTACGCCTATCTGAAGATTTCAGAGGGCTGCAACAACCGTTGCACCTTCTGCATCATTCCGAAGCTGCGCGGCGACCTCGTCTCCCGCCCGGCATCGGACGTGCTGCGCGAGGCCGAGCGGCTGGTGAAGGCAGGCGTCAAGGAACTCCTGGTCATCTCCCAGGACACCTCGGCCTATGGCGTCGATACGAAATATGCGACGAGCCAATGGCATGATCGCGAGGTACAGGCGAAATTCGTTCCGCTGGCGCGCGAGCTCGGAGAACTCGGAGTCTGGGTGCGGCTGCATTATGTCTATCCCTACCCGCATGTCGACGACGTGATCCCGTTGATGGCGGAGGGCAAGGTGCTGCCCTATCTCGACATCCCGTTCCAGCATGCGAGCCCGGACGTGCTCAAGCGGATGAAGCGTCCGGCAGCGCAGGAAAAGACTCTCGAACGCATCGCACGCTGGCGCGAGGTCTGCCCCGATCTGACGATCCGCTCTACCTTCATCGTCGGCTTTCCGGGAGAGACCGAATCCGACTTCCAGTTCCTGCTCGACTGGCTCGGCGAAGCCGCACTCGATCGCGTCGGGTGCTTCAAATACGAACCGGTGGACGGCGCGTCATCGAACGCACTCGATGGTGCGGTTCCGCCGGAAGTGAAAGAGGAGCGCTGGCACCGCTTCATGAAGAAGCAGCAGGCGATCTCTGCGCGGCGCCTGAAGCGCAAGGTTGGATCGCGCCAGCAGGTTCTCATCGACGAAATCACGCCTCATGGCGGCAAAGGACGCAGCAAGGCGGACGCCCCGGAGATCGACGGGGCCGTGCATGTTACGAGCCGCCGCCCGCTGCGGGTCGGCGAATTCGCCCAGGTGAAGATCGAGCGGGCTGACGAATACGATCTGTATGGAAGCGTTGTCGGGTTCTAGGCGCGCAGCAAGTCGCGCAGCGACGCTTCCACGATCTTTGTCGCGGCCTTCAGGTCCGACAGTTTGATGTGCTCGTTGGCCGAATGCGCGTTCGCCTCCAGTATCGAACGCGGGCCCGCGCCGTAGAGCACCGTCGGAATGCCGGCTGCGCTGTAATGGCGTGCATCGGTGTAAAGCGGCACGCCCATTTCCTTGATCGTGGTTTTCAGTTCGCGTTTCGCGTGGCGCTGAATCGTTTCCACAACCTTCTTCACGCCCAGCCTAGGCTTCAGCGGCTCGGCCAAAATCACGCGCTTGCAGTCCACCTTGATGCCCTTGCCCGATCCGGCACGCTTGATCAGCCCGATCAGGTCGCGCTCGACCCTGGTGCCCTTCTCTTCCGGGATGAGACGGCGATCGATCCGCATCACGACACGGTCCGGCACCACATTGGTGTTGATGCCGCCTGAGATCAATCCGACCGTGATTTTCGGCGCGCCGATGCCGGGCGATTTCGATTTCGTACGGTTGAGTTTTTTGCGCTCCTTGTAGATCGCGTCGAGTATTTTCGTTGCCGCTTCCAGCGCATCGGCGCCACTTTCCGGCATGGCGGCATGGGCCTGCTTTCCCCGCACCGTCACTTCCAGATGCAGCACGCCGTTATGGGCGGTGACGACCGCATAGGAAAATCCGGCAGAGAACGCGATGTCCGGCCTGGTCAGCTTTTGCTTCAATAACCAGTCGGGGCCTGCATAGCCCCCGATTTCCTCGTCATAGGTCAGATGCAATTCGACCGTGCCGTCGAGACCTGCGGGATTGTTCTTCAGTGCGAGCAGCGCGAAAGCATAGGTCGCAAAATCCGACTTCGATACCGCGGCACCACGGCCATACACCGCGCCGTTGACCTCCTCGGCACCGTAAGGGTCGTGCGTCCAGCCCTCGCCCGGCGGCACCACATCGCCATGCGCATTCATCGCAATCACCGGCCCCCTGCCGCTGCCGAAAGTCTCGCGCACGATCAGATTGGTGGCCGACACCATGCCATGCTTTTGCGCGATCTCGTCGGGCACCCGGTGCCGCTCGACCTCGAAACCGAAACCTTCGAGCAGACGCGCCGATTCCTCGGCATGGCGCGCGCAATCGCCCGGCGGATTGTCGGAGGGGACGCGCACCAGCGCTTTGAGAAAGTCGACTTCGCGCGGAAAATTGGCGTCGATGAAGTCGCCCATGCTGCGCCCCAATTTGCTACTTTGCCGCTGACTTGCCCGCCAGTCCCTCGATGAAGCGTACCAGCGCCGCGACGCTCAGTCCCATATCCGCCTCGCTCGCGAACTCGGCCGGATTGTGACTGATGCCGTCCTTGCAGCGCACGAACAGCATCGCCATCGGGCAGAGCTTTGCCATCACCTGCGCATCGTGCCCGGCCCCCGATGGCAATCGGATCGATCCAAACCCGAGCGATGCGATCGCATCGGCCATCAGGTCTTGCAATTCCGGCGTGCAGGCGGTGGTGTTGGTTTCGTGGAACGGCTCGAAGGCGAATTCCAGTTTGCGCCTGACACCGATGCGCTGCGCGTCCGCCTTGACCTGTGCGATCGCCGCCTTGCGCTTGGCATCGCTCGACGAGCGGAATTCCAGCGAGAAGCCGACGCGGCCGGGAATGACGTTGGTCGCTCCGGGAGACGCCTCGATGCGGCCGACCGTCGCCACCATGCCGTCGTCCTGGTTTTCCAATGCAGTCCGCTCGATCAGCAGCATCAGCTCGGCTGCACCGGCGAGCGCGTCGCGACGCATATGCATCGGCACGGTCCCGGCGTGACCGGCCTCCCCCAGAACCACGACGCGCATTCGGCTCTGCCCGACAATGCCGGTGACGACGCCAAGCGGCAGTCCCTGTGCCTCAAGCACCGGCCCCTGTTCGATGTGAACTTCGACAAATGCGACGACGTCGGACGGGTCATAAGCCGCTGCCGGAATCGCATCGACGTTATGACCATAGGCCTTGATCGCATCGGCAAGCGAAATGCCGTTCCGGTCGGGGAATCCGAGCGAAGACCGGTCGAACGCGCCGGCACAGGCTGACGATCCGGCCAGCGTGGTACGAAAGCGCGAGCCTTCCTCATCGCCGAAGGCCAGCACATCGATGCCAAACGGCAGATCGACGTTGCGTTTCCCAAGCTCGTGCACAGCGAGGATGCCCGCGACCACGCCCAGCGGGCCGTCATATTTGCCCGCGTCGATCACGGTGTCGATATGCGAGCCGATCAGCAGGCGCTTCTTCAGCTCCGGGCGCCAATGCCCGCGCACCGTTCCGAGCGCGTCCTCGGTCACGGTCATCCCGCACTCCCGCATCCATTTGCCGATGAGATCGGCCGCCTTGCGATGTTCGGGACTGAGATAGAGGCGAACCAGCCGCTGCGGCTCTGATGAGATCGCGCCAAGTTCGGCCAGCATGGCTTCGGCGCGCGCACCGATCGCTGCAATGTCGGTGGAAACCGTCATGATCAATGGGCGCTGAGCCAGCGTCCCAGTTGCGCGCGCTCCTCGTCCGTCATGTTGGTCTGGTTGCCGAGCGGCATCGCCTTGTTGCGAACGGTCTGGATCATGATGAGCTGGTTGAAGCGCTTGAGATCGGCGAGGGTTTCCAGCGTAACATTCTTGGGCGGCTCCTTGAAGCTCTCGTGCGTCGGCCGCCTGGCATGGCACATCACGCAATGCTTGGTCGTGAGCGCCAGCACCTCGCCGTCCGATACCGGAGGCCCTGAGTCCACCGCCTGCCGCGGCGCGGTGGCGAAAATCGCGCAGATCAGTGCAAACGCTGCGACCGGAGCCGCCCAGCCGTATTTCTCCCACGGCTGCCCCATATCGATCTGGTTCAGGATATGCCGGAACAATGCGCCGGTCAGGAGGATCAGCGCCACCACCATCCAGGCATGCGGATGCGCCGACAGGAACGGATAGTGCGGTGACACCATCATGAGCAGGACAGGCAGCGTCAGGTAATTGTTGTGTAGCGAGCGCTGCTTGGCGACCTTGCCGTATTTCGCCTCCGGCTGTTCGCCGTTGAGCATCTGCGCGACCATTTTGCGCTGGCCCGGGATGATCACCATGAAGACGTTGAAGGCCATGATGGTGCCGATGAAGGCGCCGACATGGATGAACGAACCGCGGCCGGAGAAGATGTTGGTGTAGACGATGCTCGCCAGCATGATCAGCAGGAACACGGAGATGGCGAGCGGCACGGTGCGGTCGCCCCACAACCTGCACAGCCCGTCATACAGCACCCATCCGACAAGCAGCGAAGCGATCGAAAGAAAGACCGCCTGCCAGGGGGCGAGGTCCATCACCGCCGGATCGATCAGATAGGCACTGGCATGAAAATAATACTGGATGATGAGGAGGCCGAAGCCCGTCACCCAGGTGAGATAGGCCTCCCATTTGAACCAGTGCAGGTGCGGCGGCAGATGCGGCGGCGCGACCGTGAATTTCTCGACGTGGTAGAAACCGCCGCCATGAACCTGCCAGGCAGTGCCGAATACACCGGGACTTTTGCGCTCCTTCTGATTCAGCGAATAGTCGAGCGCCACGAAATAGAAGGACGTCCCGATCCAGCCGATGCCCACGATCATATGGGCCCAGCGCAGCAGGAGGTTACCCCATTCGCCGAGAAAGACGTCCATCGCTCCGACCGCTGTCCCTTCACCTGGTCATGACCAAGCATAGCCGTCCGGAGGACGGCGTCGCTTTGCTCGCCTATACTCGGCCATCCATCAATCGAAGGGATGGATGTGCGGGTCAAGCCCGCATTTGACGACCGTGGTGAACTAGCCAGACCGCATGGATCGTAGCAAGCGGCGTGCCGGACGCAATGCTACGGGATCAGGATCGACGATCCGGTGGTCTCCCGTGCCTCCAGGTCCTCATGAGCCTTCCGCGCATCCTTGAGCGCATATCTCTGGTTGACCGGGATCTTCACCGCACCGCTGGCGACAACGTTGAAGAGGTCGTTGGCGGTCGCGATCAGGTCCTCGCGCTTGGCGATGTAATTGTTCAGGGTCGGACGGGTGGCGAACAGCGAGCCCTTGGTCTGCAGGATGTTAATGTTGAAGGCCTCAATCTGGCCGGACGCCGAGCCAAAGCTCGCGAACATGCCGAGCGGGCGCAGGCAGTCGAGCGAAGCCGGGAAGGTGGCCTTGCCGATGCCGTCATAGACCACATCACACAGCTTGCCGCCGGTGATCTCCTTCACCCGCGCCGGAAAATCCTCTTCCCGGTAATAGATCACATGATGGCAGCCATTGGCCTTCGCGATCTCGCCCTTCTCCTTGGAGCCGACCGTGCCGATCACGGTAGCGCCGAGATGGTTCGCCCATTGACACAGGATCTGACCGACGCCGCCGGCGGCCGCGTGCATCAGCACCGTCGTGCCCTTGGTCACCTTGTAGGTCCGGTTGAGCAGATATTGCGCAGTCATGCCTTTCAGCATCATGCCGGCAGCCTGCTCGTAGGAAATGCGCTCCGGAATCTTCACGACGCGATCGGCCGGCAATATTCGTTCGGCCGCATACCCGCCAAGCGCGACAACATAGGCCACCCGGTCGCCGATCTTGAGATCGGTCACGTCCGGCCCCACTGCGATCACCTCGCCCGCACCCTCATTGCCGGCCACAAATGGCATCCCAACCGGCGACGGGTACATGCCCATGCGGAAATAGGTGTCGATGTAGTTCACGCCGCAGGCATGCTGCCTGATCCTGATCTGGCCCGGTCCCGGCGCCGGCACCTCGATATCCTCGAAGGTGAGGACCTCAGGCCCGCCATGCTTGTGAACCCGGACCGCTGCGACCATCATCGTTCTCCCTAACCCGCCCGCTCATTCCGGCGGGCCTTGAAAATCCGGCCGGGATCATAGGCACCAAAGCGCGCAGCGCAAGCACACAGCTACCGCGCACCCGAGACGGTTAGGGTCGTACCGCTGGTATAGCTCGCAGCATCCGACATTAAGAAAAGAATGGCCTGCGCGACCTCGTCCGGCGTGCCGACACGGCCGGTGGGAAGCTGCGGCGCAATGCGAGCGAGCCGGCCGGGCTCGTGAATTTCGGTATCGATGGGTCCGGGCGACACGGCGTTGACACGGATGCCCTCCCCGGCCAGTTCCTTCGACAATCCGATAACGAGCCCGTCCACGCCGCTTTTCGTCGCCGCGTACCAGACATATTCCCCGGCGGCGCCGAGCTTCGATTGCACCGAGGACAGAAACACCATGCTGCCGCCCGCCTTGCCATGCTTGGTCGACAGCCGCGGAATTGCGGCGCGCGCGCAGAAGAATGCGCCCATGAGATTGATGTCGACATTGTCACGCAGGGTCTGCGTCGATACTGCCTCGAAGCGGGAATTCTTGCCGGTGACGCCGCTGTTATAGACGAGATGCTTAAGCGGTCCGAACGCATCGACCGCCTTGAACAGGCGCTCGACATCCTCTTCCTTAGCCATGTCACCCTGCACCGCGAGGCCGCGGCTCCCGGCCTTCTCGATATCGCGCACGACCTGCGCCGCGGTCTCGGCATTGCTCTTGTAATTGATCACGACATCA
>JBMOOQ010000063.1:0-144757 GCA_049324435.1 Pseudomonadota bacterium
GCGGGCCATGCCCGCGCCGCCAGGGACGCGATCGGCTCGGTCATCTTCGGTCAGGAGCGTGTGGTCGAGCAGGCGCTAATCACAATCCTGTCAGGCGGCCATGGATTGCTGGTCGGCGTGCCCGGTCTCGCCAAGACCAAACTCGTGGAAACCATGGGTACGGTGCTCGGCCTCGATGCGCGCCGCATCCAGTTCACGCCGGACCTGATGCCCTCCGACATTCTGGGCTCCGAAGTTCTTGAGGAGGCGCCGGGTGGAAAACGCAATTTTCGATTCATTCCCGGCCCAATCTTCGCGCAGCTGCTGATGGCCGACGAAATCAACCGCGCGAGCCCGCGCACGCAATCCGCGCTGTTACAGGCAATGCAGGAATTGCATGTCACGGTTGCAGGTGCGCGCCATGACGTCCCGAAGCCCTTTCATGTGCTCGCGACCCAGAACCCGCTGGAGCAGGAAGGCACCTACCCGCTGCCGGAAGCGCAACTCGACCGCTTCCTGATGCAGATCGACGTCGACTATCCGGATCACGACGCCGAGCGGCGCATGCTGTTCGACACCACCGGTGCGGAAGAATCCAAACCGAAGGCGGCGATGAGCGCCGAGGACCTGATCGCGGCACAGCGCCTCGTGCGGCGCCTCCCGGTCGGCGAGTCGGTAGTCGAAGCGATCCTCGCGCTGGTGCGTTCGGCGCGGCCGCAGGCCGGCGAACAGGACGACATTCGTAAGAAGATCGCATGGGGTCCGGGCCCGCGCGCCAGCCAATCGCTGATGCTCGCGGTTCGCGCGCGTGCCCTGCTCGACGGCCGCCTCGCCCCCTCGATTGACGACGTGGTCGCGCTTGCCGAGCCCGTGCTGAAGCACCGCATGGCTCTCACCTTCCAGGCGCGCGCCGAGGGAGAGACCGTCGACGCCGTGATCGGCCAATTGAAGTCGCGGCTCGGCTGATGGCAAGCGAGCCGGACGCCCTTAAGCTGGAAGCCGATGCAGTCCGTCATGCGAGCGGAGAGTCGCGCTCGCTCGCGGCCAGCCTGCCGCGGCTGATGCTGGAGTCGCGCCGGATCGCGGCGACCGTCATCCACGGATTGCACGGACGCCGCCGCTCCGGCTCTGGCGAGAATTTCTGGCAATACCGCCGGTTTCTGTCCGGCGAACCGGCGCGCCGGGTCGACTGGCGGCGCTCGGCGCGCGACGATCATCTTTATGTGCGCGAGCAGGAATGGGAAGCCGCGCATACAGTGTGGCTGTGGCCGGACCGCTCGCCGTCGATGAACTTCGCCTCCCCAGTGGTCTGGGAGACCAAGCTTGAGCGCGCACTGGTGCTCGCATTTGCGCTGGCTGAAATTCTCGTCGAGGGCGGCGAGCGCGTCGGCGTACCGGGTCTGATGCGCCCGACCGCAAGCCGCAACGTCATCGACAAGATCGCGCAGGGCATCATCCACGACCCCACAGAGCGTACCAGCCTGCCGCCAGGCTTCGCACCGGCGCCGCTATCTGAGGTCGTGCTCCTGTCCGACTTCTGGAGCCCGATCCCGGACTTCCGCCGAACACTGGCACAATTGTCCGGCGCCCATGCCCGCATCCATGTCGTACAGGTCGTGGATCCGGCTGAAGAAACGTTTCCGTATTCCGGCCGGGTCGAGTTTCTCGAGCCAGAAGGCGCCGGAAGCATTACCGCGGGCCGCGCCGAAACCTGGCGCTCCGATTACCTGGAAAAGCTTGCGGCGCATCGCGCGGCCATGCGCGAGGAAGCGGATCGCGTGAGTGCAAGCTTCATCATTCATCGTACCGATCGCCCTGCGAGCGAACTTATCCTCGCACTGCATGCGCGCATGGGTGAAACCGGCGACACTCCTGTCGTGGCGTCCAGCCGTCCGGCGCAAGTGGAGACCAGCGTATGATCGGCGGATTGCCGCTCGGTTTCGCACAGCCGCTGGTGCTGCTTGGCCTGCTCAGCCTCCCTGTGCTGTGGTGGCTGCTGCGGTTGATTCCGCCGCGGCCGCGCCGGATCGAATTTCCTCCCGCGCGCCTTCTGTTCGACATTGAACCGAAGGAAGAGACGCCCTCGCGAACACCGTGGTGGCTGACTCTGCTGCGTCTCACGCTTGCAGCGCTTCTGATTGTCGCCGCAGCCGGACCGATGTGGAATCCATCGGTCGCGACCTCGGGCGGCTCCGGTCCGCTGGTGCTGCTCATCGATGACGGCTGGGCCGCGGCGTCGACCTGGGACACCCGTATCCGTACCGCCGACGACATGCTGTCGCGCGCGGAAGCAGACGGTCGCGCTGCCGCGATCGTCCCGCTGTCGGAAGCTGCCCGTGCCGTGACGTTGCAGACGGCTGCGGCGGCGCGTGTACAGCTTCAGAAGATATCGCCAAAGCCGCATGCCGTAGAGCGTGCCGACGCCCTTCCCGCGCTGACCCGCTTCCTCGGTACGGTGCCGAATGCCGAACTGGTCTGGCTGTCGGACGGCGTGCAGCTCGGCCGTGCGGGCGAATTCGTCACCGGACTCGCCGGTATTCTCGACGGGCGGACGTTGACCGTTGTCGAGGGCGGGCTCACGCAAGCTCTTGCATTGAGCGCGGCCGACAACAATGCCGGCGCGCTCACGGTGAAGGTGCTGCGCGCGGCAACAGGAGCCGACCATACCGGTACCGTTCGCGCCTACGATCTGAAAGGGCTGCTGCTGACGGAGGCTCCTTTCTCGCTGAAAGCCGGCGAGCGCGAGACTGAAGCCAGCCTCGATCTGCCGGTCGAACTGCGCAACGACATCGCGCGGCTCGAAATTGCCGGCGAGCGCTCGGCCGGGGCCGTGCAATTGCTCGACAAACGCTGGCGCCGCCGCACCGTCGGTGTCATTACCGGCGCGACCGCCGATACCGCGCAGCCGCTGCTCGCCTCCACCTTCTATCTGCAACGCGCGCTGGCGCCGTTCGCGGATGTGAGGATGGGCGAGCGCATTTCGCCATCCGACATGGTGGTGCGATTCATCGACCAGAATGTGCCGATGATCATCCTCGCCGACGTCGGCAACGTGGTGGGAACTGCCCGCGAGCGCCTCGCCAAATGGGTTCAGGACGGCGGCGTACTCGTGCGGTTCGCGGGCCCGCGCCTTGCTGCGTCCGACGACGATCTCGTTCCGGTTCGGCTGCGGCGCGGCGGCCGCACGCTCGGCGGCTCGCTGTCGTGGGAAAAGCCGCAGCCACTGGCCGGCTTCACGCGCGAGAGCCCGTTTGGCGGTATGGCGGTGCCCGGCGACGTCACCGTAACCCGTCAGGTTCTGGCCGAGCCCGATGCCGGACTCGCGGAACGGAGCTGGGCGACGCTGTCCGACGGCACGCCGCTGGTTACCGGCACGCGGCGCGGCAAGGGCATGATCGTTCTGTTCCATGTCACCGCCGATACGCGCTGGTCCGATCTTCCGCTATCCGGCTCCTTCGTCGAGATGCTGAAGCGCCTCGTCGCGCTCGCAGGCTCGACCGCAACCGCGGAGCAGGCCAGCGCCGAGCGGGACCGTGAAACTTTGTCGCCTGCCCGCACGCTTGACGGTTTCGGGGTGCTAAGCGCCCCGCCGGGCAGCGCGAAGCCAGTCCCGGCGAATTACGCAAGCCGCGCCAGCTTCGATCATCCACCCGGCTTTTACGGCCCGCCGGAAGGGTTGCTCGCCGTGAACACACTCATTGCAACCGACAAGCCGGATGTTATCGACGTGTCGCCCCTGAATGCCCGCCGCGACGTCTATCGCCTCAGCGAGCCGCGCGATCTGCGCGGTCCGATCTTCCTCGCGGGACTTGGCCTCCTCCTGCTCGATGCACTCGTGGTGTTCTGGCTCGCGGGCGGGCTCAGCCGCCTGACACGGCAGCGCCGCCGCGCAATCACCACTGGAATTGCGCTTGCGATAGCGCTGTCCGGCCTCGGTGGCGACGAAGGCGCATTCGCGCAGACGGTTACGCCACAGCCGCGCGCTCCGGCCGCACAGTCATCCAAAACGACCGACGATTTCGCGATGAAGGCCGCGAACGAAACCAAGCTCGCCTATGTCATCACTGGCGACGCCGAAACCGACGCCATCAGCAAGGCGGGACTGAGCGGCCTGACGATCTTTCTCGCGCAGCGCACCGCACTGGAAGCCGGTGAGCCGATCGGGCTCGATATCACGCGAGACGAACTCAATTTCTTCCCGCTGATCTATTGGCCGATCGTGCCGGGTGCTCAAAAACCATCCCCGGAAGCGCTGGCCCGCATCGATGCTTACATGAAGCAGGGTGGCACGGTGCTTTTCGACACTCGCGATGCGATCATGGCGCCGCCCGGACCTGGTGGTGAGGCTCGCAGTCCTGGCATGCTGGCGCTGCGCGAAATCCTTTCCTCGCTCGATATTCCAGAGCTTGAGCCGGTGTCGAAGGATCACGTCCTGACCAAGACCTTCTTCCTGCTGCGTGACTTCCCGGGCCGCTTCAATACCGGCCAGCTCTGGGTTGAAGCCCTGCCGACGCAGGACGACCTCGATGGCGAGACCGAGAACAGGCGGCCGGCCCGCGCCGGCGATGGCGTATCGTCGATCCTGATCACATCCAACGATCTCGCAGGTGCCTGGGCGATGCGGCCGGACGGCCAGCAAATGTTGCCGATGGTCTCAAACGAGCCGCGCCAGCGCGAGATGGCTTACCGTTCGGGCGTCAATATCGTGATGTACACGCTGACCGGTAACTACAAGGCCGATCAGGTGCACGTGCCCGCGTTGCTGGAGCGTCTGGGACAATGAACTTCGGCATCTCATTCGCGCCGCTCGTTCCCGCCTACATCCTGTGGGTGGCGGCAGCCGTCGCGATCGTCATCTCGGCGCTGCTCCTGTTCATCCGCAGCCGCGGCGCACTGCTGCGTGCGACCGCCATGGCGCTCTTGATCCTCGCGCTCGCCAATCCGTCGTTCACGCGCGAGGATCGCGAACCGATACCGTCAGTGGTTGCCGTGGTAATCGACAAGAGCCCGAGCCAGAATTTCGGCAACCGCGCGAGGCAAACCGAGGAAGCGCGCAACGCGCTGATGGAGCGGCTCGCGCGCATCCCGAATATCGATGTCCGCACCGTCGAGGCCGGCGCCGCCGACGGCGAGACCGACGGCACCCGTCTGTTCAGCGCGCTCGGCGCCGCGCTGTCGGACGTGCCGCCGGACCGCATCGCAGGCGCAATCGTCATCACCGATGGGCGCGTCCATGACATCCCGCCGGACGCGACACAACTCGGGTTCTCCGCACCGCTGCATGCACTGATCACCGGTGAAGCAAGCGAACGCGATCGCCGCGTGGTCCTGACCACCGCACCGCGGTTCGGCATCGTCGGCCAGTCGCAGACCGTCGTATTCCGTGTGCAAGATCAGGGTGTGGGCCCTTCGACCGCGCGCGTCACCATCCGCCGCGACGGCGAACAGATCGAGACGCGCAACGTCAACACCAACACCAACGTGCGGGTTCAGATCCAAATTCCACATGCCGGACCGAATATCGTCGAGATCGAGGCTTCTCCGCTGGAGAACGAACTGACCCCGGTCAACAATCGCGCCGTCGTTTCGATCGACGGCGTGCGCGACAAACTGCGCGTACTGCTGGTTTCCGGCGAACCGCATGCCGGCGAACGCACCTGGCGCAATCTCCTGAAGTCCGACGCTGCCGTAGACCTCGTTCATTTCACCATCCTGCGTCCGCCGGAAAAGCAAGACGGCACGCCGATCAACGAATTGTCGCTGATCGCGTTTCCGACCCGCGAGCTGTTTCAGCAGAAGATCGGCGAGTTTCACCTGATCATCTTCGACCGCTATGCGCGCCAGGGCGTGCTGCCGATCGTCTATTTCGACAATATCGCGCGCTATGTGCGCGACGGCGGCGCAGTGCTGATCGCAGCCGGTCCCGACTATGCGAGCCCGACCTCGCTGTGGCGCACGCCTCTCGATGTCGTCTTGCCGGCGGAGCCGAGCGGCAAGATGATCGAGACACCCTATCACGCGCGGTTGAGTGAGCTTGGCAAGCGTCACCCGGTCACCCGCGCGCTGGAAGGGGGCGCCAACGAGCCGCCGCACTGGAGCCGATGGTTCCGGCTTGTGGATGCCAAGGTCGGCCAGGGCTCATCGGTGATGGAAGGCCCCGACGGCAAGCCGCTGCTGGTGCTGTCCCGCGAGGGAGAGGGCCGCGTTGCGCTGCTTCTCTCCGACCACATCTGGCTGTGGGCCCGCGGCTTTGAAGGCGGCGGCCCGCATCTCGACCTCTTGCGCCGGCTCTCGCACTGGCTGATGAAGCAGCCTGACCTGGAGGAAGAAGCGCTCCGCGTCGCAGCGCGCGGCCGCGAACTCGAGATCAGCCGCCAGACCATGGCAGATTCGGTTGACCCGGTCATCGTCACGACGCCATCGGGCGAGACCCGCTCGGTGACATTGCAGCAGGCAGAACCGGGCCTGTGGCGCGGAGCCACTCCCGCAAACGAACTCGGGCTGTGGCGCGCGAGCGATGGCAAACTGACTACCCTCGTCAATGTCGGCCCCGTCAACCCGCGTGAATTTTCGGAAGTAACGTCAACGGTGGAGACTCTGCGTCCACTTGCTGCCGCGACCGGTGGCGATGCGCGGCGGCTCGACGATGGCGGGGCCGTTAATGTGCCGCGGATCGTCGGGGTCCGGTCAAGCGAGACCTTCCACGGCGCGGACTGGATGGGCCTGAAGCTGCGCGATGCCAGCGTGCTGCGCGGCATCGGCGTACTGCCGGTCTTTGCCGGGCTGCTGGGGCTGCTGCTGCTGATCGGGTCGCTGGCCGCGACCTGGGCGCGCGAGGGGCGATAGCTCGCCTGCGGTGGCGCGGCTTGTGTAAAATTAAGACACTGCAGCCCAGTCCGGCCGCACCGCGCCTTTGACGCCCTCGAACGCGCCTTCGACCAGTTCGGCGACGAGGAGGCGCGCCGGATCGACCGGCCCCGGCATTTTCACCCGGGCACGAGGTTTGATGCGCTTGAAACCGACCCGCGCATAATAGGGCTCGTCGCCAACCAGGATCACCAGCTTGTGTCCGCGTTCTCTGGCATCCCCGAGCGCGCGCTGCATCAAGGCCATCCCGATCCCGCGATCCCGGAATGGTGGCTCGATTGTCAGCGGGCCAAGCAGCAATGCCGGCGTCTCGCCAATCCGTACCGGCGAGAGCCGCAGCGACCCCACCAGCAACGTGCCGATCCTCGCCGTGTAGGACAGCGTGAGATCATGCGCGACACCCTCCCGGATGCGATAGGCCGTGCGCGCGAACCGGCCCGGTCCGAAGGTGCGCTCGTGTAACCGTTCAATGGCGAGCGCGTCATCCTCGGTTTCAGGCAGGATGGTGATGGAAAGGTCTGTCATTCCTGTCACAGGCCAGGGGCGGAGCCGGGACCGCCGATTAGCACCTGCTGTCGCCGAAATCCATGGGCAGCCGCGCGAATTTGACGCTTGGCGCGGCTGGTATCGGCCGTCATATCAACGCGCGAAACATGGAGCATGGCATGGGTTTTTTCCTGGACGGCGTCTGGCACGACCACTGGTACGATACCGGCAAGACCAAGGGCCGTTTTCAGCGCGAAGCCTCGCGCTTTCACAACTGGATCACGCCCGATGGCGCACCCGGCCCCAGCGGCGAAGGCGGCTTCCCGGCCGCGGCCGGGCGCTACCACCTCTATGTGTCGCTGGCCTGCCCGTGGGCCCACCGCACCCTGATCTTCCGCAAGCTGAAAGAGCTGGAAAACCTGATCTCCGTCTCGGTCGTGTCACCGATGATGGCCGAACGCGGATGGACCTTTAACCGGGAAGAAGGTTCGACCGGCGACCATCTGTACGACGCCAGCACGCTCGGCGAAATCTATCTGAAGGCCAATCCGAAATATTCCGGCCGCGTCACAGTGCCGGTGCTCTGGGACAAGAAGCGCGGCACGATCGTCAACAACGAATCGTCCGAGATCATCCGGATGTTCAACTCCGCGTTCGACCAGCTGACGGGGTGCACGGCCGATTTCTATCCGCAACCGCTGCGGCCGGAGATCGACGCGATCAACGCGCGCGTCTACGAGACCGTGAATAACGGCGTCTATCGCTGCGGTTTCGCGACCACGCAGGAAGCCTACGAGGAAGCCTTCGCGCAATTGTTTGAAACGCTGGATGCGCTGGAAATCAGGCTCTCGGAGCAACGCTATCTGTGCGGCAACACCGTCACCGAGGCCGACTGGCGCCTGTTTACCACCCTGATCCGCTTCGACGCAGTCTATGTCGGGCACTTCAAGTGCAACCTGCGGCGGATCGACGATTATCCGAACCTGTCAAATTACACACGCGAGCTTTACCAATGGCCGGGTATCGCCGAGACAGTCGATATCGATCAATACAAGCGGCACTATTACGGCAGCCACAGGACCATTAACCCGACCGGCATTGTTCCGGTTGGTCCCGCACTGGACTTCGCGCGCCCGCATGATCGGGACCGCTTCGACTAAAAGCGCCATTGCCGGGAACTTTTCACGCGGCGGCGCACGCGATGAAAATTCAGCAAAGCAAGGAACATCGGAGCGCGTCGAGACTTTGCCTCCTGTCATCCCTGAAGGAGGAATTACATGAAGACCCCAATTCTCGTCGTTGCCGCTGCCTTGCTCGCGACACCTGCTTTCGCGCAGACCGCACCCGCGACGCAGCCTTCCGCTCCGGTCGCGACGACTCAGACCATGACCGGACAGTGGCGCGCGTCGAAGCTGATCGGCGTCGACGTCTATAACCAGCAGAATGAAAAGCTGGGCGAGATCAACGAGCTCATCATGAGCCCGAATGGTCAGATCGCAGGCGCCGTGATCGGCGTTGGCGGCTTTCTCGGCATGGGCGAGCGCGACGTAATGGTACCGCTCAATCAACTGCGCTTCTCGAACGAAGGCACTGCCACCACCGGCTCAGCCCGAGACGGAGATCGCAAGTGGTATCCCGAGCGCGCCGTGCTGAATGCCAACAAGGATCAGCTGAAGCAGATGCCTGAGTTCAAGTACTAATCGGCGGTCCAAGGTGTTCTGGCGGGGGGCTTCGCATTGCGGAGCCCCTCCGTATATGTGCACGGCTCATCACCACCATTCGCTGGGCCGGGTTCCGTCGAGCACCTCGGAGATGCGGGCCCGCGTCCCTGCCGTCGTATCGGCCGGCAGTGCATCCCGCGCAAAGAAACCGTGCGCAACAATTTCGGTATTGGGCTGCGGCGGCATGCTCTGCCGGAAGGCACAGCTCACAAACAGCGCGACATGATCGCGGCCTGAGGCGTTGCGGTTGTGATAGACGCCGAACAGCCGCGGCTCCTCCAGAAACTCGATATTCCCCTCTTCCATCATTTCACGCCCGAGCGCCTCGCGAAGGGTCTCGTTCGGCTCCACACCGCCGCCGGGGAGGTACCAGCCGGGCACGTAGGAATGCTTGATGAGGAAGATGCGCCGCTCGGCATCAATCGCCATACCGCGCACACCAAGTGTGAGCCCCCGCGAAAAACGCCAGTACAGGTGCATGACACGGCGGATCATGGGATCGGTGCCCCGAGCGCCACTGCCGATGCGACGGCGCTGTCATCGAAACTGCTGCAGCAACTCACTATAGTCTGAGTCGACTCACTCGCCGAAAGCCGCCAGCGTCCGCTCATGTTCGTTCTCGCGCATCTGTCCGACCCCCATCTCGGCCCCATGCCGTCGGCTCGTATCCGGGAGCTCGCGGGAAAGCGCGCCATCGGCTATATGAACTGGCACAGACGCCGGAAAACCTTCCACCGGACTGAGGTCCTCTCGCGCGTCGTTGCCGACATCAAGGCGCATCACCCCGACCACATCGCGGTCACTGGAGACATCCTGAATATCGCTCTCCCGGGCGAATTCGCCCCCTCTCGAGTGTGGCTCGATACCGTCGGTCCGGCCCATGACGTCACCTTCGTACCCGGCAACCACGATGCGTATGTGCGAAAGGCCGCGCGCGAATGGCATTCGCACTGGGGCGATTTCATGAAGGGCGACACCACCGGCGCCGACCAGTTTCCGTTCGTCCGCCGCCGTGGCGATGTCGCGCTGATCGGGTTGTCGAGCGCAATCACCACGGCGCCCTTTATGGCCACCGGAAAGATCGGCACGCCACAACTGCACGCGCTCCCGGACATTCTGGACCGGCTCGCGGCAGACGGACTGTTTCGTGTGGTGCTGATCCATCACCCGCCGGTAACCAAACCCGCTCACCGCTTCAAGCGATTGATGGATGCAGACAAGTTTCGTGACGTCCTGCGCCGGCATGGCGCCGAACTTGTATTACATGGCCATGACCACATTCACTCGCTGGTGATGCTCGACGGTCCTTCACGAAAAATTCCGGCGGTCGGCGTCCCCTCCGCTTCGGCGATCGGAGGCGAAGGCGATCTGGCCGGCTACAATCTTTACGCAATCGAGAAGTCGGGAAATGGCTGGCGGTGTGAAATGACGCAACGCGGCTTCACGCGCGGGGGCGATGCGATCGTGGACCTGGGAAAGCAGGATCTGGCGGCCGGATAAGTCCGCCAATTTACCCAAATATCAACGCGGCCGCCGCCAGTGCCGCCGCCCCGATCAGAATGCCGAGTACGAATGCTCCGGCCATCCGCCATGAGCGGCCCTGCACCATCACCTCGCCCTGCTCGCCGCCGGCCAATGCACGTTCGCGTTCGATCAGCCGTGACGCCACATAGCGGGTAATGGCTTTCGCAGTCTCCGGGATGTCTGAGGATTCCGACAAAACCTTGCGGCCGTAACGGGTCTCCTGCACGAACCGGTAGGTCCGCTTGTCGCGTCCCATCAGCACGAAGGCTGTCACGTCGATCCAGAGCCGCGGCACATCGCCTCGGCTGATCCCGCGATCGAAGATATCCACGTGGGCCGGAATTTCGGCGAACACTGGATCGAGCGCCTCGTTAAGAATCTCGAGCCTCGCCATTTCGGCGTCACGCATCTCAAGCACGATGCCGGACCGTTCGGCCGTCTCGATCCGGACCTGCCGCAACGCTTCCTTCAGAGGTGACACCGGCTCAGTTGCGGTGTCGTCGCGCTTTTTTCGTCCCCACATCGGCACACCGTAGCGGCGTTATACCGTCTCCGGAAGCCCCTGCGCCGCCCTGAGCCACCCCAAGCCGTCCTCGGTCCGCGCGCGCGGATGGTATTCAGCCGCCACCCAGCCAGCATATCCCATCCTGTCGAGGGCACGGAAAATCTCAGGGTAATTCACCTCGCCCTCATCCGGCTCGTGACGCGCGGGAACCGCCGCGACCTGGACGTGTCCAACCAATGGCAAATGCGCTTCGAAACGGCGGAGCAGGTCGCCGCCCATGATCTGGGCATGGTAGAAGTCGAACTGGATCCGGATATTCGGCTTGCCGGCCTTTTCGATGATGTCGGCGGCATGCTCCACGCGATTGAGGAAGTAATTTGGCCGGTCGCGATGGTTGATCGGCTCGATCAGCAGCGTGATGCCGTAACCGGCCGCCAGATCGGCCGCGCGCATCAGATTGGCGATAAAGGTCCGCTCCGCCGCCGGGCGCTCGTTCACATCCACAAAGCCAGCGAGACAATGGATCGTGTTGCCGCCGGCCGCTGTGATGTAGTCCAGCGCCTGCGCGAAAAGAACGTCAAAATCCCGCTCCCGGTTGGGTATGGCGGCGAGACCGAACTGCCCATCCCCGCCGCGCTCGGTATTGATCCCCAGCATGGTGAGGCCGTGCTTTTCGATCTCAGCCCGCAGCGCCGTCGCGGGCGTTGTATACGGAAACTGCCCTTCGACCGCTCGAAAGCCAGCGGCGGCTGCGGACGCCGGCCGCTCGATCAGTGACTGCTCCGAAAACAAGTAAGCGATATTGGCTGCAAAATGGGGCATTGGCGCTCACACCGAGGTCTCGCGGCTTCTTGTAGCAGAACCGGCAGCAAGCCGTTGTTGTGCACAATTTTCCCAGATTTGTGGGTTTTCGAGAGTTTCACATCCGCGAGTGGGCAGATCGAAAGCTCCTAAAGGAGACCACATCGAGAGGGTCAATCTGGATATTTTTCTTTTAAAATCAGATAATTAACTTGGTTGGGCAATTGCCCATAGACTTCCCCAAATGGCAGGTGGGACGTTTTGTGGTTGACGTCCTGTATACAAGGGGGTTCGATTGCAAAAATAGAACAATCACTGCTGCTGCGAGGAAACGAGCGAGGTCAGTGCGATGAACGCACAGGAGCTGCTTCAGGAAATTTCCGACTATTGCCGCCAGGCCGGGCTGGCCGAATCCACCTTCGGAAGACGCGCCGTCAACGACGGCAAGCTCACCAGCCGGCTGCGCAACGGTGGACGCATCACCACCGAGACGCTCGATCGCATCCGAACGTTCATGACGATCCACAATGGAAGAGAGAGCGCGCGTCCAATGATCATCGAGCGTGGTGCCCGACCGGCGGCCATCGATCCCATTCCGGCCAGCCCCGTACCCGCCAACGCCAACAATGACGGCAACCGCGAATTCCGGTTTTTCGACAACCGCCAGAAATACCTTTTGTTCGTGAACACCTGCAGCGAGAAATGGGTGGTCGCCAACAAGGTCGCGCAGGAGCTGGGCAACATCCATCCGCGTCCGCCGGCCGTGCGCCTGTTCGATGCGGGTCTCGGCGACGGCACCGTACTGACCCGCGTGATGCGCGCGATGCATCACCGCTATCCCAACATGCCGTTCTATATCTCCGGCAAGGAAATCAGCCTGGAGGATATCCGGCTGACCCTCGAAAAAATGCCGGACCGGCTTTACGAGCACCCCTCGACGGTGCTTGTCCTCACCAACATGTATTATTCTGAGGCGCCGTGGTTGACGGTGAAATCGACCGCCGCGGCCAACAGCCTCGTCTGGAACGAGGTGGCGCTGACCGGCAGTACCTCGCACGATTTCGAGGAGCAGATTACCGGCCTGCAGGACTTCCTGTCCGAGAACTGGAAGGCGGGCGTGAGCCCGAAGACCGGCAACCCCGTTTACGAGCGGCCCGTGGTCCTCGTGATCTACCGGCAGGACCACAAGTTCCTGCTCGACCCGATCATCCCCCGCCGCGGTGCGGCACATGCCGACTTCGATCTGGTCATTGCCTCACAACCCTATCGGGCGCGTGCGTCGGCCGAGTTCAAGGCGCAGAAAGTCATCGCACCGCTCGCGCGCGCGCTCGGACCCGGCGGCCGGCTGATCGCGATCCATTCCTATGGCAACGATCCGGCCGCCGAGATCGTGCAGAGTGTCTGGCCCGGCGACAATCCGTTCCAGACCGACCGTCACGCCATCTTGCGCGAGGTGAAGAAGGCGCTCGGTCCGGCTGCGCGCGAACTGAACTTCAACACCTATGCCGATAACCGGGCGATCTTCCGCTACGACATGCATACGCTGCCAAGCGAGGTGACGGGTTCGATCGGCACTTCGACCGTGCTCGCCGCATGGAACGCTGCGATCTATGTCTCGCAGGTCGAGGATGAGCGTCTCAACGAGGCTGTGAAGGACAGCCGCTACCTCGACGCCACGCGCGAAGTTCTGCGCAAGTACAACGGCCTCTGGTTCAACGACGAATCCTACGTCATCTCGCGAAGAAGAGAATAAGCAAATGGGTTTGCCACTTCGAAAGCCTTCGGCTCGGTTCGAGGCCGACTCCGTCGATGATATCCGCGCCTTCCTGCAGGATTTCTCGCTGGAGGTCACGCGGCCGAAGCTTTCCGATCTCGAAGCGATCCGCAACAGTGCGGGCGCCGGCGTCCGTGTCTATGTCAGCGCGATTCCCACGCGCCCATCGCTTGAACTGGTCGATCAGGCGGCGATGACGCGCAAGGTCGGTCTGGAGCCGATTCCGCACATCGCCGTCCGCAACTATACGAGCCGTGACGAATTGTCGTCTCTGATCGGACGGCTTGCCGCCGAAGCCGGCGTCAGGCACGTGCTGGTCATTTCGGGCGATCGCGGCGACTCTGCCGGGCCGTTCACCTCATCGCTGGAAATCATCGAAAGCGGCATGCTGCAGCAGCATGGTATCACTCATGTGAGCGTTGCCGGCCATCCCGACGGCCATCCGGTGGTCGCGGACGATGTGATGAATCGCGCACTGATTGCCAAAATCGAGGCTGCGTCGCAGAGCGGACTGACCGCCGACGTCGTCACACAATTTGCGTTCGACCCTGCCGGGATCACACGGTGGATCATGAAGATGCGCGATCTTGGAATCGAAGCACCGATCCGCATCGGCCTCGCCGGCCCCACCAACCTCACAACGCTTCTGAAATATGCACAGCGCTGCGGGGTCAAGGCTTCGATCGGTGGCATTACCAAGCACGCCGGCCTGGTCAAGAACCTGTTCGGCGTCAGCGCGCCGGATTCCATTGTCCGTGCGCTTGCGGCCGAAAATGCAACCGGCGCGTTGGGCAATGTGGCCGTGCATTACTTCTCGTTCGGCGGCGTTGCCGCGACCTCGAAATGGGCTGCACACGCGGCGCAGGGCCGCATTGTGCTGGAGGGTGACGGCTTCTCAGTCGAGCCTTAATCCGGAACAGAGACACAAACAAAAAAGCCCCCGCTCTCGCGAGGGCTTTGTTCGTTTGCGGGCGCAGTCGTCAGTTCAATTCGCGCCAGATGCCGAGCGATTCCTGCATCGGCCGGTCCGAGATCGAGAACAATACGCTCTGGTCGTCGGCCTTGTGCGAATATTGCTTCCACGATGGGATCACGAAAACATCGCGCGGACCCCATTCGAACACTTCGCCCTCGATCGTGGTCTGGCCCTTGCCTTCGAGGCAAGCAAAGATGGTGCCGTCGGTCGAGCGATAGGGCTGCCCTTTGAAGCCCTTCGGCAGCAGCGACAGATGCGCCCCCATGGTCGGCGTCGACCAGCCGCCATTGAACGGATTGGCGTAGCGGATGCGGAAGCCGTGATACGGATTGATGTCGTCGGTCTTGGCCAGCCGATCAAGAATCGGACGCACTCGCTCATAAGCATAATTGATGATCGGCGACTCCTTCTTGGTGTTGGTGCCGTCCGGCAGCACACCTGAGCCGTAGCGCCACAGCGAGTCGTTGTCGGTAAACTTGGTGTTCTGCACCGCCGAATCCAGATGCTCGGAGAAGGCGGTCTCGAAGAAGTTGATGGTCGGGACGTCGAGCACGTCGAGCCAGATCATCGGCTTGCTGGACTCATTGCCGTGGTCATGCGCCGTCCAGCTCGGGGTGAGGACAAAGTCGCCGTATTTCATGATGGTCTTTTCGCCATCAACCTGGGTATAGGCACCGTCGCCGTCGAGGATCAGCCGGATCGCGCCGGCGGTGTGGCGGTGGGCACCAGCGATCTCGCCGGGCAGGATCAACTGCAGGCCGGCATAGAGCGAGGGGGTGATGCGCGACTGGCCGCGCAACGCCGGGTTCTCCAGAACCAGCACGCGGCGCTCGGCCTCCTCCGCGGTCAAGAGGCCGCCGGCCTCCTCCACCATCGGCTTTACTTCGTTAAAATGCCAGATCGCAGGCGCGGCGATGGACTTCGGGCTCTTGGCGACGAGATCCTTCAGCACCTCCCAGAGGGGCGCCATGTCGCGCTGGGAAATCTTCTCATAAAAGGCGGCGCGCTTCGGATCCTTGCTGCCCTCGTAGACCTTGGCCTTCTTGTCGCTGAGCTGAACGGCGCTAGCGGTCGCCATGCATTCCTCCTGATCTCATTTCTCGGATGATTGCTCCAACAATAGTCGCAAATCGGCCCTGATCCTAGAGGCTACCCACCGGGGCATATCTGCCATTCGGGGTTTTCACCGGATGGGTAATTCCGGCCTTGGAATGCGGGGTCAGGTATTCACCGAGCCGCCATCGACGGCAATAGTCTGGCCGGTGACGAAATCGCTGTCCGCCGATGACAGGAAAATCAGCGCTCCAAGCAGGTCCTGCGGGACCTGGTCTCGCTTGAAGGCGCGGCTGCCGACAACCCTGGCTTTCAGCGCCTCATCGTGGGTGCCGCTGGCCATGAGCGTATCGCTCATCACCAGTCCGGGCGACAGCGTATTGACGCAGATGCCATGCTCGCCGAGCTCCCGCGACAGGGTGCGGGTAAAAGTCGCAATGGCGCCCTTGGAGGCGGTGTAGTGCAGCATCCCCGGCAGGCCCTTGTAGACCGTCCCGGAGCCGATATTGACGATCTTGCCATACTTCCGCGTGATCATATGCGGGACCGCATGTTTCACGGTCAGGAACGAGCCGCGGACATTAATGGCAAACACCTTGTCCCAAAGATCGACGTCGATGTCCTGGACCTTGGTGTGATGCAACGGCGCGAACAGGGCTGCGTTGTTGACAAGGATATCGATCTTGCCAAAGCGCTCGACCGTCTTGTCCATCAGGGACTTGACCTGATCCTCACGGCTGACGTCGCAGTTGACGCTCATGGTCGCGTTGGCGCCGTATTTCGAGGCCAGGTCGCGCGCGGCATCTTCACCCCCTGAAATATCGGCGATCACGACGCCCGCGCCCTCGGCGGCCAAGGCCTCGGAATAATGCCGGCCGATGCCATTTGCGCCACCTGTGACGATTGCGGTCCGGCCAGCGAGCCGTCCGTGCTCAGTTCTTGCCATGTTTGTCCCAGCCTTTAGAAGGTCGGCGGGATTTATGCACTCACCAGGGAACAAAGCGCAACATGACCCCCGAAACCGATGACCGCCTTGCCATCCGCGATTTGATCGAAAACTGGGCCGTTCTACGCGACGCACGGTTGTGGGACGAATTTCGCAAGGTCTGGCACGAGGACGGAGTGATGCAGGCGACCTGGTTTCAGGGCACGGCCGACGAATTCATCAAGGTGAGCCAGGAAGGTTACGACAAGGGCGTCCGCATTCTGCATTTCCTCGGCGGAATGCACATCGAGATCAACGCCAACCGCGCGATCGCCCAGACCAAGATGACGATCTCGCAGCGCGGCCTCGTCGACGGTGTGAATTGCGATGTGGTCTGCACTGGACGCTTTTACGATTTTCTCGAGAAGCGCTTCAGCAAATGGGGCCTCGTGCTGCGCCAGCCGATCTACGAGAAGGACCGCTGCGATCCGGTCGATCCGGGTGCGACGCTGAAGCTCGATCAGGACATTCTGAAGCTTTATCCCGAGGGTTACCGGCACCTCGCCTATCTGCAGCACAAGATCGGCTACAAGGTGAAGCGCGACATGCCGGGCCTCGACGGTCCGGAACTGGAGGCGCTCTATGCGCGCGGCAAAGCCTGGCTGGAAGGCGGGCCGGCGATGTGATCACTTCGCAAGAGGCGGCATGAGGGACTATCGGCAATGGCTTCCGTTCTGTTCTCGCCCTTCACCATGCGCGGGCTGACACTTGCCAATCGTATCGTCGTGTCGCCGATGTGCCAGTATGCATCTGAGGACGGCTCGGCGACCGACTGGCATATCCAGCACCTCGGCAGCTTCTCGCTCGGTGCCGCCGCGCTCGTGATGACCGAAATGACGATGGTGAGCCGGATTGGACGCATCTCTTATAAGTGCGCAGGGCTCTATTCCGACGAGAACGAGAAAGCCCTGAAGCGCGTCATCGATTTCTGCAAGTCGGTCGGCGTCGCAAAGCAGGGCATCCAGATCGGCCATGCCGGCCGCAAGGCTTCGACCACCCCGCCGGGTCAGGGCGCAAGACCGCTCACCGCTGACGAAGGCGCTTGGGAAACACTGGGCCCCTCACCGATTCCGTTCGGCGCAGGCTGGCCTGTTCCGCGCGAGATGACCAAAGCCGACATGAAGCAGGTGACGGATGAGTTCGTCAGCGCGGTGCAGCGCGCCGACCGTATCGGTTACGACCTTGTCGAGCTTCATGGCGGCCACGGTTATCTCTTGAGCGAGTTCATCTCGCCGCTCGCCAACCAGCGCAAAGACGATTATGGCGGCTCGCTCGAGAACCGGATGCGCTATCCGCTCGAAGTATTCGCTGCCTGCCGCGCGGTATGGCCGAAGGACAAGCCAATGGGCATCCGGGTGTCGGCGGTGGACTGGGTCGATGGCGGTACCACGATCGAGGACACCATCGCCTATGCCAAGGAGCTGAAGAAGCTCGGCTGCGACTATGTCGACGTGTCGAGCGGACAGGTCGATCTGCGTCAGACGATCCCGTTTGCGCCGGGCTATAACGCGCCCTTCGCCGAGACTGTGCGGCATAAAGCGCAGATTCCGACCATGACGGTAGGACTCATCACCGGGGCGCGTCAGGCCGAGGAGATCGTGGCGTCCGGCAAGGCCGATATGATCGCGATCGGACGCGGCGCCATGTACGACCCGCGCTGGGCCTGGCATGCGGCCGAAGAGCTTGGAGTCGAGACCGATTACCCGCCGCGTTGCCGCGCGGCGCATCCCTCGTTGCGGCCGCAGGTGTTTCCGAACCGGGCAGCGAAGCAAGCGTAAGCGCTATACCTTCACCCGCCGCACGAACTTTCCGAACGCCTCGAGCTGCTGCCTGATCAGGTCGATGCTGGGCTGATCCTTCAGCGCCACCGTCTCAGTGTCGAACTTCTCCTTGGCGAAGGCGATCTGCACTTCCGGCTTGACGAAGACCAAAGCGTCGATCGAGGCGAGCGTCTGTCGCATGTGGTACTGCATACGCGAAGCGCCGAGCGGACCGACCGACACCGATTGCAGTGCAACCGGCTTGTCCTTGAACGGCTGGTCCTTGGTCTTCGATATCCAGTCCAGCGCGTTCTTCAGTGCGCCCGGAATGGTCCAGCCATATTCCGGCGATACGATGATGACACCGTCCGCCGCACGGACCGCATCTGCCAGCACCATGACATCGGCGGGCACCGGCAGATCCTGATTGAAATGCGGAAAGCTGTCGTAACCCGGCGCCGCCGTGATGCTCATGCCGGAAGGAGCGAGTGACGGCAGCAGCCGCGCAAGGCTCGCGTTGTAGGACTGTTTGCGCAGGCTGCCGCAGATGGTGACGATATTTAGGTGGTTCGTCATCTCGCCGTTCAGGCTGACTTGTGATGGTTGTGGCGCTCGATGAACTTCTCGAAGCCTTCAAGCTGCTGCTTGATGATATTGCGAGTGTTCTCGTCCTTCAGCTCGCCCGTCTTTTCGTCGAACTTGTTCTGCGCCATGCCGACGAAAATTTCCGGCTTGTTGAACACGAATGCGTCGAGGAACACCATGATCGTGCGCGCGTGATATTGCATGCGTGCGCCGCCCAGCGGTCCTTGCGTTGCCGATTGCAGGCAGACCGGCTTGTTGGCGAACGGCTGGTCCTTCATGCGCGAAACCCAGTCGAGTGCGTTCTTCAAAGCGCCCGGCACTGAGTAATTATATTCCGGCGTTACAATGATGACCCCGTCGGCGGCACGAACGGCGTCGGCGAGAGCGATCGCCGCCGGCGGGAAGCCTTCGGCCTGAAGATCCGCGTTGTAGAGCGGCATCTCGATTGTGGGCGATGCCTTGATCGTCATCCCTGCCGGCGCGAGGCCCGGCAACGCGTTGGCCAGCATGCGGTTGAACGAAGCCTTGCGCAGCGAACCGCAGATGGTGATGACATTCGACATTTCGGATACCTCTTGAACAAACGATGGTGGACGGGGGCTGCCCGGCAGGCGTGCTAGATAGCCGCGTCGCGCGAAAATGTCACCCGCAGCAGAAAGCGAAAGGCCGGCACGAGCGGTGCCGGCCTTCCCCCTCTGGGCGGGCTCCGCAGTCTTAGCGCTGCTCGATGCCGGCCTTTTGCATCAGATCGCTCCATTTCGCGATCTCGGCGGTCACGTGCTTCGTCAGTTGCTCGCCGGTTGAGGTCTTGACCACGATGCCGGTCTTGGCGATCGCCTGCTTTACTTCGTCCTTGGCGAGGACCTCGTGAACCGCCTTGGTGAACTTGTCGACCACAGGCTTTGGTGTGCCCGCCGGCAGCGCAAATCCGTACCAGCTGGTGACGTCGTAACCCGGCACCCCTGCTTCCGCGAGCGTCGGCAGGTCCGGATAGGCCGGATTGCGTTCGGCGGAGGTCACCGCAAGCGGCTTCACGTTGCCGGACGCGATCTGACCGCGCACCGCCGGCAGCAGCTCGAAGGTCAGCTGGACGTCGCCCTGCATCAGCGCCGTCATCACATCCGGCGTGGTCTTGTAGGGGATATGCTTGATGTCGGTG
This sequence comes from Pseudomonadota bacterium, assembly GCA_049324435.1. GTDB lineage: Bacteria > Pseudomonadota > Alphaproteobacteria > Rhizobiales > Xanthobacteraceae > Pseudorhodoplanes. The sequence continues at coordinate 20,176 of JBMOOQ010000063.1, forward strand.
CCGGACATGACCCGGAACAGCTCGCCCGCAAAATGTTGCGTGGTGCCGACGCCGCCGGCCGCGCCGTAATTGTACTTGCCGGGACTCGCTTTGGCCTGTGCGATGACGTCCTTGACGTTCTTGGCTTCGAATTTTGGCGACGACACCAGCAAAAGCGGCACGGTGCCGATCTGCGTCGCCATGTCGAAGCTCTTCACCGGATCATAGGGCAGCTTCTTGTAGAGCGCGCCCGCGACCGCATGTGCATTGCTGAGCACCAGAACCGTGTATCCATCCTTCTCCGACTTCGCGACCATGTCGGCGCCGAGCGTCGAGCCTGCGCCGGGCTTGTTCTCGACCACAAAGTTCTGCCCGAGCTTGGTCTGCAATTCCTGGGCGATGATGCGGCTGACGATGTCGGTGCCGCCACCGGGACCATAAGGCACAAGAAATTTTACCGTGCGCGTCGGCCACTCCTGCGCGCCGGCTGGCGCGCCCGACGCGACCAGACCGAAACCGATTGCCGCCGCGAGCCATGCTTTCAGAGCCATCCGCGATCCTCCCCTGTCGTTATCAAGACGGCCCGGCCGGACATGCGATCGAACGGCTTGACCTAAGTTCACATTCATGAACTAATTCAAAAAATGAAACCGAAGTCGGAAGGCGCTGTCAAGTCGGCCAACCGCGCGCTCGACATACTCGAGTATGTTGCGGATGCGACAGAACCGCCCACCTTCTCCCGCATGCTGTCCGATCTTGGCTTTCCGCGCTCCAGCCTGTTTCACCTGCTGAACAATCTGCTGGCACGCGGATATCTCGAGCAGCAAAGTTCCGGCGGCCGCTACCGTCTTGGCCAGCGCGCCGCGCATCTGGCGGCGCGCGTGCAAGGCCCCTCACTCGCCGCGACCGTGCTGCCGCATCTGCGATCGCTCAGCAACGCGCTGAACGAGACGTCCGGCTTTAACATCTGGACCGGCGACAGTGTCGAGGCGATCGCCACCGCGATGGGGCATCAGGCTCTGGCATTCACGATGAAAGTCGGCGAGCGCGCGCCGCTTTATGCGATCTCGTCGGGCAAGATTGTATTGTCGCGCATGAGCCGCACCGATTTCGAGGATTATCTCAGCCGAATCGACATGCAGCCGATCACGCCGCGAACCTTGCAGTCCAAAGCGGCGCTGCGACGCGACGTCGCTGCGGCACGCAAGGACGGATTTGCTTACTCGCACGAGGAGTTTACGCCCGGGATCACCGGCATCGCGACCGCAGTCGTCCGGGACGGACAACTTCTCGGGATGCTCAATCTCGCAGTCCCGACCGCGCGATTCACTGCGGCGCAGGATGCTGTTTTCCGTCGCGAATTGCGCTCTGCTGCCGCAGGCCTGGCGCAAGTGCTCCGCGTCGAGAGCTAAGCAAGCAGCCGGTCGTCGATGCCGACGGAGCGCGCGGTGGCGTGCAGCGCATCGCAGGTTTTTTCGGTGAGCGGAATGCCGTTCCCCAGCCGCTCGGCCCGGCGCCGCGCCTCCGGCTCCCCGGGTAGCAGCACAGGCTCGTTTGCATCAATCGGCTTCGCGCTTTTCACATAGGCCAGAAACCGCGACAACTCGGCTGGCAACAAATGTTCCGGGTCGATCCGTGCCGGATCGACATAAAACGAGAACATGCCTTGCGACCAGCGCTTCTCCGGGTCGGAGGCACCGTTTCCGGTCAGCGCTCCGCCCAGCAATTCGCACATCAGCGCAAGCCCCGAACCCTTGTGGTCGCCGAAAGCGCGTAATGCGCCCTTGCCCTTCTTGTGGTCGCGCACTCCGGACGCCGGGTCGTAGTCGCCATAAAGCTCGCGCGGATCGCTGCTCGCCTTGCCCTCCGCCGAGACCAGTGCGTCAGCCGGAAGGCTCTTGCCGCCCTGGCTCGCCACCAGCACCTTGCCTTCCGCCACTAGCGATGTCGCAAAGTCCAGAATCACCGGCAATCCGCCAGGACGTGGCATGCCGATACACACTGGTGCCGTGGAAAACCGGCGATCGATACCGCCAAAAGGCGCTACCAGCACCGAGCCCGCCACATTCACAAAATGCACTGACACGAGTCCGTGCTCGGCTGCCATCTCGGCCCATTCGCCTACGCGACCGACATGGCCGGAATGCCGCAAGCCGATCGCCGACAGCCCATGCGCCCGGCATTTCTCGATGCCGAGCATAACCGCTTGCGGCGCAATGGTCTGGCCGAAGCCGAATTGCCCGTCCAGGATCGCGATCACCGGCGTGTCGACCACACGCTTCGCGGTCTGGTCGGCGACCAGAAGACCGTCGCGCTTCCATGCGGCATAGCGAGGGACCCGCGCCACACCGTGACTATCGTGACCGGTAAGATTGGCATTCACAAGATACCGGCCGATCCGCTCGGCTTCGGCACGCGAGGAGCCGAGCTTGGCGAAAATATCGGCGACGAAATCGGCAAGCTTTCCGGACTCGACCAGCGGCACCGCTACGACCCCTCCCCAGCCGCGATGGCGGGCGCCACCACATCTTTCCAGCTTCGGATGCCTTCCTTGAGCCGGTTGTTGCGGCGCAGATAGGTGGCTGTCCCTTCGATCCCGAAAACACCGCTGCCGAAATCGTCCTTCAGTTCGCGCAGGATGTCCGCGACCATCCGCGCATCCAGCGTGTGCGACGGCTCCCATTTCAACCAGACCGTTGCCGCGCGGCGCGGATCGTTGCGAATGATCCCCGACGCCTCGTCGATCGCCTTCGCCAGCACATCGGGAAGCTTTGGGTGCGCGGCGATCGCCGATTTCGGCGAAGCCATCACCAGAAACGAGGTCTTGCCGCCCATGATTTCGGCGGATGACGTCACCGCCCTCACCTTCGGATCTTTCAGCGCAATCTGAGTGAATGGCGGCGATGAGAAATAGGCGGCGATGCCCTTGCCGGATGCGAGAGCGTCCAACGATTCCTGATGCGGCATTTCGACGAGTTGCTGACGCAGCCGGTCCTGCCCGCCAAACCACGGACTGGTCTGCATCCGAAGATAGGTCACCTGCGGCGCGGTCAGCATCGGCACCGCGATCTTGTCGGCGGGCTTGATGTCGTCCAGAGCCCGGATATCCGGCCGTGCCGTGACCAGTACGAGCGGCAGCGTGGTAACGCCCGAGACCGCCTGCAATTCCTGCGCAGTCTGCAGAGTGGCATCGCGCGCCATCAGAAAGGCCGGAATGCCGTAAGCGCCGGCTGCGATTTCACCCTTGGCCAGCGCCTGCCGCATCGGCGCGGCGGCTGAAAACCGCCGCACCACAAGTTTGCCGTTCAGACTGCTGGCCTTGGCATGCTTCTCGAAGAGTCCGAGGTCCTGCGCGATGAACAGCGGCAGGAACCCGATGCCATGACCGATACCTATCGCGATCTCCGCGGGCTTTTGCGCGCGCTCGCGTTTGACGCGCTCCGGCTTGGCGGCGCCCTCCTTCGCACGGATCTGCGCGGCGCAGGGCGCCGCGAAGATCAGCGCGACAACAAGCGTCGCGAGCGAGCGCGCCAGCATCAGACCTTCTTCTCGTCCTCGATCGGATTGACGAGGATGCCGACACCCTCGATATCGATTTCGCAGACATCGCCATGCTTCATCCAGAGCGGCGGCTTGCGCGCGTGACCGACGCCTGACGGCGTGCCGGTAACGATGACGTCGCCCGGCATCAGGGTCATACCCTGGCTGATGTCAACCAGTGTCTCCGCCACCGGGAACAGCATGTTCGCGGTGTTATCCGACTGCAACACCTGACCGTTCAACCGGGTTTCGATCTTCAGACCCACCGCGCCGGGCGGCAATTCGTCGGCCGTCACCATCCATGGGCCGAAGCCGCCGGTCATATCGAAATTCTTGCCCATGTCCCACTGCGCGGTCCGGCGCTGGAATTGCCGGATCGATCCGTCATTGAAGCAGGAATAACCCGCAATGCACGAATAGGCGTTGTCCATCGTCAGATGCTTCGCCTTCTTGCCGATAACGATCAGCAGTTCGCATTCGTAATCGAGCGTCTCGGAGACCAGCGGCCGGATGATCGGCATCTTGTGCGGCACGAGCGATGTTGTGCAACGCATGAAGATCGAGGGCGCAGTCGGCTTCTGGTGGCCGCCCTCCTTGGCATGCTCCAGATAGTTGAGGCCCAGGCAAACAATCTTGCCCGGATTGGCGACCGGCAGCGTGTATTTGATACCGTCGAGCGGGAGGCGCGCCGCGACCGGTGCTTTCTTTGCCGCGTCTGCAATGCCGGAGAGGTCGCCGTCCGAGCGCGCCAGAACCTCTCCGAGGTCGGCAGGAATTTTCGGATCGACGGCTTGCAGGTCGATGACCTGATCGCCTTCCACGACGCCGAGATGCAATTGTCTGTCGAGTTCGAAACCGACGATCTTCATGTAATGGAAATCCCGATTGGCTAGTGGCGGACGGCAGGGTCCGGGCCGGGATGTTTAGCCTCTCACCGTCCGCCCGCCAAGTCCGCTGCCAGCCTTCGGAGTTGGATGCCCAACGGGGCGGGCCTCTTACTTCAGTCCGAGCGCGCAGACCGCAAAATTACCCTTTCGCGTCGGTCCAGCGGTCAAGCAGGGTCCAGCCTGGCCCCCCGCGCCAGAGCGGCAAAAGACGCCGGACTGCATTTGCAGTGCCGCCTTCGGACCGAGCGTCAGCGAAGGAAGCGTCAGCGAAGGAACAGCAATGTCACCAAAACGAAAGTCGGCAGCAGGATTCCCGCCGACCACAGCATGTAGCCGAAGAAGGACGGCATCCGGACCCCGGCGCCGCGCGCGATGGCATAGACCATGAAGTTCGGCGCATTGCCAATATAGGTATTGGCGCCCATGAATACCGCTCCAAGCGAGATCGCTGCGAGCGTCGGTGCGAGCGTCGTCATCAGCGTCTTCGGATCGCCGCCGGCCAGTTCAAAGAACACGAGATACGTCGGCGCATTGTCGAGGAACGATGACAGCACGCCCGTGAGCCAAAAATAAGCGACGTTGTCCGGCGAGCCGTCCGGCTGGGCGACCAGCGCAATCAGCGGAGCGAACGCCCCCTTTGCGCCCGCATGCAACATCGCGATGACAGGTACGATGCAGATGAAGATGCAGGCGAACAGGATTGCCACCTCCTGAATCGGCCCCCATGCAAAACCATTAGCCGTGCGCGCCTCCTTCCGGGTCAGCGCCAGTGAAACGAGCGCCGCCAGTACGAAAACGGCGTCGCGCACAACATTCTGCAGTTCGACCGGCACGCCTCCGATCGAAAAGGTTATGCCCGGCTTCCAGCTTGCGCTCATCAGGATCGCTGCGATGACCAGCGCGAGCAGCAGGAAGTTAATTCCGCCATGCAATTTAAGCGGTGAATCCGGAGTCGGATCGAGCGGGTGATGCAGCCGCTCCTCCCGCTTGTGCAGCACCACGTCGATCGCGAAGAACAGTGCGAGCAGGATCAGTGACACGACAAGCGTGGGGCGCCACAGATGTGTGGTGGTCCAGAAGAAATCCACGCCCTTGAGGAAGCCGACAAAAAGCGGCGGATCGCCGAGCGGGGTCAGGGCGCCGCCGATATTGGAGACCAGGAAGATGAAGAACACGACCGTATGGACACGGTAGACCCGATCGTCGTTAGCGCGCAGCAGGGGGCGGATCATGATCATGGACGCGCCGGTAGTACCGACAAAGCTTGCAAGAAAGGCCCCGGCCGCGAGCAGAACAACGTTCGCTGCCGGCGTACCGCGCAAATTACCTTCCAGGTAAATGCCTCCGGCAATCGTATAGAGCGCAAACAACAACAGAATGAACGGCACATATTCGAGCAGCATCGTGTGCAGCAGGGTGTGGACCCCGGCGATGACACCCGCCGAAACGATCACTGCGACGATGACACAGAGCGACCAGAACAGGGCGAACTTGCCGTAGTGGTGCTCCCACAAATGCGGATAGAACAGCGGTCCGGTCGCGATCGACAGCAGGATGCCGATGAAAGGTATCGCCCACAGAAACGACATCGTCGTGCCGTCCAGGCCTTCGGCGGCCTGGGCCGTACCGGCAAAGAGGATAACGGCCAGCGCGGGCACACACGCACACGCTCTGCGGCACAACTCCATCGGCATTTTCCCCCTCACCAGCCTCACCGCCAATTCCTGCAATATCAAGCGCCGTTGATCAATGCCGCAGCCGGATGGCGGCGCATCTTACTTGATCGTCCGCTGGACTTGCCGCAGGGTGGCTGCCGATGAAGCCTGAGATTTCGCCGCCAGCTCTGCCGAAAATCGGCCCGTCCGACCGCCTTGGCGCGGTCGTGCCCGTGTCAGCGGCAACGACGCTCGCGGGTGCGGATCTGACCAATGTGATCGTGCTGGCCCATCGGCGAAACGCCAGCGGCATCGACGCGCCGGCGGTGACCGTCAAGACCGATGAGCGGCCGGCTCCGACCCTATCGTGGCGCGATTCGAGCCCATGGACCGCGCTCCTCGCAGCGGCGCTGCTGCTTCATCTCGCACTCGTGCTCTTTTTCTTGCGCGATCCTGCGCCGATACCAAGTCTTGCGCTCGACTCGGTGTCGGTCGATATCGTGCTCGGCGGTCAGACCGAAGCGGGCATCGCACAGGCGCCGAGTCCGGCGGAATCCGCTCCCTCAACGGCTTCCGAAAGTCCCCCAAAGGTGCCGGAACAACCTGCCTCGGTCACCGAAAACAGGCCCGAATTGCGGCCGCGCATCGAGACTGACGAGCCGCGGCGCGAGGAACCTCAGTCAGAACAGCCAAGTCCAGAAGAGCCCAAGGCTGCGGCGGCTCCGCCTGAACCTATCGCCGAGGCTGCGGAACCGAAACCTGCACTTGCCGAACCGGCTCAGGCCGCCGCGGTCGCAGCCGCGGCCGAAGTCCAGCCGGCGCCGAAAGCACAGGAGCCGCAACCGCCGGAGCCCGAACAGCCGGCAGCAAGCGCGCCACCGCGCCCGGAGCAAAAGCCGACCGAGCCGCCGCGCGAGCAATCGAAACCAACGCCGCCCGCCGTCGCAGCATCGCGCAGCGGCGTTGGCATCGGCTCTTCGCGTGACGTGCGCGACTGGGCATCGCGGGTCTCTGCCTATCTGGCGCGGAACAAGCGTTATCCCGCGGACGCGCTGGCGCGCGGCATTGGAGGAACCGCAAGTATCGCTTTCTCAGTCGATGCCGACGGGCAGGTGACATCGATCCGGCTCGTCCGCTCGTCGGGGAATGCCAGCCTCGATCGCGAGAGCCGGGACCTCGTGCGCCGCGCCGCACCATTCCCGCCCCCGCCGCACGGCAAGGCCTCGATCACGGTTCCGGTCAATTTCAATGTGAGAGCGGGACGGTAGCGGCTAGCCGATCGCCGCTACCGCCTTCTTCAGGCCCTCACCTGATTCGTCGGCCATCGCCGCCTTGCGCAAGCCGGCCAGTTCCGCCGCAGCATTGCCTCGTGCACGCAACTTCGGAACAAGCGCCATCAGCGTCTCGTATTTCCGGCGGCCGCGCTCATGGGTGTCGCCGTACCCTTTCACGAGACCGATCAGATGAGCGACCTCGACGGCAAGCGGATAATCCTCGCGCGCGATTTCAACGACCCTGGCAAGCCACTCTTCCTGCCGCTTCTGTTCATCCGACCAGCGCAGCGAGCGCGGACGCAACGGCTTCAGGCTTGCTACCATGTAGAGCAAGAGAAAACCTCGCACTGAAGAGGTCTTCACCCTGCGGCCTTTCCTCGTGAAAGCATCGACGATGCCGCGAATCCATGGCGTATTGAGAATGAAGCGGCCGAGCGGCGCTGGCAATGTTTCAGCGATCTCCTGTGTACGCGGGTGCATATACTCGACGATCTCAAGCAGCTGGCCGTCCTTGACGACCACTTCATTGCGCACCCGCTCGAACCGCGAGGCACGGATCTTCAGTTCGGCAACGCGGACCGTGTCCTCATAGGCCATCGCCAGGGCGAGATTGCGTGCGACCTCGGTCAAAAGCTCATCCGGCTTTCCGGGGCGCTCCTTCTCAATCTCAATCACCGGCGCGAGCCGCTTGAGATAAAGCTTCGCGTAGTCCTCGTTCTGGTAGTCGGCAAGCCGCACGACGCCCGCGCTTACGATCGGGCGCGAAACAATCGACAAGGCCTCGTCAATCGGGGCGACCAGCGACTGCACCGACGCATCGCGCGCCTTCGGATCGAATGGACGCTCGGCCGGCAAGGCTGGCGCGTTGCCGGAAGCGGCCGCTTCGAACCCGGCATTGAAGGCGCGAACGCTCGCTTCGACACCGACCCCGCCGCGCCGGATCGTCGCCTCGAACGCCATCTTTTGGAATGGCAGCGTACCGGAACCCGCCAGGGCACCGAACATCACCGCGCTGATCAGACTGCCGGTCGCGTCAGCGATGCTTGCCATATCGAAGGCGTGCAACCGGCGCGAGGCCTCATCAGTCGATTTCAGGAGCGCAGCCGCATCGACGCGGCCATCGGCCAGTGCCGTACGTTCCAGCATCGTGTAGACCCGATGGGTCGATGTGATCAGCGTCGTGCGGTCCGGAGTGACAAAGCCACGGGTGATGGCACGGCCCGCTTCCATGAGTTCGGACGCCAGGACAATATCGACATCTCCGGGGACCGGCATCAGCGCCAGCACCGGCTTCTGCTGCCGCGCAGCCGCCTTCGGGAACAGCTCGACATAATAGATCGTCGCACCGGTCCGCTGGGCGACACCCGGCACCGACGTCATCTGCGCGATATAGCCGCCGTGTTCGGCGAGATCGATGATCCAGTCCGCGAGCACGCCACCACCCTCGCCGCCCATGGCAAGGATCGCAATGGTGATCGGCCGCACTTTCGTGGCGCCGCGGGTATCGACGAGCGGAGTGTTCATGCCAATACTGCCTTCTTCTCAAGCCGGCGCTGGAAGAAGCCGATCACCGCGTCGCGGATGCGCTGCTTGACGCGGTCCCAGGCGGTCGGATTGTCGATGATCGAGGCCTGATAAAAAGACGGGCACAGTACCGCGGCATGCGCGACTTCACCGCAATTGCCGCATCCGACGCAGGTGTTAATCACCTTGGTGATCGGATCGCGGCGCAGCGGATCGGGGTTTGGCGCGATCGTCAGCGACGGGCAGCCGGACAGCCGAATGCAGGAATGATCGCCCGTGCAGGTGTCCGGATCGACACCGAAGCGGTCGCGGACGATGCGCTCGCCGCGTTTCACCGCATCGCGGATCAGCGGCTTGATGCGACGCTGCTTGTTCAGCATGCATTCCGAAGAGGCGATGATGACCTTCGGCCCCTTGGTCTCGGTGGTGAGCGCTTCGCGAAGTGTGTCGCGCATCTTGGCGACATCGTAGGTGCGGGTGATGTGCCGAACCCATTCCACGCCGACGCCGCGCACCGCCTTTTCGATCGGATGCTGGGTCGAGCGCGTCTCGACGGTGCCGGCCGAAGACAGGATGTCCTGGCCGCCGGTCGCCGCCGCATAGCCGTTGTCCACGATCAGCATCACACCGTCGGTCTTGTTGAAGACCTGGTGCCCGACGCTCGACACAAGGCCATTGTGCCAGAAGCCGCCATCGCCCACGACCGCGACCGGCCGCTTCCCGCCCTGCCCCGATAGCGGCGAGGCTCCGGCGCCGCCGAGACCGTACCCCATCGTGGTCTGCCCGAGATTGAACGGCTGCAGTGCAGCGAAGGTGTGACAGCCGATATCGGCGCTGACATGCAGCGGACCGACTTCCTGCTGCACCAGCTTCATCGCCGAAAAGATCGGCCGCTCCGGACAGCCGGTGCAGAACGACGGCGGCCGGCCCTGCACGTTCTGGCCAAGGGTTTCCAGAGCCGCCGGCAGGCTCTTGTTGGTCTGCTTGGGCTCCTCCGGCGTGAGCAAGTCCGGGCGATGCAGGGTGCAGAACTTCTGAATGCCTGCCTTCAGCACGCCGCCAGTATATTCCCCGGCCATCGGCAGCACGCCCTTGCCCTCGACTTTGGTCTGAATATCTGCCTTGCGCAGGATGGTGTTGACGGCCTGCTCGATGAAATTCGGCTGGCCTTCCTCAATGAGGAGAATCGCCTTCTTGCCGGCGCAGAACCGCTCGAACTCGGCATCGACCAGCGGATAGGTCGCGTTCAGCACATAGAGCGGGATGCGGCTGTTGCCGTAGATGTCGGCGAGGCCCAGGATTTCCATCGCGCGGAGCGTATTGTTGTACATGCCGCCTTGCATGACGATGCCCACGTCGGAGACCTCGCCATCGAAGAATTCGTTGATCTTGTTTTCGACGATGTACTGCACCGCGGCCGGCCACCGCACATCGATCTTTTCCTTCTCGTGCTCATACGTAAACGGCGGCAGAGCGTAGCGGGTGACGTCGCGCACCGGATTCTTCAGGGCGTCTAGACGCGTATAGTCCGGCCGCTTGTTGTCCTTGGCAATGAACGAGCCGTAGACATGGCAGGCGCGGATGCGGAGTTGCAGCATCACCGCGGTGTTACTGACCTCGGAGAGCTGGAAGCCCTTCTCAACCATGTCGACGATGGTCTGCACATTCGGCCGCGGATCGAGCAGCCACATCTGCGACTTCATCGCAAAAGCGTGGCTGCGCTCCTGCATGATCGAGGAGCCCTCGCCATAATCCTCGCCGACGATGATCAGCGCGCCGCCTTTCACGCCGCCTGACGACAGGTTTGCAAGTGCGTCGGAGGCGACATTGGTTCCGACCGGAGCTTTGAAAGTGCAGGCCCCGCGCAAGGGATAGCTGACGGACGTCGCGAGTGCCGCGGCAGCCGCCGCCTCGTTGGCGGAGGACTCGAAACGCACGCCGAGTTCCCTCAGCATCGGCTCGGCATCGTTCAGCACGTCGATTAGATGGGAAATCGGCGCCCCCTGATAACCGGAAACATAAGAAACGCCTGACTGCAAAAGCGCCTTGGTGACGCACAGGATCGCTTCGCCGCGAAACTCTTCACCGTCCCCCAGCTTGAGCTGCTCGACTTCCTTCTTGAACGACCGCTCCGCCATCGCCTTCTCCGGTCTGGCCGAAATGTTGCATGCCCGTTTCCGGACCCGTCAGGGACAAACAATAATCGTGCCCCGAATTATATTCAAACGAATATAATCTCCGGAAACTGAGTAAGAGGATACAGGATGCATGTGAGTGTGATTTCGGCAGCCGCAGCTTTGATTTTGTGCAGCGCATCAGCGATTCAGGCGCAGGAAGTCACCCTGCGCGCTGTCTCGTCCTTCGCCGAAGGCAGTCAGATCTCGGCGCCGTTCGAGCGCTTCGTCGAGAAGGTGAACAAGGACGGCAAGGGTGTTATCCAGATCAACTATATCGGCGGCCCCCGCGCCATGCCGCCTTTCGAGGTCGGGAACGCGGTGCGTTCGAAGGTCGTCGATATCGCGAATGTGGCAGCTGCATTCTACACCAACCTGATGCCGGAGGCCGATGCTATCAAGTTGCTGAACAAACCGGCCGCCGAACAGCGAAGGAACGGAACCTGGGACCTTCTGAGTGACATCCACCGGCAGAAACTGAACTCGCATTATCTGGCCCGGCAATTCGTATCGGTGCCCTACCACATCTACCTCAACAAGAAGCCCGAGAAGCTCGACTTCTCCGGCCTGAAGGTCCGTGTCACCCCGGTCTATCGCGATCTCGTTCAGTCTCTCGGCGGCACGCCCATTACAACGCCTCCGGGCGAGGTCTTCACGGCGCTCGAACGCGGCGTCGTCGACGGTTACGGCTGGCCGATCCTCGGCATTTTCGATCTCGGGTGGGAGAAGGTAACGAAATTCCGGATCGATCCGGGCTTCTACAGCGTCGATGTCGGCGTTCTGGTGAACCAGGACAGCTGGAAGAGCCTCAACGACGCGCAGCGCAAGGTGCTGACGGATGCGGCGCTCTGGCTGGAGTCGCTCGATGCCACCGAAAATGCCGATATGGTGAAAGCCGAGCGTGACCGCCAAGCCAAGGCCGGCGTGCAGGCCATCGATTTCGGTCCCGATGCATCGAAGGCATTTTCCGACAGGGCCAGGATGCTGGCTTGGGACGCTGTGATCGCGAAGTCGCCTGAGTTCGGCAAAAAGCTGCGCGCCCTGAACGGGGATTGACCGCACTACGCGCCGGGCGCGGTGACGCGCCGCGTCCGGCCAAATTGACTTTTCGAAGCCAACCATATTCAAATGAATATAAGGCGCAAAACCGCGCGGCTTCTGGGAGGTGGATGATGAAACCTGGTTCTTTCGGCTCGCTTTGCTTCGGCTTGGTATTGACGATTTCGGCGCTTGCTGCGTCCGCGCTGGCGCCCGCGCAGGCTCAGGAAGTGACGCTGCGCGCGGTAACCTCCTTTGCAGAAGGCACCCAGTTTTCCAAAGGATTTGAGCGCTTCATCGAGAAGGTCAACAAGGACGGCAAAGGCATCATCCAGATCAACTATATCGGCGGCCCGCGCGCGATGCCTCCCTTCGAGGTCGGCAATGCGGTCAAGAATAAGGTTGTCGATATCGCCAATGTGACGGGCGCTTTCTACACCAACCTGATGCCGGAAGCTGACGCCTTCAAGCTGATCTCCAAGCCCGCTGCCGAACAGCGCAAGAACGGCACCTGGGCCTATATCAACGAGCTGCACAACCAGAAGCTTAATTCCTATTATCTGGCCCGCCAGTTCGTGTCGGTGCCGTTTCACATCTACCTTAACAAGAAGATCGACAAGATCGACTTCAATGGGCTGAAGATCCGCGTAACCCCGGTCTATCGCGACATCGTGCAGGCGCTGGGCGGCACGCCCATCACCACGCCTCCGGGTGAGGTCTACACCGCACTCGAGCGCGGCGTGGTCGACGGTTACGGCTGGCCGATTCTCGGCATTTTCGATCTCGGATGGGAAAAGGTGACCAAATTCCGCATGGAGCCGGCTTTCTACAGCGTCGAGGTCAACGTGCTGGTGAACCAGGATGTGTGGAAGAGCCTGAACGACGCGCAGCGCAAGGTGCTCACCGACGCCGCGATCTGGCTCGAAAATCTTGATACCATCGAAAGCCCGCAACTGGTGAAGGCCGAGCGGGAACGCCAGGAGAAATTCGGAATTCAGGCGCTGGATTTCGGCCCCCAGGCATCGCAGGACTTCCTGAAAAAAGCCTATGACGTCGCCTGGCAGGCGGTGATTGCGAAGTCGCCGGACAGCGGCAAAAAACTACGCGAACTGGCAGGGAACTGACCTTTGATGCGCCATCGCGTCATCGCCGGCCTCGATCCGCGCGGGACGCTTCAAACACTTGTCGCCGGGATGGTCCCCGGCGATAAGTGCAACTAGAATACTCCGGATCGATCTGTGACCCGCCTCTCCGAACTCTACGGCAAGCTGCTCGACGCGCTCGCGATCGTCGCCGCGCTCATCCTGCTCGCCATGGTGCTCGTCGTCACCGGCGACATTGTCCTGCGCAACACCGCGAACAAGGGCTTTGTCTGGTCAAACGAGGTCTCGGAATACGCCCTTTATCTGATCACCGTGCTCACGGCGCCATGGCTGCTGCGGCGCGGGCAACATGTACGGCTCGACCTCGTTCTGTCCGCTGTGCCGAAGCGGGTTGCGGTCGTTATGGAGGCCACCGGCGACGTTCTGGGCTTCGTCGTGTGCCTTGCCATGATCCGCTATGCGACGCTGATGACCTACGACGCCTGGCGCAGCGGCTCGATCACCATCAAGAACCTCGTCTTCCCGGAATGGTGGCTGCTGCTGCCGTTGCCGCTCTGCTTCGTGCTGCTGGCTATCGAATTCATCTTCCGGTTCCACCGTCTGCTCCTCAATCGCGAAAAGCGCGAAGAGGCGACCTCGGTCGCGTAAGCCGATGCCCTGGATCGAAGCCACTATCATCCTTTTCGGCGGCCTGATCGTCATCATGTCGTTCGGCGTTCCGGTGGCGATCGCATTCCTGGCGATCAACCTCCTGGGCGCGGCGATCTTCCTTGGCGGTGAAGCAGGTTTTGTCCAGTTCAACCGCAACGCCGTTCAATCCGTCACCGCGTTCGCGCTGACACCGATTCCGTTCTTCGTCCTGATGGGCGAAGTGCTGTTCCATTCCGGCGTCGCGATGAAGGCGATCGATGCGTTTGCAGTTCTGATCCGCCGGGTGCCGGGCCGCCTGTCGGTGATCGCAATCGTCGCCGGCACCGTGTTTTCGGCGATCTCGGGTTCGACCATCGCTACTACCGCGCTCCTTGGCTCTCTGATGCTGCCGACCATGCTGGCCCGCGGCTATCATCCGAAAATGGCGATGGGGCCGATCATGGGGATCGGCGGCGTCGACATGCTGATCCCGCCCTCCGCGCTGACCGTGCTGCTGGGCAGTCTCGCCGGCATTTCGATTTCCGGCCTGCTGATCGGCGGCATCGTGCCGGGCCTGATGCTGAGCGCATTGTTTGTCGGCTACATCGTGCTGCGGGCAGTGATCAATCCGGAGCTGGCGCCCGCAGAAGCGCTTGAGTCGCCGCCCGGCGCATGGGAGCGCTGGGGGCCCTTCCTTGTGTATGTGTTGCCATTGCTGCTGATTTTCGGCCTCGTGGTCGGCGCCATGTCTGCTGGCTGGGCAACGCCAACTGAAGCCGCGGCGCTTGGCGCCAGCGGCACCATCATCTCGGCGATCTGCTATCGCGGGCTGACAGTCCGCAATCTGATGCAATCGCTCCTTGGCACGGTCGCAATCTCGGGCATCATTCTGTTTATTATCATAGGCGCCACCACCTTCTCGCAGGTGTTGAGCTTCTCCGGCGTGGTCAACGGCATCATCGGTCTGATTACCGGACAGGGTCTGTCGATGATGACAGTGCTGCTCGGCATGATCCTGATCCTGCTGGTGCTGGGCTGCTTTGTCGATCAGGTCTCGATGATGCTGATCACGCTGCCGTTCTTCATGCCGCTGGTGCAGAAACTGAACATGGAGCCAATCTGGTTCGGCATCATCTTCCTGATCTGCATGCAGCTCGGTCTGCTGACGCCACCTTTCGGCCTGCTGCTGTTCACAATGAAGGGCGTGGCGCCGCCCGAAATCACCATGAACCAGATTTACCGGGCCGCTCTGCCCTATGTGCTGTTCGGCGTCCTGGTGCTCATCCTGATCGTGCTGTTCCCGCCACTCGCCACCTGGCTTCCGCGCGTCCTCGGATCATGACTTCCCGCAGCACCAAAGGCAGCGACCTGCATCTCGACGACATGCTGCCCTATCTGATGAACCGGCTGATTGCCCGGATGAATCAGAATCTGGCTGAAGGTCTGCGCAAGCGCGGCTTCACCTTCCAGGACTGGCGCGTGCTCGCAGTCCTTGCCGTGCATGAGGGCGCAAATCTCACCGAGCTTGCGGAAGCAACCGTGATCCCGCAGCCGAGTGTCAGCCGGCTCGCCGCCAATCTCGCGAAACGCGGCTACGTCGCGCGACAGAACGGAAAAACCGATTCCCGCAACGTGCATCTGTTCATTACCCCGAAGGGCCGTGCAGTCTATGACAAGATGCGTCCGCTGGCTGTCGCCGAGTATCGCGCGGCAATGAAGGGCTTCAGCCCCAAGGAGTATGACGACCTTCACAATGCGCTGTTGCGCATGATGAAGAACCGCAAGGTCAAGCTGCTGAGATAATTGCGCGGAGCCGGCTACCAGCCGGAGCCGCCACCGCCTCCACCGCCGCCGCCGGAGGAGCCGCCTCCACCCGATCCGGAAGACCCGCCGCCGCTCGATCCCGGCGCTGTCGATGCGGATGCAACGGTGCTGGCAAGGCTGTCCCCGACCCGGCTCGCGAAGTTGCCCCAATCGTTGTCGGACAAGCGGTCGCCGACATACCAGGTCGCCGTTGCGGCGCCGGCCGCGGCTGCCGCAGCGAGCACAGCCGCGAACTTTTCCGCCCAGCGGTTCTCGACATTCAGCGCAACCGCATAGGGCAGATAGCGCTCGAACAATTCCGGAGTCTTTTCCGGCGGATGCAGATAGTTCAGCCGGTCCTCCTCGGCGACGCCGAGATATTGCTTGAAGCCCTCGATCTCGTCCATCACCTTGCGCCCCTGCGGGGTCGGGGCCTTGAGAAGGTAGTAAGCAAACCCGACTAGCGGCGCGGCCAGGATCGGCGTCAGAATTGCAAGTGCGTAAAGGCTCAGGATCGAGCCGGTCGCGGCATGAACGGCGCCCAGCAGAACGGCCAAGCCGGCGACCGCAAAGGCGCTCGTGAACAGAAAGCCAAAGAGAAAAGCAAGAATACCGGTTCGTCCGGTCACAAGGCCGAGAACGAAGGCCAGCATCACTGAGACGGCAGGCGCAGCAAATGCCGTGCCGAACAGCATCGCACCGCCGAGGTCGGAGCCATAACTTGCGAATACGGAAAGTGCCACCGCCGCGGTGAAGAGAATCCAAAGCAGCAGCCCAATGCTCGACCAGCCATAATTGTTGGTGAACATCGCTTTCTGATAGCTGCGCTGCAGCTCATCACGCAGTTTGTCCTTCGCCCTGCCGATTGTCTTGTGATTGACATTGTCGAGCAGCAGCGAATTGTCGTGCAGGAATAATTCGCGCGCCATGGCCGCGACCGGCGGCGAGACATTGCGCGCCCCCTCCAGCGCGGTCAGACGCATCTGCATTCCGCTGTCGTTCAGCCTGACCCCGCCATGCACCGCAAGATCCAGAATGGCCGCGCTGAAGGTGCGGTCGTCGAATTCCATCTCGTAGACATATCGGACGGCGGGCGCTGACATATTCTTCGGCGGCGTGAATAGCGGGATGATGGTGCCGCGCCGCGGATCGCGTCCGACCTTCAGCCAGGCGAAGGCGTAATAGCCGAGCAGCAGCAGCAGCCCTGCGGCTGCGACCGGCACCGGCAGGTTATCCCGCAGCCAGTATTGCGCCAGTTGCGCCTGAGACGGTGGCGAGACGATCCCTTTCGGAAACGCGGCGGCGACCGTCAGTCCGTTGCGCGCAGGCAACGGGCGCGTGGTCTGAAACACAATGAAGCCCGGACGCTGTTCGACAATCCGCGCATCATTGCCGCTCGCGCCCTGCGGCCCGGTATAGAGCGCGGTCTGCGTGAAGTTGACGGGCTCCGGCAACGTGATGCGGGCCTCCGCGACATCGATCGGAAAGGTCCAGCCGGTACCGGTGGCATTCCAGTAAAGCTCGTCGAAATTCTCGAAGAAACCGATCTGCCGCGTAGTGCGGTAGCGGATCACATAAGTGTGCGGCCCTAACGAAACGGTCTGGCTTGCATTGCCGATGCGGATGCGCACGCCGTTCGAGAGTCTCTCCGTCTTGTAATCTTCCGGACGCCCGTCGCGGGTCACCGACAGCACGTCGAAACCGACCTCCACCCGGTGTCCGTCCCGCCCGGTATAGCGGGTCGGGAAATCGCGCAGGATACCGCGTCTGATCTCGCGGCCCTCGGCCTGAACGCGGATGGTTTCGGTGACGAGCAGATCGGAATTCTTCTCGATTTTCACATCGCTGATGAATTGCAGAATGCGTTCGACGGCGAAGCCCGGACCCGACGTTGCCGCCAGCACCGCGGCAGCGAAAATCGCACGAAGCATCGCGTTCATGGCGCGGCACGCTCGAATGTAACGCGTGGCGTTGCGCGCCCGGCCTCGTCCGCCTCGAAGAACTCCGCCTCCGCGAACCCGAGCGGACGAGCGAGCAGCACATTCGGGAAGGACTGGATCGAGATGTTCAGATCGCGCACCGCGCCGTTATAGTAGCGGCGCGCCATCTGCAGATGATCCTCGATCTCGGCAAGCTGTTCCTGCAACTTCAGAAAGTTCTGATCGGCCTTCAAGTTCGGATAGGCCTCTTGCAAAGCGATCAGGCGAGACAATGCAGCCTCCATCGCCCGCTCTGCGTTTTCCTGAGACTTCACGCTGGAGGCGGCAATGCTGGCCGAACGGATGGCCGAGATGTCCTCGAACAGCCTGCGTTCATGCGCGGCATAAGCCCTCACCGTCTCGACCAGAGCAGGAACCAGATCGGCACGCCGGCGCAGTTGCACATCGACGCCGCTCCAGCCCTCCCGCACGAGATTGCGCTCGCGAATAAGCCGGTTGAAGATGACGATGCCGTAAATCAGAATCGCGGCAACGATCGCCGCTACGAGATAGGTCATGGCAGGACAGCCCCTCGCGGCCGAAGGGGCCGCAATGGCATTAGTACTACGCTGGACCGGAAGGGTTCAGAAGGCCCACCCGATCAAAGCATCGAGAGAATAGGCGCCTCCTCCATTGGCGAGAAAGTAAAGCGCAGCCGCCGTCCATAGCAGCGGGTACTCGAAACCGCCCTGATTCCAGAAAAAGCCCTTGCGGTGCTCCCAGATGCTGAGCGCCAGCAGGATCACGATCGGTACCGCCACCGGCCGCGTGAACAGCCCGAGCGCCAGCAGCGGACCGCCGACCAGTTCGGTCACGACAATCACCCAGGCCCAGAGCTTTCCGGGCCGGTAGCCGCCATTGTCCAGAAGCTTTGCGAAATCCCGGACATTGCTCACCGGCCCCCCGGAATTCGGGAAAAAGCCCATCGACATCCGCAGACCGTGCGGCACAAGCGACAGCCCAACAACAATCCGCAACAGCATCTCCGCAAGCGGCGCGGCAGCGGCATACAAGCCCGCGAGTTGCGGGATGATGAGCGAAGCAGAATCGTGCATTGAGATTGTGCAAGGTGGGACTGCGGTTAACTTGATCGGGAATCGCGCCCGCGTCAATGCAACGGATCTTGAGGGCGGACCACGATGCGATCAGGTTTACCGGGGATGGCGGGCGCAACTGCATTGACTTTGGCTGCGATCGCTTGTGCGCCTTTTGCCGCGCAGGCCCAGCACCAGCCACTGGTCAAGCCGGGCGTGTGTGTGCAGGGCTTCGTTCCGGTCTGCGCCGTCAAGCAGAAGACCCTCGTCACTTACGCGAATGCCTGCGTCGCGCGCGGTGTCAATGCAAAGATCATCGCGGCAGACAGAGGCTGCTTCGACGGCTGCCCGTCCAGATTCGCTCCGGTCTGTGGACGCGACGCCACCGGAAAGCGGCGGCTATACGGCAACGCCTGCGAGGCGCAGAAATCCGGAGCAACCGATATTCAGAAAGGCCGATGCGGCCCGCTCCAGCGGACTAAATCGCCCGGTGCTGCAATCGGAGCCGTTCCCTGACGCGTTGGCGCGCGCCCGACGCGCGCGCAATGTGACGTGACAATGACCGGGTTCACATTCGTATGAAGTCAGGTCCGGCGCGGGAACTTACCGTTGATGAGCGGATTACCGGCCGGCATGCGTCATCTGCGCTTGCAGCGAATGCACTTTAGCCGGGCTTATTCATCACAGTGGAGTTTACGGACATGGCACGCGACAGCGGATTTCCCTCGATGACGGCCCTGCTCGGGCTCCTGGCCATCGCTGGTTATCAGCACCGCGACAAGATCGCCGAAGTGATCGGAAATCTCACCAAAGGCAGTGCGAGCGCAGGCGGCTCATCGCCGGGAACGGGTGCGGCGCTGCCGGGCGGTCTCGGCGGACTTCTCGCTGGCACCAGTGTGGGCGGCCTGCTCACCGGCGGACTCAACGAGATGATGGAAAAGTTCAACCAGGCGGGACAGAAAGACAAGGTCGAGTCCTGGGTCGGCACCGGCCCCAACAAGGATGTCGCGCCGGCCGATCTCAGATCAGCGCTTGGTCCCGACATGCTCGACAGGCTGTCCCGCGCCACCGGCCTCAGCGAACAGGACCTGCTGGAACGGCTTTCGAAGACGTTGCCGCAAGCGGTCGATCAATACACGCCGCAAGGCCGTATCGCCTAAGCGCGTGGACTCTCGCTTCTTCCTTTAATGTCCCCCTTTAATGTCCCCGCGTGTGCGGGGACATTTGTTTCAGCACTGCCTGCGCTGCCGCGACCCCGGTCAAATAAGCTCCGTGCGCCGTGGAAAAGTCCTCAGTCGAACAGGCTTCGCCGGCAAAGAACAGGCGGCCATCCACCGGAGCAGCAAGCAAGGTCCGGCAATCGGCGTAACCGGGCCTTGCATAGGAATAAGCACCGCCCGCACATGGGTCAGTGCCCCACGAATGCGCGGCAACCGGCGCAATACGCTTCGCAAAATCGCTGCCGAGCAGATTGACGAGTTCTTCCTTCGCGAACGCAAAGAACGCTTCGGGTCCATCGCGCTCAAGCGATTGCGCGAGGCTGCCGCCGAAATAGCACTCGATCAGCGGACGGCCGAACGGACGCATGTGATAGGCGCCGGTGCCGGTGCGGTCGGTACGGCCGAACAGCCGGCTGTCTTTCTCGAACTCCCCGGGCTGCGCGAGCGACAGAAACAGCTTGTCGTCATATCCGAGCGGCAGCGCGGCGGCGGCTGCGAGCTTGTCCGGCAGTGCGGGCACGAACGCAATAGCCTCACGCGCGATCAGTATGCTCGGGATCGTCACGATCGCAGCATCCGCTGTGATCGCGCCCTTGCCGGTCTCCACCTGCAACGGCCGGCGGCTGTGATCGATCCGGCGCACCGCGCAATCGAGCACAATATCGAGCCCGGCCGCATGGCGCCGGACCAGTTCGCCGTAACCTTCGACCACGCGCCAGTTGACACCGGAGTCGGCATAACGATGCAGGTCGATCGCCGACACCTTGTCCCATTCGGCGCCGGCCACGAAGGTCGCGACCGTACCGATCAGTGCGTTCCAGCGGCCATCTTGCGGAAGACATTCCGATGCCGGAACGTCCCGGCCGCGTTGTGCGACCTCCTCCACGCGCGTGTAGAAAGCATCGAGCGCCGTGCGGAAGTCTTGCTGATCCTCGATGGGAAATCCGATGTCCAACGAAGGCCGCGTCCAGGGGGGCGGCGTCTTGTCGATCTGAAGACCCAGTTCGCGCGCGATGGCGCTCCAGGGATTGCGGTCCGCCGAATGCAGCCAGCCGCATCCAAGATCGACCGGCAAGCTGCCAACTCGACTCGTCCAGGCACGGCCGCCGATGCGTGCGCGCGCCTCCAGCAAGATCACCCGCTTGCCGGCGTCATGAAGCTTTCGCGCCGCTGCAATTCCGGCGGCACCGGCGCCGACCACAATGACATCGTAATGCATCGCACGATGAGAACAGGACTTGCGCCGCGATTCAACCGGTGATCGGAAATGACGTTTTTCGGCAGCGAACCCGATGCAACTTGTTTCCGGCCGCTTAATTGCTGAACACACCCGCGATCAGAAACGAAACGATCCCGCCGATGACAAGCGCATTGCGCACGACGAAGGCAGCGGTGACGATCGCAGTGAAGGACGCTGCGTCCTGAACGGTTTCGCGAGTCATGATTGTCCCCTAGAGTGACGGCTCAGTCCCGAAAGCGTGGCCCTCGGTTGCTGACCTTGAGTCGAGTGAGCCGTGACTTGGGTTCAATCGGGAGGATGCAGCGCGCGTCACGGCACCGTGATCGCAGCCCGCTGCTATTGTCCGACGTCGGCCGAGGCAAAAACGGCTCGCGATCGCGATATCGACTTGTTTCAGGCTTGAAGGTTGGTAGCGAGGGGCAGCTACCGTTCGCACCCCTCGACAGAAACATTTGTTCTCCGGAGCCCGGAAACAGCCCCATTTGCGGGCGTTGGCGCGGCCGGTTAGGTCGGGCCATTCGGCTGGGAAGCGCTCCCAAGGGTCATCTGCGCGGCCGCGCGGCACGTGGCCGCAGTGGCACCCGGACGTGGGTCAGGAGGAGCTGGCCTTCGAATTTTGGGCATCTTCCTCGCGTCAGCGGGCTTGCGCCCGGGGGCAGGCATCGTAAGATTTGTCTCGTGCCGCCAATGTAGGCAATTGCTTTAATAATTTGGCATCCTGTTCGCTTCACCTAGCCGGAAAACCTATGACCTTGCCTTGGCAAACCGAATCTCTGCGCCTTTCCGTATTTTCGTCAGAGCCCATCAAACTATCTGAATCGGACTGGCAAACATTGACTGGGCAGACCGAGTCTGACCTGCGGCAAAATATTCCGGGAGGGAGACTGTACGCCGGACAGGCATTTGGAGGGCAATTGAATTTATCCTATGCGGCGACGCGAGCTGATGTCGTACTCAGTGCCTCCAATTCGACGAGCGCCCCGGCCGAAGTCACTCTGCCCGTCTTCGGAACGTGGACTGAAACACGAGATGTTTTCGCGAAGGCCGTGCCTGGATGGCTTACGTCGACATCATTTCCCATAGTCCGCATTGCCTTCGGTGCCGTCCTCCTGTTGGAAACAAAAACCGGCGAAGACAATTACCGGATGCTTGAAGGACTGCTTCAGTCGGTAAAGGTCGACCCCCGTATGCGAGACTTGATTTTCAGAGTGAACTGGCCTCGGGATAGCAGCGTGAAGTCCGGTCTATCGATAAATCGAGTCACGCACTGGAGTTCGCTTCGTTTCAGCTTGAGGGCTCTCGAACTCACCGGCGATGTGCTGCGGCAACTCAGCGGGGAGAACGACAAACACGCGTGCCGACTGGAAATTGACCATAACACCGATGCTGAGAATAAACTCCCATTTGAGAAATCAGAGTTAGCGCCTATATTTGAGGAACTCGTGGCATTTGCCGACGAGAATGCGTTCAAGGGTGAAGTGCCGTGAGTGAACTGGTCCTCAAAGACAGCTCGTCCAAAATGGTGTTCGCGCCTTATCGCGAGAACAACGCAGCAATAGATGTTGATAATTGGCAGGACGTGTTTGCCGAGGCGATAAAGAGGCTCAAGGAGACCGCCGAGACTCCTCGCGTTCTTGTTGAGGGCGATGACCTCGCTTCAAGCTACAATCTTCTCTTTGAAAACCCGTCTCGCAACCATTTTTATGCAAAATGCAAAGCGTCCATGCTTGCGGGTCCCATGTACTCCCATTCACGCAACCGCTCGCTTGTTTCGGCTCTAGCTCGTGTTGCCGCACTTCGGGATTCGCGAACTGACCGCTGCGAATTGCTCCCATTGTTGGCGCTGCGGTCCGGCAAGACCAATGACTTGTGTCCCTACTGGGGAAGTAAAAAACTATTGGAGATTCTGTTTCGTCCGGAGTTTGCGGACCCTGACCCGTTTCACGGATTTGAAGCGTATTCAGTCCGAAACTGGGATGGTTATGATGCAGAACCCATACATCCCGACACGCTAAAAATCGCCAAAGCGATGTACGACATATTGCCCGCGACCTTGGGAAAGCCAGATGTCTCCCCCGCCGCGGACGGCTCAATAGGTTTCGAGTGGCTTCATGATGAGGGGCCCTATAGAAAGTTATTTATCGATATCGGTCCCGGCAAAGTTTGGCACGCATATTGGCGACTTGCGAGTGGCAAGACTGGGAAGATACGAAATCAGTTGTTCGACGGCCAAACAAGAACCACATTGGACGGTATTGCGAGGTCATTGGAGTTGAATGAAGTTATCTGAGGGGGACGCGGCCGATGCCGATGATGTTTGGTATCGGATAATCACCGATAAGAAGTATCTTCGCGCGGACGGCCGCCTAAGAAGCAGCGCCTTTACCGGCAAAGCGATAGCGCCTCCACGCGGGAAGCGTGATTGGAATCATGAACTCTCCGGTCGCCTTTTGTCGCTAGCAGGCGATGTCTCCTCTCACGCGAAGGCGTTTTGCGTTGCGAATAGCAAGCTATTTGTTGGTGTAATGCATTCACAAGTCGACAAGCTTCGTTTCGAAATTGGCGCGGTCACTTCTGACGTCCGATACACTCCACGGCCCGATGACGAAGCTCATGCCGACTTCGTTACATACAATTCAACCGAAGACGACCTACCGGATATCAGAGATCGTCTTCAAGAGATTGTTCGCGTGTTAAATCCCACTGAGTTGAACAAGCTTGAAGCCAAACGCCAAACGTCGGATGCTTCGCCCCAACCGGAATCCGCCGCGGATTAAGTCGAGTGTGTGAGAGACTCGCCCCGGCGAATGGTCAGCCGAACGGGGCAAACGGAAAAAGTCCTAGAAGAGACCGTCAAGGTGTTGGCTGAAAAATATGGCCGGGGGCCAACTTCGATTATGTTCGGACATTCACCTTTCCATGGAACGCCCATTTTCGCCATTGTGTCCGCCGAAGTTTTCGACGCGGTGAAGGCGCGCCAGAAAACGCGAAGCCACACGCATCCCACCAAGCACCAACGGGGCGAAGCATCTGCTATCCGGCTTGCTGCCGTGCGCCGCCTGCGGCGGCGGCCTTTCGGTGCGCGGTGTTGATCACATCGGCCGGAAGCGCATCGAATGCACCACGTACAAGGAGTCGCGTTCTTGCCCGGCACCTGAGACTTTCTATCTGGACGTGGTAGAGTCCGCTGTGCTGGACCGGCTCAAGGAAGAATTCCGCAAACCTGTTTTGTTGTCCGCCTATGTGGACGAATACACCAAGGAACGGCGGCGGCTCGCGAAGGTCGCGAACAAGCGGCGCGGTGAGATTGAGAAGCGCCTAGCCACAATCGTCAAAGAACAGAACAACTTTCTAGACAAGATTCTTGCACTTCCGAAGGGCGCTGACTTCACAGTCTGGCAGAGCCGCATTAATACCCTTGGAGTCGAGCGCCGGGACCTTGAAGCCGAACTTGCTCAAGAGCCACCTGCGGCCCAACCTGTGTTCCTGCACCCGGCCGTCATCAAGCGGTACGAAGAACAGCTTGGCGGTTTGCAGGCGGTGACGGCCAAGGGCATGGCCAGCGGCGATAGCGGCGCGGCCGAAGCCCTGCGTGAGATTGTGGAAGCGGTTATCGTCCGCCGGGGCGAAAAGCCGGGATCGGTGGCCGTGGAAATTCGTGGAAAGCTCGACGCCTTGCTGAGTTCCGCCCCCGCCGGGAAGGTCCGGGGATTGTTGGGGGGTCAAGTGGTAGCGAGGGAGGGACTCGAACCCCCGACACAAGGATTATGATTCCTCTGCTCTAGCCAGCTGAGCTACCCCGCCGCCATAGCGGACAGCCCGAATACCGGCCGTCCGAAAGCTTGAGGGATATAAGGTTCACCCTGAAAAGGTGTCAAGCAGCCGGGCAAAAAACCTTGCCCAATCCGTCATTTCCGAGGAATACGCGGCTCTGCAGCGCTCGCGGGCGGCTCAATTACCGGCATATCGCTGCCGGTATGGGGCGCCGGCGCCCGGATATGCGGATCGAGGCCGGGCGGCGGGCAGATCACGCTCTCGGTCCGTGCCAGCTTATCGCTCAGAGCCGCCTCGGTCCTCGCACGGCCGTCGGTTTCGACAATGTCGCCCTGCTTCAAGCGGTCGCGGCCGCTGCACGCCTTCGGGTCGAGTTCCGGTGCCTGCGGCTGCGCTGGTACCGCGGGCTCCCTCGGGCCCTGTGCCAATGCGGGTGCTGATGACAGCCCCCAAGCAACAGCAGCGACGATCAGATGCGTATGGACATTCGTAATGTCGTCCCTGTTCGACCGGGACAACCATGCGGCGCCGCAGATGGTTCCGCCTGACGGGTCGATCTACTTCGCCTTGCCGAACCGCATCATGGAGAAATGCCCGAGCGGCGGCATCGGCTTGCGCTCGATGACCCGCATATTCGGGTTGCGATCGATCCAGGCCTGCAAGCGCGCCCATTCGAATTCCGGACGCCAGCCAAGCCGACGCGCGATCGGCGCGAATTGCAGTTCAAAGGCGCGCCGCATCCCGCCTTCGGCGCTGATGTGATTGACGAGGATGATCTCGCCGCCGGGCTTGAGCACACGCGCGAACTCGTCGAGCGCCGCATCGGGATCAGGCACTGCCGTAATCACATATTGCGCCACCACAACGTCGAAGCTTTCGTCCGGGAAGCCGAGTCGGCCGACATCCATCACCGACAACGCTTCGACATTGTCGAGCTTGAGTTCGCGCTTGCGCACTTGCGCCTTGCGCAGCATCGGCTCGGAAATGTCGATCCCGACGAGTTTCGTGTTGCGCGAATAGTCGGGCAGAGAAATGCCGGTGCCGACGCCCACCTCCAGCACACGCCCGCCGATCCGCTCGGCCGCCTCGATCGAGGACTTGCGCCCCTTTTCGAAGACCGCGCCGAAGACAAGGTCATAGATCGGTGCCCAGCGCGCATAGGCCTTTGTGATCGTTGCTGTGTCGAGTTCCCCCATTGTCCCCTCTGTCTGTCCCTGCGCTCCGGCAGGGTTCAACTCGCGCGCGCTTCGAGAGGCTCTTCCTGCGCGGCGTGCGACGCCGTCATCGACAATGCGCTCCTGATAAAGCCGCCGCCGAGCACCCGCGCCTGCCCCTCGGGCGCATCGTAGAAAACGCAGGCCTGCCCCGGCGCCACACCATCCTCGCCGTCGATGAGCTCGACCACCACGCCCGCGCCCCCTTGCATCAACCAAGCCGGCTGCGGCGGACGGGTCGAGCGCACCTTGACGAAGACCTCGCGGCGGCCGGCGGCGAGCGCCTCTTCAATGGTACCATCGCCGATCCAGTTCACATCGCGCAGCGATATTCGACGGGTGCGCAAGGCATCGCGCGGTCCGACCACAACGCGACGCGACGCGGCATCGAGTTGCACCACATAAAGTGGATAGCCGGCAGCAACGCCCAGGCCCTTCCGCTGGCCGATGGTGAAATGGATGATGCCATTGTGGCGGCCAAGCACCCGGCCTTCGAGATCCACGATGTCGCCGGCATCGCCGGCATTCGGCATCAGCTTCTCGATGATATCGGTGTAGCGGCCCTGCGGTACGAAGCAGATGTCCTGGCTGTCGTCCTTGTCGGCGACCGAGAGGCCGAACTTGCGCGCCACCTCGCGCGTCTGCGCCTTGGTGAGATCGCCAAGCGGAAACCGCAACACATCGAGCTGGTCGCGCGTCGTAGCGAACAGGAAGTAGCTCTGATCGCGCTCCTGTTCGCGTGCGCGGTAAAGGCCGCGGCCGCCGCCGGGCAGCGCGCGCGACGCAATATAGTGTCCTGTCGCCATCACCTGCGCACCGAGGTCCTTCGCGGTATCGAGCAGGTCGCGGAACTTGATCGACTGGTTGCAGGCAATGCACGGCACCGGGGTTTCGCCCGCCACATAGCTTTCGGCGAAACGGTCGATGACCTCTTCCTTGAAGCGGCTCTC
Organism: Pseudomonadota bacterium; assembly: GCA_049324435.1. Classification (GTDB taxonomy): domain Bacteria; phylum Pseudomonadota; class Alphaproteobacteria; order Rhizobiales; family Xanthobacteraceae; genus Pseudorhodoplanes. Next base: position 47,194 of record JBMOOQ010000063.1, read on the forward strand.
ATAGTCGAGCACGTAATGCGGAATGCCGAGGGTGGCGGCGACGCTGCGCGCATCGTGGATATCGCGCCCGGCGCAGCAGGCACCCTTGCGGTGCGTCGCCTCGCCATGGTCGTAAAGCTGGAGGGTCACGCCGACGACGTCATAGCCCTCGGCCGCAAGCAATGCCGCAGTGACCGATGAATCTACGCCACCCGACATCGCAACGACGACGCGGGTGTCCTGCGGACGGCTGGCAAGACCAAGTGAATTGAGCATTCAGATTGCGGCTTCGGCCGCACTCCCTGGATGACCGGCTAACGTCGCCATCCCGGACTGCTTGTACAGGCGGAGCGCGGGAGGACGCAATTGGAGCACATATAGGGAGGCCCGCTAGGAATTTCCTGCCGGGCAGGCACAGGCATTGCCGGTTCCCCACCGGAAGGCGGGCGCAATAGCACTGAAATCCTTAGGTTTTTTCTGCCGCAGCCGTGGTCCGGCGCTTGCAAAGCACCGGTCGAACAACCTTGCCCCATCCCTTGGAATATCTCCGGAGTTGTCAGTGGCCAGCGTCGTATCCGAAGCGTTGATCGTGCCAAGCCATTCTGCCCGAGCAGACCGGCCGTCCCGGCCGACGGGAATCCACAATGACAGCGGGTTTGCTTCGATGCTCGACGAAATGCATCCCGATGACAGACCCGCCGAACGAACGCACATACAACCGCGCGAACACACCAGGCCGGCTGAAAAGATCAAGGCGTCTCCCGAAGCGCAGTCAGCAGACAATCCGGCACCAGCACCTGCCGCGAAGGATATCATTGCCGCGCCCGGCGCGACCGAACCAGCGGCAGCTGCGGCGCAAACCGTATTGGGACCGGGCGAGCCCGCCCTGGTGCCGGACATCGCCGCAATCGCACCTCCGGGCGGGACTGCCGACGATGAGTCTCACAACGCAAATGCCGCCGACGGCGATGCCCCGAACGCTCCGGCCATGCCCCAGTCCGCCGTGATTGTGCCGCCGGCCGTTCAGGCCGCAACCATTCCGACGATCCACGCCGGCCTGTCCGACCCTTCGCAGACCGCGGCAGCGGCTGCCTCACCGGACGCGCCGGCAATTCCCGCGCCCTCGGCTAACGCTGGTGCTGCAGCAGCCCAGGCAAGTCCCGCGCCCGCAGCCAAGCCGGCTCCTGCGATTGAGGAGCCTGCGAACAGGGCAGACACCAAGCCCGGTTCCTCACCCACGCGCGAATCGCAACCGAAGCCAGCAACCGCAGCAACACAAGCTGAGTCTGCGACGCCTGAGCTTGCGACCCGATCCGACAATCCGGAAGCGGCGATGAAAGAAGCCGCCGAGACGACCGGCACAGCGAAGGCGCAAGCTGCAGAAGCCGGCGCCCATGATTCCGCCGAAGCGGAGTTGAATGACAACGCAGCACCGGCCGATAAACCGCAACATGCCAAGCCGCCACAGACCCCGCCGGCGCGCACGGAGTCGCCGTCCGGCACGTCCGGCCAGCAAGCGGATATTGCGGCGGCGTTCGACGACACGGCTGATCCGGCGAAGTCCGGCATCGAACCGCCGATGCAGCCCGCACAAGCCGCGACGCCGATCCCAGCCCATGCGGCCACGACACACGCCCTGACACCCCAGACCGCCCCCGTCAGCGCCGCCCAGCCAATTCCCGTCAACGCCATCGCCGTGGAAATTGCCGCCCAGGCGCGCGCCGGCAATTCACGCTTCGAAATCCGGCTCGATCCGCCGGAGCTCGGGCGCATCGATGTGCGGCTCGACATCGACAATGACGGCAACGTCAAATCGCGACTGATCATCGAGCGCACGGATACCTACGACCTCCTGCGTCGCGACCAGTCCACGCTCGAACGCGCGCTGAATCAGGCCGGACTGAAAACCTCCGACAACGCGCTCGAGTTCTCGTTGCGCGACCAGGGCTTCGCGCAGCACCGTGACAATGACGACCAACCCCGCGGCATAAAGGCGATGGTCGGCGAGGCCGAGATCGCGCCGAGCGAAGCGGCAAACGGTTACGCTCGCCTCCTCGCAGCGCGCGGCGGTCTCGATATTCGCGTATGACCTGAAGGGACGATCAGCATGTCCACCGTCACCGGAACAACAAGCACTGTCACCGCCGCGGTGAACACAGCCGCGGTGAAGGACGTTGCGAACGATACACTCGCGAGCAACTTCACGACCTTCCTGCAATTGCTGACGACGCAACTGAAGAACCAGAACCCGCTCGATCCGCTGGATACCAACCAGTTTACCCAGCAGCTCGTGCAATTCGCACAGGTTGAGCAGCAGCTGAAGTCGAACACTCAGCTGGAAACACTGGTCGCGCTGCAAAAGGCGACACAATCGACACAGGCGCTTGGTTATGTCGGGCAGACCGTCGCGCTCGACGGACAGACGGCGAAGCTTGCCAATGGCGGCACCGCCGGCTGGAGCTTCAATTCACCAAAGCCGGCAACGGCAACGGTAAACATCATCAACTCGGTCGGGGCGACTGTTTTCACCGGGACCTATTCGCTCAATTCGGGCATTCAGAACTTCGTCTGGGACGGCCGCAATAATTCCGGCGTCAAGCAGCCGGACGGCGATTACAAACTGTCGATCACTGCGAAGGATGCAAGCGGCCAGCCGGTCTCGGTCTCGACCGAGATCCAGGGCGTTGTCGACTCGGTCGATCTGACGAAGAGCCCGCCGACCGTACTCGTTGGCACCACCGAATACGCCCTGGACAAGATAAAGCGCGTGGTGCGCAACGCATCGCTGTTCTGATCGCGCGAAAAGCCGCGTCTTAACGGGTGATTAAAATCATGCGCGCCATTGGGCCCGCAGCCATTTCTCAATTGAGCGTTGCGCTTAGGCAAATCTTAAGCGGGTCAGGCTACATTCCCGGGAGTTTCTCGGTTGAGTGTGTGAGTGCAACGATGACTGAACCTCATCGCCCGAGGGTCAAGTATGTAATCGGGCCGGACGGTTCTCCGCTGACCATTGCGGATTTGCCGCCGCCCTCGACCAAGCGTTGGGTTATCCGCCGCAAGGCGGAGGTCGTCGCGGCCGTGCGCGGCGGGCTGCTCTCGCTGGAAGAAGCATGCCAGCGTTACACCCTCACGACAGAGGAATTCCTGTCGTGGCAATTCTCCATTGACCAGCATGGTCTGGCCGGTTTGCGCACCACGCGCATTCAGCAGTACCGCCAGTAAGCTTCGGCTAAGTTCGGTTAACCGCCGGTTAAGCGCGTACGGGCGGGCGCCCGCTTTCGCTTGACACCCATGGTCCCCCGGGCTTGCACTTTGGCCACAGCGCGGCCGATTGCTGGGCACGGGACCTCGATCCGGCTTCCGGTCCCCTCCCGGCCCCGCTAGACTGGCATGGCTGGACCGGAGCTCCTCATGCCGATTCGCCTTGTTCTGCTCGCCCTTGTGGCGTTTTTCGCCATCCATCTGCCGGCTTCCGCGCGCCAGCTCGCTATCGGTGCCGCCTCCGGCTATTTCGAGCCGCCGGGCTACCGGGCCGTCCCGGTATATACGTGGCCCAACGGCCCGTCGTGGACCCCGGTCGACACGTCGTTCGGGCGGCCGTTCCGCGAGCCGGTCTATTCGACGCCGCGCGGCTATAAATACGTGTATGTCCGCGGCTATTACTGGAAGCGCCTGCCCAACCCCGATGCGCCGCGGGTCTACCGGCGCCCGGTCAAGGTCTCCACGGTCAAGAAGGCGCGGCGCTCGCCTTGCGTGACCGATATCGGGTTCGGCCGCTACGAGATGTGCCGCGCCTGGTATTGATGCGTATGCGTGGCGCAATGAATGAATGAGAGGGCGGGCTCACCCCGCCCTTTTTTTATGCCCGCGTTTGCCCTGCAGGCTTCGAGCCATAGCTCCGGGGACGCAATCGTTAACGGCGTTAACCGAATGGAAACCATACGCGCGGCAAATATTGCCGGGTTGCGCGTTGGGGGGACTCTTCGGTGCAAGGTCTGGTCGAGTTCGTAAAGACTCTCGGTGCGACACGCGTCATGGCGATGGCCGCCGTTGCGACCGCATTGATCGGCTTTTTCGCCTTCACCATTCTGCGCGTTACGGCAGTGCCGATGACGCCGTTGTTCACCGATCTGACCTTTGAAGATTCGTCAGCGATCATCCGCGACCTTGAGCGTCAGGCGATCCCCTATCAGGTCCGCAATGACGGTGCGGTCATCCTGGTCCCGAAAGATGCCGTAATGCGGCTGCGGATGAAGCTTGCGGAAACCGGCCTGCCCAAGGGCGGCGGCGTCGGCTACGAGATTTTCGACAAGTCAGATGCGCTCGGCGCCACCAGTTTCGTGCAGAACATCAACCATCTGCGCGCACTCGAAGGCGAACTCGCGCGCACCATACGCTCGATCGACCGGGTGGTGTCCGCCCGTGTCCACCTCGTGCTTCCGGAACGTCCCCTGTTCTCGCGCGAACGCCAGGAGCCCTCGGCCTCGATCGTCCTTAAGCTGCGCGGATCGCTGGAATCTCAGCACGTCCGCGCCATCCGGCATCTCGTGGCTTCCGCCGTCAACGGCCTGAAGCCGACCCGGGTCTCGATTGTCGATGAAAGCGGCCGGCTCCTTGCCGACGGTGCCGACGACAATCTGTCGGGACTCGGCTCCAGCGCCGATGAACGCAAGCTCGCCTTCGAGCGCCGCATGCGGGAAAATATCGAGAACATTGTGTCCTCGGTCGTCGGACCGGGCCGCGCCCGCGTGCAGCTTACGGCCGACTTCGACTTCAATCGCATCACCCAGACCACCGACAAGTTCGACCCCGAGGGGCGCGTGGTGCGGTCGAGCCAGAGCCGCGAAGAGACAGCCGCGTCATCGGAAGCCAAGGAAGGCCAGGTGACGGTTGGTAACGAAGTTCCCGGTGGCCGTCAGCAGCAACAGCAGGGCGGCGAAGGCGGCAGCAAGAGCGACAATCGCAAGAGCGAAGAAATCGTCAATTACGAGATTTCCCGAACCACCAAGACGGAGGTGATCGAAGGCGGGCGTGTCAGCCGCATTTCGGTCGCGGTTCTGGTCGACGGCATTTACACCAAGAACAGCAACGGCGAAGCCACCTACACGCCGCGCGACAAGGAGGAACTCGACCGCATTGCCGCGCTCGTCCGCTCGGCCATCGGCTTCGACCAGCGCCGCGGCGATCAGGTGGAAATCGTGAACCTGCGTTTCGCCGAGCTGCCACAGATGCTCGCACCGACGCCCAAGGGCTGGCTGGAATTCGGCGAGTTCACAAAAGACGATATCTTGCGCGGTATCGAGCTGCTGGTGATGGGCTTTCTCGGCCTGATCGTGCTGTTCTTTGTCATCCGGCCGCTAGTGCGCCGCATTATCACTCCCGACATGCCGGCCGGCGCGCTCCTGCCGGACGGTACGATCGTTGGCCTTCCGGGCGGCGCCAATGCCGCCGGCGGTGCGGCCATCACATCAGCCGGCGGTCCGAATGTGGCCATCGTCGGAACCGACCAGAACGTCGCGATTTCCAATCACACCTCGGCGATGATCGACATCGCCAAAGTACAGGGTCAGGTCCACGCCGAGTCGGTGAAGAAAGTCGGCGAACTCGCCGAACGCAATCCGAACGAGACGGTGGCGATTATCCGTCAATGGCTGCATGAGGCTGCCTGAGGACAACACCATGGCAAATTCACCCGCAAAAGCAGAAAGCTCGCGCGAAACGATCACCAGCGTCATGGCGGGGCTCGCGAAGCGCCAAGCCGACGCGCCGAAGCCCAGCCGCGAATTGTCCGGACCCGAACGGGCTGCGGTTCTGATGCTCGCACTCGGCGAGGAATATGGCGGAAGAATCTGGGAATTGCTCGACGACGACGAGCTGCGTCAATTGTCGATCACGATGTCGACCCTTGGCACCGTCGAATCCGATCTGGTCGAGGGCCTGCTTCTGGAATTTGTGAGCCGCCTGTCGGCATCCGGTTCGCTGATGGGCAATTACGAGGCGACCGAACGGCTGCTGCAGCAATTCCTGCCGCCGGAACGGGTCGGCGGCATCATGGACGAAATCCGCGGCCCCGCTGGCCGCAACATGTGGGAGAAGCTCTCCAACGTTCAGGAAGACGTGCTCGCGAACTACCTCAAGAACGAATATCCGCAGACCATTGCGGTTGTCCTCTCCAAGCTGCGCCCCGAACATGCCGCCCGCGTGCTCTCGATTCTCCCCGAGGATCTGGCGCTCGATGTCGTGAACAGGATGCTCCGGCTGGAAGCGGTCCAGAAGGAGGTCATCGACCGCGTCGAACAGACGCTGCGCACCGAATTCATGTCCAATATCTCGAAGACGCGGCGGCGCGACTCGCACGAGGTGATGGCGGAAATCTTCAACAACTTCGACCGGCAGACCGAAACCCGCTTCCTGACGTCTCTTGAAGAGGAGAACCGTGACAGCGCCGAACGCATCAAGGCGCTGATGTTCACCTTCGATGACCTCGTCAAGCTCGACGCCGCCTCGGCGCAAACGCTGATGCGCCATGTCGACAAGGACAAGCTCGCAATCGCGCTCAAGGGAGCGAGCGAAGCAGTGCGGCAATTCTTCTTCCAGAACATGTCCTCGCGCGCCGCCAAGATGCTGAACGACGATATGGCCAATCTCGGACCGGTCCGTCTGAAGGATGTCGACGACGCGCAGGTGCTGCTGGTCAATCTCGCCAAGGATCTCGCCGCCAAGGGCGAACTGATCATCTCCAAGCAGCGCGGCGACGAAGAGCTCGTCTACTGATGGCTGCGCCCGCCAAATTCATGTTCGATCTCGACTTCGGTTCGCCGAAGCCCGCGAATACGGTGACGCTCGCCGACCATGAAGCCATGGTCGCCGAGGCTGAGACGCGCGGCTATCGCAACGGATTTGCCGCCGGCCAGCAGGAGGCCGCGGGCGAAAGCGCGCGCCGCCTGGCCATCGCCATGGAAAGCATCGCCCATTCGCTGTCGATCCTTACACGGGGATTGTCCGGCGTCGAGTTAAGGGTCGAGGCTGAAGCGGTCGAAGTAGCAGTGGCGACCGGACGCAAGCTTGCCGAAGCGCTGATAGCGCGAGAGCCTTTTGCCGAGGTAGAAGCACTCGCCAAAGGCTGCTTCCGCGAGCTGGTGAACACGCCGCATGTGGTCGTGCGCGTCAATGACGCGCTGTACACCGACGCCCAGACCAGACTGGCCGATATCGCCCGTGAGACCGGCTTCGACGGCAGGCTCCTCGTCCTGGCAGAGCCGGATATCGCGATCGGCGATTGCAGAATCGAATGGGCCGATGGCGGCATGACGCGCGACCGGGCGGCCATCGATGCCATGATCGGCGAAACAGTGCAGCGATTTTTGGAAGGGCGCACCGCGCCCGGACATGCGGATTTGAAAGGCGGCAGCCATGAGTGACAACCCCTCCAACGTTCCGTTTCCGAATTTGGAGAACGGCGCATTACCTCCGGGCGACATCGCGCTCGCGCCCGCCGAACCGGAATCGCACACCAAGACTGCGGCCGATCTGGAGGCGTTGTTCGATGTGCCGGTGCGGGTCTCGGCCGTGCTTGGCCGCTCACGGATGGACGTCTCCGACCTGCTGCGGCTCGGGCCCGGCGTCGTCCTCGAACTCGACCGCAAGGTCGGCGAGGCGATCGACATCTACGTCAACAACCGCTTGGTGGCACGCGGCGAAGTTGTCCTGGTCGAGGACAAGCTCGGCGTCACCATGACGGAAATCATCAAGGCCGACAAAGCCTAGGAAGTGAATAGCGATTAGGGAGTAGCGAATTGTGACCAGCATGTTGGACCAAGCCGGCGCTCCCCTCTATTCGCTATTCGCCATTCGCTATTCGCTCTTTTCGAAAAAGTTTCAGTAAGGACAACGACCATGCGCCTCCTCATCGTCGGCACGCTCAAAGGCCAGCTCACGCTCGCCACCAAATACGCCATGGACAAGGGCGCGCAGGTCACTCATGCCGAGAATACCGATCAGGCGCTCGCGGTGCTGCGCTCCGGCCGCGGCGCCGATCTTTTGATGGTGGATGTCGCACTCGATATTGCATCGCTCGTCACGCGGCTTGCCGCGGAGCATATTCACGCGCCGATCGTAGCCTGCGGCATCGACACCGATGCCCGGGCCGCTGTCGCCGCGATCCATGCCGGCGCGAAAGAATATATCCCGCTGCCGCCAGATCCCGAGATGATCGCAGCAGTGCTCGCCGCCGTGGCCGACGACGATCGCGAGATGATCTGGCGCGATGAGGCGATGGCTCACGTGGTGAAGCTTGCCCAGCAGATCGCAGGCTCCGACGCCTCGGTCCTGATCACCGGCGAAAGCGGGACCGGCAAGGAGGTGCTGGCGCGCTTTGTCCATGCGCGCTCGAAGCGCGCGAACAAACACTTTATCAGCGTCAATTGCGCCGCAATCCCGGAAGCGCTGCTCGAGTCCGAATTGTTCGGGCATGAGAAGGGCGCCTTCACCGGCGCGATTGCACGCCGCATCGGCAAGTTCGAGGAGGCCAATGGCGGCACGCTGCTGCTGGACGAAATCTCGGAAATGGACGTGCGGCTGCAGGCCAAGCTGCTCCGCGCGATCCAGGAGCGGGTGATCGACCGGGTCGGCGGAACAAGGCCCGTTCCGGTCGATATCCGCATCATTGCAACATCGAACCGCAATCTGGCCGAAGCCGCACGCAATGGCACGTTCCGCGAGGACCTGTTGTTCCGGCTCAATGTCGTGAACCTGCGCCTTCCGCCGCTGCGCGAGCGGCCGCAGGACGTTATCGCGCTCGCCGAGCATTTCATCGCCAAATATTCCGCGGCCAATGGCTTGCCGGTCCGTCCGCTGTCCGCCGAGGCCCGCAAGGCGCTGGCGCTCAACCGCTGGCCGGGCAACGTGCGCGAGCTGGAGAACACGCTCCACCGCGCAGTGCTGCTGACCAGCGGCACCGAAATCGGCGCCGACGCGTTGGTCACGCCGGACGGTATGCGACTCGACGCGCCGCAATCTCCGCAGGTTGCACATGCGACGGGGGCGGCCGAACAGGTGACGCGCGCGCTCGTCGGCCGCACCGTCGCCGATGTCGAGCGCGACCTGATTCTTGAGACGCTCAAACATTGCCTTGGCAACCGCACTCACGCAGCGAATATTCTCGGCATCTCGATCCGCACGCTTCGCAACAAGCTCAACGAATATGCCGGCGACGGCGTGCCGGTGCCGCCGCCGCATGGCGGCGAGATGCGGTTTGCAGGCTGAACCGGGTCATGCGCGGGCATAAGGCGTAGAAGACAGCGTCTTGACGCCTTGTGCCCCGCGCATTCATCTTGAAAAAATCTCCCACCAGGGCGATGGATTGCCGGGTCTGGCCCGGCAGCAACCAAAGCAATGCCCACCGTCTACAAAATCCTTCCCGCCCCCCTTTGGGCTGAGGCCCGGAGTGAGGGTGTCTTTCGTGGCGCGCCAGTCGATCTGGCCGACGGCTATATTCATTTCTCGACGGCCGAACAGGTTGCGGAGACCGCAGCGAAACATTTCGCCGGCCAGCGCGACCTGATGCTTTTGTATATCGATGGGGACGTACTGGGACCCGCACTGAAATGGGAGCCGTCGCGCGGCGGCGCGCTGTTTCCCCATCTTTATGCCGAACTCGACGTAAAGCATGTGAGCCGCGCCGAACCGCTGCCGCTCGGCGCGGATGGCCGCCATATCTTCCCGCCGCTGACCTGACAGGACCGTCATGAACCCGTTTGCCCGGCTTGCTCTCGCGGTCGCGCTGACCGCACCGGCCGCCACCGCCCATGCGTCCTTCAAGGATTTTCGGGACTGGCTCGCGGCCTGTGACAATCTGCGAAACTGTTCGGCCTTCGCAGTGAACGCCGATTCCGGTGATGCCGCCGCCTATCTGCGGATCGACCGCGGCGGCGCTGCCGATGCGCCGGTCATTGTCACGCTCTCGGTCGAACTGCGCGACGCCAAGGGTTACACCGTCGCGTTCGACGACTCTTCCCTGCCCGGTCTGCCGGCCGGCACGCTGGTCGGCGAGGAAGGCGAGGCCAACGATTATCGCCGCACCGAAATCGCGAAAGGCCCGGCTGCCGACGCGCTGATCGCGTCGATCCGCAAGGCCAAAGCCATCGTCGTCACGCGCCAGTTTGCCGATGGCAAGACATCAGACTACACCGTCACGCGCATTTCGATGTCGGGCGCCACCGCGTCGTTGCTCTGGATCGACGACCAGCAGAAGCGGCTCGATACCGTCACCGCGCTGGTGCGGCGCGGGCCGAAACCCGCCTCCGCCGTGCCGCCGCAGCCGAAAGCGCCCATCATCGTCGCGGCCAAACCTTCAAAGGCCAAGATGCCGGAGAACCACTCGCCTGCATTGCTCGCCAAGGGCCGCAAGCTCTGCGACGACAATGACGAAAATTCGCAGATCGAGGACGTGAACCCGCTCGGCGGCGGACAATTCCTCTATCAGTTCACCTGCCCGGATAGCAGCGGCGCCTACAATTTCTGGAACGTGTTCCTGATCGGCCCGGCCGGCAACGTGAACGCGTTGCGTCCCGTCACGTTTCGCAGGCCGCCCGGCGTGAGCGACGGCGACAAGGACGAGCCGCGGTCCGGACAGATGAATCCGTCGTTCGATTCCGAAACCATGACCCTGACGAGCTTCAACAAGGGCCGCGGCTACGGCGATTGCGGCATCGAGGAACAATGGGTCTGGACCGGCCAATCGTTTCAGCTCGCGCTGCAACGGTCGATGGGAGAATGCAAACGCATTCCGATGGACGACTGGCCGGTGACCTGGCGCGCCGAGGTCAAACGGTAACGCTGAGCTGCCGCCCACAGCAGCGCCGGACGACTGCCCTGTTTCGCATCACATCAGAGCGTAGGCGCTCGACACCATCGCAACCGGCTTGGTATCGAAGGCCGGCGTCAGCATCACCTGGCCGAATGCCATGCTGCGTCCCATTCGGACGATACGGGCATCCGCCAGCACGTCGGCGTTCGAGGCCGGCTTGAGAAAATGCGAGGTCTGGTCGACTGTGGTCATCGGACGGTAGCGGCCGGACGCCGCGGCGACCGCAAACACCATGGCGGTGTCGGCCAGCGACATCAGGGCCTGGCCACAGATCACCCCGCCCTCGCGGCACAGCCGTTCGGAAAACTTCATCCGCAGCACCGCACCGGCGCCCCCCTCTGTTCCCGGCGGGTGAATCGCCTCGATGCTGAGCTGCAGGTCCTGCACCCAGGGCGCAAAGACATCTGCCAGAAGGTGTTGCGCTGCGGCGACGTCGAACGCCGCATTGTCCAATTCAGCCATGAAACGCCCCCCAATTCGCCCCGGACCTTAATCGGTTCCCGGTGCTACGCCACCCCCGTTAACGGTTCCCTAACCATAGACCGGGCAAATATTACCTAGTCCTGGCTCGGCTCTGCGGGTTCCGAATGTCCGACATTACGGCAGCATCACCACGCGGGCGCTTTGCGCTGCCCGCCCTGGGCGAGATTGCACAAATCGCCAAACGCGGCGACCTGATGCTCGCTACCGGCGTCCTGACGATTCTGGTGGTCCTCATCCTGCCGCTGCCGCCGGTCGTCCTCGACATGTTTCTGGCGATCTCGATCACGGTCTCGGTATTGATCCTGATGACCGCCCTGTTCATCCAGGCGCCGCTCGAATTTTCGTCGTTCCCGACCGTATTGCTGATCGCAACCATGCTGCGGCTTGCGCTCAACCTCGCCTCGACCCGGCTGATCCTGTCGCATGGCCATGAAGGCCCGGCTGCAGCCGGTCACGTCATCGAAGCCTTCGGCAATTTCGTGATGGGCGGCAATTTCGTGATCGGGATCATTGTCTTCACGATCCTGATCATCGTGAATTTCGTCGTCATCACCAAAGGTTCGGGCCGCATTGCCGAAGTCGCCGCGCGCTTCCACCTCGATGCCATGCCCGGCAAGCAGATGGCGATCGACGCCGATCTGTCGGCGGGCCTCATCAATGAGGAACAGGCGCGCCATCGACGCAAGGAGCTGGAAGACGAAAGCGGCTTCTTCGGCGCCATGGACGGCGCCTCGAAATTCGTGCGCGGCGACGCGATTGCCGGACTGCTGATCGTGTTCATCAACGTGATCGCCGGCATCATCATCGGTGTCGCGCAGCAGAATATGGGTTTCCTGGATGCCGCCAAGGCGTACACGCTGCTGACCGTCGGCGACGGTCTTGTCACGCAGATTCCGGCGCTGATCGTCTCGACCGCCGCAGGCCTCCTGGTGTCGAAAGCGGGCGTATCCGGTGCCGCCGACAAGGCGCTGATGAAGCAGCTCTCCGGCTACCCGAAGGCGCTCGGCATGTCCGGTGGCGTGATGCTGGTCATGGCGCTCTTGCCCGGCATCCCGATGCTGCCGTTCCTCTTGCTGGGCGGCGGCGCGAGCGCCCTCGCCTGGCACCTCGACAAGCACCACAAGGCAACAGCCGCTCTTGCAAAGAGCGAAGAAGTCGCAGCGGCGGCTGCGGCGCCGGCCGAGGAGCCGATCTCGAATGCACTCAAGATCGACGACCTGAAGATCGAGCTTGGCTACGCCCTCTTGCCGCTGGTCAATGCGCAGGATGGCGGCGACCGCCTCACCGAGCAGATCAAGGCCTTGCGGCGGGCGCTGGCCCTCGAAATGGGCTTCGTCATGCCGGCGGTGCGCATCCTCGACAACGTCCAGAGCGACGCCAACACCTATGTCATCAAGATCAAGGAGGTGGAGGCAGGATCAGGTAAGCTGTGGCCGAACCAGTTCATGGTCATGGACCCGGCCGGCGGTCAGGTGAATCTGCCCGGCATTCACACCACCGAGCCGACCTTCGGTCTGCCGGCCACCTGGGTGGATGCAGCGCACAAGGAAGAGGCGGCCGTACAAGGCTACACCGTGGTCGACGCCGCCACGGTGCTGTCGACCCATCTCACCGAGCTGCTCAAGGCCAATGTCTCCGATCTCCTGTCTTACGGGGAGGTCACCAAGCTCATGAAGGAGCTGCCCAAGGAACAGGCCGAACTGCTCAAGGACATCGTCCCCGCTCAAATTTCGATGTCCGGCATCCAGCGCGTGCTGCAGCTGCTGCTGGCCGAGCGCATCTCGATCCGCGACCTCTCCACCATCCTTGAGGGCATCGCCGACGCCGTCAGTTTCACCCGCAACCCGACGCAGATCGTCGAACAGGTCCGCGTGCGGCTCGCCCGACAAATTTGCGCGCAATACACATCGCCGTCGGGTTACTTGCCGATCATTGCGATGTCGGCGAAGTGGGAGCAGGCTTTCGCCGACTCCATCATCGGACAGGGCGACGACCGGACGCTGGCGATGCAGCCGTCCCGGCTTTCGGAGTTCATAACACTGGTTCGTGAACGCTTCGAAGACGCGGCGCGCGATGGGGAGGCCCCCGTTCTGGTCACATCCGCGTCAACGCGGCCATTTGTGCGGGGCATCGTAGAACGGTTCCGGTCCCAGACACCTGTATTGTCGCAGGCAGAAATCCATCCGAGGGTCCGGCTGAAGACGGTTGGCAGCGTCTAAAGCGCCTTGGATGCGCGTTTTCGCAAATTTTGCAAGCAAAACCGGCCATGTGCGAGCACGCCGGTTAACCGTCCGGGCGGAATAACCAAGACCGTAAGGCCACAGTCACGTACTTTCACATTCGGTCAACGAGATGTGATTGACCCCTGCGGAACCGGAACGGGCTCCCTACGTTTCCCTCGCGCCAGTCGGAACAGCAATCGCTGAACCGGATGGCACCGAGCCCCGACCAATCGGGACCGCAGGATAAAAAGCAGGGACGTGTCATGAACAATTCCTCGCTGAGCAGCGCTGATAGCGCGACGCACATCAAGGTGGTTGTTGTGTCGCTTATCGCCGCCATTATGGTGGTCGGCGTTGGCATCCTCGCGAAGCCGAATTTCTCGACGGGCGCAGATACGTTCGCACAACGCTTTGATGCCACCGGCCCGGTGATCCGCGCCGGGACGTCAACATCGACCGCAGGAGACCTCGGTACGATCCGTTAGTTTTCTGACGTTGAATCTCCCTCCCCCCAGGGATCAACGTTATGTGTTGCGCCGCCTCCCCCCAAGGCGGCGCAACTTTTTTCTGCTGGTGTGCGCGGAGGCCGGGGCTTGGAGCGGCCTGCCGATATCACCATTGCAGCGACGGATCCGGCCGTACGTTTTTTTTGGGACCCAGTCCCGAAACGCCTTCGGCGGGATCAGCCCGTGATCATGAGCCTGGCCGCTCCATGCCTTTGTCCTTGAGCACGGCGGCACCCGAAGGGCCTGCGAGCAGGTCGAGGAAGGCCTTGGCCGCCGCGGCATCGCGCGCCGTCGCCGAAACGGCGCCGGCATAGGTCGTGTAGTTCTGGATCTCCGCCGGCAGCGGACCGACCAGCACCACATCTTTAACCGGGACGATCTCGCTGATCTGGTGAATGCCGAGTTCCGCGTCGCCGGACACGAGAAGGTCGGCGACATAGCCGCCGCGCTTGAGCTTTGCCTTGGCGCGGATCTGGTCGGCGATACCCCACTTCTCGAACAGCTTGTCGAGGTAGATCCCGCTCGAACCTCCCGACGCCGGATCGATATAGGCCACGGTTTTCGCTTCCATCAGCGTGCGCTTGAAGGCCTCGACTGACGAAATATCGGGGAGCTTTGCTCCCTTCGGCACCATCACGCCGATCGCGACCCGCGCCAGATTGGTCTTCGTTCCCGGCACGACCTTGCCAGCGGCCCCAAGCGCATCGATCACAGCGGGCGTAATCACCGCGAGGTCAAAGCTCTCGCCACCCTCGATGCGCTTGCGAAGCGCGCCCGCGGTGTCGTTGTCGACCACGAGCGTATGGCCTTGCTTCTCAAAGTCCGGCTGGAGCGCCAGCACCACCTGCTTCATCGCGCCGGCGGTGAGCACTTTCACCTCAGCCGCGGCGGCAGTGACGACGGACAGCACGACAATAACGGCCGTGAGACAACCCACGCGGAAGCGCATCAGGCAACTCCTTATTATTCGACATTGTCAAAGAGAGGGACGTATTCAGAAACAGGAACACGCCTTGCGTCCGGGTATTCCATGTCACGCGCTTGTCATTGCCCGGATCGCCGGTTCTAATCGTCACCAAAATAAGGGCTGTCGGGAGGACCATCATGATGCTCAGCCGTAAGGCATTGGCTTGCTGCGCGTTGCTTTTGTTGTCGTCCGGAGCCGCGCCGGCACAGGACTATCCGGCAAAGCCGATCACGTTTGTGGTCGCCTTCGCACCGGGCGGCGTCGCCGACGGAATCGGCCGTATGATCGCGCAAAGGCTCAGCGAAGCCTTCAAACAAACTGTCGTGGTGGAAAACCGCGGCGGGGCCGGCGGCAATATTGCCGCCAAGCAGGTGCTGAGCGCCGCACCGGACGGTTACACGATCCTCGTCACCACCACCGCACTCGCCATTAACGAGACGCTGCACAGAAACAAGGGCTTTGCCGCAAACGATCTCGAAACGGTGGCGATCGTCGCCTCGTCGCCGGAAGCCTTCGCGATCAATCCGGCAAATGCGGCTACCTCATTGCCGCAATTCATCGCCAGCGCGAAAGGCAAAACCATCAATTTCGGTTCGGCCGGTGTCGGATCGGGCTCACACATTGCGGCGGAATATTTCTTCAAGGAAATCGCGAAGGTGCCGGCGACCCACGTGCCGTTCCAGGGCGGTGCGCCCGCAATCAATGCCGCGGTCGGGGGACACATCGATCTGCTCTCGATCACGCTTGGCGGCGGACTTGTTGCGCAGGTGAAAGGCGGCAAGCTGAAGGGACTCGGCGTGATGAACGACACGCGGGTCGGCACGATGAGCGACGTTCCGACCTTTGCCGAATCCGGCTTTCCCGGCTTTCATGCGGCCTCATGGGTCGGCCTGTTCGTGCCCGCGAAGACGCCGGCAGACGTCATCGCGAAGCTGAATGGCGCGGTCGATGCAATCGTCAGGCAGCCCGACTTCCAGGAGCGTCTGGCCGCGCTCGGCTTCGATCCGGTCACCGGCAATCAGGCGGCGGCCGCGAAACGCTTTAAGGACGACATCGGAGAATGGGCAAAGCGGGTGAATGCGCTCGGCATGAAGGTGGAGTGAGCGGTCGGGCCGCGCTATGCGAGCGACGGCATACTCCATTTCAGGTCCGGAAAGCGGGCGAACCCGCGGTCGAGCGTGATCCACTCGCAGCCCCATTCGATCGCGAGCGCTGCGTACCATGCGTCGGTAACGTCGGGGCCGCGAACATCCCGTTCCGTGCAGAGCCGTTTGAAGATTTGCCAATGCCTTTCGCCCGGCTCCAAAAGATGGCAATTCGGCTGAGCGATCAGAAACTCCGAAAACCGGAAGGCCTCTTCGACCGTGCTCGGCGATCGATAGGACCTCCGATTTGTCGTGATTCGGACCAGCGCTGACAGCGAGAGCGATGAAATCGCAAATGCTGAATCGCCATTGACGACATTTTCGAGCCACGCGCGACAAATGGCATGCTGCGGAGTATCCGGACGAAACGCATAGATGAGCACGTTTACATCCGGCAAAATCACCGGAAACTCCGGTTCATCCGCTCGACATACTCGATATCTTCGGCCTCCTGCGCCGCGCGATGGGGATTGTCCTCATAGCCCGGCATGGGCCCTCCGGCTGCCTTGCTGACTGGCAAAGATACGCGCCGCCGCCTCGGCCTGCTTTCGGCAAGCTCCTTCTCCAATCCGCTCTGGATCAACGATGTCAGTGTGCGTCCCTCCGCAGCAGCCTTGCGGCGCGCGCGGTCGAGCAACGGAGCGGGTAGTCTCACCGTGGTACGTTCGGTCATATGTCAAGACATATCAATCGATATGTCAGTATGTCAATATATGGACGCTCATGAACCTGCGGAATGTCCGGCGTCGGAATTTTGCCCGCACGGGAGATCCGCCGGCGCTTACGGCGGGGATCAAGGTTAAATCCTCGTTGTTCTGCGCGCTGGCGCGTTTAGCAAAAAGTGAAGTAACGCTCGACAACGGCCTCGATCCTGGCGTTTGAATCACTATCTGCTCGGCAAAGCCGGGAGAAACCGACAGGAATGGCACCTGGAGTGCCAGGTTCCGAGTATCGCCATGATCAAGTTGCCCGCAGGTCTTCAGCGCGCGGCCGCCTATGCGGCGATCGCAGCCCTCGTCACCGGCGTTTTGTTCGCCGTAGACGGCGCTTATCGCTGGTACGACGCCTCACGCACTCACATGCCGGCGCCATTTGCAGCCGGGCGGACGGCCGAAACCCCCGATCCGGCGCCTGCCGAGGCCGTAGCGACGGCCACACCGGCGCAGGGACCGGAAGCCCCGCTGCACGCTGAGACCAAGACAGTCGAACCGCCATCTGAAGTGCGGCCGATCACGGCTCAGACGCCGAACCCGGCCGGCGATCCGGCACCTGCCAGCCAATCTGTGTCCAACCGCACGGTTACGGCGGTTCCGAACGGATCGTCTCCCAACGCTGCAGTCGGCATTGCTCCGGACGCAACCGCTCAATCAGCACAAGCCGCGCCGCAAATCGCGCAGCCGCCGCTCCCGCCCAGCCGTCCCGAACTGCGGACGCAGCCGGCCAGAGAAGCCATGCCGGAGCGCGCGGCGCCGCGCCGTCCGGTGCAAGCTGCGGAGCAGCCGGTGCGTTCGCAAAAGCGTGCGCAGAAGAAACCTGCCGAACAACCCAATGTGTATTGGGAACGTGACGACGGCAGTCAGCTCGGTTTTGCGCCGCAGCTGCGGAAAAGGACCTGCGACCCGGCCACGGGCCAGATGCCGATGCAGTGCTATTATCCGCGCGAGGGCCGCGAGCGCTTCCCGGCCAAGCCGCTCAACTGACGTCAAACGCAAAACGGCCGCGCGAGGCGCGACCGTTCGCAAATCCGCATCTTGATCCGTTAAACGTTACGCCCGAGCCGCGTTCCGGATCCGCATGATGCCGATGGAGTCCAGCTCCATTTGCTCGCGTGCATTGGTCTCAGCCCGCTCCCGAGCCTGATCGCGCTCGTCCAGCAGTTCGACCTTCTTCAATTCCTCGAACGCCTCAGCCAGCTGAGCCTTGGCCTCGTCAAGCTGCACGCGCAGATCGTCGATCGAGCGCTTGAGATTCTCTTTGCGCTGGTTCGCAGCCTTCGCGTAAGTCGGATAGGCGAAATGCGATGGATCCTGAATGCCGGCGCGATCCTGCTCCGCCTTCACCTCCCGCTCGAGATCGGCGCTCATGCGCTCGAACTCGGCGATCATGGTTTCGATCTGAATGGTCCGGCGGCGCTTCTCGTCCACCTGGAATTTGCGTAGCCGTATCAGCGTCTCACGCGACTTCATCGACACATACTCCCCGAAGCCCCAATACCGTGCGCCGCGCAAGACCCGCGAAGGCGCAATCGGTCCGATTGTGGAGCGCTATCGTTATTTTTCGGTTTCCAGATTGCCGAGAATGCTAGCAAGCCGCTGATATCCTTCAGCCAGGGTGGTGGTTTCGTCCTTGCGCTGGCCGAGAAAGTCTTCCAGCGGCTGATGCAGGCGGATCGCCTCATCGACCTCGGCGCTGGACCCCGGTCGGTAGGCCCCAAGCCGGATCAGCTCTTCCATATCGGCATAGGTCGCCATCACCTGCCTGGCGCGCGTGATGACCGGCAGGAAAGCCGGGTCGGCCGAGCGCGGCATGGTGCGCGACACCGATTTGAGGATGTTGATCGCCGGATAACGTCCACGCTCGGCGATGGCACGCTGCATCACAATATGACCGTCGAGAATGCCGCGGACTGCATCGGCAATCGGCTCATTGTGATCGTCGCCATCGACCAGCACCGTGAACAGCCCGGTGATGGTCCCTTGGTCGGGACCCGGCCCGGCCCGCTCCAGAAGCCGTGGCAGCTCGGAAAACACGGTCGGGGTATAGCCCTTGGCGGTCGGTGGTTCACCGGCCGACAAACCGATCTCGCGCTGCGCCATGGCGAAGCGGGTGACAGAATCCATCAGCGCGAGAACGTCGCGGCCCTCGTCGCGGAAATATTCCGCAATCGCGAGTGTGAGATAGGCCGCCTGCCGCCGCATCAATGCGGGTTCGTCCGAGGTCGCAACCACGACCACCGCGCGCTTCAGCCCCTCCTCGCCCAGATCCTCCTGCAGGAATTCCTGCACCTCGCGGCCGCGCTCGCCGACAAGGCCAATGACCGACACATCCGCTTCGACGTTGCGCGCCAGCATCGACAGCAGCACCGACTTGCCGACGCCGGAGCCCGCAAAAATGCCCATGCGCTGGCCGCGGCAGCAGGTCAGAAACGTATTGAGCGCACGGACACCGAGATCGAGCGGCGCCCCCACGCGCCTTCGCGCATGCGCCGGCGGTGGGGCGGCACGAAACGGATAGGGCGACGGGCCCGCGGGCAGCGGGCCCTTGCCGTCGATCGGCTCGCCCATCGCATTGACCACGCGGCCGAGCCAGCCGTCCGAAGGACGAACCGCGGCGGGCGATGACGACACGATGGCCCGGCAACCCCGGCGCACCCCGTCGAGCGCCCCGAACGGCATCAGCAGGGCATTGTTTCCGGAAAAGCCGACGACCTCGCCTGAGATCGCGCGGCCCGGCGCGGTCTCGATCGTAACCTTGCAGCCGACCGACATTGCATGAATTGGCCCGGCGACCTCGACCATCAGGCCGCGCACCCCGACCACCCGGCCGTAAATTTCGACGCCGTCAAGTTCGGCGATCTGTTCGGCAAGGGCTTTCATGGTGCGGTGATTCCCGCAAATTGGGTGCGTCCCCTCTCCCCTTGCTGGGCAGGGTTAGGGAGGGGGATGAACTGCACATGTTGAAAACGCGGCTTACCCGGCTCCCGGCTCGCTTCGCTCGCCGACCTCATCCGCAAGGACGGAGGCGAACACAGCAAAAGCTTCGCCACCGCCGTTTCTTCACCCGCGCTTAAAGTTACCGCCGGAGCAGCTGCTTTAACTTCGTGTTTACCCGCGTCGTTAATCATTGCGACACCGTTCCTGCGACGGTGCGATGGGCTTGTCCGCGATCGCGAATCGAAGGCTGGCCCGGGAGTCGGTTAACGTCGGCTCTTGATGTGGAACTTGAACTCGCGCACGGGGAAAAAGCTGTATCCCGATAAGAATTTAGGCCGATTCGACCGCGTCTGCCTAGATCGGCCTTGCGAACCGGAATCAGCTTTTGTTAACCATGTCGAGCTAGCGTTCCCGAATCGTGTTGTTGCAAGGCGTTTTTGAAAGGCCGCCGCTCCGGCGTGCCGACCTGATAGGGGCCCCGCAGCGGCGAGAGAGGGGATTGGCATGCGCGTTTTGCTGATCGAGGACGATAGCGCGACGGCGCAGTCGATCGAACTGATGCTCAAGTCCGAGAGCTTCAACGTCTACACCACCGATCTTGGTGAGGAGGGCGTCGATCTCGGCAAACTCTACGACTACGACATCATCCTGCTGGATCTGAACCTGCCCGACATGTCGGGTTTTGAGGTCCTGCGCTCCCTTCGCGTGGCGAAGGTGAAGACGCCGATTCTGATCCTGTCCGGCCTGGCCGGCATCGAGGACAAAGTCCGGGGATTGGGCTTCGGTGCCGACGACTACATGACCAAGCCGTTCCACAAAGACGAACTGGTGGCGCGCATCCATGCGATCGTGCGCCGGTCCAAGGGCCATGCCCAGTCCGTCATCAATACCGGCGACCTCGTCGTCAATCTCGACCAGAAGACGGTCGAGGTGCACGGCCAGCGCGTGCATCTGACCGGCAAGGAATATCAGATGCTGGAGCTGCTTTCGCTCCGCAAGGGCACGACGCTGACCAAGGAGATGTTCCTGAACCATCTCTATGGCGGTATGGACGAGCCCGAACTGAAGATCATCGACGTGTTTATCTGCAAGCTGCGCAAGAAGCTTGCGAACGCCTCGAACGGCAAGAACTATATCGAGACGGTGTGGGGCCGCGGCTATGTGCTGCGCGAGCCGTCCGACGACGAGGCAAGAATTCCGGCCTGAGACATAAGGCCCGACGCTTTATCCCTGGGGAAGTAGACGGCGCGTACCAAAACTCTCCTCTGCACGGTCACAAACTCAAACCCCGCCGGAAACGGCGGGGTTTTTTCGTCTTGTCACGCTCGTCTGGAGAGCCCAAATGGTCTCAACGCCATCCCACCCACGTCAATGCTTCCGATATGGCGCGCTTTGCTCATCATTCCGGACAAGTCCGGCTGACAAGGCCTGACGGTAAGCGCGCGGACTCACGCCGGTCCATCGATTGAAAGCGCGGGTAAAGTGCGCGGGGTCGGAATAGCCGAGCGAATAGGCGATCTCCAGCACGGTATGGTCCGCGCGCGCCAGCAGCCGCACAGCGCGATCACGCCGGTATTCGTCGATCAGTTCCTCGAAGTTCACGCCCCAGTCGTTCAGGCGGCGCTGCAGGGTCCGCGCGCTGATTTTCAGGCGCTTCGCCACACGTTCTCGGGTCGGATGCTCGTAAGGCAGCATCTTGGCGATCAAGGCGATGGCGTCATGCGTGGTCTCAAGAAACGGCGTCGGTTCCGGCGGGATGCGATCGAGCCGCGCACCCATAATGTCGTTGTCGAACACCACACCGTCGAAATCGCAGCCATAGGCAATCGAGCCGCCGAGAAAGTCATGCAGCCCCTCGAACATCGCTGCATACGGACGCGCCACCTTGATCGAGATCGCACCGGCCTCACCGGTCATCAATCCGATCTTGCGAAGCACGACCAGCGTTCCAAAAATATGTTGGATGGGATCGAGTGATCCCCTGCCAAGATAACTGAAGTTCAGATGCACGCCCGTCGGTGTTCTCTCAAGACGAAACCGGGTCCCCTTCTGCATCGTGTCGACGGTATTGCACGCGAAATTCAGACCGGCCCAGAGATTGGGTGATTGCGCGATCGAGTTGCCCCACCAGCCGAACTGCGACAGTTCATAATGGCTGGCAATCTGGGGACCGTAGAAGCGCGAGCCCGTCGCGCGGGCAACGTGGTCTTCCAGTCTGAAGCAGACATCGCGGTCGAACCACGCTTCGGGATCGCCGAGCTGCGAGGGCACAATCCCGCCGCTTCGCAAAATCGGAGCGGCCCGCAGCCCATGATCGGCGAGAAATCGCGGCACATGGATCAGAGTGAGGGACCGATGGGAGAAGTGATACGAGAATGCAGACATGCTGCAACGCCATAAAAATTGATCAAATCAAGGATATTTAAATCATCGCATGAAAGCGGTTGCGAGCGCTTTTTTCGTGCCCCGAAAAACGTGATGACCGCAAATGGCAAGTCGCCATCACCGTCGGGGTGATACATGTCGACATTCAGCTGGTGCCGGCGAAGCGTTCCTGGAGCAAGGCCGCCGCTTCAAGCTGTTGGGGGCGCTCATGAACCAGCATATTTCATCGCGTCCTGGCCTGGGTCTGCGCCGCATCATCTGCGCTTCGGCGCTGGCATGCACGATAGCGTATGACAGTGCGCTGCAAGCCGCCGATATTCCGGTCAAGGCGCCGCCACCGGCTGAAAAGCCGGCCTACGACCCCTGGCGATTTGACATCACACCCTATGCGTGGATGCCATCGCTGAACGGATCTTCGACAATCAAGGGACACACGACCGAGATCGACGCGACCTTCTTCGGCGACCTCATTCACCGTGAAATACCGAGGCAGTTGTTCGGTCTGATGACCGCATTCGAGACACGGAACGATCGCTTCGCGATCATCGGCGATTTCACCTATCTGAAGCTCGGCGTCTCGAAGAGCGGCCAGCGATCAGAAACGCTCGACCCCCGGCTCACAATTGCAGCCGGCGCAAATTTCGAGACGACCATCAAGATGATCATCGCCGAGCTGGCGGGAGCCTACCAGCTTGCACACTGG
Source organism: Pseudomonadota bacterium (assembly GCA_049324435.1). GTDB lineage: Bacteria > Pseudomonadota > Alphaproteobacteria > Rhizobiales > Xanthobacteraceae > Pseudorhodoplanes. The sequence goes on from JBMOOQ010000063.1 coordinate 70,104, forward strand.
GGCTCTCCCGCGGCTTCGGCAACCTCGATCGATATTTACGCCGGCGGCCGGTTGTGGTCGCAGCAGGCGGAAGCCAGCCTCAATGTCAGTGCGACGCTCGCGGCTCTGCTGCCACGCCAGAGCTTCGAGCTTGACGGCGGCCGCGCCTACGCAAAATCCGGCGACATCACCTGGGTCGATCCGCTGGTGGGCTTGCGGGTCCGCCATCAGTTCACGCCGGGCCATGAACTGACATTGAGCGGCGACATCGGCGGCTTCGGGGTCGGCAGCGAGTTGTCGTGGCAGGCGGTTGGCGCCTATCGCTTCACCTTAGCAAAGATCTATGGCGCTGACTGGTCCGGCATGATCGGCTACCGCGCGCTCTATGCCGATTACTCGAAAGGCGCAGGCAATAATCTGTACCGGTTCGACATGCTTCAGCATGGACCGATGGTGGGCGTCAGCGCGCGATTCTGATCCCACACAGATTGTTGCGCGCAGGGTTCCCGCTTGAAGGGGGGGGTGACACGCTACCGCCGCCGTTAACCTTAACGGCGGGTTGCCCAATGCCGCCACGGTTTTGTCGCTTACACTCCATCCTTGCGCCTTTACCCGCGTTTAACCACGCAGGTCCAAGGTGAATGGGGGATATTCTCGTTGGGTTGTGTGGGGGACTTGCGTTCCATGACGCGTGCGACCTCGAGCCGGCGCGTCGGGACGCGCACGCGGCAAGCCTCGGTATTTTTGACTCGCCTGGCCGGCTCGCTGGCGCGCAGCATGGCGGCGATTGCTGTCGCCTTCCTTGTCGTGACCGGCCTACTCACAGCCGCCGGCTGGCTGTTCTCGGTCGCCCATGACGCGCGCGAGGAGCGCCGCACCACCATCGGCCTTCCGCCCCAGGGCAAACTCTCCTGGCTGTCGATCCCGGCCACGGCCGTCGCCTCGACGGTTCCCTACATCACCCGCAACTGGCCCGAGGACGAGCAGAAGCCCGAAGTGACCGGCTCGCTGACACCGAAGACCATCGCCCTTCCCGCGTCCGGTCTGCTCGGCGACAGCGGCGAACAGCCGATCTTCTTCAGCGCCGAGAGCCGTCACAATTACCAGTTCGAGCAGCGCTTCGCCGCGTTGACCGACCGTTTCGACAGCCGCCCATTCTTCTCCAGCAGCACGGTCGAGCGCATCGTGCGCGAGAAGGGCCAGCCGCCGATGATCGTTCCGCGCGGGCGCCGGATGGCGTCGCTGCCGCCGTCGAACGGCATCGCGATCCCTGAGGAGGACCAGGCGCTCGCCAAGACCGCGATCTACGACATCACTGCCAAGGCGGTATACATGCCGAATGGCGAGAAGCTCGAGGCGCATTCCGGCTTCGGCGAATACATGGACAATCCGAAGCATGTGAAGCTGCGCATGCGCGGTGTGACCCCGCCGAACACCTACCGGCTCACCATGCGCGAGGCGCTGTTCCACGGCGTGGAAGCGATCCGCATGAACCCGGAGGACAAGGCGGCGATGTTCGGCCGTGCCGGCATCCTCGTCCACCCCTACATGCTTGGGCCGAACGGCCAGTCCAACGGCTGTGTCTCGATCAAGGACTATCCGAAATTCCTTGCGGCGTTCAAACGCGGCGAGGTCAACCGGATGATCGTGGTGTTCCGCCTGCCCGAGCCGCCCGCAGCCTATGCGCGCCGCCAGCAGCAATTGGGCAAGACCGCAGGCAAGACGGCGAATGCGCTATAACGGCGGGGCGTACTTTTCGCCGCGCCAAGCCTTGCAATCGCAATCTCGATTTCTAGATTTTCGCCGCGCGGCCGGGCCTCGCCCTGGCCGACCGTCCGATTCGTTAAGGCAATCTGATCGACATTGCGGATGGCGCCATGCGGATTGCGCGCTCTTCTCTTTGTTTCTGTGCCGTAGTTTTCACGGGCCTGACGGCGATAGCCGGTCCCGCACCGGCGCAGGTTCCAGATCTGACCGGGAGCCGTATCCCGACTTTGGCACCGCTGGTCCGGGAGGTGACCCCGGCGGTTGTCAATATCTCGGTGTCGGGCAAGGTGCTGCGGGATAACCCGCTCTACAGTGACCCGTTGTTTCGCGAATTCTTCGACGTGCCGCGGCAGCTCGAAAAAGAGGTGCGTGCGGCCGGTTCCGGCGTCATCGTGGACAGTCAGAATGGCTATGTCTTGACCGCCAATCATGTGGTTGCGGAGATATCATCCGCGCAAGTGACGACAAAGGACGGCCGCCGTTTCACGGCGCGGCTGGTCGGACGCGATCCCGCGACCGACATCGCCGTGTTACAGATCCAGGGCGGTACCGGTCTCAAGGCATTGCCGATGGGGGATAGCGACCGCCTGGAGGTCGGCGACTTCGTCATCGCGGTCGGCAATCCGTTCGGTCTCGGACAGACCGTCACCTCCGGCCTCGTCAGTGCGCTCGGCCGCACCGGTCTCGGCAAGCAGGGCTATGAGGACTTCATCCAGACCGACGCCCCGATCAATCCTGGGAATTCCGGCGGCGCTCTGATCTCGTTGCGCGGCGAGCTGATCGGCATCAACACCGCGATCATTTCGCCCGGCGGCGGCAATGTCGGCATCGGCTTTGCGGTGCCGATCAACATGGCGCGGCAGGTCATGGATCAGATCGTGCGCACCGGGCGCGTGGCACGCGGACGCATCGGCGTTTCGGTTGACGATCCGCTGCCGGCGGCCGGCCGCAATCCGGCACCGGCGGGTGCGCGCATCGTCGCGGTGGCCCCCGGCTCCGCGGCAGCCGCCGCCGGGCTTCGCGAAGGCGATATTGTTTTTGAGGCGGACGGAGTCCCGATCCGCAGCGGTACGCAATTGCGCAATAAGATCGGATTGACGCCGGTCGGCCGCACGGTTCAGCTCGCGATCCGGCGCAATAACGCGACGTTCATAGCGGATGTGACGGTCGCTCCGGCGCGCGACGCACAGCCCTCGGCACGGTTCGGACGCCATAGCCGGTCTCAGCCGTCCGACGCGCAATAACGAAGCCGGAGCGCACCGGCCCGGTTGTTGTCCGGTGCACGCGATCTTTGACCGAAATCCTACTGCGCCGTTTGCGGTTGCGAGAGTCGTCCAGGCCGCATCTGTGCGGCAAGCACAATCCCTGCAATCAGCAGCAGGGCGAACATCGTCTTCATCGCACGATCTCCGCTTTCCTGCGCATTGACGCAACCATGTCCGGCTGCAACTGCCACGCAAAAAGCCGCAGCGCGCCGGCGCCGGGAAATGGCGGCGTCGGCGGTTCCGAATCGCGCGCGAAATTCACCCGCACGACATTCTGTTCGCGGCCGATCACATAGCGGTCGAGGTGGCTCGCGATCATCGCCCTGCCCCTATTGCAGCGAACGGCCCTGATCGGGATCGGTATTGCGGCCGCGCAGCAACCCCCGCAGCCGCCGCTTGCGCGGGCGGGGCGAGGCACCGGGCATCGCCTCGTTCGCCTGCCGGTCGAGCTCGCGCAGGCAATCCATGATATCGTCGAAGCGTACGCGCGTGCCGCCCGGGATTTCGCGAAGCTCGGGGGCCGCTTCCAGCGCGCAGGCATCCGACGCCCAGGAGGCGAGGATCGCACGCTTCTCGTTTAAGGAGAGGTCGGGATCGCGCACAACATCGCCGGGATGCGCGAAGGCGCGCGCGGGGTGCAGCAGATCGTCGATCGTGAAGGCTCTCACAGCAACATCCTCCGTAGAGCAATATGGCCATGAGCGGAGTGCCGGACGTCCTCCGGCGCCCGCGACAGGCCCGGTCCGGGCCCTGTCTTTTCGACGCGATTTAGGGCAGCGCCGGGCGCCGTCAAGAGGGTCAGGGCGGCGCAACGAGGCGTCCACCCTTCTCGATTCCTTCTGATCTTTCAACCGCTTATCGGGCGGCGGCGCCATGTCGCGGCGGTCCCGCCTCAGCGGTCGCCGGCGCCGGACTCCTTCACCGCAAGGCCGTGCGAGAGCGCCACCCGCTCGTCGAACACGAAGCATTCGCCCTGCCAGCGGCTGTCGGCCTCCGGAACCTTTTCGAGATAATTCAGGATGCCGCCCTTGAGGTGATAGACCTCGGCAAAGCCCTGCGCGAGCAGATAGGCGCTCGCCTTCTCGCAGCGGATGCCGCCGGTGCAGAACATCGCGATGCGGCGGTGCCGGCCGGGATCGAGTTCGCGCGCCGTATAGTCGCGGAATTCGCTGAAGCGGGTCAGCTTCGGATTCACCGCGCCGGCGAAGGTCCCCATCTGCACCTCGAAATCGTTACGGGTGTCGATGAGAAGGGTCTGCGCGTCGGCAATCAGCGCGTTCCAGTCCGCGGGATCGACATAGGTTCCGACCTGTTTCGTCGGGTCGGCCGTACGGTCGCCCAGCGTGACGATCTCCTTTTTCAGCCGCACCTTCATCCGCTTGAACGGCATGACGGGCGCGGTGGAATATTTCAGTTCGAGATTGTCGAGCCGCCCGCCGAGCAGCGCGCCGTTCTGCAGCTCGGCAATCAACGCATCGATGGCGTCATCCGCGCCAGCCACGGTGCCGTTGATCCCCTCCTGCGCCAGCAGGATCGTGCCCTTGATCGCGAGCGCGTCGCACAGCGCGCGCAGCGGCTCGCGCAAATCGCGGAAATCCGGCAGCGGAACGAATTGATAAAGGGCGGCGACTTTCAGCATGACGGATGCGTTTAGCAGGAAATTCCGTATACGGCCATGGCACTGGCCCTGCATATGCCTGACACGGCAAATCGCGCTATACACCCGCTCCGTTCATCTCCTCATCTCCGCGAAATCCATGGACGCCAAGACACAGCACGCGGATACGAAACACCGCGCCCTCATCTCCGGCCGCACCGCGACGCTGATCGGGTTCGGCGCGGTGCTGCTGTGGGGCACGCTGGCGACGCTGACCACGCTGAAGGGCGGCGACATTCCACCGTTCCAGTCGACCGCCATCACCTTCGCGGTCGGCGGCGCGACGATTGCGGCCTACGCGATCGCAACCGGCGCGACCCGGGCGATGATGCCGACGCTGCAATCGTTTCTCCTCGGCATCTACGGGCTGTTCGTCTTTCACGTGCTTTACTTTGCCGCGCTGAAATTCGCTCCGCCAGCCGAAGCCGGTCTCATCGCCTCGCTCTGGGCGCTGCTCACCGTCCTCCTCTCCGGTTTCCTGCCCGGCGTGACGCTGAGCTGGCGGCACATCGCCGGTGCACTGATGGGCTTCTCCGCGGCGGCCCTCCTCGTGTGGGACAAGGTCGGTGCGTCCAGCGGATATCCCGACGCCCTGCTCGGCTTCAGCTTCGCCTTCGCCAGCGCAGTGGTCTGGGCGACATATTCCGTCATGTCGCGGCTGATTGCGGCGGTGCCGAGCGAAAGCGTCGCGCCGGCCTGTTTTGCAACCGCCCTGCTCGCGCTCGCCTGCAATCTGATGTTCGAGAGCTGGGTGCCGCCGACGGCCTCGCAATGGATCGCGATGGTATTGCTGGGGCTCGGGCCGATCGGCGCTGCCTTCATGCTGTGGGACATCGGCATGAAGCATGGCAACGTCGCGTTCCTGGGCGTGCTCGGCTACGCCTCGCCCGTGATCTCGACCGCGTTGCTGATCTCGCTCGGCTTTGCCGCGCCAACCTGGGTGCTGCTCGTTTCGGTCACGCTGATCGTGCTGGCAGCACGGCTCGCAGCCCCGCGGCGGCGTAAATCATAAGCCTTCAGTCAGGATGCCAGGCTTTTCACCGGAAAGCGCACGATTTTTTCCGCCACCGGATCGGCCGGTGCATACAGGCCGCGCTTGTCCGGCACCGATTTGAAAGCCTGCGTCAGCCCAACCGTGGTCTCGGCAGCGCCAAGGATCAAATAGCCGTCATGCGGAACGACCCGGGCCAACCGGTCGAGTACGTCGGATTTGGTGGGTTGATCGAAATAGATCAGCACGTTACGGCAGACCACGAGATCGAACACGCCCAGCCGTGAGAAATCGGACAGCAGATTGAACGGCCGGTATTGCACCATCGCGCGGATCTCCGGCGCAATCTGCCAGAGATCGCCATGCTGGGTGAAGTATTTGAGCAGCAACTGGATCGGCAAGCCGCGCTGCACCTCGAACTGGCTGTAAATGCCAGCCTCTGCCTTGGCCAACACGTCGTGCGACAGGTCGGTTGCCAGGATTTCGATGCGAAAGCCGTCGAGCGCCGGCCCCATCTCCTTGATGGTCATTGCGAGCGAGTATGGCTCCTGACCGGTCGAGGCGGCGGCGCACCAGATGCGGATCCGCTTGTGTCGCTCGCGCCCGGCTATCAGCGCCGGCATGACGACGGTCCGGACGTGCTCGAACGGCACCCGGTCGCGGAAAAAGAAGGTCTCGTTCGTGGTCATCGCCTCGACCACCTGTGCGATCAGTCCCTCGTCGTTACCGTCGCGCAGCCTGTCCGCGAGTTCAAACAGATTGGCGATGCGGTTGCGCTGCGCCACCGGCATCAGCCTGCTTTCGACAAGATATTGCTTTTCCGCCGAGAGCGTCAGACCAGAGCGCTCTTTCAGAAGCTTGCGGATGAAATCGAAATCAGCCCCGGTCACGCTGGCCTCCCGAATGCGCGCGTGATCGCGGGCGCGATGTCGTGCAGCGGCAGGACTTCGCAGCACAATCCGGCCTGCGCGACCGCTCCTGGCATGCCCCAGACGATGCTGGTGGCCTCGTCCTGCGCGATGATGCCGCCGCCTGCCGCAACGATGTCGGCGGCGCCTCGGGCGCCGTCGATTCCCATCCCGGTGAGCACAAGTCCAAGCACCGAGGCGCCGAATACATCGGCGGCCGAGGAAAACATGACGTCGACGGCAGGCTTGCAGAAATGCACCGGTGCAGAATCGTCGAGGACGGCCACCGGCCGACCGTTCGTCCGCGCAATTCTGAGATGCCGGTGTCCCGGCGCGAGATAGATGCGGCCGGGGTGAATCGGTTCGCCATCCTCGGCTTCCCGCGCGAGCCGGCCGGTCGCGAGACCGAGGTGCTCGGCGAGGATCGTGGTGAAGGTTGGCGGCATGTGCTGTGTGATCAGCACCGGCACGTGATCAATTACCGGGCCAAGCCGGCTGCAAATGTCCGTAAGCGCCTGCGGGCCGCCGGTGGATGCGCCGATGGCAAGCACGCGCGGCGTCACGGCCGATGGTGCGCGAAGCGCGATCATATGCGCGGCCGGCGCGGAGGCAGCGTGCCCCACATGCGGACGCGGTACGCGGCCAGGCGCGGGCGTCAGGCGCGCGCGCGCGCCAAGCTCGCGAATCTTTGCGACCAGCGCCTGCCGGTAGTTTTCACTCGTGATGACGCCTTGCGGATCAGGCTTCTGAAAGCAATCGAGCGCACCAAGCGACAGCGCGCGCAACGTGATCTCGGCGTTACGGCGCGTCAGCGTCGAAGCCATGATGACCGAAAGACCGGGCCTTTTTTTCAGGAGCAGCGGCAGCGCGGTAATGCCGTCCATGTCCGGCATTTCGACATCCAGCACGACGACATCCGGCGCGGCCCGGTCGAGATAATCGACCGCCTCCCGCCCCGTACGCAACGATGCGACAATTTCGATGGCAGGCTCGACTTCGAGCCAGCGGCGGATGAAGCCCCGCGCCACGGCCGAATCGTCGACCACCATCACGCGCAGCGGTGTCGCGGCTGCGAATGGCAATCTGGTTTGCGTCTCTCGAAGCGCGGTCACGTCGGCCGACCTCACACCACGACAACCGGGTTCAGATCAGGCCGACCTCCTGGAATTTCGCTTCAACGATGTCCCGGTCAAACGGCTTCATGATGTACTCGTTGGCGCCGGCATGCAGAGCACGGGCGATATGCGCAACGTCGTTCTCGGTGGTGCAGAACACCACCTTGGGCCGTTCGCCGCCGGGCATCCGGCGCAACGCCTTGAGGAAATCGTAGCCATCCATTTTCGGCATATTCCAGTCGAGAAGGATGGCATCGGGCAACATGCGATGGCATTGATCCAGAGCCTGCAGGCCGTCCTCTGCCTCCAAGGTCTGGAAATCCAGGCCCTCCAGAATCCGCTTCGCGACTTTCCGGATGACGCTGGAATCGTCCACTACCAGACAGGTTTTCATCTTGTCCTCACTCGCCATTCTAGCGGACTGGTCCGCGCGTCCCGCCGCTTCATGCGGCCAATTCAGATGATTTCAGATCGAGCAAACGGTCGACATCGAGCACCACGAGAAGGCCTTCATCCAGCCGGTGGACACCGGATGCGACCTGCTTGAGCCGCTCGTCGAGATTGACCGGCACAGATTCGAGTGTCTCAAGGCCAGGCTTTATCACCTCGCCCACGCCGTCGATGACAAGCCCATAGGACTCGCCCTCGCTTTCGATCCCCACAGCCATCGCGCCTCGCCCGGGATCTCCTGGAAGACCGAGCCTGCGCCTGAGATCGATCGCGGTTACGATTCGGCCGCGCAAGTTGATGACGCCGGCGATGTCATCCGGGGCTAGCGGAACACGGGTCATCTGGTGCAACACGAACACGTCCTGCACTCGGCTGATCGGCAGCCCGAACAATTGCGAGCCGATCGTGACGGTGACGTATTCGAAGCTTGCGATGGGCGTTTGCGTGTCTGTCATAATGTCACGCGGCCCGGCTGATCGTAGTGTCCGCCTGCTCCTTGATCGCGGCGATCAGGCCCTGGCGGTCGAACTTGGCAACGAAATCATGAAACCCGGCGCGGCGCACCCGCTCGATGACATCGGCTGTGGCCATGGTCGACAGCGCGATCAACGGAATTTTTGCAGTGACCGGATCGGCACGCAATGCGTGCGCCAGAGTGATACCGTCCATATCCGGCATCTGCAGATCGGTAACGACCAGATCGAAGGGCCGTCCGCTACGGATCAGACCGAGCGCTTCGTGTCCGCTTGATGCGGTGGTTACGGCATATCCTGCCGCCCGCAAGACCGGGACCAGCATGTTGCGGAAGAACGCGGAGTCGTCCACGAGGAGCAAATGTCGGCGGACGCGCTTTTGCGCAGGCCTGCCAAGCCAGTCGGCATAGGCGAGCGGCAGATAATGACCGACATCGACGATATCGGTCGCTTCTCCCTTGACGATTGCCGAGCCAAGAATCCCCGGACGGCCGTCGCTGACCTCGATCTCGAACTCCTCCTCCACGATATCGACGATCTGGTCGACGACAAGAGCCATCGACCGGTCGCCGTCGGAGAAAACCAGAAGCGGCTGCGTTCCACTCTCCTTCACTCGCACGCAGTCGCCCGGACAAATCAGCGGCATGAGATGACCGCGATACTGGACGAGATGACGGTCGCCAGCCGATTCGATATTGCTTGCGTCGACCTCTTCCAGGCGCGTGACCAGTGACAGTGGCACGGCGCGAGGCGCTGGCGATCCTGCACGAAAAATCAGCAATGCCGTCTTGTTTCCGCTTTGCGTTTGAGCGTCGCTTTCGGTTGCGGCGTCGGCACTTAGCCCGCCAGCGCGCGCCGATCCGAACGCGGCCGCCACGCCATTCGGATCGAGGATCATAATGACCGCGCCGTCACCGAGGATGGTATTGCCGGAGAAGGCCTGGATATGCCGGAGCTTGCTGGCCAGCGGCTTGACCACGATTTCCTCGGTGTGAAACACGCGGTCCACCACAATGCCGAACGACTCGCGGCCAATCTGCGTCACCACCACAAAACCTTTGCCGGCTTCCTGCTCTGCAGGATCTCCCAGACGCAGGTACTTGCGCAGGAAGATCAGCGGCAGCAGCTTGCTCCGGTGACGGAGGACCGGCGTATCCTTGATCCGCTCCACGCGATGTTCGCCGTCCCCGCGCACGCGGACGAGCTCCTTCACCGCCACTTGCGGGATCGCAAAGCGTTCGCCGTCGGCCTCGACGATCAGTGCGGAAATAATCGCGAGCGTAAGCGGGATCTTGATGATGAAGACAGTTCCCTGTCCGGGAACCGATTTCAAATCGATCGTGCCGCCGATCTGATCGATATTGCTTTGGACCACATCCATCCCGACGCCGCGCCCTGAGACGCTGGTGATCGTGTCGGACGTCGACATCCCGGGCGCGAAGATGAAGCGCTGGATCTGCACATCCGACATCTTGTCGAGATCGGACTCCGATGCGAGCCCAAGGGCGAGTGCTTTCGATCGGATCTTGCGGGTATCCAGACCGCGGCCATCGTCCGACACTTCGATGATGATGTGTCCGCCTTCGTGACGTGCGGCCAGACGAATGGTGCCGCGCTCAGGCTTTCCCGCTGCACGCCGCTCCACCGGCGTCTCAATGCCATGATCCGCCGAATTGCGCACCATGTGCGTCAGCGGGTCCTTGATCATGTCGAGAATCTGGCGGTCGAGCTCGGTCTCTGCCCCCTGCATCTCGAGCTCGATATGCTTGCCAAGCTCGCTGGAGAGGTCGCGCACGAGCCTTGGCAGCTTTTGCCAGGCATTGCCGATCGGCTGCATGCGCGTCTTCATGACGCCTTCCTGCAGTTCCGCGGTGACGTTGGAGAGCCGCTGCAGCGGCTGCTTGAATTCGGTGTCCGACTGCCGGCGCGCAAGCTCCATCAGCTGATTGCGTGTCAGCACCAGCTCCGACACCATCGTCATCAAATGTTCGAGCGTGTCGACAGTGACGCGGATCGACTGGCTCGCAACTTTGGCATCGCTGCGCTGCAGGGATTTCTCCGCTGCACTCTCCACGGTTCGCACAGGCGCAGGGCCCGGCGCCTCGCGAAACGCACGTTCCAATTCGTCGAGCGTCGCTTCGCCGGGCTTCAGCGGACGCTCCAGCACCTGATAAACAAGATTGCCGATCGTATGAGCGGCCGGCTGCGGCGCCGCCGCGGCCATTGCATCGAGCCTTGCGATCAGTTCGGCATCGGTCCCGGCGGGCTCGGCCTGCTGCATTTCGATGGCATCGAGAATCTCCTTGATGCGGTCGAGTGTCGCCAGGATCAGCGATACGGCGTCCTGCGTCACCGGCTGTCCGTCACGGAACCGGCCCATCAGACTTTCCGCCGCGTGGGCAAGCGCCGCAAGCCGCGGCAGATTCAGGAAGCCGCAGGTTCCCTTGATGGTGTGAACGAGACGGAAGATGTTGGCGAGAATCTCGGCATTGTTGGGCTCCTGCTCGAAACGCACGAGCTCGGAGTCGACCAGGTCGAGACTCTCATGGGTCTCGGTCAGAAATTCCCGCAGCAACTCGTCCATAGCGAAAAGGCCTTCCGCGCGGGGAATGGTCTCCCGCGCCGCACCCGTCGACCATGGTAGTGTGTTGGTAACCGTTTAATATTGCGTAAGGGCCGGCGTGAAACGGTCAGGCATTTACCAGCCGTTAACCTTACTTGCGGCCGGAATTCATCGCGCCGCGACGACGATCGCCTCGCCCTCGTTGGCGGCGGTCACAGTCAGACGGCAATCCTTCGCCAGCAGGCTTGTGTAATAGGGCTGTACGGCATGGGCGTCGATGGTACCGCCATGGGAGCCGCCGGCGAGCAATTCCGGAACCGCCTGCGGCACCTTCGCATAATTGCCGGTGGCGGAAATCCGAAATGACATGGTCTCACCCTCGCCAAGCGGGTCCACTGTGATCTGACCGCCGCGCGGAATCGACTGCCCCGCGATCAGGATCATGTTGAGCAGAAGTTTGACGCGGTTCTTCGGCATCAGAGCACGAGGCAAATTCCATGCAATTCTTGTCTTGTCGTCCTCAATAAAGCCTCTCGCCACCTTTTCGGCGTCGCCGAGATCGATCTGGGCCCCTGCCGACCCGGCCGCGCCGAAGGCGAGACGGCAGAACTGAAGCTTGGCCGAGGCCTGCCGGACGCTTTTCTTGATCAGGTCCATGGCAAAAGCCTTGGTTTCCTGGTCGTTGTCGTCCTCCATCACCTCAAGGCCATTGACGATCGCGCCGACAGGGCTGATCAGGTCATGACAAACCCGCGAGCACAGAAGCGCGGCAAGATCCAAGGACTCCAGAGTCAAAGGGGGCGTCTGGACAGCAGACGTTTGAGCAGCGGAAATGGCGGACATGAATCTGGCTCCGGTCAAAGCGGCGGCGGAACGCGAATCACTCGATCCTGATGCGGCCGACCGCTTGATACACCGCGCAAGCTATAGCGCCAAGCCGCAGGCGGCTGCGCGGGACACAACGGTAACTGCGGCATGACACAGGACCTGTCCGAACCGTCGCTGGTCGATGCATTGACCGACATCGCCTCGCAGGCCGGTGCTGCAATCATGCGCGTGCGCAAAGCGGGCAGCGTTGTCCGCACCAAGGCGGATGCAAGTCCGGTGACCGAAGCGGATGACGCCGCCGAAGCGATCATTCTTGACGGACTTGCGCGAACTTTGCCGGGTGTCACAGTTGTTTCGGAGGAAGCCGCGTCGCGCGGCGACTTACCGCACCTGCCGGACACCTTCATTCTTGTCGATCCGCTCGACGGTACACGCGAATTCATCGATGGGCGCGATGAATTTACCGTCAATATAGCCGTGGTCCATCATGGCCGTCCGCTGACCGGAATCGTCGGAGCACCGGCCCTCGAAACGATCTGGCGCGGCGCGGCGGGCACAGGTTCTGAGCGGCTGCGCGTGCGCCCCGGCGCCACTACTCGCGATGCTTCCGAGCGCGTCGCGCTGCATACCAGGGCACACCAGGACGGACCGTGGCGCGCAGTGGTCAGCCGGTCACATCTCGATCCAGCAACGGAGCAATGGCTGACGCGCTTTCCCGCAATCACGCGCATGGATTGCGGCTCGTCGGTGAAATTCTGCCGGATCGCCGAAGGCAAGGCCGATGTCTATCCAAGACTTGGAACGACGTCGGAATGGGATATCGCCGCAGGCGACGCGGTCCTCAGCGCCGCAGGCGGTGTGGTGCTGTCGACCGATGGCAGGCCGGTGAGATACGGACAGATTGCGCTTAATCTCAAGGTGCCGGCCTTTGTCGCGTGGGGCGATCCGGGCGATGCCGCACGCTTCGGCTGACTAGGGTGCCAAGGTCTGGCTCACATGGGGCCAGTTCACCTCGGCCTGAAGCGCCATGCGATCGGGGTCGGCCGCGAATTGTTTCCGGGCCTCTTCCGAGAAAAACAGAAACAGGCGATCCTTGTGGATCAGCCAGATGTCCGGATGGCCGGCGCGGGCGACGTTTCCGCCGATCCCGACCGGGTCATGGCCCCCATATTGCGGCATGTAGACCTGAGGGTCCTTCACAAAGGCATCCCTGTTGCCTTCGTTGTGGAACCGCCAGGCGACTCCGGCCAAGGTGACTTCGAGATTGTCCCGCCCTCGCCTGGCCCTGCCATCGGTGAAATACGCCACCGGGTCGTAACCATAGATGGCAAGCCCGGTGTTGGGGTCTGTAACGATCTGCTCGGTCGTCGCCGCATGTCCATCGCGCCATGGCAAGGCAGCCTGAGCCGCCGCTATCAAGAGCCATACGAGCACGCCGCGTGCGCTAAGTCGTTGACGGCGCAGTGTTGTCATGATTCGGTCTAACAAGTGTTCCGATTCGGATGGCTTTAACAGCATCCGCGTGAGTAACCCGTTAAACCGCGCGGCCGATCCTTTTGCCTATGGAGCACCCGATGCGTTCGCTGATTCGCCTTCTGGCCGCTGCAGCCTGCCTGGCCTGCGTCCATAGCCAGCCGGCTCGCGCCCAGCAGCCGCAGCCCGTGCCTCCCCCAGTGCCGCAGCAGGCCGCGCCGCAGCCTTCACAGCCAAGATATTCCAACAACGAGATCCTCGAAAGCGGCCACCGATTCTTCGGCACGGTCTCGCGCGGCCTTGCCCAGGTTGTGGAAAAGGCCTTCAGCGAGTTCGGCCAGCCGAACGGCTACATCCTCGGCGAGGAGGCCGGGGGCGCCTTCGTGGCCGGCCTGCGCTACGGCGAGGGCACGCTTTACACGAAGAATGCCGGCGACCTGCGGGTGTTCTGGCAAGGTCCGTCGATCGGCTTCGACGCGGGCGGTGAAGGGGCGCGGACCATGATGCTGGTTTACAACCTTCCGGCCACTGAAGCGATCTACAATCGTTTCGGTGGCATCGACGGCTCGGCCTATTTCATCGGCGGTTTCGGTATGACCGCGCTTGGCGCAGGCAACATTATTGTCGTGCCGATCCGGGCTGGTGTCGGGCTGAGGCTTGGCGCCAATATCGGTTACCTGAAGTTCACGCCCAAGGCGACCTGGAACCCATTCTAACTTTGGTTGATCGCGGCCGAATTTCCTTCCCCGCGGACGGTCGGACGGTTTAGTTTAAACGAGGCTGACGCCCGGGGGAGCGGCGGCGTCACCGTGGCAGGTTCAAAGCCACACAATCCGCTCAGCGCCCGTCGGTTGGAGTTTCCGTCATGATCGAGCCGGCCATGTATTTGGGCATCGGCTTCCTGGTGGCGAGCCTGTTCGGGCTCATTTTCATTCCTCTGGTCCACGCCCGCGCCGTGCGCCTGACCGTGCGGCGCATGGAAGCGGCGACCCCGCTTTCGATGGCCGAAATCCAGGCCGACAAGGATCAGCTCCGCGCCGAATTTGCGATGTCGACGCGGCGGCTCGAAATGAGCGTCGAGCAGCTGAAGGCGAAAAGCACGAGCCAGCTCGCCGAGCTTGGCAAGAAAAACGACGCCATCAATCGGCTCAAGCTGGAACTCGGGGAGAAATCGGCGACGATTTTTGCGCTCGAGGCCCGCGAAAAGGCATTGAAAGACCAGATGAAGGCGACGGAAGACGAGCTATCCGTCAAGACGCTTGGCTTGCACGAAGCCGAGCGCAGCCTCTCCGACAAAGAAGCCGAACTTGCGCGGCTGACGGCAGAGCTCAACGAGCGCACCGCAACCACCGAGGCGCAGCGCGTCGAGCTGATCTCGCTCAAGACCCAGATCGACGCGCTGAAATTGCGCATCAGCGACTACGAGCGCGATATCAAGATCACCGGCGAACGCCTCGACAAGGAACGTGAAGAAGCCGCCGCAGCGACCCGCAATCTATCGGACGAACGCGGCAAGGTCGAAAATCTCGGCCAGCGCGTCGCCCAGCTCGAACAGCAGCTGATCGCTCAAACCACCGAAGCCGAAGTGCTTGGCAAGCGCGTTGTCGAACTTGAAGGCCGCATCGCCGATCAGGGGCGGGTGCTCGTCCAGCGCGAATACGAATGTGACCGGCTGCGCGCGGAACTCGAAAATGCACGACGGACCGCGTTTCATCTGCGCGAGGAACTGGCATCGGCTGGCGCCGAGCACCGCGAATTGATCAAGAATCTGAATGCGGAAAACGAGGTTCTAAAGAAACAATTCGATCTCGCCAATGCCGAACGCACCAAGCTGCAGACCGAGCTGGCCGCGATGAAGCGCGAGGCCGAAGCGAGCTGGGCGGCCGAGCGCGTCGAAAACGCGCTGTTGCGCGAAAGAATTAACGACGTGGCGGCCGAGGTGGCAAAGCTTGCCGTGACGCTTGAGGGGCCGAACTCTCCGATCGAAGCGATCCTCGCATCAGCCGAAACCGCAGCGCCGGCGCGTATCTCCGCCAATAATCCCATGCCATCGCCCGCGAACGACACCGGCGAAAGGGTCAATGGCAGCCTCGCCGACCGCATGCGGGCTCTGCAGACCCGGGCGTCGCGCCTGACAACCAATCCCTGACGAAGGATCGTTCGTTCTGTCACATCGACCGCGCCTTCTGCTGCTTTTCTGCGTTGTCATTGCAGCCCTGTGGATTCCGGTGAACGCGATCGCCGAGCATCCCGAGGTCGTCAAGCACCGCGCCGAGCAGCGCAAGAGCTTCACCGACGCCGAGATCATCGACGGGTTCTTCCGTATCGTGTTCGGCGCGGAATTCCATGTCTCGGGACAGGTCGATCGCATTCGCAAATACGAGATGCCGGTCCGGGTCTATACCGACAGCCGCGCCAAGCCAGACCGCCGCAGGCAGGTCGCCCAGGTCGTCGACGACATCCGCGAAAAAATCCGGCATCTCGACATTGCGGTCGTCGACAAGCGCAAGGACGCCAATGTCACTGTGACGCTGGTGCGTGACCGCGACATCGAGAAGACCATCCGGCAATTCTACGGACGCGAGCAGGCTGCGAAAATCGTCAAGTCATTGGAGCCGCAATGCCTGTCCGGCTTCCGCAAGGATGACCTTTATCGCATCCAGCATTCCGATGTGATCATTGTGGTCGATGCCGGCGAATTCATCTTCCTGGACTGCATCTATGAGGAATTGCTGCAAGCGCTCGGCCCGATCAACGACGACGGCGATCTGCCCTGGACGATGTTCAACGACGACGTCCAGATGGGCTTTTTCGGCATCTACGATCAGTATCTGCTCAATATTCTGTACGACCCGCGCATCCGCGCCGGAATGACAAAGGAGCAGGTGAAGGACCTGCTGCCACAGATCCTGCCGGACGTCCGCGCCTGGGTCGCAAAAGTGAATGGGTTGACGGAACCGTAGGGCGCCGCGCCGCCCCGTTCGCCGCAAGAAATCACAGCCCCTTCAGCCAGGCAATAATATCGCCGCGCGACTGAAACGGCGTCGACAGATGCATGCTGGCGGTGACCAGGTATTTGCTCTTCGGATGCCTCACACCGCGGCCATAGACGTAGTCCTTGCCGTGCAGGATCATGGGGTCGGCGATTCCGACGATCCAGAGCAGCGGAACGTCGTCCATTTTTGCCGCGTTCTTGGGCATCACCGCTGGGCCGTCCGGATCGAACATCGAGAGATACACTTCGGGGGTGGCGCGAACCTGGAACGGGATGCCCTGCGCGAGATCGGGAAATGACATGCGGACATTGCCCTTGCCCGCCGCGATCATCTTCCTGGCATTGGCAATCGCGCTGCTGGTCCGCGCGCGAAGCGCCCAGGCTTCCGGCAGATGGCCGGGGGCCAGCGCGACCACACCATGCAAGCCTTTTCGAGTGGCACCGTATCCGATTGCTGCATTGGCGCCGAGGCTGTGCCCGATCACCGCGATCTTCTGGGCACCGGCCTTCTTCAGCCGCTCGACCGCCGCGTCAATCTCGGTCATGGCCTGATCGAAGGTCGCATCATAGATGCGCCGTGCCGACCACGGCATTTCCGGCGCTTCCACCAGCGCCCCTTGCCGCTTCAGCGCCTCATGCAACCCCTCGATTCCTGTGGTCGGCGTTCCGCCCTTGCCGTGGATCAGCACAATGCCGAATCCGGCGAGGCCGTGTTGCTGCGCAAGCGATGAGCCAGCCGCCATCATCGCCGCGAGCGTAACGAACAGTCCCATCACGAGATTGAGGCGGCCAAAGTACATGATCCCGGGCCCGGTCCGAATCATGGGATGCCATCATAGGCGCGGGCGCGGCGCCGCGCGACCCTGCGCGGATCGCAATCGTTGTCGCAGCTCAGGCCTCTATTCGCTGACGCCGATCAGGCCGGCCAGCCGGTCGGGATCGTCCCGCAATGGCTGCGACGGTCCGTCATAGATGATGCGGCCCTTGTCCATCACCACCACCCGTGGCGAAAAGGCCAGAGCGACCCGGCTGTTCTGTTCGACCAGCACAATCGTCAGCGCACCTTCGTCCCGCAATTTGCCCAGCACCTCGGCCAGCGTTTCCACGAGAACCGGCGCCAGTCCCTCGGTCGGCTCGTCCATCAGGAGCACCTGCGGATTTGTCATCAGCGCCCGCGCAATGGACAGCATCTGCTGCTCGCCGCCAGAGAGCTGATTTCCCATATTTCCGAGCCGCTCGCGCAGCCGCGGGAACAGTTCATAGATCCGGGCCTCGGTCCAGTAACCGGGGCGCGCGGCAATTTCCAGATTCTCGCGGACCGACAGCGACGGAAAGATTTCGCGCTCCTGCGGGACGAGTCCAATGCCTTCGAGAGCGCGCTGATAGATTGGCAGCTGCGTCACGGGCTTGCCATCGAGCAGCACATCGCCGCTCTTGACATTGGTATGCCCCATGGCGGTGACGAGCAGCGTGGTCTTGCCGACGCCATTACGCCCGATGATGCTCACGCTCTCGCCCGCGGCGACAGCAAGGTTGATGTCCTCGAGAACGATGGTATCGCCGTAGCCTGCGGACAGATTTTTCCAGGCGATTGCGCTAGCCATGAGACGCTCCTGCCTGTCCCAGGTAAACAGCCCGGACGTCCGCATTGGCGCCGATCTCTTTCGGAGTGCCTTCGGCAAAAATTCGGCCGCCAACCAGCACGGTGATGCGTTCGGCGAACCGGAAGACGAGATCCATGTCGTGTTCGATAATCAGTACGCCGATGTCCTTGGGCAGCCTGGCTACCGCATCGAGAATGATGTGGCTTTCGGCGCTTGGGACGCCCGCAGCGGGTTCGTCAAGCAGCAGCACCTTGGGTTCCAGACCGAGCGCGATCGCGATCTCGACAAGCCGCTGGCGGCCATAGGGCAATTCGGAAATCCGGTGTCCGGCATCGTCCTGCAGCTTCAGCATTTCCAGGAGCGCCATCGCCTTTTCTACGACGTCTCTGCGCATGCCGGCTGGTCTCAACATGGTGGGCGCCGCACCAAGCTGCTCGGACACAGGGATATAGACGTTTTCGAGGACCGACAGTCCGCGGAACAGCCGGTTGATCTGGAAGGTCCGCGCAATGCCGCGCTTGACGCGCTCGGCCTGTGCGACCTGGGTCACGTCTTCGCCGTTCAGGAAGACCTGTCCTTCGGTCGGCGCCAGGACGCCGGTGAGCAGGTTGATGAATGTGGTCTTGCCGGCTCCGTTCGGCCCGATCAACGCATGACGCGCGCCCTTGCCGAGCCTGAAATTGATGTTGCTCGCCGCGGCCAGCGCGCCGAACGACTTGCTGACATTGCGGGCTTCAAGCAGCGTTTCGGTCATGGCACGGCGCGCCCGCCGCGAAGGCGGTTCATGAGGGAATCGAAGGCTCCGAGAATGCCGTTGCGGGCGCCGAGCGCGATGATGACGAGCATCAGGCCAAGTCCGAGCTGCCACGCGGTCGGATAGAGCTTTGCCAGATAATGCGACAGGGCCATATAGGCGACTGCGCCGACAAAGGCGCCGTACAGCCGCCCGTAACCGCCAAGCACAAGGACGATCAGCACCGTCGCGGCGCGATCGAGACTGAAGGTCGACATATTCACATAGGCGTTGGCCTGCGCCCATAGCGCACCGGCGACGCCCGCGATCGCGCCGGAGATGGTGTAGCAGATGACCAGCCGCTTCCGGACCGGCGCACCGACGGCGTGCATGCGCAACGTGTTCTCGCGAATACCGGTGAGACTCTCGCCGAACGGCGAATAGACGATGGTTCGCACGATCACGAAGCCAATGAACAGGACGCAGAGAATGTAGATGAACTGCGTCTGCGGGATCAGCGGATTAAACGCGAAGATGCCGAATATCGGATCGATCGGCACAGAATCGAGGCCGTCATAACCGCCGGTCCATTTCTGGCCGAGATTGGCGGCTTCCTCGAGCAGCAGCATCATCGACAGCGTCAGCATCAGGAGCGTCAGCCCGGTCGTGCGTAACAGGATGAGCCCCGATATCAGGCCGAATATTGCAGCGATCACGGCAGCGATCACGAGACCGCTGAGAGGCTCGCTCCAGATGCCGTGATGGGCCAGCATGCCGACAGTGTAGGCGCCGAGGCCGAAAAACGCCGCATGTCCAAGCGTTACGATGCCGGCATAGCCAAGCACCAGATCGAGCGACAACGCGAACAGAATCATCACCAGAATCTCGTTGCCGATTCCGAGATGACGCGGAAACAGGAAGAAGAAGGCGAGCGCCAGAATCCACGGGATCGGCTCCCACCACCGCAGCCGGTGGCGATGCGCAAAATCCCGGACTGCGGGAGACATTGAAACGTCGGAGGCGCTCATCAGTTGCTCCGCCCGAACAGACCCTGCGGCCGGATGAGCAGGATCAGGATCGTGAGGACATAGATGAAGATCGTGCCGCCGGCGGGCACGTATTTCTTCAGGACGAAGTCGACGATGCCGATAATCAGCGCGGCATAGAACACGCCGGTAATGCGGCCCAGGCCGCCAACCGCCACCACGATCAGGAAGTAGACGAGGTATTTCAGCGTGTATTGCGGATCGAGCCCGAGGAATTCCGCGCCGAAGCCGCCGCCGAGCGCCGCCATGCCGCTGCCGAAGGCAAAGGTGAAGGTGAACAGCCGGTCGATATTGATGCCGAGCGATTCAACCATCTTGCGGTTATCGACCGCCGCACGGATCTGCGCTCCGATCCGCGTGCGTTCGAACCCGATCCAGAGTCCGAGGGCGACCAGCGCACCAAAGACGATCAGGAAGATGCTGTAGGTCCGGTATTCGGTGAAGCCGAGATCGATCTGGCCGCGCAGCCAGGACGGCAAAATCATGGGTTGCGTTTCGGGGCCAATCACGATCGTCACCGTGGCGATCATGATGAAGGCAAGCCCGATCGAGAACAGCACCTGGTCGAGTTCGGCCGCGCGATAGAGTTTCGAGTAGAACAGCCGCTCCAGCACGACGCTGAGCGCAGCGGTCAGTACGAAGCCGAGGATCAGTGCCGGCACGAAGGGGACGCCGAACCGGTTCATCGACAACACGATGATATAGCCGCCGATCATGGCGAAGCCGCCATGGGCGAGGTTGACGAACCCCATCAGGCCCATCGTGACCGAGAGCCCG
This sequence comes from Pseudomonadota bacterium, assembly GCA_049324435.1. Lineage (GTDB taxonomy): Bacteria > Pseudomonadota > Alphaproteobacteria > Rhizobiales > Xanthobacteraceae > Pseudorhodoplanes. Next base: position 90,728 of record JBMOOQ010000063.1, read on the forward strand.
ACCGAAACAATGAACAGCACCATGCCGGCGGCCAGGCCACCCAGCAGAATGCCGACGACATCCTCCCCGAAAATCACCTCGCCCGCGTCCCTCAATAAAGCCGCCGTCCGGTTTGCCGGACGGCGGCTCCCCTCACACGATTATCGGCCCGCAATTATTTCCCGCACGGACCGATCTTGTTCTCCTTGCAGGCATCCTTCACGGCTTCGATCTTGCCGATATTCTTCTGCACCACCCGGCCATTCTGGAACGACGCCTGCGACAGATATTCGTTCATGATGATGTCGCGAGTGTTGGGATCGATCTGGATTGGGCCGCGCGGGCTGTCGAACTTCCAGCCCTTCAGCGCCGCAACAGCCTTGTCGCCGTCGAGCTTGCCGCCGGTCGCCTTGATCGCGGCAGCAATCGCCGCCATGCCGTCATAACCTGCAACCGCCATGAAGTCCGGAGTCGAATCCGGCCCATACACCTTCTTCCAGTCCTCGACGAACTTCTTGTTCTTGGGATTATCGAGGTCGGCATTGTAGTGATGCATGGTGATCAGGCCGTCGGCGTTCTGGCCCATCGGCTGCAGCTTGGTGTCCTGCGTGATGTCGCCCGGACCGATCAGCTTGATGCCGGCGTCCTTCATGCCGAGCGCGTTGTAGGTGCGCACCACAGCAGTCGAGTGGTCGCCGCCGGGCACGAACACGAAGAACACGTCCGGCTTCTTGTCCTTGGCGCGCTGGAAGAACGGCGTGAAATCGGGGACGGCATTGGCCCCGCCCATCGGGATCTCGTCGATCACCTTGCCGCCATTCTTCTCAAACGCCATTTTGAACGCCGCAAGGCTGTCCTTGCCGGGCGGGAAGTCGGTGTAACCGATCACCGCAGTCTTGGCGCCGAGCTGCTTGGCCGCCGCCTCGCCGAGCGCATGGCCAGCGTGCCACATGCTGAACGAGGTTCGCACATAATACGGCGACATATTGGTGATATGCGCCGTGCCCGCATTCATGATGACCGCAAGCTTCTTGCCGGCGGAGACGAGCGGAGCGGTGGCGATTGCGTTCGGCGAATAGACCCAGCCGGCCAGCACATCGACATTGTCCTGGGTCAGCAGTTCCTGAACCACGATCTTGGCGGTGGCGCCGCTGGCATCCTTGGCATCCCGCTTGATCAGCTTCACCGTATAAGGCTTCAATTCGTCGGCATGCGTCTTGAGATATAGCTCGACGCCACGGTCGATCGGCTGCGCCAGTTCGGCGCCGACGCCTGAATAGGGCAGGATCAGGCCGACCTTGATTTCCTGTGCCGCAGCGATCCCGCCTGCAGCGACAAGCACCGCAGCCGACATCATCATTCGTTTCAGCATAAGCTCCTCCCTTGGATCGCGTTTGCCGCGCTGGTTTTGGCGCAATCTATAGGGCAAGCGCCCACCGGCGCAAGCCGCACCGGCGCGCCAAACCCGGCAGGACGCGGATTTGTCGCGCCACAACATTGCTTATCGTTAAGGCAGCAGCGACGTGACGGCACCACCGCCAGCAGCACGCGCGGCACCGCCGCTGCAGTGCATGATTGTTCGAGCCGGGACGATTGGCTCGTTACATTTCAACCCAGCCCTCCGGCGGTGTCTTGCCGGGGTGCACTGTACCGCATTGCGGGCAGGTCCGGGCCTTCTCGTCGGCGTAGAACGCCTCATACAGCGGCGGCAGATCCTTCACGATATCCTTGACCTCGACCTCGACGCGATGGACCAGCGCGCCACAATTGAAACAATACCATTCAAATCCGTCGCGCATTCCGCCGGTCCGGGCGCCCTCGACCACGAGGCCGATCGAGCCTTCCACGGGCCGCTGCGGCGAGTGCCGGACATGCGGGGGCAGCATGAACACATCGCCTTCCTTGATCTTCACGTCGTAGATCTTGCCGCCTTCGGCAATTTTCAGAAGCATGTCGCCCTTGAGCTGATAGAAAAACTCCTCCACCGGGTCGTCATGAAAATCGACCCGCTTGTTCGGGCCGCCGACGATCATCACGACCATGCCGGTCTTCTCGTCGAACAATTGCTTGTTCGAAACCGGCGGCTTCAGATTGTTCTTGTTGCGCTCGATCCAGTCCTGGAAATTGAACGCCTTCAGGCGCGGATGGATGGTCATCGAAAGTCTCCTTCGCTTATCGGTGTGTGGCCCCGCCATCGACTGTCAGGCATTGGCCGGTCAGAAAGGCGGATGAATCGGACGACAGGAACAGTACCGTGCCGACGAGGTCGTCTGGCGTCTCGGCGCGCGGGATACATTGCTGCGCGACGATGCGGACCTTCTGCTCGGGGCTGACGGTCTTGCGCTCGATTTCGGTAAAGGTCGCGCCCGGGAGGATCGCATTGACGGTGATGCCGTCAGGCCCAAGCTCCCGCGCCATCGATCCGGTCATGCCGGCCAGCGCCCCCTTCGACGCAATGTAATGAAGATAATTCGGCCGCCCCATCGTTACCGCACCTGATGCCATGTGGATGATCCGCCCCCATTTGGCGCGCCGCATCGCCGGCAGCACGGCCCGCGAACATAGGAACGGGCCGGTCACGTTGACTTTCAGCACAAGCTCCCATTCTTCGAGCGGAATCTGATCGAACGGCCGCATGTCGAGTGTCGAGAAGATTCCCGCATTGTTGACCAGAATATCGATCCGGCCATAGCGGCGTTCGACCGCGGCGACCATGGCCGCAACCGACTCGGGTGACGAAACATCCGTAGCGACCGCAAAGGCCTTCGCGCCACCATCGGCGATTTCCTGTGCGACCGCATCGCCCTTCGCCGCGTTGAGTTCGGCAATCACCGGAATCGCACCGCTCGCGGCGAAGGCCTTCGCGAAAGCCCGGCCGAGCCCCTGCCCGGCTCCAGTGATGATCGCGACACGGCCCCTGAGCGAGGCAAAATCCGAATTGGACACGATGGCGGCTGGATGCACGGTCATGCTAGGCCGCCTCCGCCATCTTTTCGAGCGCGACGCGCGCATCCCATGGGGTCCACCACGGCTTCAATCCAAGGTCCCGCGCGATGATACCCGCCGCGATATAGCTCGGTCCGCCCGAGATTGCGCCGCCGGGATGCGCGCCCGAACCGGCATAATAGAAATTCGGCAGCGGCGTGCGATAGCCGAAATGATTGTACATCACCTGATCGGCATTGAACGCGCCCATGAAGATGTCACCGCCGCGCATGTTCGGCAATTCGAGGACATAGTCGCGCGCCGTATAGACGTAGCGCCCGATGATGTTGTCCTTGGTCATATTCGGACAATAGCGCGCGTAAACATCCTCGATCCGGTCGGAAAATTCCTCCTTGAAAATCTCGAAATCGCGATCGCTCATGTCATCCAGCAGCGGCATGACGTGCCAGGCGTAGGTGGTGTGCTTGCCGGGAGGCGTCTGGGTCGGATCCAGCAGACTCAAGGGACCCGAACCGAACTGCACGAGCTTTGGCACGCGGCCGGCCTGCACATCTTGATGTGCCGCAAACAGATCCTGCATGGTCTCCGCACCGAGGCTCCATTTGAGGGCGCGGTTGACATTAGGGTCGAACGCCGCAGCAGCGAAGCTTGGGCTCTCATGCAGGGCATGGTGCAGCCCGAACAGGGTCCAGGCGGTATATTGGAATTTGTCCAGCTTCTTCCTGAAATGCTCCGGCAATTGCTCGCGCCCCAGCATGCCTTCAAGCGTGGTATGAACGTCGATGGTGCTGGCCACAAACTGCGAGGCGCGTACGGTGCGGCCATCGGTCAATGCGATACCGGTGGCGCGGCCGCCCTCCACGACGATCCTTTCGATTGCGACCTGGGGCTGGAATGCGCCGCCGGCGGCAATGAACGTCTCCATCAAACCGCGCGCCAGATTGAACGAGCCGCCCTGACAGAGCTGATAGCCGGTCTGAAGGTCGAAGGCGCGGATCACCGACCCCATCGGACTCGTTTTCGACATAGTGTCGGTGAGCCAGGTGCCGAACAGCGACACCTTGAACAGGAACAGGAGCTTGACGTGCTCGTTCTCGAACAGCTCCTCGACCACATCGAGCGGCTGCCGCCTGGTAACAGCCAGAAAGTCCCGGCCGATTGCCGTCCGTGACAACAGCGCTTCACGCTCGGCCTGCGGCAGCGGCTCGGCATAGCGTTCGGGAATGAGAACTTTTGCTGTCATCTCTTCCGCGCGCGCATTCCATTCGCGGAAGGTCTGCGCATCCCTTTTCGAAAAGCGCGCGATATTGGCGACCGTTTCCTCCAGATCGCGGCCGAGCACAAGCGCAGTGCCGTCGAGATGCGCCTGCCCGAACTCGTAACGCGGCGTGATGTAGGTGACCTTGTCGGCGAGGCTCAGGTCTTTGAACCAGGGCGTGTCGCTGATGCTGAAGTGATTGATGGAATGCAGGTTGTGGTAGAAGCCGGGCTTCGTGACTTCACGCGTGCACAGCCCCCCGCCATAGGTGAGCCTGCGATCGACCAGGAGGATATTCAGTCCGGCCTTCGCCAGGTAGGAGCCGAGCACGAGACCGTGCTGGCCCGCGCCGATGATGATGCCGTCATAGGTCCGGTCGAGAGCAGACACGCGAAACTCCTCCACAATTTTTATGCCTTGTCGCTACATCACCATGGAGATTCTGCCGCGGCAAACGCGGCACGCGCATATCCGCCCTGCGCCGCCTATCCGCTCTGCGCCGGCCGGCGGCGCAGCATGTGCGCGCAGCGCAGCGTCAGAATCATCTCGTCATGCTGGTTCCAGCAAGGATGATCCATGATGACCACGCCGCGGTCCGGCCTCGACGTGGAGACGCGAACCTCTATCACCTCCGCGGCGGCGCGGATCGTGTCGCCCGGCCGCATCGGTTTCAGCCACTTCACATGCTCCATTCCCGGTGAAGCGATCACCGAGTCCGGCCAGAGATCGAGATCGAAGAACAGCCGCATCGACAGGCTCAGCGTGTGAAAGCCCGACGAAATCAGGCCGCCGAATGCGGACTTCCGCGCGGCCACCGGATCGACATGGTAATATTGCGGGTCGAACTCCTTCTCGAAGGCGATGATCTCGGCCTCGGTCACGGTGCGGCTCGCGGTCTCGAACCGTTGGCCGGCTCTCAGATCGTCCAGATAAAGGCTCATTGCAACATCCCCAACCGCCCTCCTTCTATGACGGCATCTGCGCCAAGTCTCGCATCTTTTTTTCGAATCCGGATTTGATTTTTATCAGGCCTTTGCTACCGTAGGGAAACTGGAGGAAACCATGATCGACCTGCCGCGCGCCGACCACGTCGGGAGCCTGCTGCGTCCCGATGCGCTGAAGAAGGCACACCGCGCATATATGGAGAAGGCAATCGACGCCGCCGCGCTGGAAAAGGTGGTCGCCGGCTGTATCACCGATGCAGTGAGGCACGAGGAAGACGCGGATCTGCGCTTCATCACCGACGGCGAATTCCGCCGCGGCTCGTGGTTTCTCGGCTTCGTGGAGTCACTTTCCGGTATCGAACTGAAGAAGGCCGAACTGATGTTCCGGCTCCGCGGCCATGAGGCGGCATGGTTCGGCCCGGTCGTGACCGGCAAGCTCACGCGTAAACATCCGATCGTGCTGAACGACTACCGCTTCCTCGCGGGAGTCACCAACCGAACGCCGAAAGTCACCATGCCAACCCCCAGCATTCTTCACTTCTTCGGCGGCAAGGAAGGTATGGACCCAAGCTCCTACAGGGACCGCGACGAATTTGCGGCAGACCTCTGCAAGGTCTATCGCGAGGAAATCGACGAATTGTATCGGGCCGGCTGCCGCGTGGTGCAGCTCGACGAGGTCGCGCTCGCGCTTCTGTGCGACGAGACAATTCGCGCTTCGCTGAAGGCCGGCGGCGAAGATCCGCAGAAGCTGACCCACTTCTATTTCGACATGATCGCGCTGTCGCTGAAGGACAAGCCGAAGGATCTCGCCGTGCTCGTGCATCTGTGCCGCGGCAACTACAAGGGCCACTGGATGGGCCAGGGCGGTTACGACCCGATTGCCGAGCAGTTGTTCGCACTGTCCGGCGTCGATGGCTATCTGCTGGAATATGATTCGGAGCGCGCCGGCAGTTTTGCGCCGCTGCGATTCCTGCCGAAAGGCAAGCGCGCCTATCTCGGCGTGGTCAGCAGCAAGACCGGCACGCTGGAAAGCCTCGACGACCTTCGCCGCCGCCTTGACGAAGCCTTCAAACATGCGCCCGAGGATCGGCTCGGCGTCAGCCCGCAATGCGGCTTCGCATCCAGCGCCGGCGGCAACCCGATCACCGAGGCCGAGCAATGGGCGAAGCTTGCGCGCGTCACCGAACTCGCCCGCACGGTGTGGGGGACGAACTGACCCTCTCGGTCATTCAATCCATCGATCGGCGAACATCGATGCGCGGGTCGTAGAAGAGCGAAGCGGCGCCTCCTTCGGACGGCCACCCCGCGCATGACGTTGCTGCTACCGGCTCCGCGCGTCCACGAAGCGTCGCGCCTTCACATCGGTGAGAAAGAGCTGCGCCAGCTTGCCGGTCTCCAGCATCTCGATCTGCGGCGTCACCTCGAACGCGGTCCTCACGGCATTCAGCAGTTTCGCCGTTTCCACATCGGCATCCGCGCCGCGCATCAATTCGATCTGCAACAGCAATGCGTCGATGCCGGAACGGTCATGCACTTCGAGACGGAAGTCAATCACCGCCGGATTGCGATGCATGAAGTCCTCGAAGTCGGTGTGATTGATGTTGATGCCCTTCACCTTGAAAAATCCGGCCGTGCGCGCGGCATGCTGGAACACCGGATAGACCGACAGCGGCCCCGTGGTCGCCCCGTGCTCCTTCATGATGCCGATATCGCCCAGGCTCCAGCGCAGGAACGGCGTCATGGTGTTGGTAAAAAGCGGGGTCATCAGCAGTATGCCGGCCGTGCCGGATGCGACCGGCTCACCGGTCGCTTCGTCCACCACCTCGGTGAAGAACAGGTCGGTCCACAGATGCAGGCCGTCATGCGCGTCGGACTCCGAGCCCATCGCGCCGCCTTCAGTGCAGCCGAACTGATCGTACACCTCCGCACCCCACAACCGTTCGAGCTTCTGCCTTTTCGGCAGCGATAGCGGCTCCGCCGCGCACAGGATCGTGCGCACCCCGCATTCGGAGATATCGAAGCCCTGCTTCTGCGCCAGGCTCGCAAGCTGCAATCCGTAGCTCGGCATGCCGACCCAGACCGTCGGCCGCAGCGTGCGGATCAGATCGAGCTGCAATTCCGACGGCGTATTGTTGCCGGAGCCCGCCCAGATTGTGCCGATGCCGAGGATTTCACCCGACCGCGCGTAAAGCTGGCCAACTGGGTGAATACCCATTGGGAAGGAGATGTGCGCCTTGTCCGCCTTGGAGCAGCCCGCGGCGAGCCACAGGCGCAGCCACATGTCGAGGCCGGCCTCCATGTCTTCGGCAGAGCGCGGATAGAATAGCGGCCGACCCGTGGCGCCGCCGGAGCGCCAGTATTCGACCGCATCCGAATCCGGAGCGATGGCGAAGGTTTCGTGAAAACGGTCCGCCGGAATCGTGCGCAATTCTTCCTTGGTCAGAACCGGAATTTTCAGCCATTCGTCGGGTTGATCGAGATACTCGGCCCGCACATGATCGAGCCGGCCTTTATAGAAAGGAGACCGCTTTGCCCGTTCGAATGCGACTCGCTTGCGGGCGCTCTGGATGGCCGCGATCCGCTCGCGCGAGGCCGCGGGAAACGTCAGGTCGCGATAATCCATGGCCACTCCCCTTCACTTTACCGTTGCCGGAGCGCGCTTTCGATCATAGCGTGGCCCGGACATAAATTTCAAATCCATATTCGGATTTTTCGAGAACGAATTCGATGGCAGCCAAGGTATCCGCACCGGCGAGACGAAACGACCGCTCGGCGGCTGAGCCGCGCGAGCCCTCGCCGCACGTCAAGCAGAAGCAGGACCGCCGCCGCCAGGACATCCTTGACGCAGCGGCCCTCGTGTTCGCGGAGCGCGGCTATTTCAACGCCACCATGAAGGATATCGCCGACCGGCTCGGCATGCGTCCGGCCAGTCTCTATCATTACTATCCCTCCAAAGAGGCAGCCCTGGAAGCGATGTGCCGCGTCAGCGCTGTCGAATTCTGCGAGCAGTTGCGTTCCATTATCGCCAAGGGCGGTTCGGCAGTCGCGATGGTGCGCGCCGGGATGCTGGCGCATCTGACCAGCGGCCGGCGCGCCTATGTGGAGAATTTCGCCTATTCGCGGCGCAATCTGCCGGCCGGCGTCGTCAAGGAACTGAACACGCTCGCGCGCGCGTATCGCCAGCTCTGGAAGAAGATCTTCATACACGGCGCCGAGCGCGGCGAATGGCGCAGCGATCTCGATGTCGATGTTGCAGCCGACGCAGTCCTCGCGCTGTGCAACAGCGCAGCCGCCACCCTGCCCCGCCGCAAGAATGCGGACGAGGACGCCGCCCTGAAATGGATCGAGATGTTCCTGCAGGGCGTGCGCAAGCGATGACGTTGCGTCGCTTCACCGCCCGGTGCATCGCCGGCCGCCGGATCGTTGCGGGGTCTGCGAAGATCGCGCGAAAGGCAGCGACGCAAACAGTAAGCGTTCGCCGGCTTCAGCTCGCTCCAGTGCTCTGCTCGCCCGCAATCTCCACCCGCTGCGGATGCGCCATCAGATAGCGCCCCTGATCATCGACGCCAAGCGTATGCACATAGAACGCCGTCGTGTCGCCATCGCGCGCCTCCATCACCGGCGATGGCGCGGACACGATGACCAGCCGCCCGCAGCGGCCGGTCCAGTCGATATGGCGATGGCCATGCATCACGATGGCGCGGCGCGCGATCCGCTGCACTTGCCGCACGAACCACGACCCGTTGATCAATGCAGTGCCGATCCGTTCGGACAGCGCCAGTGCGCGGGTCGGATATTCCACGAGATGGTGATGCAGCGCGACGATCCATTGCGCTTTCGGAAATTGCCGCACCACCGCATGCATACCGCGCGATTGCTCCGACGACATCAGGCCGAGCGCGTTGGTGAATGAGAAATGCGTCAGTGCGGTCGAGTTCAGCATGATGATGCCGAGCCCGTCTTCTGTCTCCGGCGGCAGGACCACGGGAAACGCTTCGGCCCAGACCTGCGACAGCGTCCAGGACAAACGCAATCCTCCGCGGTCGGCAAAAGACTGAATGTCGTTCCGGCGGGGCAAGAGCGCCTGTTCCAGGGTCGGGCCGAGACGCCGCTTCTGCAGATCGACAACGTGCGTTCGCGCACCTTGCAGCGCGCATATGCCGGACAAGGCGCGCATCTCGCGCAGCCGCCTCCCCGGGCTGGTCGGAAAGTCGAGCTTCGCCGGGTTCGAACGATCGACGACATTGATGTCGTGATTGCCGGGCAGAATCAGGATGCGTGCGGCGAGGACCGGATGCTTCAGCATCGCCGAGAAAAACTCGGCCCATTCCGCCGAACGTCCAGCATCGGTGATGTCGCCCGTGATCAGGATGTGATCGAGCGGCTTCTCCGCATGCATCTGTTCGAGCTTCGCAAGCAGCCGCGCCAGCCGGTCGTTGCCGCGCGGGCCGAGCCGCCCGCTCTCCAGCCGGAAGCCGAAGCGCTCGCCGACGATATGCACGTCGGAGAGATGGACCACGCGCCATGACCGCGTTAGCACCGAGGCATCGACGAAATCCGACCAGCCGCGCGGCTGCTCCATCGATGCGTCGGCCATGCTCCACACAAAGGTCGCGGCCGTGCAATAGGCGAACAGGATCACACCGGCATTGGCCAGCGCCGGCACGACCAGACTGAGCGGCGACAGGAGATCGGAAAACTCGGCTGTCCAGCGCGTATGCGGGCCGATCAGGCGGATGATCATCAGCGATATGGCGCACAACACGATGCCGCCGGCGGCTGCGCTGAGTGCGCGCAGTCGTGCCTGCCGCTCCTCATCCAGCCAGCGGCTGAGTGCAGACTCGGTCACATGGCGGATCAGTTCGCGGGACAGCGCATAAAGCGGCTGAATGGCCATGGCATTCAGCGCCCAGAACGCCTGCTCCGCGACGCGAAAGATCGTCCGGCCGCCGAACCACCCGACCCCGAGCACGACGAGAACCGGCAAAAAAGCCAACACGCTGCCATAGGCCGACCCGATGCTGCGCGAAAATGTCGTGAGCCAGGCCGATCCGATCAGCGGGGTCAGACCAAGCAAAAAGCATGGCAGCGCCACCAGCAGAAGCCAGGCCGCGGCCAGTTTCGGCAAACTGATTTCGACGAGAAGCGTGCCGGCAAGCGACAGAAGCGAGCGGCCCTTGGTACTGGACGCATCGTCCTCGATATCGCCGTTTCGCGGATCGAGCAGCAGGGTCATCCGGCCTCGCAGGGCGCGTTTGGCCCGATCATTAAGGTCTGCGCCGCATCGGTACAAGGGCAGACCGCGCCCAATGCGAGCGCGGTGTGCGTGCGGCGATCACCGCTTCACATGCGCCTCCAATGCAGCATTCAGCCGCTGGAAATGCTCGCCAATGTCGCGGCGGATGGCTTCCAGCGATCCGAAACTCTGGGTCAGTGCGGCAATCCGCTGCTCCAGTTCGCTCTTGTTCTTCGACAGCCGGTCAAGCCGCTCGCCGATCGTTCCGCTTTCGTCCTTTTCGAGCGACAGCAACGCCGTATCGACGTCCTTCTGCAGCGTGGCGACCTGCTCGACCAGTGCCTTGATGCCGCGTTCCGGACTGCGCAGCGGCGTCACGTCGTTCTGCAATTGCTGCAGACCGTCCCTGACCTGCTCGAATTTGCCGAAGATCGCCTCGATAGCTTCCAGCCTGGTGTGACCGCGGTTCAGGAACCCCTCGGTTTCCTGAAGGCGCATGTCGAGCGTCTTGCCGGTTTCGTCCTTCTCCAGATCTCCGAGCGACCGTTCGATCAGGTGTTGCCGCTCTTTCACCTCGCCCAGCATCGGCTCGATCACGCGCCGCTTCTCGGATACCGAGCCCAACTGGGTCCGCAATGCGTGCTGGCGTTTGCGGATTTCATCGATCCGGCTCTGCAGGTCGACCGCTTCGTTCTGTGCAGCCTGCTCGGCGGTGCGCGCCTCGCTCTGCACCAGCCGCTGCTGTACGTCCTCGATGATCGCAACCGGATCGGTTCCGACAAGATGGCGCACCGCTGCGTCCGCTCCGGTCTGCTCTGCGTCGAGCGCTGCGACCTGGTCACGGATCCCGTTCACCCGGTTCTGGAGAACGGCAATTGCCTTCGCCTGCTGCGCGATCTTGTCGGATTGCCAGATCGCCACCAGCAGCACGCCAACAATCGCGGCGGCTGCGACGCCAACAGCAAGCTTCTGCTCGATCGGCCAGCCGAGAATGACGTCGGCAATCGCGCCGGGTGAAAGACCGAGGCTCTGCTGCAGAACGATCAGCGCCACGATAAGAAGCGCGCTGCTTGCAATTAGAAAAACACGCATGATGAAATTTCCCCAGACCAAACGTTTCCCGTACCCGCCGCCGTCTTATGCAAATTGCGCTGACGTGCAAGGACCTTTCGCACTCTCGTCACGGGCCGAGCGGCGCAGCTAACTCACATCTGCGAGAGGCTGCGAACGCGAAACGCTGTGAGCATGGCTTTTTGTATCGATCGGATGTTGCGGCATCGGCGCGACCCACGGCAGACGGATCGATCAAAATTTTGCGATGAATCGGACACCGCCCGCAGGGAGGCGACGCTCGGCGGGCGTGTGCAACAATCGGGATCAATGGAGTGTCACGCTATCGTCACGCGCGAACCGGACGCAGCGTGCAATCCGGCGTCATGCGCTGGCGGTGCGGCGCACTGCAAACATGGCAAGCGATCGGAGGATAAATCGTGCCATCCGCAGGGATGGCGCTCCCAAGGGGAATCGAACCCCTGTTTCAGCCTTGAGAGGGCCGCGTCCTAACCGCTAGACGATGGGAGCGTGACGCCTTCAGATAGCCGCGATCCGCCGTCCGCGCAAGCAATGGCCGGCCCGCGGGGCATGATTTCCCGGTCACCGCAGGCAAGCGGAGCCGTGCCTGCCCCTTCAACGCTATTTCTCCCGGCCCGAAGGCCGCCCCGAGCCTGCTCCACCGGCCTTCTTCACATCGGCACAGATGTTTTTCAGTGCCTGCCATTCCGCATCGGTCAGGATCGGCGGGCCAGTGACGCCGCGATCCTCCTTTTTCATCCGGTCGAGCCGGTCGGCGCTGAGCGGGTGGCTGTCGATCACCGTGGAAATCCGCCCGCCGCCGGTGATCCGCACCAGGAATTCGCCCATCGGCTGCGGCGAGCGGCCGAGCCCGTTCATCGCCTTGATGGCGAAGGCGTCGGCCCGGCTTTCCGCCTCGCGCGAATAGGACGCATCCACGATCGAGCGTGCCGCAAACAGAACGGCGGAGCCGCCCGTCACGTCGCCGAAGAGAAGCCCGATCAGGAAGGACGAGCCGCCGGTCTGGATGATCTTGCGAAGGCCGTCGCGATTTTGGGCGTGGCCAAGTTCGTGCGCCATCACGCCCGCGACCTCATCGACATTGCGGGCGCGTTGCAATAGTCCGTCGAGCAGATAGACGGTACCGCCCGGCAGCGCATAGGCATTGGTGACGCCGGACGACAGTACATGCGCCTGCAGCGGCGCATCGAAGCCGCCGGCCTCCTTGATCTTCGTCATCATCTTCTCGAACGCGGCCTGTCCATCCGGCCGCGCGCAATTCTGTCCGCCGAACACCGCGCGCGCCTGCCGGTCCACCGCCTCGCCGATCCGCTTCTCCACCGCGAACGGCACCAGCGGCGCGAGCCGGTCGGCCAGCAGCGGAATGCCGTAGATCGTGACCAGCACGATCGACACCGCGGCCGCGAGCGACCATGCCACGATACGGCCGGTCTGCGCCGGACCGCGCCCGGCATCGAGCTGCGGGAGGCGCACGGAGATCGCGGCGGCCGCCTCCGGATCGGCGATTTCCAGCCGCGCCAGCGGCAGCGCGCTCGTGCAAAGCAGCCGCAAACCCTTTCTGCCGTCAGCGCGCCGCACGTCGGCATAGGGCCAGGTGGCGATAACCGCGCCGTCCTCGACGATTTCCAGCGCATCGCCAAAGCGCAGCGTCACACTGCGCTTGCGGTTCGAGGTGCCGTCATAGAAGACGCCACAGATCTCTTGCGTCTTTGCGTCTTGCGTATCGATCATCGCCGCATCTCTCGTGCCGGAGATATGGCGTCAGAACCCGCCGATATCCAGACTGTCCGCGAACCCCTCGCCGATCGCGCTCGCGGCATCGCCCAGCACCGCGATATTGTCGGCCGCAGCGATGTTGTGCACCACGCTGGTCTCGGCGACCTTCGCCCACAGATCGCGCACCAGATAGATCCGGAACGCGATGTTGAAGGCGAGCGCGGTGACGAGATAGCCCACACCCATGCCGATCAGGATAAAGGGATTGGCCATCACGGCCGCGATTTTCGCCTCGCCTTCGAGGCCAGCGCCGATCATGGCATGGCCTGCGCCGAACACCGCACCGAACCAGAGCGCCATCAGAAGAAAAGCAAGGCACAGCCAGCCGATCACCTTCCAGTAGAAGCCCATCAGATCGGCGATATCGAGATCGCTTTCGAACCGCACCGCGCCGAAGCGCAGCCCGTTCACCCACCACTTCCACTCGATCGCCTTGTACATCGCGTAGAGAAACGGGATCGGGAAGATGAACATCGCGGCCGGCCACATCAGGAGCCACAGCCACCAGCCCTGTCTGAAGAATTGCCCGCCCGTCCCCTCGAACGAGCCCTGCAGCGTGCCATACGAGGTGTAGCGCATCTTGAAGCGCTCGAGCGCTGCGGCGCGCCACGGCAGCGCGAGGCCGAGCGTCACCCACACCCACAGCGTCCACAACGCCGCGCGCCAGGCATAGGACCAGCCGGAGCCGCCCATGTTGAAGCGCACGCCGCGCCACACCGTGCGCGTCATGCGATAGCGCCGCGCGCGATAGATCGCGAATTGGGTGAACAGATAGAGGAAGGCGATCAGCGGGATCGAGGCGAAGGCCTGCACGCGTTCGGCTTCGAGGCCAGCGAAGAAATACGCGACATAGACCGGCACGAGGATCGCCATCGCGACCAGGAAGCCGATGAACAGTTCCTTCGCGGTGCCGGTATATTCGGCAGCGTCGCCATGCACTTCGGTATGCGACCACAAGTGTCTGCGGATGTCGGTCGCGAGCCAGAAGCGGTAGAAGCCGAGCGTGATCAGTTCGAGAAGCGCGCCGCGTGTGACCAGCTTGCGGAAGTCGCGCCGTTCGCCGGTGAAGGTGATGCCTTGCGGCGCAGGCTCGCTGCCGCCTTGCGGAATCTGGGGAACCGAAAATGGCCTGTGCATGACGGCGACGCGCTCCTGACCCTGGCCCTGCGCGGGCCGCCGTGATTCAGGCGGGTTTCCACCCGCAGGGGTCTTGCCCCCGTGCATGCGTCGTCACTCGTGAGGAAAGGGTTCAAGCAGGTTGGCATTTTGCCGGGACAGGATACCGGCGCGCCAGAGTTAGGCGAAATGGTTGACGGAATGTTGGCGGGGCGGGGCGAAAAGACGCTTAGCCAAACGAAGCACTTTTCGGTTCGTCCCTGCAAAGGCGGGCCCCATAATAGTCACGGCGACGGACATTTTTCCGGTCGGGCCGAAATCACGCCAGCAGTGCGTTGCTCGCCAGACATTCATATGGTAATTTTTCCATATCATGAACGGCCCGGACTTCGAATGGGACGAATTGAAGGACCGGCAGAATCGGGCCAAGCATGGCGTTTCGTTTACACTGGCGCAGGAGGCCTTCCTCGACCCAGACCGAGTCATTGCAGAGGATCTCGACCACAGTGACGCAGAGAAGCGCTATTTTTGCTTTGGGCAGGTAGCAGGCGGCGTGATGACGGTTCGCTTCACCTATCGTGCCGGGCGCATCCGCATCTTCGGAGCGGGCTACTGGCGGAAAGGAAAGAAAATCTATGACGAGCAAAACCGTTAGGTACACGAAAGGCGAAATTGGCCGCGCGCGCGTGATCGAGGATTTCCTCCCGGCACCCGACGACCTCGTGCTGCGCGATGACAACGTGAAGGTGACGCTGTCGCTGTCTCGCCGCAGCGTCGATTTTTTCAAGCGTGCGGCCAAGGCGCGGCGGGTGCCGTATCAGCGCATGATCCGCGCGCTGGTCGATCAATATGCGCAGAAGCAGGGCAAGAAGGGGTAGCGGCCGCGCCTAACGAACTGCCCCTACACCCTCACCCCACCGCCAGCCACCCCGCGATCACCAGCAGCATCGCCACCTGCGGATAGAATGTCAGCGCGAAGCCGAGCGCGCGGTGGGGCGCGCCGGCAGCATAGCCGCGCCAGAACAGCACGCGGCCGGTCACGAACAGCATCGCCGCGACCGGCACCGCTGCCTGGACGGCGCGCGGCATCGCCGTCGCCCATGTCAGATGCACGCCGAGCGCCAGCACGGTTTGTTCCAGCGTATTCTGCAGCATCGACTGCAGGAGATGGGCCTTCGCGGTGCCTTCGGTTAGTCCGCCGCCGTCAATGTCGTCCGGCGTGAAGAAGCGGTGCCGCGCCAGCAGACCGATATTGACGGCAAGACACGCCACAATCAGCGTGTCCCACTTCAGCGCAAAATCGAGCGAGGAGTCGGCGCGGGGCATCAGCGGCGTCAGGACGCCATGCATCGCAAGCGCGAGCGCCACGATGGTAATCGCGAGCCCGGCCAGCATGCCGCGCAGCACCCCCGATTGCTTGTCCGTCAGCATGAAAAGCCACCCCTGCGCCAACCGCCCGGCATCATGCCGGGCACGGTTTTAGCGCATCATGAGTCGGGCTTTCGCGCCACCGGATATTCCACGTTGCAGCGCTTGCATCGGAAGATGTCGGTCACTTTTGCGACGGCCTTCGGCGCTTCGGCCAGAGCGGTTTCGCCGCCGCAAACGGGGCAAGGCGGAGTCGGCGCGGGATTCAAATTACCAATAGACACATCGGTCATGGAAACCTCCATCTGCTTGCGCGCAGACACGAATCTCCGGCTGTTCGGGTGAGCCGCCTTTATCGGCGTGCGAATAGAACGCGGTCACCTGCGATCCGGTGCCGCTGCAATTTTTTCAAAATGTCCGTGATGCCCAGGAACCGGGCAGAGGTAATCTCACCGTTCGCAGCCGAGGCCGCGCCGCAAACTATGCGCCAAAAATGCAAATGGCCGGGGCAAGCCCGGCCATCACAAGCGGCAAGCGTCCAAGACCCATCGCCGCAATCAGCGAACCTCGCCATTACATCCGTGGCTTGAGGTCCGCCGCTCACACAGCGCGCTTGCGCGCGCCGCGGAGCAATCAGCAAGCTGCCTTACGCGGCTTGCCGCATTCCGCAGTTATGCGGCCTGCAGGTTGTCCGCCGAAGACTTTCCGGTCTTGCGGTCGGCACGAAGCTCGTAGGAGATCTTCTGGCCTTCGTTGAGGCCGCGCATCCCGGCGCGCTCGACGGCGCTGATGTGCACGAACACGTCGTTGCCACCGTCGTCGGGCTGAATGAATCCGAAGCCCTTGGTTGCGTTAAACCACTTCACGGTTCCCGTCTGCATGGGAGCCTATCCTTCATATATGCGTGTATAGAGCCGCGCGCGAACGCGGCCGGTTTCTACTCGAGATTTTTGGATGAATGTCGTTGTCAGGCGCGTCTCGAAACGAATGCTTCACATCGAGTATCGCGCAAGGCCAAGTCGTTCGGCCGAAAGCTCGAAGCACTCCATATAGAGCAATTCCGGATAATTGCAATCCTGACGCGGTGCGCGTCTTTGGCGCAGGGTTAGCGCGGTCTCACCGCTCTTCCACAAACCGGAGCCGGCCGGTCTGCTGCAGCGTGCGCGTGTCGAAAGTCCGCACCTCGATCGCGCCGCCCACATCCACAGTCACCACCAGCCGGTCGCCCGCGGTTTGCGCGGCAATGATGCGGGAGCCCTTCGGCAGCATGGTCAGCACGTCGACGGGTTGCTGTGGCGGCGCGCTGTCGGCAGAGCGATAGAGCTTGAAGCCGATCACCGCGATCACCACCGCGATGCCGAGCATCGTGGCAAAGCCGGACACCGCCGACATCCGCCGCACGCGATCGACCACCGCCTGCGAGGCGGGATCGAGCGGCTTGCCATCGGGGTCTTTCAGGGGCTCGGGGGACACGGTGGTCATCACTTCTCTGAAACGGTGCGCCACGGGTACGGTCTACTCCCTCCCCCTGCAAGGGGGAGGTTGGGGAGGGGCTCAACAATTCATCTCCGGCGCTATATGAGCATCGACCCCCACGCGCCCGCCTCCGGCGGTCGACCTCCCCCCTTCAGGGGAGGTGAACCTGTGGCACCGCCGATTTTACGCATGACCACCGCCTCCACCCTCTCCCTCACGGCCGCATCCGAGGATGCCGGCACCCGGCTCGACCGCGTGCTGGCTGCGCATCTTCCCGAACTCTCGCGCACGCGGCTGAAGGCATTGATCCTCGAAGGCGCGGTCACCGCGGGCGGCCGTGCGGTCGACGATCCGGGGTACAAGGTGAAGACCGGAGAGGTGTTCACGATTGCGGTGCCGCCGCCCGAGCCGGCCGAGCCCGAGGGCGAAAACATTCCGCTCTCCATCCTCTACGAGGACGACCAGGTCATCGTGATCGACAAGCCGGCCGGCCTCGTCGTGCATCCGGCTGCGGGCCATCAGACCGGGACGCTGGTCAACGCCCTGATCGCACATTGCGGAGAATCACTCTCCGGCATCGGGGGTGTGATGCGGCCGGGCATCGTGCACCGGCTCGACAAGGATACGTCGGGCGTGATGGTGGTCGCCAAGACCGACAAGGCGCACAAGTCGCTGTCGGAGCAGTTTGCCGATCACGGCCGCACCGGCGATCTGGAGCGCGGCTATCTTGCGTTCGTGTGGGGCGCGCCGGACCGGCCGCGCGGCACCATCGACGCGCCGATCGACCGCCACCCGCATAACCGGGAAAAGATGGCGGTGCGGCAGGGCGGGCGCGACGCCATCACCCATTGGGAGGTGCGGGAGCGTTATGCCGGCGCCGACGGCAAGCCGGTCGCAAGCCTGATCGAATGCCGGCTGGAGACCGGCCGCACCCATCAGATAAGGGTGCATCTCGCCCATATCGGCCACCCGATTCTCGGCGACGAGACCTATGCCACCGGTTTCCGCACCAAAGCGGTCCGGCTTCCCAAGGCCGCGCAGGCGGCCTTGCAGGCCCTTGGAAGGCAGGCTCTGCATGCCTATTTCTTGGCTTTCCAGCACCCCGTTTCAGGCAAGGTCCAGCAATTCCAGTCGGAACTGCCGGTGCCCCTTGCCCGTTTGCGGGACAGCATGACTGACATGTGAACCGCCGCACCCTGTGCGGCGTAACTCAAAAAAGACGATGTAAACCAACGGCTTGGGTTGCGACATCCGGTCGCTATGGGGCCTCGGCAGGTGACAGGAATGTAACTTTCATTCGCGATCCCTGTCCCCTATGCTGCGAATGCGGTATGTTGCACCGCAGCATGCTCCGGCGGCCTGATGACGGCGACGGGGCATTTGCCTGCCGATCCCGGGGGCATGAACATAATGGAGGGCGCATACATGGCCCGTTCGACGGCTATGCCGATGATCACCGCCGAAGGCGGTCTGTCTCGTTACCTGGAAGAAATCCGGCGGTTTCCGATGCTGGAACCGCAGGAAGAATACATGCTGGCCAAATCCTGGCGCGAGCACGGCGACCGCGATGCGGCGCACAAGCTCGTCACCAGCCATTTGCGGCTCGTCGCGAAGATCGCGATGGGATATCGCGGCTATGGCCTGCCGATTTCCGAAATCGTGTCGGAAGGCAATGTCGGCCTGATGCAGGCGGTGAAGCGGTTCGAGCCCGACAAAGGCTTCCGTCTCGCCACCTATGCGATGTGGTGGATCAAGGCCGCCATTCAGGAATACATCCTGCGCTCGTGGTCGCTCGTGAAGATGGGCACGACCGCGAACCAGAAGAAGCTGTTCTTCAACCTGCGCAAGGCGAAGAGCAAGATCAACGCCCTCGGCGAAGGCGATCTCAAGCCCGAACAGGTGGCGCAGATCGCCAAGCGACTCGGCGTCACCGAGAAGGACGTGATCGACATGAACCGCCGCCTCGGCGGCGATGCGTCGCTCAACGCCTCGATCCGTGACGACGGCGATTCCGGCGAATGGCAGGACTGGCTCGCCGACGAGTCCGCCGGTCAGGAGGAAGTTCTGGCCGAGAGCGAGGAGATGGACAACCGCCGCTCCGCGCTCGAACACGCGCTCACGGTGCTGAACGATCGCGAGCGCCGCATCTTCGAGGCGCGCCGCCTCGCCGACGATCCGGTCACGCTCGAAGAGCTGGCCGAGGAATTCGGCGTGTCGCGCGAGCGCGTGCGCCAGATCGAGGTGCGTGCCTTCGAGAAGGTCCAGAAGGCGGTGAAGAACCGCGTCGCCGCAATGGAAGCGCCCAAGCAGCCGGGCAAGCAGCCGGAAGCGCTGCCGGCGCATTAATATCAAAGGGTCATGGCAGGGGTTGACCCGGCCATCCACTGGTTTCGCAAGGTGGATCGGGGTGTCCCGGTCCGCCTTTTTCTTTGAGTCAATGCCAGCGCTCGCTTCTGAACCTGTCAATGGGTGCTCCCGAGCACCGAGATCGATCGCGCACGGCAATGTGTACGGAACTCCGTCACCGCATGCCGCGTTTCTTCTCAGATACGCTGGAGGACATGCCATGACCTACGACCCGTATCGTAACGATGACGCCTCCTATCAGGATGCGTCCTGGCAGAACGATTCCGATCGCGACTATCGCAACGAGGACCGCGCCGCAGCAGGTGCCGCCATCCTGCTTGCCGCGGCGTTGCTCGCTGCCATCGGCAGCTTCGTCTATTTCTATTCGGGCGCGGCCGAACGGAGCATTGCCACCAATGACCTCAGACCTGCGGTCACGCAGCCGGAAACCACGGGATCGGCGCCGAAAGATTAGGCAATCGACGAGGCGGCAGAGGTGAGCTTGCGCGAGGCTGTGCCCTATTCCGCCTTCTCCCCGCAGCTCTTCGTCACGCTCCGCCATCGCTCCTGCAGTCCCGCATTCGAGATGCGGGTCAGCTGCGTCTTCGCGTCCGGCGCAGCGGCATTCGGCGTGATGTGCAGATCCATTGCCGGCTGCGTTGCGAGCGCCGCGATCTCGGGCGTTGGCACAGAGATACGGCGGCGCAGATAGGGCGCGGCAGGCTCGGTCGGATTCCTGTGCGTCGAGATGTCCTTCGGCAAGAACACGAACCTGCGCTCGCCCGCGGTCAGCGTCACCTCGGTGCCGGCGCCCTGATCGCCGCCGGTCGCAGGACGCACGAATACGATCGAGGACGCGCCGCCGCTATCGCATTGCAGTTCGAGCCAGCCCATGCGCTTGCCGCCATCGGTGCCGGTCGCTTCGAGCAGTACTTTCACCGTTACCTGCGACGCGCCCGGCTTGCCCATCCACGGGGTCTCCGCGATGCCGGCGTTGTCGATGCCGAATGCCACCAGTTCTTCGCGCGTCAGGTAGCGTACCTCGCTGTGCGGCACCTTCTGCATCGCTTCGACAAAGCCCGGTGCGATGCCCATCTCGCGCATATAGGCGGAAAGCTGCGCCGCCCCTTGCGCGGTGAATTTCCGGCATTGCGCCGCAAGGTCGCTGTTGCCCTTCTGGCCGACGATGCGGCCGCTGCGCAGGAAGCAGTAATAGGCCGGCGAATGAATGCCGATCGCCCCGCCCGGCGGGATCCATCGCTCCGCCGCACCGACCAGCGCGATGCCACAGGCGGAGTTGCAGTTCGCATCATAGCTCGTCCATTCCGCCGCGAGCGGCTTTCCGGACTTTTTCGCCGTGTCGCACAGCGTGCGATCATCCGGCTTGCGCGTGCAGATCTCGGGCCGCGTCTGGGCGATGCCGGCGCGCATGCGGCGCTCGCGCATGATCCGGCCGATCGCCATCGCCTCTTCCTGCAGGCCGCCATTGGAATTGAAGAAGACCGGAAGGTTCCGCGCCTTGGTCCGTGCCAGGAAGACGCGGAAGCGGGCCGCCGACCCTTCGTCGAACTGGCCGTCGGCCGCGATCCAGTCGCGGCAGCCCGGGCCGCAGGACTCCTCTGGCCCGCGCGCCAGGAAAAACGTCAACGCCTGCCGCGCAAGCCTGGATTGCAACTCGGATTTGCGGCTGACGGACCCCTGGGCCGCCACGGGGCCACCGGTCGCGAGGCTCGCGACCCACAAAATCAGCCCGGCCAGGGCAATCCGACCCACCATCGGGGCTTCTTTCCCACCTTACACAAGGCTAGCGGCAATGGCATAAATGGCAAAACGGAGAGAGATTTGGGCAGGCTCCGCCGCGATCCTGTCACAGCTTGGTGTAAGGGTAAGCGTATGCCGAGGTATTTTTTCAACACCCGCATTGACGGGGAACTGATCCGCGATCCCGATGGCGCCGAGCTGCGCGACCCGGATCATGCCTGGACCATGGCGCGGGCCATGATCCGTGACATCCTGCATGACGAGACCACCGAGCCGCGGCTGATGCGTGCCGCGATCGAAGTGACCGACGAGGACGGCGAAGTCGTGCTGGAATTTCCCTTCACCGAGGCCTTGATCGAGCCCGGACAGGGATCGCTCAGGGTGCATTGACCTGTCGCAGCAGCAACGGGTCGCCGCGATGCGGCGGCAGCGGGACCACTCTCACTTCTTCTCGGCATTCACCGCACGCACGACCGGCCACCACAGGGCCTGCTCGCTCTTGATGAACGCGCCGGTCTGTTCCGGGGAGAGCGGGCGGATATAGGTTCCGAGCGTCTCGAATTTCTGCCGGACATCGGGGTGATCGAGCGCCACCGCCAGGTCGGCATTGATCTTGCGGACGATGGCGTCCGGAGTGCCGGCGGGGGCCATCAGCGCAAGCCAGCCCTTGCTTTCGAAGCCCGGAACCGTTTCTGCAACCGTCGGCAGGTCCGGCATGTTGGGCAACCGCTTGGCCGACGCGATCGCAAGCGGCTTCACCATTTTGCCCTGCAGGGCGCCGGCGAGCCCCGCAATACCCTCGAAAACGATCGGAATGCGTCCGGTCGACACATCGTTGATCGAGGCCGCGGCGCCGGAGGCATGCACGAAAGTCAGCGGCACATTCGCCCGGATGCGCAGGAGTTCTCCGGTCAGATGCGATTGACCGCCGCGATTGGTGGCGCCGAAAAACAGGCCGCCCGGGGTCTTGCGTGCGAGCTCCAGCAATTCGGCAAGGGTGTTGACCGGAAGATTCGGCGTCACTGCAACCGCGATCGGCTGCTCGCCGACGAGGCCGATCGGCACGAAGTCGCGGTCGAGATCGAACGGCAGCTTCTCCTGCATCACCGGCAGCACGGTGTAGGTCGAGGCCTGCGTCATGTAGAGCGTATAGCCGTCGCGCTCGGCGGTGCTCGCCGCCTGCGCCGCGATCAGACCTCCCGCACCGGGCCGGTTCAAAATCAGCACCTGCTGTTTCCAGATCTGGGCCAGACGATCGGCGATGATCCGCGCAGCGACGTCGGGGCTGTTGCCGGCGGCGGCGGGCATGATGATGGTCACGGGCTTTGTCGGATAGCCGCTCGTTTGCGCCGCAGCCGGATGCGCAGCGCAAAGAACCGCGCAGAGCACCAATGCGACAAAAGACCTGCCGCTCATCAATTCCTCCCCATAGCGTTTGATGGTTTCCGCGCACCCGTGTATCGCAAATCTATCATCGGGTGCGGCCTTCAGGTAATCGAAGCATATGAGCGGCAATGACCTCAAGGACAGGCTGATCCTCGCGGGAAAAATCCTGGTCGCGGAAGGGCAGGACGACTTCACCCGCGGGCATATTTCCGTGCGGCTGCCCGACGATCCCACGCTGTTCTATATGAAGCCGCACTCGATCGGTTTCGACGAGATCACGCGCGACAACATCCTCACCATCGATCTCGACGGCAAGGTGGTCGCGGGCAACGGACGCCGGCACAGCGAGGTCTTCATCCATTCGGAAATCTACCGGGCGCGGCCGGACGTGCTGAGCGTGATCCACAGCCACCCGCCCTATGCCACCGCGCTGTCGGTCACGGGCCGGCCGGTGCGTGCCTTCAGTCAGCCGAGCGTCTTGTTCCATGGCGCGCTCGATACTTACGATGCCTCGATGCGGCTGATCCGCACCCCCGAGATGGGCGCCGCCGTCGCCCGCGCCCTCGGACAAAATCGCGCGGTGCTTTTGCGCAGCCACGGCGTCGCAACGGTCGGGCGATCGATCGAGGAGGCCACTATCGTCACGCTGATGCTGGAGAATGCGGCGATGATCCAGCTCGTTGCAGAAGCCGCGGGCGAAACGTTGCCGGACCTGCCGCAGGCCGACATCGCTGCTCTGCGCGAGGAGCTGTCCCCGCACGAGCAGTTCGTCATCAACTTCGATTATCTGGCGCGGCGTGTCATGCGCCGCAATTGACGGATACCCGACGCTACTGCTTCCAGGCCGCAAAGGCTTCCGCGAATGCGCGCTCGCCCGGCGTGCCCTTCTCGATCGCAAGAATGGCTCTGCGGTTGTTGTTATAGACGATCGGAATATCGAACCAAGCCCGCTCCTTCAGGAGCTGGATGTTGCGTGCCTGATCCGCCTCCACCGCCGACAGACCGATCAGGAAGAAATTGTTGGTCACTTTCACCGCAAGACCGGCAAGCGGCGTGCCGCGGGTCTGCTCCGCCTGCTTCATCAGCACACCCGGCACATTGGAAATGCCGCCCGACGGGAAATCCGCCGGCAGGTTGAACATCACCTCAATGGTGTGGCTCGCCGGCAGCGCCTGATCGGTGTTGCGGCGGATCGAAAATGTCATGTTGAGACGCTTCTCGGGGATTTCCACATCGGCACGGATCACGGTTTCCGGCGGACGGCCCGGACCCGGAGCGACGGTTTCGGTGCGCCAGATGGCCGAGCCGACATAGCGCCGTCCCTGCGGATCGCTCGGTTCCTCTTCGTACAATACGACGCGCTGCGCGACGCCCGGACCCGATTGGGTATCCTGCGATCCGAGACGGTCGGTGATCTTCGGCCGGCCGGTGCTCGGTTGCCCGGACTTGCTGTCCTTCGCGGTCTGCTGGGTCTGGCTGCCGCGGAAGGATTGGAGCATGTCCGTCACCAGCCCGCGCTGCGACCAGGCAAACCAGCCGAGACCCAGCACCAGCACGACCGCGATGGCGGCTTTGACGAATCCGCGCATTGAGCGCCGGGAACCGCCCTCGTCCTCCTCATCCTCGTCCGCCTGCGGCGGCGGCGGCTGGGGGGGACGAGCGCCGCGCGGCGGCGGCTCGCGGAACGGATCCGCAGGCCGCGAAAAACCGTCATCGCGGCCCTGTGGCCGCATCTCGCGACTGAAGTCCTCCTGGGCCAGCCGCGGTTCCATCAGACGATCGAATTCGTGCCCCGCCATGATCTCGGCAAGGGGGTCGCGCGCAGGCCGCGGCGCACCGGGTGGCGGGGCGGCATTGCCCGCGGGCCGTTGCGCCGGCGCAGGACCCTGACCGGGAACTTGACCCGGCGCGGGTTGTCGCGGCTGAGCGGGCGGCGCTTTCGGCGGCGGCGCGGCTCCGGGTCTTGCGGCCGAAGGAGCTCCCGGCGGCGGCACTGCGGGCCCCGGCGGCTTCGGCGGAGTCTGCGGCGGCGCAACCGGCGGACGGGCCGGACGCGCAGTGGCCGGAGGGGCCGCATTGGGGAACCGGGGTGCCGCCGGTCCGGCCGGTGCAGCGGGTGGCGGCGCCGGCGGATCGACGCGGGTGCGGCGCGCAGCCTCGGCCTCGACCTTGCGGATCGCCTCCTCAAGTGCGAGCCGCTCGCGGGTGATTTCGGCTTCCGGCAGCGGCGGATTCACACCTCGCAACTGCGCGACCAAAGCCGTCCGCGCCCGCTCATAGAGCGCGCGGCGAGCCTCGCCGGTGTTCTTGTCGAGACCGGCAATAGCGCGCTGGATCAGAGGGTAATAGTCAGCCATGCGCCCCTGAACGAACGTGGATCACAAAGCAGCCGCGATGCGCCATCGTCTCACGCCTCGAACGGATTCTGAACGAGAATAGTATCCTCGCGTTCGGGTGAAGTGGACAACAGCGCCACCGGGCACCCGATCAATTCCTCAATCCATCTTACATACTTGATGGCCTGGGCCGGCAAATCCGCCCATGACCGGGCACCGGCCGTGGCGTCCTGCCAGCCCTCGATGGTTTCATACACAGGCTCGACCCGGGCCTGCGCATGCTCGCTCGCGGGCAGATGATCGATCATGCGTCCGTCCAGGCGATAGCCGGTGCAAACCTTGATCTCCTTGAACCCGTCCAGAATATCGAGCTTGGTCAAAGCGATACCGTTGATACCGCTGGTGCGGACGGTCTGCCGCACCAGCACGGCATCGAACCAGCCGCAGCGCCGCGGCCGCCCCGTGACCGTACCGAATTCGTGCCCGCGCTCACCAATCAGCCGGCCGATCTCGTTGTCCTGCTCGGTCGGGAACGGCCCCTCGCCCACGCGCGTCGTATAGGCCTTGCAGATGCCCAGCACATAGCCGATCGCACCGGGCCCAAGACCGGACCCGGTCGCGGCCTGAGCGGCGACAGTGTTGGACGATGTCACGAACGGATAGGTGCCGTGGTCGATATCGAGCAGCGCCCCTTGCGCACCTTCGAACAGGATGCGGCGGCCTTCGCGCCGCTTCGTATCCAGCAGCGACCAGATCGAATCGAGATAGGGCAGCACGCGCGGTGCGACACCGGCAAGTTCCTCGTAGACACTATCCGGCGAGAGTTCGGCGAGGCCGTTGCCGCGGCGCAGCGCATTGTGATGCGCAAGCAGCCGCTCGATCTTGCCGTGCAGGGCCGGCAGATCGGCAAGGTCCATCATGCGGATCGCCCTGCGGCCGACCTTGTCTTCATAGGCCGGGCCGATGCCGCGCTTGGTGGTGCCGATGCGCGCTGAGCCGGATTCGCGAATCGCTTCGAGTTCGCGATGCAGCGACAGGATCAGCGTCGCATTCTCGGCAATGCGCAGATTGTCCGGCGTGACCGCGACGCCCTGCTCCTTCAGCCGGTCGATCTCGGCCGCGAGCGCATGCGGATCGACGACAACCCCGTTGCCGATCACCGACAATTTGTTCGGCCGCACCACGCCCGAAGGCAGCAGCGAGAGCTTGTAGGTCTTGCCGTCGATGACCAGCGTGTGTCCGGCGTTATGCCCGCCCTGGAAGCGGACCACGATATCGGCCTGTTCGGACAGCCAATCGACGATCTTGCCTTTGCCTTCGTCGCCCCATTGCGCTCCGACGACAACTACATTCGCCATCCGTCCAGTTTCCTCCCGCGGGCCGCGGGCCCATGCTTCACCTTGTGCCCGGCCGTGGCGAGGCCCGTCCCGGATACGGCAAGCGCGGCCCTGAGGCAAGACACCGAGCCCGTGGAAGCCACCGAATCGCTGCTTTAAGCGGTTGAAAAAGATGAAATTTCGGGAAGGTTCCGGCGGCGTTGGGTTAATGCGCGGCGCGTATGCGGCGCGTGCCCTTCCTCGCGGCAACGGGCTTGTGTAGCAGAACGAGGTCCGCCGTCCGGCGGACTTCAATCATCAACGCGCCGGGGGGGACGCGATGGCCAATGTTTTCGGCCGGTTTGGCGGCTGGCTTAACCGGCAGGCCTATCTGCTCGTCTGCCTCACCTATCTGATGTGGTCGCTCAACATCGTGCTCGGGCGTCACATCGCAGGCTCCATTCCGCCGGTGACGCTGAGCGCGCTACGCTGGGGCATCGGGGCGCTGATCCTCCTGCCCTTTGCATGGCAATATCTGCGGCGTGACTGGCCCGCGATCAGGTCGCACATCCCGATTCTGTGCCTGCTCGGCCTCACCGGCACTACCGGCTATTCGATCCCGTCCTATTGGGGGCTGCAATACACGCTGGCGATCAACGGCCTTCTGATCCAGTGCACCATGCCGATGGTGATCGGGCTGATGTCGTATCTGCTGGTCGGCGACCGGCTCGGCAAATGGCAGGTCGCGGGGCTCGTAACGTCCTTCATCGGGGTGGTCGTGATCCTGACACGCGGCGATCCGGATGTGCTGCATTCTATTTCGTTCAACCGCGGCGACCTCTGGTTCCTGCTGGCGATTCTGATCTTCGCGCTCTACTCGCCGCTCTTGCGCAAGCGCCCGGCCATGCATCCGCTGTCGTTTCTTGCGGTCACCGCGATCGCGGGCACGGTGCTCGTTCTGCCGCTCGCGGCATGGGAATTGTCGCAGACCGCAATGCCCGCCTTTGACGCGCATCGCACTGCCGTGGTGCTCTACATGGCGATCTTCCCGTCGCTGCTCGCCTATCTCTGCTACAACCGCGGCGTCCAGCTGCTCGGGCCGAATCCGGTCGCTGCGCTCTATCCGCTGATCGTGGTGTTCGGATCGGTGCAGGCGATGCTGTTCCTCGGCGAAGTGCCGCAATGGTTCCACTTCGTCGGCACGGTGTTCATCGTCGGCGGCGTCTTGCTGGCGACGCGAATGGCAGCGAGAAAATCCGTCGCATAAGACTCGAGCGCGCGAGCTCTCACCCGCGCGCCCCCGAATCATCGGAGAAAATCAGAACCGCAGCGGCTTTGCCGACTGCACCTGCGGCAGCGCCCGCACCTTCTGCAAAACCGCGTCCGGCAATTCGCCGTCGATCTCGATCAGCGCGACCGCGTTGCCGCCCGGCTTGTCGCGGCCGACATGGAAGGTCGCGATATTGATCCCGGCCTCGCCCAGCGTTGAGGAGAAGCGGCCGATGAAGCCCGGCTTGTCGAGATTGGTGATGTAGATCATCGAGGGGCCGAATTCCGCATCCATGCGGATCCCCTTGATATTGACAATGCGCGGGCGGCCGTCGGCGAACACGGTGCCGGACACCGATCGGGTCTGCCGCTCCGTCGTCACCGTGACCGTAATCAGGCTTTCATAATCGCACTCGCCTTCGCGGGTGATCTCGTCGATGACCATGCCGCGTTCCTTCGCGACCACCGGTGCGGACACGACGTTGATGTCCTGCAGCATCGGGCGAAGCAGGCCCGCGAGCGCCGCCGACGTCAGCGCCTTGACCTTCATCTGCGCCACCGCGCCCTCATAGGTGATCGTGACCTTTTCGATGCCGGTCTCGGTGAGCTGGCCCGCGAACGATCCGAGCTTTTCCGCCAGTTCGATGAAGGGCCGCAGCCGCGGCGCTTCTTCCGCGGTGATCGAGGGGAAGTTGACCGCATTCGAAATCGCACCGCGCAACAGATATTCCGACATCTGATCGGCGACCTGCAACGCCACATTCTCCTGCGCCTCGGTGGTCGATGCGCCCAGATGAGGCGTGCAGATCACGTTCGGATGACCAAACAGCGGATTTTCGTTGGCGGGTTCGGTGACGAACACGTCGAAAGCAGCGCCCGCCACCTGCCCGGATTCGAGCGCAGCCCTCAGTGCCACTTCGTCAACCAGACCGCCGCGCGCGCAATTGATGATGCGCACACCTTTTTTCATCGAAGCGATCGCGTTGGCATCGATGATGTTCTTGGTCTTCTCAGTGAGCGGGGTATGCAATGTGATGAAATCGGCGCGCTTGAACAGCTCGTCCAGTTCGACCTTCTCGACACCGAGATCGACGGCGCGTTCCGGCGACAGGAACGGATCGTAGGCAATCACACGCATGCGAAGGCCAAGCGCCCGGTCGATCACGATCGATCCGATATTGCCGGCACCGATCACGCCGAGCGTCTTGCCGGTGATCTCGACGCCCATGAAGCGGTTCTTTTCCCACTTGCCGGCCTGGGTCGAAAGATCGGCCGCCGGAATCTGCCGCGCCAGCGCCAGCATCAGCGTGATCGCGTGTTCGGCCGTCGTGATCGAATTGCCGAACGGCGTGTTCATCACGATGATGCCCTTGGCCGTCGCCGCCGGAATATCGACATTGTCGACGCCGATGCCGGCGCGGCCGATCACCTTCAGGTTCTTGGCATTCTGCAGGATTTTCGGCGTCACCTTGGTCGCGGAGCGGATCGCAAGGCCGTCATAATCGCCGATGATGGCGGCAAGCTTGTCCTTGTCCTTGCCGAGATCGGGCTGGAAATCGACCGTAACGCCGCGATCCTTGAAGATCTGCACGGCGGCCGGAGAGAGAGCGTCGGAGATAAGGACTTTCGGTGCGGTCATGGTGATGATCCAGAATGTTTTTTGGGATCGTCACCCGCGGGCTTGACCCGCGGGTCCATCATGCAAGATGGATGGCCGGGTCAAGCCCGGCCATGACGCTGTGCGTGGATGGGCGTCACGCCGCCTTCGGCAGCTTGTCCTTGGCCTTGGCGTAGGCCCAGTCGAGCCACGGCAGCAGCGCCTCGACGTCGGAGCGCTCGACGGTCGCGCCGCACCACACCCGCAGGCCCGGCAGCGCATCGCGATGATTGGCGAAATCGAAGGCGACGCCTTCCTTCTCGCACAACGCCACGAGGTCCTTTACAAAGGCCCATTGTGCATCGACCGAGAGTGCGGTGATCGCCGGATCGACGATCTTCAAGCATACCGAAGTATTCGAGCGGGTCTTCGGGTCCGTTGCGAGATTCTCGACCCATGCGGTCTTCGCCACCCAATCATGGATCGCCTTTGCATTGGCATCGGCGCGCGCGATCAGGCCCTTCAGCCCGCCGGCCTGCTTCGCCCAGTTCAGCGTGTCGAGATAATCCTCCACGCACAGCATCGACGGCGTGTTGATGGTCTCGCCGACGAAGATGCCTTCGTTCAGCTTGCCGCCCTTGGTCATGCGGAAGATTTTCGGCAGCGGCCAGGCCGGCTTGTAGGTCTCCAGCCGCTCCACCGCACGCGGCGACAGGATCAGCATGCCGTGCGCAGCCTCGCCGCCCAGCGCCTTCTGCCAGGAGAAGGTCACGACATCGAGCTTTGAAAAATCGAGCGGCTGCGCGAACGCGGCAGACGTCGCATCGCAGATCGTCAGCCCCTTGCGGTCGGCGCGGATCCAGTCGGCATTGGGAACGCGCACACCGGAGGTGGTACCGTTCCAGGTGAAGACAATGTCGGTGTCGCTATCGACCTTGGACAGATCGGGCAGCTCGCCATACGGCGCCTTGTAGGTCGTGACGTCCTTCAGCTTCAATTGCTTCTCGACATCGGTGACCCAGCCTTCGCCGAAGGACTCCCAGGCCAGCATCGTAACCGGACGCGCACCCAGGAGCGACCACATCGCCATTTCAACCGCCCCGGTGTCGGAGGCGGGTACGATGCCGATCCGGTAATCGGCCGGCACTTCGAGAATTTCGCGGGTGAGGTCGATGGCGCGCTTCAGCTTCGCCTTGCCCTCTTTCGAGCGGTGCGAGCGGCCAACGAGTGCGTCTTTGAGGGCTTGCAGGGTCCAGCCGGGGCGCTTGGCGCAGGGGCCGGAAGAAAAATGCGGATTGGCCGGCCGCATGCCGGGTGTGGTCGTCGTCATTGGTCTATCCTTCCAGATAGCACGCCCGCTCGTTGGGGAGGGGTGGCCCACGGACGGGGATAAGGACAGAGCGGCATTCCGTCAAGCGGCGGCGAACGAAAACTTTGGTAGCGGATGCATGAACGCACCGCGCAGTCCGGTCAGTCCGCAGAATTTGCGCCGACGATTTCGAATGCACCCCACACTGCAGGATAGGCATTCCAGGGATCGTCCGGATCGTCGAGCAGCTGCACCATCGCGCGCCGCAGGGCATCCGCGCGTCCGGCCTTCGGATCCTTCGACAGGATATCGAATGTCGCCGTGGTCAGCTTTGTTGCGGCATCGGACAGCACCGCCCAGTGCGTCACAAGAAGCGAGCGCGCACCGGCATAGAAGAATGCACGCGCCAGTCCGGACAGACCGTCCGCATTCGGCGTATCGCCTGCAGCGGTATTGCATCCCGACAGCACCACCCAGTCGGCGTTGAGCGAAAGCTTCGCCACTTCGCTCGATGTCAGCAATCCATCGTCGAACGCGGTGGGCTGCGCAGGCAGCGTCATCGCGAGCGACGGCTCGCCCACCCCGGTCACGTCGCCGGCCACGAGTCCGTGCGTTGCGAAATAGACGATGCGGTAATCCGACAATGCCGCCTGCTTGACCGCGGTTTCGGTGGCCGCCGCTCCGATCAGGACTGCATCTTTCGCACCGAGCTTGTTTGCAACGATGGTGATTTCGTCCGCAGTGTCGGCGAGCCGCGGCAGTGCATTCGCGAGCATGGCGCGATCCACGCCCGCACCCTTCCAGAATTCGGTGAACGACGCATTCACGCTCCGCCGCTGGCCGGCGATGCGGCGCTGCGCCTTCTGGATGCGCTCGTCGTCCGGCCCGCCGAAGACCGGATCGCCGAATCCGATCATCGGTTTCGGTGCACGCGCCTTTGCCGCAGTGGCGCCGATGGCGGTGAGACTTGCGACCGACGGCAGGATCGAGATGGCGGTCCGCTTCACGATCCAGTCGGCGTTGCGATACGGCGCAAGCGGATCGCTTCCGGGCGCGGCCGCTTCCGGTACTTTCGTGACCAGCAGGTTGAACGGCAGCGCGGCCAGCGAGCCCGAAGGCACGACGACCCAATGCGTCTTGTCCCGGACAAGCTCGTCCGCCGGAACCAGCAGGCGATACATCTCATGGGCCCGCGCAAGATCGAACAGCGCAGGTTTGCCGGCATCGACCGATTTGACGGCGGCATCGATGTCGAGGCCGGCGCGGAAGTCGCGAACCCTTTGCGCCAGATCCTGCCGGCTGACAGGTACGGCCTGCCATCGCACATCGGCCGCGGTCACGGTAAAGACATGCAACGCGGCATCGGCCGGATGGAAGTAGATCAATGCCTCATGCGGCTTCAGCAAAGCCTGCACGTCATTTGCCGGCAACGGCCTGCCGCTTGCGAGCGATGCGTAAGCCGGAAAGCGCGCGGTCACATCCATGCCGAGGCTGTCGATCCGCGCGGCGAGTTTGGAAAGCTGCTCGCGCAAGGCGGCGTCCTGCGCCGGATTGCGCCGGACGCCCGCCATCGCGGCCGCAAGCGCCGCATCAGTGCGCCGGTATTCCGCCAGCGCATCCTGTTGCGCACGGATCAGGCGCGCGAGGTCGTCGTTTCCGGTCCCGAACCGCAGCGACAATTGGTTGAGAGCGCTCGCCGCGGTCGATTCGTTGATCCATTGCGCGGTCTGGAACGCTTCGGCGGCCGCCTCGTGACCCAGCGCCCCGGCTTTGCGCGCATCGTCGAGAACGCTAAGATGCCGCTCGACGAGTGAACGGATATCGATGGCGGACTGGGCGCGTCCGTCCTTGAATTCGGTCGATGCAATTTCCACGGCCTGACGCGAATAGGCGACCCCCTCCGGAATTTTGCCGCTGCGCATCTGTACCGCCGCCAGGTTGAACAGCGTGAGCGCGGTCGAGCTATGCGCCGGACCAAAGGCGGCGCGCTGGAGATCGAGCAGGCGCTTGAAGATCGCATCCGCATTGGCAAGGTCGCCGGCATAGGAATAGGCACTGCCGAGATTGGATAGCATCGGCGCCGCTGCGGGATGGTTCGAACCGAATGTTTTTTCAGCGATCGACAGCGAATAGCGCAACAGCTCGATCGCATCCTTCGGGCGCCCGCTGGACGAATACATCTCGGCGAGATTGTTCAGCGGCGGAAGAAGATCGGGATGATTGCGCCCGAGCGCCTTTTGCTTCAGCGCGATTGCCTCTTTGTATAAGGTCTCTGCGTCAGCCTTGCGGTTTGCGCGCGCATAGACCAGCGCGAGATTCACCATGGGCCGCGACATCTCGACCGGATTGGGCCGCTGGGTGCGCCGCCAGATCTCGATCGCCCGCCGCAACACCGGTTCGGCCTCGGCAAAACGCCCGGCATCGATATAGGTGCCGCCGATCGAATTCAGCGATGTGGCAACCGGCGGCGAATTGAGACCGGCGGTCTTTTCATGAATATCCTGCGCCGACTGGAAATACCGGATCGCCTCGTCGTACCGGCGCGCCCGCTTGGCAAATTCCCCAAGATTGCCGAGCCCGATCGCCACATCCGGGCTCTGCTCGCCGCTGACCCGCTTCAGGATCGCAACCGACTGCCGCAGCAATCCGTCCGCCTCACCCAGTTGCCCGACATTGGCATAGGACACCGCAAGAATATTCAGAAGCGACGCATACGGGCGGCTGATCTCGCCCGCCGCCTGACGCAGCGGCCGCTCAAGCTCGCGCCCCCTCGCAATGACCTGCGGGTATTGCCCTGCGCGATACAATTGCTCGATCGCGACAAGCTCATCGGTTATGGCGCCGCGCTGTTGTGCGTTCGCCGGCGGCGCAACGGCCAAGCCGAATGCGATGATGCAGGATGCAAGGCATGCAATCGATGCGGCGATACGGCAGAATGCAGTTTTCATCGCAATCCCGGGACCAAAATGCTTTGGTATCAAGGATTGCAAAGCTATCGCACAGCGGAGCTTTGTCCAGATTTGGACGCCGCTCCGCACGCACAGTTTCGTGCGCGGACCGTCACACTGCCGTTATCTGCGATGTGCCTGCCGCGCCGCGTCAATCAAAATTGTAGCGCAGGCCGATGCGGAATTCGTTTGCGGTCAGATCATTCAGTTTCAGGGCATTGGCGAGACCCGTATTGAAGGAGACCTCGCCGAGATTCATGCGGCGGTAGCTGAAATCCACCAGCCAGCGCGGCGCGAAACACCATGCAAAACCGGCCATATAGGCCCAGGCGAATTCGGTCTGCGACTGATAATCGGTCGTCAGACTGCCCAGCGGCGCATTGAAGTCATTGGAGCGAAAGCCCGCGACGCCCACGCCGGCGCCGACATAAGGCGTCACGCCGTTCCAGGTGCCGAGATCGATGTAGAGATTGCCCAGTGCCGTCCAGGATTCGACCTTGCCGGAAAAGGTGCCAAGCGAACTGTCGCCGGAAAAGCGCGCCTTGCCGGCATAGTCGATCGTGACATCGGCGCGGAACCAGCCGGCCTTGTAGCCGCCGCCGGCGCCGACCATGGCGACTTCGCTCAAATCGGTATTCGTCGGCAGCGGAAACATCGAGGTGACACTGCCAATGCTGGTGTTGGTCCGATAGCCGATATCGCCGCGCAGATACCAGCCGGACACAAATTCGGTCACGGCCCCTGCCGGCCGGTATGGCGAATAGACACCCGGCATGTCGGCCGCGCCTGCGGACTGCGGTTGGGTGCAAACGGCAGCAAGCCCGGCACAGATCGCAAGTGTCTTCAGAGTACGCATCGGCACATTTCCTTCGGCGGTCGCCCAAACGGGCGTCAACATTCCGGAAACCATAAATGCCGTTGGTTAAGGCTTCGCTAACCATAACAACCTGCACAACCAGCATTGCCGGGACCCCACCGGCTTCATGAACTGCCGGACATTGACTCTGTTTCGCGGAAGCGGCTGCACGCATCCCCGCGAAACGGTATCGTTGTGGCGAACGGACAAGAGTCCCCGCCACGGCAGCGCGCCGGAGACATCATGACGCGATCCGTACGCATCGACTGGGTCGACTACGCGAAGGGTATCTCGATCATTCTGGTCGTGATGATGCATTCGACATTGTCGAGCGAAGCCGCATTGCATGCGGACGGCTGGATGCACCCGTTGGTGGAGTTTGCGAAGCCGTTCCGGATTCCGGCCTTCTTCCTGATCGCAGGCCTGTTCGCCGCGCACGCGATCGGCACCGAGTGGCGCAGCTTCATCGATCGCAAGATCCTTCACTTCGTCTATTTCTACATCCTGTGGCTCACCATCCAGTTCGCATTCCGCGGACCGGTCTATGCCGCCGATGGCGGCGTGCTGGAGGCCGTGCGTCAGTATCTTCTCGCCTTCGCCGATCCATTCGGCACATTGTGGTTCATCTATCTGCTGCCGGTATTCTTCCTTGCAGCACGGCTCGTGCGCGGCCTGCCGCCGATGCTTGTGGTCGTTGCCGCGGCGCTTCTGCAAAGCGCGCATATCGAGACCGGCTGGACGCTGATCGACGAGTTTGCGGCACGCTTCGTGTATTTTTATGCCGGCGCCCTCGCCGGCCAAACGATCGTCGCGCATGCGGACTGGTTCCGCGCGCGCCCGCTCGCGACGGTCTGCGGTCTCGCGGTCTGGGCGATCGTCACGGCGGCCTGCGTGAGCGCGGGTCTTTCGGCATGGCCGGGCATCTCGCTGTTGCTCGGATTTGCCGGAGCGGCTGCGGTGATCGCTGTCTCGGTGCTGCTGGCCCGCGCCGGCCTGCTCGGCTTTATCCGTTACTGCGGGCAGAATTCACTGGTGATCTATCTCGCGTTTTTCCTGCCGATGGCGGTAACGCGGATCGCTCTGGTCAGGACCGGCATCGTCACCGATCCGGGAACCGTTGCATTTCTGGTAACGTCCGTCGCGGTGGCAGTGCCGCTGGTGCTGCACATGCTGGTCCGCGGCACCGCATTCCGCTTCCTGTTCGAGCGCCCGGACCGGTTTCGCCTCACCGTGCCGAAACGCACCGCAATGCAGCCGGCGGAATAACGGCACGTTCGCTTCAAAAAGCAGACGAGGCGGAGCCCCGCTCCGCCTCTCCGCGTCTCCCGTTCGCCGAAAATCCGTATCAGCCCTTGCGCATCAGCGGCGGCGCCGGCGAATAGACCGGAGCCGGCGGATTGTAGGACGGCGGCGGCGGCGCATAGGCCGGCATGGCCACCGGCGCAACCGTTTCGGTCGGCGACAGATTCCAGCGCAGGCCGAGCTTGAAGTCGTGCGAGGTCACGTTGTTGAGATTGATCGGATTGTAGACGGGGTTGACGCCGTTGTAGCCGATCATGTCTCCCGATGAGAAATCGCCGAGGCTCGTATAGCGGTAGGCGAATTCGGCGGTGAAGTTCGGCGTCACCTTGTAGGCGATACCGGCATGCAGCGCCCAGGCGAACTCCCATTGCGATGTGCCGGGAGCATAACCCGTCGCACCGGTCTGGTTGTTCTGGTCACGCCAGTTGTCAATGCTGTTGCGCGAATAGCCAATGCCCGCACCGACGAATGGCGTGAAGCACCACCAGGTGCCCAGATCGACATAAGCGTTGGCGAGGAATAGCCATTCACTCTTTGTGCCATAATAGTCGTTGGAACCGGCCCCATAAGTGTCGAGACCGCGGAAAGTCGTGCCGCCACGATATTCACCGGTGATGTCGGCGCGCAGCCAGTTGTTGAACTGATAACCGATACCGAGACCAGCGAGCATTCCGGAGCTGACGTCCTTTTCCAGAACGGTCACAGAAGGAGTGTATGCTGGGCTCGTGAGCTCATCGACCTTCTGATTGGTCATGCCGATATCGCCGCGCAGATACCAGCCGCCGGTCTGCAGCACGACCGGGGCCTTGTAGACCGGCAACGGCATGTCGGCCGCAATGGCAGGCCCTGCAAGCGTGATGGCTGCAGCCCCCGCGATCAAACTCGTCTTGATACGTTTCATAATCCGTCCTCACTCGGCGAATGGAGTGAGCGGACCGTCGCAGAAATTGCTTAAGCGGCGCTTAACCTTGATTTTTAACCGCGATTATTAACCTTTGCGCCGTTCCGGATGCATTTATACCGGTCCCGTTCCGGTTTTCTTTACCGGCTGTCAATCATCACGAATGCTTCGTTAACAAACGAAAGCGCGGCGCAAGGCGCCGCGCAAATTTTGCGATGATGTGATTCGCGCCCGCGGCGCCAGATCAGTCGTCTTCGAGCTTGCCGATGTGGTGCTGCGAGTAGAGTTCGAGGCCGACCTTCTTGATCAGATCGAGCTGGGTTTCGAGGAAGTCGATGTGATGTTCCTCGTCCTTCATCAGCTGCTCGAACAGATCGCGCGACACATAATCCTTCACCGAATGGCAGTAGGTCGCAGCCTCCTGATAGAGGTTGCGCGCGTCATGCTCGGCGGCGAGATCGCACTCCATCACTTCCTTGACGGTCTGCCCGATGCGCAGCGGATCGAGCACCTGCATGTTCGGGAAGCCGTCGAGGAACAGGATGCGCTCGGCGAACTTGTCGGCGTGATGCATTTCCTCGATCGATTCCGCCTTCCACTTCTTGGCGAGATCCTTGAAGCCCCAATTGTCCAGGATGCGGTAATGCAGCCAGTACTGATTGATCGCCGTCAGCTCGCTGCGAAGACCCTTGTTCAGATACTCAACGACTTTGGGGTCGCCCTTCATGGCCGCATGCTCCTTGCAACTGTTTGGAGCCGTTCTAAACAAAGCGGCTAACGACGGCAAGGTGCGCGCTGCACAATGGCGCACCGGAACTCACAGCTGCGGCAATTTGATCAGGCGGCTTCGGCCGACGCCGGCTGGCCGGCCATCGGGCAAACCGAGCATCCGGAGGTGCACGTGCCGCCCAGGGCCTGATCCATGATCGACTTGATGGTACGGGCACAGCGGCCGCATTGCGGGCTGCAACCAAGGCAACCATAGACCTCGCCGGTCGTCCGCGGCCGCTCGGTATGGCAGGCGGTGCGGATGGCCGTATCGGTCAGGACGTTGCAGGAACAGACGATCATGGAACTTCAGATGGCCCGGAGGATCGGATAGTTCAATCTGCAACAATCGTTAGCAGGGCCTCTTGAGCTGCCGCAAAGCGAAAATGCTGATTTTGCAGGTAATCTAAACTGGGTTGGTCTCGTGCCCCGGACGCGGTGCAGCACGGAGCAGGGCGACGCGATGCCCGCAGAGCCGGGGCCCGGCCTTGGCCGGTACCAGTCCTGGGTACCGGGCCTGGGTCCCGGTTCTGCAACGCGGTACTACGCACCGCGCTGCGCGCGGGACACGAGGCTGGACTAAGCCGCCGCCTGCGTCAGCGCCTCGACGATCTCGTCCACCACCTCTTCGACCAGATACTGGTCGTCGCCCTCGCCCATCACCCGGATCACCGGCTCGGTGCCGGACGGGCGGATCACCAGGCGGCCGCAGCCATTGAGCCGCTGGGTGGCACCGTCGATCGTGCGCTTCACCGCATCATTCTCCAGCGGCTTGCCCTGCTTGTAGCGCACATTCTTCAGGATCTGCGGCAGCGGATCGAACACATGGCAGACCTCGGAGACGGGACGGTTCTGCCGCTTCACCACCGCGAGCACCTGCAGGGCGGCCACGAGGCCGTCGCCGGTGGTCGCATAGTCGGACAGGATGATGTGGCCGGATTGCTCGCCGCCGAGATTGAAGCCGTGCTCGCGCATGTGTTCCAGCACATAGCGGTCGCCGACCGGCGTGCGCGCCAGCGACAGGCCGAGGCTCTTGAGATGCCGCTCCAGGCCGAGATTGGACATGATGGTCGCGACCACGCCATCCTTGCTCAGCCGGCCGTCCTCCTTCCAGCTTCCGGCGATCACCGCCATCAGCTGGTCGCCGTCGATCACATGGCCCTTCTCGTCTACGATCACCACGCGGTCGGCATCGCCGTCGAGCGCGACGCCGACATCGGCGCGCACCTCGCGCACCTTCGCCGACAACGCTGCAGGATCGGTCGAACCGCAATCCTTGTTGATGTTGAAGCCGTCCGGATCGACGCCGATCGCGATCACCTCGGCGCCAAGTTCCCACAACGCTTCCGGCGCGACGCGATAGGCCGCGCCATTGGCGCAATCCACCACAACCCGCAGGCCTTCGAGCGAAAGATCGCGCGGCAAAGTGCGCTTGGCGAATTCGATATAGCGGTCCTGCACGCCGTCGATGCGCTTGGCGCGGCCGAGATCGGCGGATTTGGCGAGCCGGCGGGTGACGTTCTCCTCCATCACCGCTTCGATTTCGGCTTCGACCGTGTCGGACAGCTTGTAGCCGTCCGGACCGAACAGCTTGATGCCGTTGTCGTCGTAGGGGTTATGCGAGGCCGAGATCATCAATCCGAGATCGGCGCGCATCGAGCGCGTCAGCATCGCAACCGCCGGCGTCGGCATCGGGCCGAACAGCAGCACGTCCATGCCGACCGAGGTGAAGCCCGCAACCAGCGCGGTCTCGATCATATAGCCGGACAGGCGCGTATCCTTGCCGATCACCACCCGGTGCCGGTGCTCGCCGCGCTGAAAGACGAGGCCGGCCGCCTGGCCAACCTTGAGCGCGAGCTCGGGCGTAATCACGCCATTGGCGCGTCCGCGAATGCCATCCGTGCCGAAAAACCGTCGTGTCACGCTGGAACCCCCGTCCCCGTTGCCCCGATCAGGTCCGTTTAATGGCTATCCTAGCTGCTTTGGCTTCAAAAGTTGTGAGCAAAAGTTGCAGGCTCTTGAGCAGGCGGATTCAGCGTTAACAACCTCCGCGGCCGGCCGCCAGATGGTACCAAATACGTCTTAAGAAAAGGGATTATGACGCCGTAAGAGCATGCGCCGGCATCGGACACGGCGGGGGATAATCTGTGCTCAAATTTCGCCGCTCAGCCGCGCCGTTCAGATCTCGTCCTTGTCCTTGGGCGAATGCGGCGGCTGGACCACATTGACCGGATCGGAGCCCGGAAAGGTCTCCTCCAGACCCTCATCCAGGGCGCGGTCCAGACGATCCTTGTCAGGCTTTTTCCTGATGTCGTCTTTGCCGTGCGCGGCGTGCGTCTTGCCCATGCTCATTCCTCGATCCTGTGACCCGGATTACGAAAAACGCGTCCGCCGGCCGTCCGGTTCCCGCGCTTTATGTGAGCGCGCGGTATATGCTACGCAAGCCGGTATGGGATGGATACGCCAATGACGCCGATTACCTGCATCGAAGACCTGCGCCAGCTCGCCGAGCGGCGAGTGCCGCGCGCCTTCTTCCAGTATGTCGACTCCGGCTCCTATGCCGAGGAGACCTTCCGCGCCAACCGCGCCGACATGGAGCGCGTCAAATTGCGCCAGCGCGTGTTGGTCAATGTCGACAAGCGCGACCTGTCCACCACCATCGTCGGGCAGAAGGCGTCGCTGCCGATCGCGCTCGCTCCGATCGGGCTGTGCGGCATGCAGCACGGCAATGGCGAAATCCTCGCTGCCGAAGCCGCCAATGAAGCCGGCGTCCCGTTCTGCCTGTCCACGATGTCAGTCTGCTCGATGGAGCAGGTCGCGGAAGCGACGAGGAAGCCATTCTGGTTCCAGGTCTATGTGATCCGCGACCGCGGCTTCATCGCCGACCTGATCGCGCGCGCCAAGGCCGCCAATTGCTCTGCGCTGGTTCTCACCGTCGATCTTCAGGTGCTCGGTCAGCGTCACCGCGACATCAAGAACGGCCTGACGGTGCCGCCGCAGCTCAAGCTCGCCAATGTGCTCGACATCCTGTCGAAGCCGCGCTGGGCGATGAGCATGCTCAATGCCAAGAGCCGCAGCTTCGGCAATCTCGTCGGTCATGTGAAGGATCAGGAGGGCATCAACTCGCTCGCCAAATGGACGGCGAGCCAGTTCGATCCGACCCTGAGCTGGCAGGATGTCGCCTGGATCCGATCGCTGTGGCCCGGCAAGCTGATCATCAAGGGCATCCTCGATGTCGAGGACGCCAAGCTCGCCGCGAAGAGCGGCGCCGACGCCATCGTGGTGTCGAACCATGGCGGCCGCCAGCTCGACGGCGCGCCCTCGTCCATTTCGATGATGCCGAAGATTGCCGATGCGGTGGGCAGTGACATCGAGATCATGTTCGACGGCGGTATCCGCTCCGGGCAGGACCTGTTCCGCGCGCTCGCGCTCGGCGCGAAAAGCTGTCTGATCGGACGCGCCTATATTTACGGGCTCGGCGCGCTCGGCAAGGCCGGCGTCACGGCCGCGATCGAGACCATCCGCAAGGAGCTCGACATCACCATGGCGCTGACCGGCGTCACCAGGATCGCCGACATCGATCGTTCCACGCTCGCGGCCGAGTCCGTCCCGGACCGGACCCACGTCCCTGAGGTGGCGGAGGCGCGCAAGGCGGCCGCGATGCGCTAGGCAGCCGCCTGGATGGTAAAAACACGCCGCCCTGGGCGCAGCCAATTGGCGCATAAGGGTTGATTTCGCTTCGCTGCTGTGTAGAACGGCGCCGGGTGTTCGCCGCAGGACAGCGGCGGCAGGTCATGCGATGGTCGGGCCGCCACGCGGAGCATGCGCGCCCATGAATCAACGACCGTCAACCAGACCCATTCCGCGAAGCCAGCTTCTCGCCGAGCGCGCGTTCAATACGCTTCAACATTTCCTGCATGTCGAGGCGGTCGGCGGCGGCGTTCTCGTGCTTGCGGCGGTGGTCGCACTGATCTGGGCGAACTCGCCCTTCGCCCACAGCTATCATGCGCTCTGGCACCTGCCGCTCACCATCGGTCTCGGCGACTTCGTCTTCTCCAAGTCGCTGCATTTCTGGATCAACGACGCGCTGATGACGGTGTTCTTCCTCGTCGTCGGCATGGAAATCCGGCGCGAAATTCACGAAGGCGCCCTGAGCACGCTCGATCAGGCCATGCTGCCCGTCATCGCCGCGGCCGGCGGCGTCATTATGCCCGCAGCGATCTATCTGAGCCTCAACACGACGGCGGTCCAGGCCCAGGGCTGGGCGGTGCCCACCGCAACCGACATTGCATTTGCCGTCGGCGTGCTCGCCCTGCTGGGACGCGCTATCCCGGTGAATGTCCGCGTCTTCCTGCTCGCGCTTGCGATCATCGACGACGTGATCGCGGTGCTGATCATTGCGTTCTTCTATTCCGGCGGACTGCAGTTCGGCGGCTTCATCGTGGTGGCGCTGGGCATTCTCATCGCCCTCGGATTTCAGCGCATCGGCGTCGGCTCCGCGTTTCCTTATGTCGTTCCAGGCGCGATCGTCTGGATCGGCTTTCTCATGACCGGCGCACATCCGACGCTCGCCGGCGTCGTCCTCGGCCTGATGACTCCGGTCCGCTCGATCTTCATGCGCGAAGACCCGGTCGAGGTGGTGTCGCGCGTCGCCGAGGAATTGCAGAAGAACGAAGCCGTCGAGAGCAAGGATGCGCATCGTCTGGAAAAGCCGCTCCGCCAGCTTCGCGTGGCCCGACGCGAAATCTTGCCGCCGGTCGTGCGCGTGCAGGCCGCATTGCATCCATGGGTTGCCTACGGCGTGATGCCGATCTTCGCACTGGCCAATGCCGGCGTCAGTCTGACGAGCGTCGATCTCTCGGCCGGCGCACAACCCGTCATGCTGGGAGTCGGACTTGCGCTCGTGCTCGGCAAGCCGCTCGGTGTGGTCGGCGCAACCTGGCTTGCGATCAGAATGGGCTGGTCGCGGTTCGCGCCCGGCGTCTCCTGGGGCGGCGTGTGGCTCGTCGGCCTCCTCGCCGGCATCGGCTTCACCATGTCGATCTTTATCGCCATGCTGGCCTTCACCGACGAGCGGCTGCTCAATGCTGCGAAACTCGGCGTGCTGTCCGGTTCGCTGCTCGCCGCGCTCATCGGCCTCGCCTGGGGCACGATCTACAGCCGCAGCCTGAGCAAGAAATAACCGCGACCGGCCACGCGGGAGGATTCCGCAAGAGCGGCACCGCGTGCATCGGCACGGCAGATGCGCCGCGGTCGGGGGAGGCTCTCCCGGTTCGGCTCGGCCGTGCGGATCAGTTCTGCTGCGGGATATTCGCCTCTTTGACGATCCTTGCGTATTTCGCCACATCGTCTTTGAACTTCTTCGCGAAGTCCTCGGGCGAGCTCGCGACAGGCTCTGCGACCAGTTTCGCGAGCCGCTCGCGCACGTCGGGGGCAGAAAGCGCCTTCCTGGCTTCCTGATAAAGCCGTTGCACGATCTCGTTCGGCGTCTTGGCCGGCACGAAGAAGCCCTGCCAGCTTCCCATGTCGAAACCCTTCACGCCTTGTTCAGCCACCGTCGGCAGATCCGGCAACGCCTTCGACCGTGACGCGCTCGTGACCGCGAGGCCCTTTACCAGCTTGTTCTCGACATTCGCCCGGCCCGTCGCCACCGGCACGATGGCGAGATCGACCTCGCCCGCGATCAGGGCGGTGTTGAGCGGAGCGTCGCCCTTGTACGGCACATTGGTGATGTCGGCGCCGGTTTCCTTCTTCAGCAATTCCATCGACAGATGCAGCGGATTGCCGACCCCGGTCGATCCGTAATTCAGCGTTCCCGGCTTCTCCTTCGACAACGCGATCAGCTCCTGCACCGAGTTGGCCGGGAGCTTGTTCGAGGCGACGAGCAAAAGCGGCGATTCGATCAGCTGCGTGACCGGGATGAAATCCTTCACCGCATCGAACGGCAGCGTGCGGTACAAGGCCGGACTGATCGCATGACCGTTGGTGGTCAGCAGCACGGTGTATCCGTCGGGCGCCGAGCGCGCCACGGTGTCGGCTGCGAGATTGCCGCCGGCGCCCGGCTTGTTCTCGATCACCACCGGCTGGCCGAGCGATTCCGACATCTTCTGCCCGACCACGCGCGCCACGGTATCGACCGCGCCGCCCGCCGCAAACGGCACGACGATGCGGACCGGCTGGTTCGGATAGCTCTGGGCCGAGGCACCGCTGGGCGCGAGCGCCGAAATCGCCGCGGCCAGCAGCAAGGATGCGCGTGTCATGTCGAAATCTCCCTGTTGTTTCGTTTGATCTCCCGGCCTTTTGCGCGGCCGGGTTCCTGATCGGGCGCGCGCGGCGTCACGCCGCGATGCGCGTCTCCTTCATTTCGATCACGTCGAGATTGAGGTTCTTCAGCAGCCGGTAGATCGTGTCGATCTCGTCCTGTTTCGGCTTTGGCATCGGCGCCCGCATGAACGGGTTCGGAATGAGGCCGCGCAGCCAGGTCGCGGTCTTGTAGCGGATATGCAGCCGGCCCATGTCGGCGATGTATTCCTGCAATTCGCTGAGCCCGCTGTCCCACACCGCGCACGCTTTTTCGAGGTCGCGAGCATCCCAGGCTTCGAGATGGTCGAGCATCGGCTCTTTGGCGAAGGTCCAGAAGCCGCTCAGCGTGCCGTCGAACATGCCGGTGGCGCGATATTCGTGGAAGCGCGACGCTAGCGCCCCCATCACCGCGACCGGACGGTCGAGTCCGCGCAGGCCCTTGGCGATCAGGCGGAAGCCTTCATAGGTGTAGGTCATCTTCCAGCCGACCACGTTCTTGACTTCGCGGCAGATGCGCAGCGTGGCCTGCAGCGGCAAGCCCGGATAGAAGGGCGGCTTTGCGCCGCCGACCGGATGGGTCACGATCGGAAGATCGACCGCGCGATCCTGCGCGATGATCTGGTCGAGCCAGATTTCCGGATAGCCGTCCGCGTCCCAGCACGAGGTCACGTCCTGCGCGCCGCCGGGGGGCGTGACGAAAATCCCGTCGACGCCGAGCGCCTTGCAGTCCTTCGCGGTCTCAACGGTTTCCTCGGTCGTCAGCGCCCAGGTGCCGGCGATGATCGGCAGCTTGCCATGCGCCTCTTCCATCGCGATTTCGAGGACACGGCGCTTCTCCTCGCGGGTCAGATAGAAAATCTCGCCGGCTTCGGGATTGATGCACAGCCCGCCCTCGCGCGCGAAGCGCTTGTCGTCGGCGAAATAACGCACGTAACGGCGGAATGCCTGCTCGTCGATCTTGAAGGAACGGTCGTAAGGCAGCAGCACGGCGACGTAGCGGCGATGGCCGACAGTC
The DNA here is from genome assembly GCA_049324435.1 of Pseudomonadota bacterium. Classification (GTDB taxonomy): domain Bacteria; phylum Pseudomonadota; class Alphaproteobacteria; order Rhizobiales; family Xanthobacteraceae; genus Pseudorhodoplanes. Next base: position 135,332 of record JBMOOQ010000063.1, read on the forward strand.
AACATCGGAACCTCCCTGATGAATGGGCGCGCTCGCGCGCGGTTGCTTGCCCCCTGTGTGGCGCGCCTTGCCTATCAATGCAATTTCATTATTGTCATATCATTATAAACACGATTCATATCGATGAACCTGCGCAACATCGACCTGAACCTGCTGGTCGCGTTCGACGCCCTGATCGCGGAACGCAGCGCTTCGCGCGCCGCGGACAAGCTCGGCGTCACCCAGCCTGCCGTCAGTCACGCGCTCAAGCGGCTGCGGCATCTGTTCAAGGACGATCTGCTGGTGCGCGGGGCGCACGGGCTGCAACCGACCGGGCGCGCATTGTCGTTGCATCCGCAGGTGCAATCCGTCCTCGCCGACATCCGCTCGATCGTCTCCACCGGCACCGAATTCGATCCGGCAACCACGCAGCGTACCTTCCGGCTGTCCATGAGCGACGCCATGAGCGTCGAGGCCTTGCCCGCAATCGTTCGCCGCATCCGGCGCGACGCGCCGAATATCGATCTTGTCATCAGCACATCAGGCCCGCAGGAATCCTGCAGCCGCATCGCCGACGACGCCATCGATCTCGCAATCGGCGTGTTTCCGCATGTGCCGAAGGAATTGTTCAGCCGCGAACTCTATCGCGACACCTTGATCTGCGTCGCCGACAGGAAAAACAGACGCCTGAAGAACGGACGCATGACGCTGGAAGCGTATCTCGAGTCGCCGCATGTCACCGTTGCGCGTCACCGCGATACCGGCATTCAGGTCGACGAAATTCTGGATTCAATGGGCATCCCGCGCCGCATCGTGGTCGCGGTGCCGCATTATCTCAGCATCCCGTCATTGATCCGCGGCACCGATCTCGTCGCGCATACGCGACGCCGTCTGTTGTCTGTGTTTCGGCGGTCTACCGGACTCGTGGTTTTTCCGGTACCGATGAAAGTCCCGGAGCTGGAATTCATCCAGATCTGGCACAAGCGCTACGAGGGCGATCCCGGACATCGCTGGCTGCGCGATCTGGTGCTCGACGCGGTCCGCCCCAAAGCGAATTGACGACCCACTCAGGCACCGCCGCGGCTTTACATAACTTTACACTGCGCACATCGCTCCGAAACGGGGCCGCTCCAGATTGCGGCCGTGGCCGACGCCACAAGCCAGCGCCACACACCGCTTCTGGAGACGCCCCCGATGACCAATCCTCATACCGATCTTCATACCGACGCCCCGCTCGACACGCACGCAGCGCCCACGCGCGCGCCGGTCCCGCGCACGCGCCGCGGCCGCACTATTCTGTTCGCAACGCTCATCGCCGCCACCGCCATCATCACAGGCGCCGCCGTAACCAAGGCGTTCAGCAATCCATTCGCCTTCGGTCCCGGCTGGCATGGCGCCCGCGGCCACTGGGGAAGCGTGCCGCTCGATCCCGCCCAGATCGAGGATCTCGCCGACCGCATGGTGCGGCATCTGTCGATCGAGATCGATGCCACCAACGATCAGCAGGAAAAGCTGCGCGGCCTCATGCGCGCCATGCTGAAGGATGTGCTGCCCGCGAGAGAACGCGCCTTTGCCGCGCGCCGTCAGGCTCGCGAACTTTTGACCGCAACCACGATCGACCGTGCCGCGATGGAAAAGCTGCGCGCCGAACAGATCGCGCTCGCCGACACCGTGTCGAAACGCATCACCCAGGCGCTTGCAGATGCCGCCGAAGTGCTGTCGCCCGAGCAGCGCAGGAAACTCGCCGACCGCTTCCCGCCCCACCGCCCCGGTATGATCGGCTGGCACCGCGGTTGATGACAAAACCCCCTCTCCCGCGTGCTGGTTATTGGGAGAGGGTTGGGGTGGAGGCGGGCTCTAAGTCCCCGCGAAGGCCTGGCCTCCACCCCGACGATTTTCACGGTTCCTTTCCCTCGCCCGGGGAAAGGTTGGGGTGGGGGCCCGCCAAGTCCCCAAAGCGTAGACCCCCACCCCACGCCCTGCTTTAAGCTTAATCCCGTGACCGACCGGATCCTGCTCATCGAAGACGACAAGCGCCTCGCCGAGATGGTGTCGAACTATCTCTCCGAAGCCGGCTTTGCGACCGCGATCGCGCGTAACGGCGCGAGCGGCATCGCACTGCATGACCGCGAGCCGTTCGACATTCTGATCCTCGACCTGATGCTGCCCGACATGGACGGCCTCGATGTCTGCCGCCGCATCCGCGAGACCTCGCAGACCCCGATCCTGATGCTAACCGCGCGCGGCGACGCCATGGACCGCGTGGTCGGGCTGGAGATGGGAGCCGACGATTATCTGCCGAAACCGTTCGAGCCACGCGAATTGCTGGCGCGGCTGCGCGCGCTCCTTCGCCGGGCCAAGTCCGAGCGCAAGCCCGACGTGCTGCGCTTCGGCCGCCTCGAGATCGATGCCGGCGCGCGCCAGGTGCGGCTCGACGGCGAGGAAAAGAGCATCACGAGCTACCAGTTCGCGCTTCTTCTTGCGCTCGCGCAGAATGCCGGCCGCGTTCTCTCGCGCGATGCGCTGATGACGCTCGTCAAGAACGAGGCGCTGGAGGCGTTCGACCGCTCGATCGACGTGCATGTCTCGCGCATCCGCGCCGTGATCGAGGACGATCCGAAAAAGCCGAAGCGTGTCATCACCGTGCGCGGCACCGGTTACGTATTCGCGAAAAACCAGGATTGAGCCCGTGGCGATGAAGCGGCTCTATCTCAAGATCTATCTCACCATCGTGGTGGCGCTGCTTGCGGTGGTGCTGGTGTCCGGCGCGGTCTGGCGGTTCGGCAAGCCGCCGGGTCCGCTTGCTGAGGCCTACGAGGTCGCGGGCGAACTTCTCGCCGCGGTGCTGCCGCCGGCGGATGCCCCCGCCGCCGCGCAGCAGAATGCAATCCGCCAATTTGCGCAGCGGCTCCAGGCCAATATCGGACTGTTCGACAAGGAGCTGAATCTGATCGCCTCCTATGGCGACGGCCCGATCCCGAAACCCTTTCCGCGCCGCCCCGGCTTCATGCCCGGTCACGGTGCCTGGAGCATTCCGCTTCCCGACGGCCGCTGGATCGTCGCGCGCGGACCCGAACGCCCGCATCCCGCGATCGGGCTGATCGTCGCGCTCGGCGGCATCGCGCTGATCATCGCGCTCTGCGCCTTTCCGGTGGTGCGCGGTCTGACGCGGCGGCTCGAACGCCTGCAGCGCGGCGTCGAGACGCTGGGATCCGGCAATCTCACCGCGCGCGTCAAGGTCGAGGGCTGCGACGAGGTCGCCGCGCTCGCCGCAAGCTTCAACCGCGCCGCCGGCCGCATCGAGGAACTGGTCAACGCCCATCGCCTGATGCTGGCACATGCCTCGCACGAGATCCGCACGCCGCTGTCCCGCATCCGGCTCGGCATCGAGATGCTCGCCGAAAAGAACGACCCGAAATACAAGGCCGAGCTCGAACAGGACATCGCCGAACTCGACGCGCTTGTGGACGACATCCTGATGGCGAGCCGGCTCGACATGATCAAGGTGCTGCCCCAGCCCGAGCATGTCGATCTGCTCGCTCTCGTCGCCGAGGAAGCCGCGCATTACGACGACTGCGCGGTCGATGGCGAGGCTGTCACCGTCACCGCCGACCGGCGTTATCTGCGCCACATGATCCGCAACCTCATTGACAACGCGACCCGCCACGGCAAGCCGCCGGTCGGCGTCACGGTCGGGCGCGACGCGGGCCACGCCGTCATCGATGTCTGCGACGGCGGCAACGGCATTCCCGACGCCGAGCGCGAACGCGTATTCGTGCCGTTCTTTCGCATCAACGGCGAGACCAAGGGCTCCGGCCTCGGCATGACGCTCGCCCGCGGCATCGCGCGGCTGCATGGCGGCGACGCCGTCGTGATGCCGTTCTCAGAGCGCGGCTCCTGCATCCGGGTGAGTTTGCCGCTCAAGTAGCGCCACACGCTCCGTTCATTCCCGCAAAAGCGGGAATCCAGCTATCCTTGATCTGGGTCCCCGCTTTCGCGGGGACGAATGGATGCAAGTGTCACCGCATGACCCGCCCCTCGCCCGAACGCCGCTCCGCTTACCCGTATCTGCGCGCGATCCCGACCCGCTGGATGGACAACGACGTCTACGGCCACGTCAACAATGTGACCTATTACTCGTATTTCGACACCGTGGTGAACGGCTACCTGATCGAGCAGGGCGCGCTCGATATCGCGAAAAGCGACACCATCGGCCTCGTGGTCGAGACCCAATGTCATTACTTCAGCCCGGTCGCCTTTCCCGATCTCGTCACCGCGGGGCTGCGCGTCGCGCATCTCGGCCGCACCAGCGTGCGCTACGAGATCGGCATCTTCCGGGGCGATGACCAGCAGGCCTCTGCGCAGGGCCATTTCGTGCATGTCTATGTCGACCGCACAGGCGGCCGGCCGGTGCCGCTGCCGCAGACACTGCAGCGCGCGCTGAAGGGGCTGGCGGTCGGATAGCGCGAGCCACACACTCCGCTCGTCCCCGCGAAGGTGGGGACCCAGTGCAACCAGGTCCACATGCGCCGCTTTTTCTCTGGATTCCCGCCTTCGCGGGAATGAGCGGGAGAAAGCTTGCCCCTCCGCGTATTAAGGATTATATTCCTTCCTATGCCCCTGCCCTACCGCTCCGTCTTCGACGAACCCGTCATCCGCCGCGTCCGCGTCACCCCGGCCAAGCCGGAGGATTTCCCGCAGCGCGCGCCGCGCACCCGCCGCCCGCATGGCGAGGCCCAGGTCGCGGCCGTGCGCCACCTAATCGAAAATACCGAACTCACCTATGCCGAAATCGAAAAGCGCACCGGCGTGGGCAGAGCCAGCATCTGCCGCTGGACGCGCGATCAGAACTGGGTGCGGCCGGTGTTCGCGCCGCGCGCGACTGACCGCATGCCGCGGGCGCGGGCCTCGGCGCGCCTGAAGCGCCGCACGCTCGCGGCGCGGCTCGACGCGCTGGCCGAGCGCTATGTGCGCGAACTGGAGGCCGACCCCGCCGTCGATCTCGACAAGCTCGCCGCAGCGCTCGAACTGATGAAGATGGCCAAGCTCGCGGCGAAGCCGCGGAAGCGGCGGCGCACGCTCGCGCGCGAACAGCACGAGGCGTTGCGCGAACCCTCTCCGCCGTTCGCCCCCGTGCAAAAGCGCGAAACGCGTCTTGCGCAAGAAGCGGGGGCCCAGGAATCGCAAGCAGCAGCGCAGGCTGCTCTGGGTTCCCGCTTTCGCGGGAACGAACGGGGAGAATTTCCGTCAGACACCGCAGGCATTCTCGCCCGCCTGCGCGCCGAGGGCGTGCGGCTCGACCGCGCACCGGAGGCGGCGGTGAAGGATTTCATCGACAGCCACCGTCCGCCGGAGGACGACCGGCACTTCCGCGCGCGCGTCGGCAAGTCACGGCGCAAGCGGACGCATCGGCGGATGTACGATTGGGGGCGGGACTGAGCTCGCGCCGCACACTCTCTGCGTCATTCGGAGGAGGCACCCAGCGCTGTCTTGAAGGATGGAGCAGCCCTGAACTTGCGATGGAGAGATGCAGCCCGGAGCGAAGTCCGGGTTGGGCAGCGTACAAAATTCCCGGATTTCGCTTTCGCTCCATCCGCCGCTACGGCGCTTGAATTTAGTACTGAATATCAGTACATTGCAATCCGGGGCTCACGATGGACTTCGAATGGGACAGCGCCAAGGAGCTGGCCAACCGGACCAAGCATGGCATCGATTTCCAGACAGCCGCGCGGGTTTTTCTCGATCCCATCTGATCGAGTTCGACGATCGCGACGCCAAAGGCGAGTTGCGCTTCAGCGCCATCGGCATGGTCGACGGCCGTGTGCTGTTCGTCAGCTATACGATCCGCGGCGCCGTCATTCGCATCATTTCCGCACGAGGAGCGGAACCGCATGAAAAAAGAAAGTATCACGAAATTTAAGCTAGACCCGAAGAAGCCGCCAAAGAGCGACTGGCGCGCCTTCGATGCCATGAGTGAGAAGGAGCGCCATCGCGCCGCGCTGTCGGACCCGGACGCGCAGCCGGCGACCAGGGCACAGCTCAAGCGCGCGCGCCGCGTGCCGGATGTTCGCGCGCTGCGCGCCAAGCTGAAACTGACACAGGAAGAATTCGCCGCGCGCTTTCATCTGCCGCTCGGCACGGTGCGCGACTGGGAGCAAGGCGCGCATCGTCCCGACAGGGCCGCACAGGTCTTGCTGCAGGTGATCGAGAAGGACGCGGAGGCGGTTACGAGGGCGCTGGAGGGGTAACCGAAACGGCGACGGGTCGCTGGAGCCTGGATGAAGCGAAGCGAAATCGAGACAATTCGCTACGCTCGGGTTGCGCAGTGTTCCATTCGGCTTAGGCGATGGTTTAATTTGTAAGAGTATCAACGATAATTGGGAGGTACTTCTGCACTTGCTCCCGGTCGCTCTCTTTTTCAGAAGCACTCAGTTCATCATATGGAGTGCTAAACTGCTTACTCCATCTTTCAACCAACTCAGCGGGCAAGACCAAGGAGCCGTCCGGCTGTAAGGTACCCTTTCCGTGCAAGTAGCGTTGCCAGTGCGACCAGCGCTCGTGCTCGGCCTCAGCAAGTTTTTCTAAGGCACGCTCGAGCTTTTTCCTAACGATGTCAGCGTCCATTGAATCCTATATCAACCCAGCTGCCACGAGTCGTCGATAATGTTCACCCAAAGCTGTCAGCGAACAAGACTTACTCTCCATCGCAGCGTGCCACATGTGCGGAGCGCCATTTGGCACAACAAGATTCACGCGATTGTACTTCTGCAAAATGGCAAAGATAGCAGTGTTAGCTGGATCGGGAGGAGGCACCGATGACTCCCCGTTGCACATACGCTCCGGCTCATAAGACGGATTAAGCTTGAACTCATAGCCCGGCTCTGGAAATAGCTCAGCAATACGTCGCAGATCAACAAGTGGCAATGGCGGCTCCACTCTACGCAAGGAGACAAAAGTCTTAACATTGGTTTTGAAAACTGGGCGTTGCGACCACGGCCCAAGCGATTGATCAATATGAGCATACACAGCGCCGGGCGTTATCTCGCCAACAAGGTTAGCTGCACTCCCTCCAAGGGCATCAATAAACAGATTTGTAAAAACGCCTCCGCCATCTACCTCCTGAGAATACTGCTCCGCAGTGGATGCAGTGAGTATTGTCATGCCCTCCTGAATCTCGGCTAGCTTTGGCGCGAGAGGCCGTTCGCCGGCTATGCCGCTGTGACAGCAATCGAGAACAATGATCTTGTTTTTAGAGGGAGATTGGCTGGCGAACGTCATCACATCTTGCAATGAGAGACCATCGTCACCCCACTGAGAATCGGAAGAACATAGAAAGCCGCCAGTCGCATCTATATAACCGTGCCCTGCAAAGTAGAGTAGAGCAATTTCGGAATCATCCGCAAAGAGTTCGCGCACTGCGTCCCGCAATTCAGAACGCTCGACAGAACCACTTTCCCCAGTGCCCGTAATGAGGCGCACGCCGAAGTTGACTGATCCATCTGCGTGGCGATCAAGCATGGCTTTCACGCCGTGTGCGTCGTTGACGCAACCGCTTAGCGGAGTGATGCGCTGATAGTGATCGATTCCAATGACAAGAGCCTTCCGCATTGCGGCAGTCCATTCAAAGTGAATCGATGAAGTCTGTGATGTTCTTCCAGGTCCATACAACGGTCGTCACGCCGTCGAGCTTGGTCCGATCATCTGTGTAAGCCCAGACGCCGCGCAACTTGATCTTTTCTTCCTTGGCGCACTGAATTTCCCACTGCTGACCCGAAGAAGTGAGCGAGTTCTTGCTTACTAGCGCAATGACCCCATCTGAGCGGCGGATGCGTGTCCGCACCCGCTCCTTCCACTCGCTCCTGTATGGCTCTTTCACAGACATATCGATGAATTCGAACGGGCTCTTCGTATTTAGCGATTGCCCTTTGAGGAAGTCTCGTTGCCGCTCGTCCTCGATTGCGAACGCGATGAATACGACTTTCTTGTCAGCCATCAGATATTATTCCTATCTTAAATTTAGTTCCTTTTTTGTTCTTACAATGAGATTGCCGCTTATACAATCCTTAATGGTAAATATCCCCAACTGTATCGAAAAAGGAGCAGAACCCGGGACTGAGCATTTCCGGTCGATGCTGCTGCCGCATGTCGCTTCGATTCATACGACGACTACAGGGCATCCACCCGCCTATACCCCACTACAATGACCCTTGCCGCCGCCCTCGACCGCGGCTTGCTCGAATCACAGTCTCCACATCCTGATCGAGCGCAGTACGCCGCGTCGTCAGCCCGCACCGCGCCATTCAACCGGGGCATACATTTGCAGAACAGCCGCTTATGTGTCATCCTATGTGTGGAGGTTCACACATGGCGACCAACCTGTCCATCGACCCCGATCTGATCGAGCGCGCGCTCGAAGTGAGCGGCGAAAAGACCAAGAAGGCGGCCGTGACGAAAGCCTTGCAGGAATTCATCGCGCGGCGGCGGCAGAAGCGCCTGCGTGAGCTGTTCGGCACGCTCGAGTGGGATGAGTCCTGCGACTACAAGAAAGAGCGCGAACGCTAGGTGAGCCTGTTCGTCGATACCAGCGTCTGGTCGCTGGCGCTGCGGCGTGACCGGCCGGACGCCGGTGCCGAAGTCGCGCGGCTCACTCGCGCCGTGGACGACGGCGAGCCGCTCTACACCACAGGCCTCATCCTGCAGGAATTGCTGCAGGGTTTTTCCGGCCCGAAGGCACGCGAACAGATCGTCGACCATTTCTCAGCGCTGCCGCTGATCGTGCCGGACCGCACCGATCACATTCACGCGGCGGAATTGCGCAATCACTGCCGCCGCAAGGGCGTGCAGATCGGCACCATCAATGCGCTGTTCGCGCAACTCTGCATCCGCCACGGTCTGACAATGCTGACGGCCGACGACGATTTCAGACACGTCGCGAAGCATGCGGCGCTGAAGGTTTGGGCGGGGGACTGAGACGTAGATGCCCGGGTCAAGCCCGGGCATGAACGTGAGGGTGGAAAGCAGCGCCCCTCACCCGCCTCGCCCTAGCGCGTCGAAGACGCGCGTAAACGCGCTTATGGCTCGGCACCCTCTCCCCGCTTCGCGAGGCAAGGGAAGACCCTCACTCCTCCTTATACCCATAGGCCTGCTGGTTCCCTGTCGCGCCGTAATACTTGAACGGCAGGAACTTGCCGGTCATGCCGAGCTTGACGCGGTCGCCCTTCGGGTCGGGCTGGCGGTCGATGGTCATGTCAAAGTCGATCGCCGACATGATGCCGTCGCCGAATTCCTCCTCGATCAGGAGCTTCATCGCCGGCCCGTTTACAAGAACAAGCTCATAGAGCCGGTAGATCAGCGGATCCGTCGGCGGCATCGGCGTCGCGGTGCCGCGCATCGGCACCTCGTTGAGCATGACTTCTTCCATCTTCGACAGGCCGAACAGCTTCGCCG
>JBMOOQ010000064.1:0-29713 GCA_049324435.1 Pseudomonadota bacterium
GACCACCTGCGTCACGATCTGGCCAAGCGCCCTGAAGTCGCGTGCACGCGACGATGTCTTGCGCCAGGCGAGCCCCACCGTGCGGAACGGCTCGGGTTTGGCAAAACGCAGGAGTTTGACGCGCTCGTCGCGGGTTTCGACCGGGACTGCGATTTCCGGAATGAGCGTCACGCCGTAACCGTTCGCAACCATCTGCATCACGGTGGTGAGGCTGGTGGCGCCGAGTTCGCGGAGCGTGCCGCCCGAAGCGTCGCTGCAGAAGGCGAGCGCCTGATCGCGCAGGCAGTGACCTTCTTCAAGCAGGATAAGCCGGCTCGGATCGATGTCATCCGCGGTGATGCGCGCGCAATTCGGCAGATCGTCGCCTGCGGGAGCGGCGAGCAGAAAGGCATCGTCGAACAAAGCAAGCGTTTCGATTTCCGCTTGCGGCGCCGGCAACGCGATCATCACCACATCGAGCGTTCCGCGGATCAGTTCCTCGACCAGAAACCGTGTCTGGGTTTCCCGCAATTCCAGTTCGAGATCGGGATGTTTCTCCTGCAGAACCGGCAAGATATGCGGCAGCACATATGGCGCGACCGACGGAATGACACCAAACCGGAGCGTGCCCGACAATACCGCACCGCGATGCCGCGCGAAGTCCTCAAGATCGGAGACCTCGCTCAGGATGCGCTCGGACCGCCGGGCGATTTCGAGACCGGTTTCGGTCATCGCGACATCGTTGGTGCGCCGCTCTACCAGCGCAACACCAAGGTCCCGCTCGAGGTCCTTGATCTGCATCGACAGCGCCGGCTGGCTGACGGCACAGGCCTCGGCGGCGCGGCCGAAATGCCGGTGCCGCGCGAGCGCGTTCAAATAACGAAGCTGGCGAAGGGTGACCATGTCAATAAGATAATCTTATCGTTGATCCTAATCAATCCAATTGGACCTTATCCAAACTACGGAGCATGGTCCGGCCCGGCAGCCAAGCTTCGATCAATCATTTGAGGAGGAGTTCCAACGACATGGACGCAAGAACCGACGATAAGGGCCCGGGCAAATGCCCATTCACCGGCAGCCGCGGTCCGCGCAATCGCGACTGGTGGCCGGAAATGCTGGATATCGAGGTGCTGCATAAGAATTCCGACCTGTCCGATCCGATGGGCAAAGACTTCGACTATGCGAAAGAATTCGAGACGCTCGACCTCGATGCCGTAATCAAGGACCTGCATGCGCTGATGACGGATTCGCAGGACTGGTGGCCGGCCGACTTCGGTCACTATGGCGGCCTGATGATCCGCATGGCCTGGCACTCGGCGGGCACCTACCGGATCACCGACGGCCGCGGCGGCGCGGGTGCCGGACAGCAGCGCTTCGCCCCGCTGAACTCGTGGCCGGATAACGCCAATCTCGACAAGGCCCGCCGCCTGCTCTGGCCGATCAAGCAGAAGTACGGCCGCAAGATTTCCTGGGCCGACCTGATGATCCTCGCCGGCAATGTTGCGCTGGAGTCGATGGGCTTCAAGACATTCGGTTTCGCCGGCGGCCGCGCCGACGTGTGGGAGCCGGAAGAACTCTACTGGGGACCGGAAGGCACCTGGCTTGGCGACGAGCGCTATTCGGGCGAGCGCGAGCTCGCCGATCCGCTCGGCGCGGTGCAGATGGGCCTGATCTACGTGAACCCGGAAGGCCCGAACGGCAACCCTGATCCGATTGCGGCGGCCAAGGACATCCGCGAAACCTTCTACCGCATGGCGATGAACGACGAGGAAACCGTCGCGCTGATCGCCGGCGGCCACACCTTCGGCAAGACCCACGGCGCGGGCGATCCGTCGCTGCTCGGTCCCGATCCGGAGGGGGCCGCGATCGAGGATCAGGGCCTCGGCTGGAAGAGCCGTCATGGATCGGGCGTCGGTGCCGACGCGATCACCGGCGGACCGGAAGTCACATGGACGCAAACGCCGACCAAGTGGTCGAACCTGTTCTTCAAGAACCTGTTCGAATACGAATGGGAGCTTGAGACCAGCCCGGCCGGTGCCAAGCAATGGCGTGCGAAGAACGCGACGCCCAATGTTCCGGATGCATTCGATCCGAACAAGAAGCATTTGCCGCGCATGCTCACCACCGACCTGTCGCTGCGCTTCGATCCGATCTACGAGAAGATTTCGCGCCGCTTCTACGAGAATCCGGATCAGTTCGCCGACGCCTTTGCCCGCGCCTGGTTCAAGCTCACCCACCGCGACATGGGCCCGCGTGTGCGCTATCGCGGCAAGCTCGTGCCGAAGGAAGTGCTGATCTGGCAGGATCCGATCCCCGAGGTCGATCATCCGCTGATCGATGCCAAGGATGCAGAAGACCTGAAGGCGAAGATTCTCGCTTCCGGTCTGTCGGTCCGCGATCTGGTCTCGACCGCCTGGGCTTCGGCCTCGACGTTCCGCCGCTCCGACAAGCGCGGCGGCGCAAATGGTGCACGCATCCGCCTGGCTCCGCAGAAGGACTGGGAAGTCAATGAGCCGGCGAAACTGAAGACCGTGCTGGCGAAGCTCGAAGAGATCCAGAAGGGCTTTGGCAAGAAGGTATCGCTCGCCGACTTGATCGTGCTGGGCGGCGCCGCCGCCATCGAAAAGGCCGCGAAGGATGCTGGCGTCGAGGTGAAGGTCCCCTTCGCGCCGGGCCGCATGGATGCGTCGCAGGATCAGACCGACGTCGAATCCTTCGCGCCGCTGGAACCGCGTCAGGACGGGTTCCGCAACTATATCAACAAGAACAAGAAGCAGTTCATGAAGCCGGAGGAAGCTCTGGTCGATCGTGCGCAGCTGCTGACGCTGACCGGTCCGGAAATGACGGTGCTGATTGGCGGTCTGCGCGTGCTCGGCGCCAATTTCGGCGACTCCAAGCATGGCGTCTTCACCAAGACGCCGGGCAAACTGACGAACGACTTCTTCGTCAACCTGCTGACCATGGACACCGAGTGGCAGGCCCCGAATGCAGAGGGCATCTATCAGGGCGTCGACCGCAAGACCAAGGCGCCGAAATGGACTGCAACCGCAGTCGATCTGATCTTCGGTTCGCACTCGCAGCTCCGCGCCTTCGCGGAAGTCTATGCCTGCGCAGACTCGAAGGAGAAGTTCGTGAAGGACTTCGTCAAGGCGTGGAACAAGGTCATGAACGCCGACCGGTTCGACCTCGCCGACAAGGACGACCTGCGCAAGGCAGCGTAAGCAGAAGCGTCATTGCAAGAATGCAACAGGGCGGCCGCGAGGCCGCCCTTTTCTATCCCGCGCGCCAGACCAGCCAGATTGCGGCAATCAGCGCGAGCGCAAGGAAGCCGGTCAGCACTTTCAGAAACATGACGACGGTGGCAAACGTCATCACCTTCCTGTCGGCGGCCAGCCGTTCGGTCTCTTGCTCGCTTTGCCGGAACAGCGGGTCCTTGCCCATAATCGCAATCAGCGCCGCAAGGCGTCCGCGCTGCGCGCCGACAGCGCCGACATCTCACACCCTCGCCTACTCCCCGCCATTCTTCCCGCCTGCCTCGGCGCGCAGCGCATCCGGCAGCGGCATCGCGATAACGTTGTAACCTGAATCCACGAAATGGATTTCGCCGGTGACGCCGGTCGAAAGGTCGGACAGGAGATACAGCCCCGCCCCGCCCAATTCCTCCAGCGTGACGCCGCGGCCGAGCGGCGAATGCCGCTGCTGGAACGCAAACATGTAGCGCGCATCGTGAATACCGGCACCGGCAAGCGTGCGGATCGGTCCCGCCGAGATCGCGTTGACGCGGATCTTCTGCCTGCCGAAATCAACCGCGAGATACCGCACCGAGGATTCCAGTGCGGCCTTGGCGAGCCCCATCACGTTATAGTTCGGCATGGCGCGATCGCCGCCGTTATAGGTCAGCGTCAGCATGGCGCCGCCATTCGGCATGAGCTCCGCCGCGCGCTTGGCGCCCTCCGCAAACGAGAAGCACGAGATCACCATGGTGCGGACAAAGTTCTCGCGGGTGCAATCGGCGAAGCGGCCCTTCAGCTCGTTTTTGTCGGAGAAGCCGACGGCGTGAACGAAGAAGTCTATCGTCCCCCATTTCTGCTTCATCGCGTCGAAGACGGCATCGACGGAGGCGATATCCTCGACATCGCAGGGCATGAGGAAGTCGGAGCCGACAGATTGCGCCAGCGGCTTCACCCGCTTCAGCAGGGCCTCGCCCTGATAGGTGAAGCACATCTCGGCGCCGTGCTCCGCAAGCGTCCGTGCGATACCCCAGGCGATCGAGTGGTCGTTCGCGACGCCCATGATGAGCCCGCGTTTTCCCTGCATGAGTTTTGTCATTTGATGGCAGCTTCTGTCGGATGAAAACTTTGCGCTTCCGCCTCCACCACCCCGCCGAAAAGGGTGACGGTCAGAATTTCCGTGTCATATCCCGGCTCGACCCGCATGAAGTCGATATTGCCGGACTTGCTGCTCTTGCGAATGCGTCCGGTCTCCGCGGAGAAAAGAATGCGCCGGAGTCCCTCGCCAGTGCACAGATAGCGTTTGCGGCGATCGACGCCTTCCTCGTCGGGAAAGAGATCGACGAACAGCCGCACAGTCTGCTTGGTGCCGGGCAAACCGGCGACATGAACGTCAACCAGATTGCCGTCGTGCCAGTCGATGTCCTGCTCGACAAGCCGCATCGCCGGTCAGGCGTCGAGCTGCTTGAACACGATCGAAGCGTTGGTGCCGCCGAAGCCGAACGAATTCGACAAAACGCAGCCGAGCTTCACGTTGTCCTTGCGCTCGCGCAAAATCGGCATATCCGCGAAGGCAGGGTCCAGATTCTCGATATGGGCGCTCTCGCAGATGAAGCCGTTGTTCATCATCAGCAGTGAGTAGATCGCCTCCTGAACGCCAGCCGCGCCGAGCGAATGACCGGTCAGCGACTTGGTCGCGGAAATCGGCGGGCACTTGTCGCCGAATACCTCGCGCAGCGCCTCGATCTCCTTGGCATCGCCCACCGGCGTCGCGGTCGCATGCGGGTTGACGTAATCGACCGGGATTTTGACATCCTTCAGCGCCATCCTCATGCAGCGTACGGCGCCTTCGCCGGACGGCGCCACCATGTCGTGGCCGTCCGAAGTCGCGCCATAGCCCGCTACTTCAGCATAGATTTTCGCGCCGCGTGCCTTGGCGTGCTCGAGTTCTTCCAGAACCAGTACACCGGCGCCGCCGGCGATCACGAAGCCGTCGCGATCGGCGTCATAGGCCCGCGAAGCCGTCGCTGGCGTGTCGTTGTATTTCGAGGACATCGCGCCCATCGCATCGAACAGATTCGACAGCGTCCAGTGCAAGTCCTCGCAACCGCCGGCGAAGATGATGTCCTGCTTGCCCCACTGAATCATTTCCGCTGCGTTGCCGATGCAATGGTTGGAGGTCGCACAGGCCGACGAAATCGAATAGTTCACGCCCTTGATCTTGAACCAGGTCGCAAGCGTCGCCGATGCGGTCGACGACATCGCTTTCGGTACTGCGAACGGTCCGATGCGCTTGGGCGAACCCTTCTCGCGGGTAATGTCGGCGGCTTCGACAATCGTCGAGGTAGTCGGACCACCCGACCCCATGATGATTCCAGTGCGCTCGTTGACGATGTCGCTTTCTTCCAGTCCGCTGTCGCGGATCGCCTGCTCCATCGCAATATGGTTCCAGGCGGCACCCTGACCGAGGAAACGCATCGCCCGGCGGTCGATCATGCTCTCGACGTCGATGTTGGGAATGCCGGCAACCTGACATTTGAAGCCGTGATCGGCGAATTGCTCCGCGCGCGAGATGCCGGATTTCGCCTCGCGAAGGCTCGCCAGAACCTCCTGCGTATTGTTCCCGATCGATGAGACAATGCCCATCCCGGTCACGACCACTCGCCGCATGACTGCCTCGCTAACAAGAAATCAGATCGCAAATGTCCGTCCGTCCGATCCCACCGTCTCCGGGATAGGCGCGGCCCATGATTGGGCTTGCAGGGGACACACTTGACCGGTCCGGCGCAAGATCGCAAGGCGCAAAGGACCGGCGGCCCTACGCTCCCGCCGCCAGCGGGGTGTCCTGCTTGAACAGACCGACCTTGAGGTCGCTGGCACGGTAGATCACGTTGCCGTCGGCCGACAGCCATCCATCGGCGATCCCGAGAATGAGCTTGGAGCGCATAACACGCTTGATCTCAAGCCCGTAGACCACCTTTTTCACGGTCGGCAGCACCTGACCGGAAAATTTAAGCTCGCCGAGACCCAGGGCCCGGCCATTGCCGGAAGACCCGCTCCAGCCAAGGAAAAAGCCCAGCAATTGCCACAGCGCATCCAGCCCGAGGCAGCCGGGCATCACGGGATCGTTCTTGAAATGGCAGGCAAAGAACCAGAGGTCCGGCTTTACATCGAGTTCCGCCCGGACGAGGCCCTTGCCATGCTCCCCGCCCTGCTCGGACATCTCGGAAATCCGGTCGAACATCAGCATCGGCGGCAGCGGAAGCTGCGGTCCGTCAGAGAACAATTCACCCCGGCCGCAGGCCAGAAGGTCTTCGTAGTCGAAACTGGTTCGGCGGCTCTGCATGCCGGTGTCGTACCCCAATGTGCTTGAAGGTGCCTGGAAAATCCCCGCGGTTCCTAACACAGGGGGAAGTTGGCAGCAAAGCAACCAAATTCGTGCTATTCTAATCTGGCTAGATGCGAAACGGTTGCAAGTGGCGAAAGGCCCCGGCTATAATTACATATGCAACAATCTCGGCCTTGAACCGGGATCAAGGGGCAAAGAGAGCAATGAACCCACCGCGTACAGTTGTATTTTCCACGCCGTCTGAGTCCGCTTCGACTCAGCGCCCGGCCTTTCCGGTGCCGGCGCACGATCCGCGCCGTACCGAATTGAATGGCTGTCCCTGGCATGACGTGAAGTCGATGCTGCGGGAGGTTGGCCTGCGTCCGACCCGGCAGCGCATGGCGCTCGGCTGGATCCTGTTCGGGAAGGGCGACCGGCACCTGACTGCGGAAATGCTCTACGAGGAAGCCACCAAGGCAAAGGTCCCGGTCTCGCTTGCCACGGTCTACAACACGCTGCACCAGTTCACAGAAGTCGGCCTTCTGCGCCAGGTCGCGGTCGACGGCTCGAAGACCTATTTCGACACCAACGCCTCCGAGCATCACCACTTCTTCGTCGAGGGCGACAACGAGCTGGTCGATATCCCGGGCGCCGACGTGATCGTCGACAAGATGCCGGTTGCACCCGAGGGTTACGAGATCGCCCGCATCGATGTGGTGGTTCGCCTGAAGAAGGCTGACCGGCGGCGCTGACCGGCGGAGTCACATCGGAACCGATTTTCATGGCCGGGCTTTGTCCCGGCCATTTTCATTTTTTCAGACGGCGCAGTCTCCGGTGCAGTCTTGCCCCCGGCATTTGCAGCTTTATCTGTAGCCGCGTTGCCGCCGATCCTGACGGCAGGTGCCGGAGCTCGCCATGTTCGACGCCGCATTCAAGGCCTTGCAGCAGATGGTCTCGCCGCCCTTCCGCGCAGTGCTGATCAAGTCGATGCTGCTCGCCCTTCTCATGATCATTCTGGTCGGAGCGGGGCTCTACAAACTTCTCGACTGGCTGACGGTCAGCGGCGGCGCCTGGGCCGAAGGCGCGCTCGGTCCAAATTCGCACACCCCGCTATCCTGGCTGATCTGGATTGCCTCGATCGCGTCGGCGCTCGGCATTGTGATCGGCGGCATTTTCCTGATGCCGGCGGTGACCGCCTTTGTCGGCAGCTTTTTTGTCGACGAGATCGCCGAATTGGTGGAGCGAACCTACTATGCCGCCGATCCTGTCGGTCAGGCGCTGCCGCTGGATCGCTCGCTGTACGAGGGCATCAAGACCGCGCTTGTCGCGATCCTGATCTATCTCGTCGCGCTGCCCTTCATCCTGTTCGCCGGCTTCGGTTTCATCATTCTCTTCATTGCAGCGGCGTGGCTGCTCAGCCGCGAATATTTCGACCTGGCTGCGATGCGATTCCGCCCGCCGGCCGAGGCCAAGGCCTTTCGCAAGGCCAATCAGGCCTCGGTATTCACCGCTGGCCTGTTCATCGCGGCCTTTGTGTCGATCCCGATTGTGAATCTCGCGACGCCGCTGTTCGGCATGGCCATGATGGTCCACCTGCACAAGCGGCTGTCCGGCCGGAAGCCCTCGGAAATCGGAGAAACGCCGTCCGCGGCAATGCCGCAGCGGACGGGCACGCGCGGCCCCGTGTCCTGACACCACCCGGTTGTGCTGGCATGACCCCGGTGCTGCGTTAAGATTAAGCCGAGGTGACGGTTGCACCGACGCACTTATCCGCGACCCTGATTGCCCGCGTTTACGCTTTTGCCAAAAGAGAGGGCCGGTGCCGCACGGACGCTTTTCGATCCCCATTCCTTTCTGGTTTAATGCCGGACTGGAATCCGGAGGCGAAGGGAGTTCGCGTCACATGCAACCGCTCACGGCTGGCATCACCAAGGCCGCAACCGGCATCGACGGCATCGTCTGGAATATTCTGGGGCAGACCTATGTCCCGAAGGTTCTGTCGGAGCAGAATTTCGCCTGGCACGCCACATTCCCGCCCGGCACCTTCGTGCCGCCGCACATCCATCCGACCCAGGACGAGTTCATCTACATGCTGGAAGGCAAGCTCGACTTCCTGCTGGATGGACGCGACTATTCGGCGACGGCGGGAGACACCATTCGGCTGCCGATGCAGATTCCGCATGGCATCTTCAACAAGTCCGACCAGCCGGTGAAATGCTTTTTCTGGGTCACGCCGACCCGCAAGCTCTATGACCTGTTCTGGGGAATCCACTCCATGAAGGAGCAGAATCCCGACGAGGTCGTCGCGCTCGCCGCGCGCCACGAGATCATTTTCCTGCCCCCGCCGCCGGCGGAGTGAGGTGTTTCGTCGCCTCTTTCCGCAAGCGGAGAGAGGCGATTACAACTACGCCGCCTTCGCCGCGGGGCGGTTGACCTGTTCGCGCGCAAAGCCCGCCGCACCGGCATAACCGCGCACAATGGCCTTGCGCTGCTCGTAGGACAGTACGTCATCGATATTCGCAAAGCCGTCCGGCGCACGCTGCTCGACCGCATCGATTACGCCTTCCGGGCCTCCCTTGCGATTCATCATCACGATCTGCGAGGTGACCGGCAGCCGTTCGCGCTCATAGGCGTAGAGAGCGTGGCGGGGATGTTCGCTGTCCACCAGCCGGTCGGCGAGACAGCGCGCATCGAGAATGGCCTGCGACGCGCCGTTCGAGCCGACCGGATACATCGGATGCGCGGCGTCGCCGAGCAGCGTGACCCGGCCATGCGACCAATAGGGCAGCGGATCGCGGTCGCAGAGCGGATATTCCCAGAATTCCGGCGTCGCCTCGATCAGCGCCTTGGCATTGCAATAGGGGATCGCGAATTTCTGCACATGCGGCATCAGGTCCTCGAAGCGGCCGGGCCGCGACCAGTCCTCCTTTTTCGGCGTACCGCCACCCTCTGAGACCTTCACCATTACTGCCCAGTTCATGAGGCAGCGATCGTCGCGCGTCCCTTCTGCAATCGGATACAGCACGAGCTTGCCAGCCATGCCGCCTGCAATGACCATCGAACGCCCGGTGAGGAATTTCGGCCAGTCCAGCGCACCGCGCCACAGCACCGTGCCGGTGAAGCGTGCGGGCTCTTCGTTCGGAAAGAGCTGTGCGCGCACAAACGAATGCAGCCCGTCGGCGCCGATCAGAATATCGCCGCGTGCCGTGTGAATATGCGATCCAGACCGATCGAAGAAATAGGCGGTGACTCCGGTCTCGTCCTGGGTGAACGAGCCGAGCCGGTGGCCGGTATGAATGCGGGATTCGCCAAGCCGCGCCCGGGCGGCGGCATAGATCACACCCTGCAGGCGCCCGCGATGGATGGAAAATTGCGGATAGTCGAAGCCCGCATCGGTGCCGCGCGGCTCGCGCCAGATTTCCTGCCCGAGACGGTTGCAATAGATCAGTTCGTAGGTGCGGATCGCCACCTGATCGAGCCGCTCCAACAGACCGATCTGCGCGAGCTCCTTGATCGCATGCGGCAGCGTGTTGATCCCGACCCCCAGTTCGCGGATCTGTTCGGCCTGCTCGAACAGCTCGCAATCGATGCCGCGCGCATGCAGCATCAGCGCCGTGGTCAGCCCGCCAATTCCGCCGCCGACAATAATCGCCTTCATCCGCCATTCCCTCACGCTCGTTCAGCGCCATTTTGTGCGGTCAAGGCGCAAAAACGCAACAAAATCAAACGGCCTTGGTTGACGACACCAACGGGCGCCCTACGGCGAGCGGTAAAATATGCCGCAATCCCGGACACGGGGCGCGGGTCGTGACGTTCGGGCCGGCTCCACCCTTGCTCCATCGGCAGGCTCTGACTGCCCTTTCGGCCCGGGGTCAAAGCGGCTATCGGCTTGTCACGAATTTCCGTGCCGGCCTGCATCATCTGGCGCAGTCCGGGTGTCTTTAGTAGCGTCCGCACGTGGCTCCGAACCTCAAAGAACAGCTCCATCGCCTCAACGAACGGCGGCTCGCGATTCGAGAGAAGAGGCGCGAGGAACGCGAACAGCGCGCCGCCCTGCGCAAGCGATTCAGCCTGATGCGCTGGTTCGGCGTGACGCGGACGGCCGGCTTCGCTCTGCTCATTGGCTTCATGGCGTTCCGGTTGTGGGATCCCCCTCAGCTGGAAAATCTGCGCTGGCGCAGCTTCGACTTTTATCAAGTTCTGAAGCCGCGCGTAGCGGCGCCCGACAAGCGGCCGGCAGTGGTCGTCGACATCGACGAAGCGAGCCTGCGCACCCTCGGGCAATGGCCATGGCCGCGCACCCAGATCGCAGAACTGGTCGACCGTCTGCAGAAGGCGGGCGCTGTCGTGATTGCGTTCGACATTCTGATGTCCGAGCCGGATCGCATGTCGCCAGCCATTGTCGCGCAATCGCTTCCTCAGATCGACGAGGCGACGCGCCAAACGATGAAGTCATTGCCAAGCAACGACGAGGTCCTCGCCTCGGTGATTGCCAGAGGCGGTGTGGTGCTCGGTCAGGCAGCGATCATCACGCCGACGCCGCCGCCTGAAGAAACCCCTGGCATCGCGATGCTGGGAGCCGATCCGACGCCCTTCCTGTTCAAGTTCGCCGGTCTTCTTCGCAACATCCCGGTGCTGGACAAGGCAGCCGCCGGACGCGGCAACCTGACACTCGTTCCGGAGCGCGATGGCGTGGTGCGGCGAGTCCCGCTGATCGCCGAAGCCGCGGGTCAGAAAATACCGGCCCTGACGATGGAGATTCTGCGGGTCGCGACCGGTGCCGGCGCGCTGCTTATCAACACCGACAAAGTCACCGGAATTCAATGGGTCGCGATTCAGGGCGTTCCGGTGCAGATCCCCACCGACAAGAACGGACGGCTTTGGATCAATTTTGCGCCACACGATTCCGCGCGCTTCGTTTCAGCAAAGGACGTCATGGAAGGCAATTTCCCGGCGGACCGGTTTCAGGGCCGTGTGGCACTGATCGGAACGTCTGCCGCAGGCCTTCTCGATCTCAAGGCCACTCCGGTCGAAGTCGATATGCCCGGCGTCGAAGTGCATGCCCAAATCCTGGAGAACATCTTCTCGCAAGAGCTGTTGTCGCGTCCCGACTATGCCAACGGCGCCGAGATATTGATCACGGCGCTCGTTGGAATCATCACGGTCGCTGTCGCGCCACTGATGGGTGTCACCGGACTTCTGATCTTCGGGTTCTGTATGGTTATCGCGATGGTCTTCGGTTCGTGGCATTTCTATTCGCAATACGGACTGCTATTCGACATCTCGTTTCCGCTGATTGCGATCTTCGTCATCTATTTGACGCTCGTCTTCATCAATTATTTCCGCGAGCAGGTAGACCGGCGCCGCATCCGGTCGGCCTTCGCGCATTACCTGTCGCCGACTCTCGTCGAGCAGCTTGCGAATGCTCCGGAACGGCTCGTCCTCGGCGGCGAAACCCGTACCATGACGATTCTCTTCAGTGATGTCCGCGGATTCACCAGCATCTCGGAGACCTTCAAGGACGATCCGCAGGGCCTGACCAAGCTGATGAACCGGCTGCTGACCCCGTTGACCAACTCGATCATCGATCGCAAGGGCACGATCGACAAATATATCGGCGACGCCATTATGGCGTTCTGGAACGCGCCGCTGGACGATCCTCTGCATGAAGTCCATGCCTGTTCCGCTGCGCTCGACATGCTCCACAAGATCGATGAGCTGAACCACGAACGCGAGGCCGAGGCCCTGGAGGATGGCGTACCGTTCCTGCCGATGAAAATCGGTCTCGGCATCAATACCGGGACCTGCGTGGTCGGCAACATGGGCTCGGATCTGCGTTTCGACTATTCTGTCCTCGGCGACCCGGTGAATCTCGCGTCCCGGCTCGAAGGCCGTACGAAAACTTATGGTGTACCGATCATTCTCGGCGCACGAACTGCGGAAAAGCTCGACGGCAACTTCGCCGCCGTGCAAATCGACCTGATTACGGTGAAGGGCAAGACTGAGCCGGAAAGCATTTACGCACTGGTGGGCGACAGCAAGGTTGCAGCAAGCCAAGACTTCAGGTCGATAGCCGAACTCACTAGGGAAATGCTCGCCTGCTATCGCGAGCGCGACTGGGCTGGCGCGGAAAATGCGCTGCAGCGGGCGAAACAAGCCGAGCAGACCTTCGGCCTGGCCGGACTGTTTGACCTTTATCAGACCCGTATCGAGGCATTCCGGATCACACCACCGCCGCCGTCTTGGAACGGCGTCTTCGCGTTCGATGAAAAGTGATGCCGTACGCCGCGCATCGCCGCTCGCCCGCACACCACAAGCGCCGCGCAAAAAAACGTGATCGCGCTTGTGACGTACCGGATTGTGACGTACCGGACACGGCGCATACCATGCAGCATCAAGAGCCTTGAAAGGCCGAAACGGGGGACGAAACTGTCAATGTCAGACTTCACTGTCCGGTTCTGGGGCGTGCGCGGCTCGCTGCCCTGCCCCGGTCCCGCCACCAAGCGCTATGGCGGCAATACACCGTGCGTCGAAATCCGCTGCGGCAACCGCCTGATCATTCTGGATGGCGGCACCGGGCTGCGCGAGCTTGGTGACGCCTTGATCGCGGAGGGCGGCCCGATCCAGGCCGACCTGATGTTGACGCATTGCCACTATGACCACGTTATCGGCATTCCATTTTTCGCGCCGTTCTTTCACCCGCAGCACCGGTTCCGGATGTGGGCCGGCAATCTGTTGCCCGACTTCCGGCTGAAAGCCGTCATGGAAACCATGATGAGCGAGCCGCTATTTCCGATTGGCATCGATATGTTCAAGGCCGAGATCGAATATCGCGATTTTCGCGCCGGCGAGAACATTGCCCCGGGCGACGGCGTAACGATCCGCACCGTCGCGCTCAACCATCCCGGCGGGGCGACGGGCTATCGCATCGACTATGAGGGACGGTCGGTTGCCTATCTGACGGACAATGAAGAACGCCGAGACCATCGCGACGAGGCGCTGATCGCCGCGGCGAACGGCGCCGACCTCATGATCTACGACACCGCCTATACCGAGGACGAAATCGAGGCCAAAAAGGGATGGGGCCACTCGACCTGGCAGGACGGGATGCGGCTCGCAGACGCCGCCGGCGTCAAGACTTTCTGCCTGTTTCATCATGCCCCGGAGCATGACGATGCTGCGATGGACGCGCTGCTCGCCGAGGCGCGCGCGGCGAGGCCGGGTACGATCGCCGCCATCGAGGGTGAAATCATTCGGTTGTAGCTATCGCCGGATCATCCATTTTCTGTAATACGCATACGATTCTTGCCCATGCGCCGCGGACATGGAAGGAATCGGGACACGCCAGTGTTCTCCCGAGAGGTCGTGGGAGTGACCCATGGATTTAGGCTATCTCGTCACCTATCTGGTCGATTTCATCAGGTCCAAAATGGACCTGGCGAATCTGCTCGGCTTGATCGGCGGTGTCTTCTACGTGGCCTCGGTGACGCTGCGGACCATGATCCCGCTGCGTATCGCCGCGATCATCAGCAATATCCTGTTCATGGGCTACGGCCTGCTGGCGAAGGCGCTGCCCACCTTCTTCATGTATGCCGTTCTGCTGCCGATCAACGTGTTCCGCCTCTATCAGATTCAGCAACTGGTCAAGCGCGTGAAGATTGCTTCGCAGGGCGATCTCGACATGGAATGGCTGAAGCCGTTCATGACCAAGAAGAACTTCAAGGCCGGCGACGTTCTGTTCCATAAGGGTGACGTCGCGAATGCAATGTATTACACCGTCACCGGAAAGTTCCTGGTCAAGGAATTCGGTGTCGAATTGCCCCCCGGACGCGTGATGGGCGAACTCGGCTTTCTGGCACCCGACAACAAGCGAACCGCAACCGTCGAATGCATCGAGGACGGCCAGGTGCTGTTCATCATCTACGACAAGGTGCGCGAACTGTATTTCCAGGATCCGGATTTCGGATTCTATTTCCTGAAGCTGACCAGCGAACGGCTGCTGCAGAATGTTGCGCGGCTTGAGAGCGAAGTTGCCACCTACAAAGCGCGGATTCAGGCTCTTGAGGCCGCCGCGGCCGCTTCGCGCGCTACCTGATGCCAGGGGCGCTCGCCGTTACAGCATCGATCGCAGCAAAGCGCAGCACGTTCGCATCGGGCTCCAGTTGAGCGAGCACGCGGTAGTGGCTGTGTTCAATATCGACAAGCGCCAGAAAACGGTTGTCCAGCAAAAGCCAGCGCCCGTCGAACCGGACTGCAGCGACTGCGTGCGCGCTTCGGGACGCTCGCTCCCTGACAATTACGAGACGCAGATCGCTGCGCGCGATGCCGGCCTGCTGAAGCGCCAGCAGTTTCACAATGGCGTAGTCTTCGCAATCGCCCTGGCCGGACGCGAGCGTCTCCAGCGGCCCAGACCAATAATCGGCGACACCGAACTGGCGTTCGTCGCTGACCGGCCGGATGGCAAGGTTGACTGCACGATTGATTTCTCCGATCCGGGCGCGACCCTCCCGCGCACGGCCGGACGCGACAATGGCTTCAAGCCGGATTTCGGCGTCGCCGCACGTCCACACGTCAGAGCGGCACGCCGCAAGTCTCGCCTCATCGTCTGCGAGGCCGCGTAGAGCACTCTGCCATTTTGCGGCGAGACTGAACGATGCGGACGCTGCACGCGCGTCCGGCCAAAGCTCGGCCGCGCTTACGGGGCTTGCCCCCATATAGACGACGGCCATCATCAGCACTCCGATGACGCGCAGCATTGCCGGTCCCTCAAGCCGCGCGATCCGGAGTCTGATGCTTCGGTATCGTCGCGGTTCGCAACCGTACTAGCGGCGTCGCAATGCCATCCGGTTAAACCCGGGTCCGCAATTACGCAAATGGTGAACGCTTCGATATGCTGCGCAAAAAGAGGCCTCCCCTTTCGGAGAGGCCCCTGCCGGCGCAAAGCTGCGTTACGGCTTTGTTTACCAGCGCTGCGTGCCGTACCAGGTGTCGATATCCTTCTTCACCTGGTCCTTGGCGATACCGTAACGCTCCTGAATCTTGCCTTCGAGCTGGTCGCGGCGGCCGTTGATGACGTCGAGATCGTCGTCAGTGAGCTTGCCCCATTGTTCCTTGATCTTTCCCTTGACCTGCTTCCAGTTACCTTCGACACGATTCCAGTCCATCGTCGATCCTCCATACGATCGTTTGCGAAATCAGTGCCTCCCTAACGCTGCATCGCGACGGACGTTCCCGGACCATCGGCATTGCGTGGCATTGCACGGAACGCATCGGCGAGCGCCGCGTTGATTTGCGGTTCCATCACAAAGGCGCGCGCCATGGAAACGCCAAAACACCGCCCTGCGCACGACGCAATCTGCAGTCCGAGACGCCCCGCGCGCAGAAGTTCCGAGGTCCAGCCGGCGAAGGAAAACGACGATGTCGTGCTCGAAACCTACGAACAAAGCCCGGAACGGCCGGGTAGCGACGAGCGCAGCAATCTTGCAACGCCCGACGGACCGGTGCCCGACCGCGAGCGCGCGACACCGGATTAGCTAAAGCGCGATCCCGAAACGGCGACTGCCGGTTTTGCGGACGAGATCACGCTCAACAAGACGCGCTCAAACCACCGTCCTGTAGCGAGCGATCACAGTGTCGAGCACCTCACCGATCGGACGCGACCACCAATCGTTCGACAGCAATTCCACTTCGATAAATCCATGGAAGCCCTGCGCCTCGACTTCCCGGCGATAAGCCGGAATGTCGATGACCCCATCGCCCATCATGCCGCGATCGAGCAGCATGTCCCTGGTCGGCACCAGCCAGTCGCAGACATGGAATGCGAGCAGCCGCTGCTTGCCGACGCGCGCGATCTGGGTCCAAACGTCGGAATCCCACCACACATGATAGGTGTCGATCGCAACGCCGATGGCACCACTCCGAGCCGGATCGAGCATGTCGCAGATATCGAGCGCCTGCCGGAGCGTATTCACGCAGGCGCGGTCGGCGGCATACATCGGATGCAGCGGCTCGACGGCAAGCGGCATGCCGGCGCTCTGTGCGTAAGGCAAAAGCTCCGCCAGCGCATCCGTCACCTGCGCATGCGCCGCGCGGATATCCTTTGACGCAATCGAGCCCGGCCGTGAATATTGCGGCAAACCGCCGACGACCAGCACAAGGCACGGCGAGCCGAGCGCTGCGGCCTCGTCGATGGCGCGGCGATTGTCGTCCAGCATCTCCTGCCGATGCGCGGCATCGCTGGTGAACATGCCGCCGCGGCAATATCCCGACAGCTTCAGTCCGGCGTCGCGCACCGCCCTGACCGCACGCTCCAGCCCGACATGCGCGACCTGATCCCGCCACGGCGATACCGCGCGGATGCCGCGCTGCGCGCAGGCTTCGACGATACCAACGAAATCCGCCTGCTGGCGGACGGTGGCGGTGTTGATGGAGAGCCAGCGATGGTCCCTGGAGAGGTCGCGCATCAGGCGCCGACTCCGCGCACCGCCAGAACGCTGCGCATGCGCTGGACCGCAAGCTCCGGATCGCGCAGCAGCCCCGCCGCATCGGCGAGCCGGAAAATCTCGGCGAGATGCAGCGTCGAACGCGCGCTTTCCTGCCCGCCGACCATGGTGAAGTGATCCTGGTGGCCGTTGAGATAGGCCATGAAGACGACGCCGGTCTTGTAGAAGCGCGTGGGGGACCGGAAGATGTGCCGCGACAACGGCACCGTCGGCCCGAGAATGCCGTGGAAGGTCTCGCTGTCATTCCTCGCGAGCGCGACCAGCGCTGCGGCCGCGGCCGGCGCAATTGCGTCGAAAATGCCGAGCAGCGCGTCGGAATAGCCCTGCGCATCGCCTGCGATCAGTTCGGCATAGTTGAAGTCGTCGCCGGTATACATGCGCACGCCCTTGGCGAGCCGCCGGCGCATCGCAATTTCCTTGTCCTTGTCGAGCAGGGAAACCTTAACGCCGTCGACCTTGGCCGCATGCGCATTGATGATTTCGACCGCGACATCCATCGCGGCATCGAGGTCTTGCGTGCCCCAGTATCCGGACAGCGCCGGATCGAACATGTCGCCCAGCCAGTGGATGATGACCGGCTCCTTCACCTGCGACAGCACGCGGCCATAAACCTTGCGATAGTCGTCGCCGGAGGTGGCGACGCGCGCCAGCGCGCGAGAGGCCATCAGAATAATGCGCCCGCCGAAAGCCTCGATCGCCGCGATCTGCTCCTCATAGGCGCGGATCACGTCGTCGATGGACTTCGCATCTTCCGGCGCGAGCTGATCGGTGCCGGCGCCGGAAAACACCAGACCCTTGCGCTGCTTTGCCGCTGCAACCGAGCGGCGGATCAACTCCAGCGATTGCGGCCAGCTCATCCCCATGCCGCGCTGAGCGGTGTCCATCGCCTCCGCAACGCCGAAGCCAAGATCCCAAAGATGTTCGCGGAAGGCGATGGTACGATCCCAGTCGACAGCCGCGTCGAGCCAGGGATCGGAATCCGCCAGCGGATCGGCCACAACGTGGGCTGCCGCGAATGCGATCCGATTGAGCGGTGCATTCACCTTCGACGGAAAATCGCCTGGTGCGGAGACCGCGAAGTCTTCCATGCTGCGGTCGGCGCACGGCAGCGCGATGGTGAGGCCGGCCCGCGGGCGTTCATAGCGGTTCATATAAACCTCTCGTCTTGCTGCGCTCTCAGCAGCTCACACCTTCAGCGGCGGCACATCGACGAAGCGCCGCTCCTTCCAGCTCTGCAATGCGCATTCGACCAGCTGCACGCCCTTGGCGCCTTCCAGCAGCGTGTAGCGATAGGGCGCATTCTCCGCGACATGACGGATGAACATCTCCCACTGCACCTTGAAGCCGTTGTCATAGACCTGATTGTCCGGCACCGGCTGCCAGGTGTCGTAGAAATCGATGGGCTGCTTCACGTCCGGATTCCAGACCGGGCGCGGCGTCCCCTGACGTGGCTGGATCACGCATTCGGTCAGGCCCGCGACAGCCGATCCGTTCACGCCATCGACCTGGAACGTCACGAGATCGTCGCGATAGACGCGCGTCACCCAGCTCATGTTGATGTGCGCGATAACGCCACCTTCCAGTTCGAAGGTCGCGTAGGCCGCATCGTCCGCCGTTGCCTGGTATTCCTTGCCGTTCTCGTCCCAGCGCTTTGGGATATGCAACGCGCCAAGGCAGGACACGCTTTTCACCTCGCCGAACAGATTGTCGAGCACATAGCGCCAGTGGCAGACCATATCGAGGATGATGCCGCCGCCGTCCTCGGCGCGGTAATTCCACGACGGCCGCTGCGCCGGTTGCCAGTCGCCTTCAAACACCCAGTAACCGAACTCGCCTCTGACCGCGATCATGCGGCCGAAGAAGCCTGAATCGCGCAGCATCTTCAGCTTGAGCAGGCCCGGCAGGAACAGCTTGTCCTGCACCACGCCGTTCTTCAGCCCGGATTGGTTGGCGATTTTGGTAATCTTCAGTGCGGATGCCAGATCGGTCGCGATCGGCTTCTCGCAATAGACATGCTTGCCGTGCGCGATGGCCTTTTCCAGCAGTTCGGGCCGCATCTGCGTGGTGCCGGCATCGAAGAACACCTCGTCGTCGGGATTTTGCAGCGCCTTGTCGAGATCGGTCGCCCAGCGCGACACGCCATGTTGCTGCGCTAGCGCCGCGATCTTGTCCGGGTTGCGCCCGACCAGAATCGGGTCGGGCATGACGCGGCTGCCGTCGGACAGCACCACCCCGCCCTGCTGGCGGATCGCCAGCACCGACCGGATCAGATGCTGGTTCATGCCCATGCGTCCGGTCACGCCATGCATGATGATTCCGAGCCGTCTTGCCGCCGCCATCCCCGTAGGTCCCCCTGTCACGCTTTTGCGTCTTTTAACCGGTTAGTTAAAAGATGAAAAGGGCCATTTTTCGAGAAACTCAGACCGCGGTAACACGCTGGATATTCGCCTCGGAACCGCGGATCAGCTCGGGGTCCACGCCCGACCCAAAGCCGGTTTGTGCCAGCGATCCGAGCGCCAGTGCGCCGCCGCAGATCGCAAGCCGTACCTGCCCGTCCCGCTCCTCGTAAAGATCGGCATGCGCCCTCTGGAAGGCCAGGATTTCCTCAGCTGGGGCCGCCGGAAATCCGCCGACAAAGTGGTGTCCGTTGCGCTCCGAATGCGCGACACCGTGGAAGGCAAGTAATGCGAGGTCTTGCTGGACTGCGAGCCCGGCCTGGCAAGTCAGGTCTTCGCCGGCGACAAATGTCCGCGTCCCATCGCGGCCGGACCACAGGGCCGCCCGCGCACCGTTGATGAGAGACTTGTAGATGCCCTTGCATGCCTTCGACGATATGCCGCGATAGCCGAGCGCCACGGCCCTGGGGAATGCATCGTAATCGCTTTCACCTTCGTCCACGATGACGGCGAAGACCTTACCGAAGTCACGGAGAGGTGTGGCGAACGTCAGATCGCGCGGCAATGGTTGCTCGACATAGAGGAGCCGCTGCAGGAAATTTGCAAATCGCGGCCGGCTCAACAATGTATCGCCGAGCGCCATCAGCGCGTCGTGGCTGCCATATTGCTCGTTGGCATCGAGTGTCACACGATAATCGATGCCTTGCGCATCGAGTGTTGCAGCGATGCTGCCAAGCCGCTCGATATCGGCGACCACGTCCCCCGACAGTTTGAGCTTGAAATAGCGGCAGCCTGTTTGCCTGTGAATCTGTGGCAGATCGTCGACCGGATCGGTCATGCCGACCGTGTGCCGCACCATGATCCGCGATAGCGGACTGCGGCTCTCCAGATAAGTCGAGATCGCACCGTCGTCGATATCGGGCGTCAGCCGTGCGTCGAGGCCGGCGATATTATCCCTGAGCCCTTCGAACACGGTGCGCTGACAGGCGCGCAGCAGCGCATCCAGGACCGCCTTGTCGATTTCGGCAGGGCCGAAGGCCGCAGCAAGCGCCGGGATGCCCTCGCGCGCGCAGGCCGTAAGCACGGACGCGTGCCGGGCCGCATGATGACCGAACGCTGTGTCCAAAGCCGGCCTGTCCAGATAGGCATCGCGCGCGATCGCGAGCGCACGCCGCAACTGATCCACCGTCTGGCCGGGCGTGAGCGCCGGATCCTTGTTGAACCATTTCGGCACCATCAGCTCAGCAGTGGCGCCGAGGCCGCGGCGGCCGTCCTCGGTTTCGATCTCCGCAAACAGAAACAGCTGGGATGCCGCGGTGACGGTCACGGCCCCGAATCGAAACGGGATACGGAACTCCGCCGGACGCTCGAACCAGTCGATCGAATGAATACGCAGACGTGGCGCCATGCCTCACCGGATTCGTGACTTCGCGGGTTAACTTCTCGGTTAAATCGTCGAAATTTCTGTGCCGCGGGTCAAGCGCGGTATTTTGTTAGGGGGCGATGGAACTTTCCGCCCTTTTTTGCGTTGCACTATCTCAGTCATCAGCCATCCGCGACGGCAGCGCCGTTGCTTCATGGGGGACCTTTTTGAGACGTTATAAGTCGCGCGCGTGACCTTACGCGCGGTCAAACTAGCGCCATCTGGCCGGGGCCCTGTTCCAGGGCTCCGTCATCTCCGAACAGGGCCGCTTTCCACGGAAGTTCAAGCCCGCGGTAAGCGGAAAAAAGTCAGCGCCGCCTTATGCCGGATATTCTCGCAACAACCGAAACGAACGACAGCGCACCAGAAGCAGATCGTCAGGCTCGACCGTCACACCAGCCAAGACTCCCGTCCGATGCATTGAGCGCTCCGGACACTACGGCAATCTTCCTCGATATTGACGGCACCTTACTGGACATCGCGCCGACCCCTCTGGACGTGAAGGTGTCCGACGACTTGCGGGCGACACTCGCGTCGCTGTTTGTAACCTTTGGCGGCGCCGCCGCCTTCATCAGCGGCCGCCCGATCGCCGAGATGGACCGGCTGTTTCATCCGCTCAGACTTCCTGCGGTCGGCGGCCATGGCGCCGAGATCCGCTTCGCCCCGAACAGCGAGATACGCCGCAGCAAGATCGCGACACTCGACGACGAGCTGCGCGCAGCGTTCGCGCGGATCGGTCGCATTGGCGAAGGGATCATTGTCGAGGACAAGGGCTATTCGCTTGCGATTCACTATCGGCTGGCACCGCAACTCGGGGGCGAGATCATGAAAGCGGTGACAGCGGTCTGCAAGAACGAGCGGTGCGAATCGCTTGAGGTGTTGCCGGGCAAGCTTGTGGTCGAGATCAAGCCGGGCGGCTATGACAAGGGCACCGGCTTGCGCGAGTTGATGAGCGTGCGGCCCTTCTCCGGACGCACGCCGATCTTCATCGGCGACGATATCACCGACCACGCTGCTTTTGCGGCACTTCCAGACTTTGGGGGTTTTGGATTCTCCGTCGGAGGCATGGTGCCAGGCACGATTTTCAATTTCGACGGACCACAGGATGTACGGCGCTGGCTGCGCTATTTGACCGAGGAGCGGCGGTAATGCAGGCGCAGACCGATTACGGCCTTGACCTCGCGATCATCGGCAACGGCCGCACCGCCGCATTGCTGGAACCGTCCTCGCGCATCACCTGGTGGTGTTTCCCCAGATTCGACAGCGACCCAGTGTTTTGCCGGCTGATCGCAGGCGACGAGGAGAAGGGCTTTACCGACGTGGTGCTCGACGGCCTGGCCGATATCCGCTCGGACTATATGCGAAACACCCCGATCGTGGTCACCGAACAGACCGATTCGCGCGGCGGCGCAATTCGCATTACCGATTTCGCGCCGCGCTTCCTGAATCTCGATCGCACCTATCGCGCGCCGCAGCTGATCCGCATCATCGAACCGGTCGCAGGGCTGCCGCGCATCACGATCCGGTTCCGGCCGACCTACAATTACGGCATCCCGGTCAAGCATCAGGCCCTTGGCAGCAACCATATCCGCTACTGGGGCGGCGATATGCAAGTGCGGCTCACCACCGATGCGCCGCTGTCCTATATCGAACGGGAAAGCTCGTTCGTGCTGACGCGGCCGATCTACATGGTGTTCGGGGCGGACGAGCCGTTTCCGTCCGCACTCGGGCCGACCTGCCGCGACTTTCTTGACAAGACGCGCGACTATTGGCGCGAATGGGTGCGCCGGCTGAACCTGTCCTATGACTGGCAGGATGCGATGATCCGCTCCGCGATCACGCTGAAGCTGTCCAATTTCGAGGAGACCGGCGGCATCGTCGCGGCCCACACCACCTCGATCCCGGAATCGCCGGGCTCGCAACGCAACTGGGACTACCGCTTCTGCTGGCTGCGCGACGCCTATTTCGTGGTGAAGGCGCTGAACCGCATCGGCGCCACCCGCACCATGGAAGACTTCATTCTCTACATCGTCAATCTGGTGTCCGAGGAAGCGGAGATGATCCGCCCTGTCTATCCCATCGTGCCGGCCGACCCGATGGACGAGCGGATCGCCGAAAACCTAAAAGGCTTTCGCGGCGACGGCCCGGTCCGCATCGGCAATGCCGCGGCCGAGCAGGCGCAGCACGACACCTATGGCAGCGTGATCCTTGCGGCGATGCCGATGTTTTTCGACCGGCGCCTGCCGCAGATGGGCGACGAAGCGCTGTTCAGGCTGCTCGAAGTGCTGGGCCGCAAGGCCGAACGGCTTGCGCTCACGCCCGATGCCGGCATCTGGGAATATCGCGGCCGCCAGCGCATTCACACCCATTCTGTCGCGATGTGCTGGGCCGGCTGCAACCGGCTGGCCGCGATCGCGCAGCGGCTCGGCTTCGTCGATCGGGCCCATTACTGGAACGACGTTGCCGACCGCATCCATGCGGCAATGATGGAAAAGGCATGGAACGGCAAGCGCGGCGCCTTCACTGCGGCGTTCGGCTCCGACGATCTCGACGCCAGTGTGCTGCTGCTGCATGAATTGGGCGTGGTCGAAGCCGACGATCCGCGCTTTGTGTCCACCGTCGCCGCCATGGAGCATGAACTTCTGCGCGGCAATCACGTTATGCGTTACGCCAGCCCCGACGATTTCGGTGTTCCCGAGGGCGAATTTCTGATCTGCCGGTTCTGGCTGATCGATGCGTGGTGGTCGCTCGGCCGCAAGCAGCAGGCTCGCGATCTGTTCGTCGATGCGCTTCGCTACACCAACCGTTACGGGCTCCTGGCGGAGCATATTCACATGCAAAACGGCCAGCTCTGGGGTAATTTCCCGCAGACCTATTCAATGGCGGGTCTGATCCTGAGCGCGATGCGTTTGTCACGAAGCTGGGAGGATCGGTATTGGCGCGGCTGATCGTCGTATCGAACAGGGTTTCGGCCCCGAAATCCGGCACCCGTGCCGGAGGTCTCGAGGTCGCGGTGATGGCTGCGCTCAAGCGCAATCCCGGGATCTGGTTCGGCTGGAGCGGCCGGCTGTCCACGTCTGTGCTTGCAACCCGAAAGATCGAAGGCGATCCGGTCTCGTTCGTGCTGACCGACTTGCCGAAGGCAGCCTACGACGAGTTCTATTATGGCTTCGCCAACCGCGTGCTGTGGCCGATCCTGCATTACCGGCTCGATCTCGCCGAATTTTCGCGGCAGGACCTGTCCGGATATACCCGTATCAACGAGCATTTCGCCGACGAACTCAGCGAGCTGCTGAAGCCCGACGATGTCGTCTGGGTTCACGACTACCACTTTCTGCTGCTGGCCAAGGCCTTGCGCGAACGCGGGCATCGCAACCGCATCGGCTTCTTCCTGCACACGCCATTTCCGCCTGTCGAAATCATCACCGGCCTGCCGCATCACGAGCGCATCATCTCCGCGCTCTGCCACTACGACCTATGCGGCTTTCAGACCGAAACCGACGCCGCCAATTTCGCCCGCTACGTTGAAAGCGAGTGCCGCTTTCCGGGCGACCGCCGAAGCGGCTACAATACCGGCGAGCGCATCGTGCGGATCGGTGATTTTCCGGTCGGCGTCGAAACCGAGAATTTCAGCAAGCTGGCGCGCCGTGCGATCAAGTCGTCCTTCGTCGGCGGCGTGCTGTCGTCGCTCTCGGGCCGCGCGATGATCATCGGGGTGGACCGGCTCGATTATTCCAAAGGCATCGAGAACCGCCTCGCCGCCTTTGAGCGCTTTCTCGGCACCTATCCGGAATGGCGCGACAACGTCACCTACCTCCAGATCACGCCGAAAAGCCGGTCGGAAATCCCCGAATACATGCAGATGGAGCAGACCGTCTCTTCGACCGTCGGCCGGGTGAATGGCATGTACGGCGAGGCCTCCTGGACGCCGATCCGTTACGTCAATCGCGCTCACACGCGGACGGCTCTCGCCGGGCTCTACCGTGCCGCGCGCGCGGCGCTCGTGACTCCGCTGCGCGACGGCATGAATCTCGTCGCCAAGGAATATGTCGCCGCGCAGGATCCGGAAGATCCCGGCGTGCTGATCCTGTCCCGCTTCGCCGGCGCCGCCGTCGAATGCAAACCGGCGCTTCTGGTCAATCCGTACGACACGGAAGCGGTTGCGGCCGCGATCCATCGCGCCCTGACCATGTCACTCGACGAACGGCGCGCGCGGCACAGCGCCCTGTACGACATTATCGCCAGGAACGACATCAATGACTGGCCGGGACGCTTCCTGTCGGCATTGACCGGCGCCCCGACGCTGGAGGCGCCGCCGGACAAGGCACCGGTTCCGGCGACCGCGGAGGTGACACACCTTGCCGACCGCCGCGCCGCCTATCGCACCAAATGACCTTGGTCCGATCAAGTATCTTTCACATGTTCGATGAGGAGGAACCATGGCAGCGATCGGAAAAATGCGGTGGGCCATCCCGGAAGGCTATATTCCATCGGGCAGCGTGTCGCAGGATCGCTCCCTGCTGTCTCATGAAACCGCCTGCATTCTGAATGCCGGCGACCGGGATGCGAATATCAAGCTTACGGTATTCTTTGCCAACCGCGACCCGGTCGAATACCGCGTCACCGTGCCGGCACGCCGCACGTTGCATCTGCGCTTCAACGATCTGAAGGATCCGGAGCCGGTGCCGCTCGATACCGATTACGCCTCGGTATTCGAGTCAGACGTTCCGATTGTCGTGCAGCACACGCGGCTCGACTCGCGGCGCGCGGAGATCGCGCTGCTGTCGACGGTCGCTTACGGACAGGATTAGGAACCCGCCTCGATCAAATGTCAGCAGCCCTCTAAACCCGAACCACATGAGCCCTTCGGGCAGTTCTCTGCAAATTTAGCTTTACACATTCATACATTAGAATGTATAAAAACTGGTATTTTAGAGGTTTGCAGCTCATGATCCGCATTCGATCGGCGCTGTTGTGTTTTCTTGTGGCATGGCTCCTGTCATCAGCCGATGCGTCGGCCCAAGGACAGGATGATAAGTCGACGAAGGACCCTCATAGTCACGGGGGGCTCACAGAATTCATCCATGGTGCGCCGCGTCAACCCAGCGAGGCCTGGCTGCGCGCAGCTGGAGGACGGATCTACGACAACTGGTGGGATGCACTTGATCGCAAGAAGCCAGAAGGTACGCACCCAGCCTATCCGAATACAGGGAAGCGCACCGGCGCCAATACCTGGCGCTGCGTGGAATGTCACGGCTGGGACTACAACGGAAAAGACGGATTATACGGCAGCGGCGAACGCTACACTGGCATTAAAGGTATTCGTCGTGCTGCCGGACGCGATCTGAAAAGCATCATGGCCCTGCTGCGAGGCCAACCGCATAATTACACTCAGGAGATGATCAAAGATGAGGAATTGCGCCGCGTCGCAATTTTCGTGAGTCGGGGACAGGACAATCCTGACCGGTTCATCAATGTGAGAACCGGCAAGGTAAAGGGTGATGCACAGCGCGGTGCCGCTCTGTTCCAGACGATGTGTGCCGCCTGTCACGGGTTCGATGGGCGAGCCCTCAATTGGGGCACCGCAGAGGCGCCCGCGTTCATTGGCACCGAGGCAAACAAGTTTCCGCAAGAAGTGCTGCACAAGATCCGCAACTCGCATCCCGGCGCGGCGATGATCAATTTTCGCGCATTTCCGCTGGAGGACGCGATCAACGTCCTCGCTTACGCCCAAACACTGCCGACAAAATAGACCAATCAGTCGACAGGCCTTCCCGTCTCTTCACTCAACGCGCCGCCCTATCGAGTCGCGAGGCGCTGATTGTCGTGAATAGAGTCGTGATCGAACATTAGTCACGTTGGCAAGGAGCTTTCCCGCGCATATGGTCGCCGCCCCGAATCGATTGAGGGCATGAATGGCTGCCGACCTTTCACGCATTGCGCGCACGATTGCCGACGAGATTGCCGCAAAGCCGCCGCAGGTTGCGGCAGCGATCGGACTACTCGACGAAGGCGCGACCGTTCCATTCATCGCCCGTTACCGTAAGGAGGTCACCGGCGGACTCGACGACACGCAGTTGCGCCGGCTTGAGGAGCGCCTTGCTTATCTGCGCGATCTTGAAGCGCGGCGCGAGACCGTGCTGGAATCGATTCGCTCGCAGGGCAAGCTCACCGAGGATCTCGAAGCGAAGATCGGCGCGGTTACGACCAAGGCCGAGCTTGAAGACCTCTACCTGCCGTTCAAGCCCAAGCGCCGCACCCGTGCCGAGATCGCGCGCGAACGCGGCCTCGGTCCGCTCGCAGAAACCATTCTGTCCGATCGTTCTGTGGTGCCGCTTGATCTTGCTTCGCAGTTCATTACCGAAGATGTGCCCGACACCAAGACGGCGCTGGATGGCGCACGCGACATTCTGGTCGAGACCTTTGCGGAAAGCGCGGATCTGGTCGGCCGCTTGCGCACCTATCTCAAGGAGCGCGCCACCATTCATGCCAGGGTCGTGGACGGCAAGCAGGAGGCCGGCGCGAAATTCTCCGACTATTTCGATCACACCGAACGCTGGGCGACGACGCCCAGTCATCGCGCACTGGCCATGCTGCGTGGCCGTAACGAGGAGGTGCTGACGCTCGATATCGAGATCGACGCCGACAGCACCGCTCCGGTGAAGCCGGTCGAGCAGATGATTGCCGATGCCTATGCGATCCGCCCCGATGGCGGAGCCGCGGACAAATGGCTGATGGATGTTGTGCGCTGGACTTGGCGCGTAAAGCTCCAGCTTACGCTCTCGATCGATCTGATGACCGAGTTGCGCGAGCGCGCCGAACAGGAGGCTATTGCCGTCTTCGCCCGCAATCTCAAGGATCTGCTGCTGGCGGCGCCGGCCGGTTCGCGGGCGACACTGGGCCTTGATCCGGGCATTCGCACCGGTGTGAAAGTTGCGGTCGTCGACGGCACCGGCAAGTTGCTGGAAACCGCCACCATCTATCCGTTCCAGCCCAAGAACGATATTCGCGGTGCGCAGGCCGAACTCGGCCGGCTCATCGTGCGCCACAAAGTCGAGCTGATCGCGATTGGCAATGGCACGGCGAGCCGCGAGACCGACA
The DNA here is from genome assembly GCA_049324435.1 of Pseudomonadota bacterium. Lineage (GTDB taxonomy): Bacteria > Pseudomonadota > Alphaproteobacteria > Rhizobiales > Xanthobacteraceae > Pseudorhodoplanes. Next base: position 27,960 of record JBMOOQ010000064.1, read on the forward strand.
GGCTGGTTGCCGATCTCCTGGCCGACATGCCGCCGCCAAAACCGATCAAGGTTGTGGTGAGCGAGGCTGGTGCGTCGGTTTACTCCGCGTCCGCTGCGGCGGCCGCCGAATTCCCCGATCTCGACGTGTCGCTGCGCGGGGCAGTGTCGATCGCGCGCCGCCTGCAGGATCCGCTGGCGGAACTGGTCAAGATCGAGCCGAAATCGATCGGCGTCGGCCAGTATCAGCACGACGTCGACCAGTACAAGCTGGCGCGCGCACTCGACGCGGTGGTGGAAGACGCGGTGAATGCTGTCGGTGTCGATCTCAACACCGCATCGGCATCGCTGCTGGCGCGGGTATCGGGACTGGGCACTTCGCTCGCCGAGATGATTGTCGCGCATCGCGACAAGGTCGGCGCCTTCCGGAACCGCAAACAACTGCTTGAGGTCGCCCGGCTTGGGCCGCGCACCTTCGAGCTTTGCGCCGGCTTCCTTCGTATCCCGAACGGCGACGAGCCGCTCGATGCATCCGCGGTTCATCCCGAAGCCTATGGTGTCGCCAAGAAGATCATCGCGGCCTGCGGTCGCGATGTCAGATCGCTGATGGGCGACAGCGCCACGCTGAAGGCACTCGATCCGGGTGTGTTCGCCGACGAGCGCTTCGGTGTGCCGACGGTGCGCGACATTCTGGCGGAGCTGGAAAAGCCAGGGCGCGATCCGCGTCCGAGCTTCAAGACCGCGACCTTCACCGAGGGTGTCGAGGAGATCACCGATCTGAAGCCCGGCATGCTGCTGGAAGGCACTGTGACCAACGTCGCCGCATTCGGCGCCTTCGTCGATATCGGCGTCCATCAGGACGGACTTGTTCACGTCTCGCAGCTCGCCGACCGCTTCATCAAAGATCCGCATGAGGTGGTGAAAGCCGGCGATGTGGTGAAGGTGCGCGTCCTCGAGGTCGACGTGAAACGCAAGCGCATCAGCCTCACCATGCGAAAGGACGGCGCTGCGACCGCCCAGGCGTCAGGTGCCCGCGCTTCCGCCGAAATAAAGGGGAAGCCCGGTGGTGGCCGCACTCACGGTGGCATGCAACGCGCGCCCGAACGGGCGGCTCCGCAAGGCGCGCTCGCCGCAGCTTTGGCCGAGGCGATGCGGCGAAAGTAGAGCGGGCGCGCTTACTGAACCGTGTCGAGCGCGCGTGCCAGCACGCGCGCCACGTGCACGGCTTCGCGGCCGGTGCCGTCGTGAATCTGGTGCCGGCACGAGGTGCCGTCGGCAACGATAATCGCCTCCTCCGGCGCCTTGCGTATTGCCGGCAACAGCGACAGCTCCCCCATCGCGAGCGAGACATCGATGGTCTCGGCGCCATAGCCGAACGCGCCCGCCATGCCGCAACAGCTCGATTCGACGGTCTCGACCTTCAGTTCGGGCACGAGCTTGAGCACGGTCTGCACCGGGCCGAACACCTCAAACGCCTTCTGATGACAATGACCATGCACCAGCGCGCGTTGCGGCGTTGCTTTAAGCTTGAGATCGAGACGTCCCGCCTTGTGCTCACGCGCCAGAAATTCCTCGAATGTGAGCGCGAGTGATGAGAGCTTCCGGGCAGCGTCCGACTTGACCAGCGCGGGGATTTCATCACGGAAAGAGAGAATGCAGCTCGGCTCCAGGCCGATCACCGGAATGTCCTTGTCGATGGAGGGCTGGAGCGCCGCCAGTGTGCGCTCGGCTTCCGCGCGCGCCTGATCGACCGCCCCGATCGAGAGAAAGGTGCGG
>JBMOOQ010000065.1:0-28548 GCA_049324435.1 Pseudomonadota bacterium
CGAAGTCCGGCCGCATTCGAGCCTCGGCTATCTGACGCCGAATGCGTTTGCGGCCCTGCAAGCCAACGCAGCACCTCGTCATGCAACGGGCCGGGGCGCTGCGGGATATGGGGCCTCCGCGCCCCGGCCCGTTGCCCAACCGCCCCGCGAGGGGCAAATGCAGCAAGCAGAGGACGCCGTCTCAAGCTAACCGTGGTCCGAAAAAACCGGGCAGGTCAGTTAGCGGGGCTCAGACCACGGCATATAGCTTGACGTTCATAGTATGAACGCGCTATCTAAATTTCGTTTCAAGTCGTGGAGTTAAGATGCTGGTCGTTAGCCAATACAAGCCTTCGACCGGCCGATCGGCGGGACGTGTCACAACGAGGATCAAATTCCCCCCCTGGGTGCTCGACGCGGTGAAGCGCAATTCAGCCATGACGCAGCATACCGTCTCACGCGAGCTGGGTATCGCGCTTGGGCTGGTCAACGCCTACCTGAAGCGTTGCGTGTGAAAGGGAGTAATCAAGGTCTCCGAGATGCTAGCCAGGCGCTATGCTTATTTTCTCACGCCCCAAGGCTTCGTTGAGAAATCGCGACCGATGGCGAGCTATCTTTCTCATTCTCTTTCCTTCTTTCGAGCGTGCGCGAACTATCGCGCAAACAATCTCGTCGGGCTCTGTTTGGAACGGGGGATCTCGCGGAGATCGCAACCTTGGTGTTGCGCGAGAAGGACGTGGAAATAGTGGGGGTGTCGTCTGCAGCCGATCTCGAAAGTATTCGCAACGAAGCGAATGCGCTGAGGTCGATCGACGGTGTTATCGTTACTGCGCTTAAGGATTCTCGTTCGGCTTCCTTGCATGCAATCAAAACTTTCGGAGAGGTCTGCGTACATGTGCTGGACTTGCTGTTTGTGAAATTTTCTAGTTTATAAAAGTAAAATGTCATGAGTGAGCAAGCGTGGTACGTGGTACATACCCAACCCAACGGTGAAGCCCGCGCCGATCTTAATCTGCGTCGGCAAGGGTTTATCACGTATCTGCCTCGCTATTTGACGAGCCGACGACACGCTCGTCGGACTCAGATGGTCCCGCGGCCGTTGTTTCCCCGCTATCTTTTTGTTGCGCTGGATATAACCCGTGATCGCTGGCGGACGATTTCGTCGACATTTGGGGTAGCGCAGATTGTATTCGCTGGCGAGCAGCCCGCGTCTATATCCCGTGACGTGATCGAACAAATTCGAGCACGCGAAAATGACGATGGATATGTGGTGCTCGGGCTTCCCTCAGGAGTCGCGCTCGGGAGCAACGTGCGGCTGATTGACGGAATTTTTGCTGACACCAAAGGTGTTCTGGAGCGAATCGCAGACGATCGGCGTGTCGCGATATTGCTTCAGCTGCTTGGCCGTGAGGTGCGAGTGTTTGTCCCGGCGTCGTCGGTTAGCCCAGCCTGACGCGACGAAAAGATAGCAAAGACTTGACACTCGGGTAGCTGTGAGTCACCCGATGTGCGGTAGCATGAGTTGAGGTGTGTTGTGGCATCATTGAATCAATTTCATGAAAGACCGCTTATTGTCGGCGGAACCAGCCAGGATGGTACCTATTGAGCTATCGCCGAATTTTATTGAGCGCCTCCGAAAAAATCGGAAGCGATTGATTTAGATGTCAGGCTCTTTTTGATTCGCATGCCGCTGTTCGAACGTGACTGGAAAATGCCGATGCGGCTCGAAGTTGGCGCCAATTACTATTTCGATCCCGACCACAAGACCGAACCGATCGAGGTGGAGTTTCGCAAGGAAACCCCGAGGCAGGTCTTGCGATCGAGAAATTGATCTGAGGAAACCAATACTCGATCTGCCAGACATTGTCCGAATATGATGAACCCTTGTTTGCTCCGAACATCGTTAGCGCACATCAACGGAACGGTGGCCGTCTTGCTCGGTCGCGCCGTGCGGTCAATCTCCGAAGCCGTATTGCGGCGCGCCGAAGGCGCGGGGCTTGACGGCGAAGGCGAGAACCGAGCGATCATCCGGCACACCGCGATGTGCGCTGTTCTGACAATGTTCGACAAATTATGTACCAAATTTTGCAATTGATCACCCCTTGGGGCGAGATCTGGGCCGTGCTTCGACCAGTACAAAACTCGGCTGCGTAGCAATGCCCGCGGTTAGCGTGATTGTGCCGTGCCACAACGGTGGTCGCTTTCTCGATGAACTCGTTGCCAATCTGCGTGAGCAGACGTTCAAAGACTTCGAGATCGTCATCGTCAACGACGGCTCGACCGAGCAGGACACGCTCAATGTGCTGAAGCGGCTGGAATCGGAGGTTCGCGTCGTTCATCAGGAGAATCGGTATTTGCCGGGCGCGCGAAACAGAGGCTTTTTGGAAGCGAAAGCCGACATCGTCCTGCCGCTCGACTGTGACGACCGGCTAGAACCGACGTTCCTTGCTGAAACGCTTGCTGCCTTGCGTAATGCGCCGAACAGTACGGGCTTCGTTTTTACGCATATGCGTCTGGCCGGTTCCATCGAAGGCGTTCTCAAGACTCATTGCAATCGTTTCGACCAGCTTTTTCTCAACCACATGGCTTATTGCCTTCTCATAAAGAAAATCGCTTGGCAGCAGATCGGTGGTTACGACGAAACGATGCGGGATGGTGCCGAGGACTGGGAGTTCAATATCAGGCTGCTCAAGGCCGGGTTCGGCTGGGTCGAGGTGCCTAGACCACTCTTAATTTACTCAGTTCGCGCCGATGGCATGCTGCTGTCCAAGTCGGCGCGCATGCATGCGACCATCTGGCGGTGTATCCGCGATCGCAATCCCGACCTATATCGGTTGCCGGCGCTGATCGGGGCGTGGCTCGACAATCGTCCAAGCTGGTTTTCCACCTTCCGTGGAGCCGCGCTGTATAGTCTCTCGGCGCTGCTGCCGGAAGTCTGGTGCAACTGGCTGTTCTTCCGGTTGAACATGTTCATGCGCGAGCGGCGTATCGCCCGGGGTGAGCTGAAAGTGGTAGAGGCCTGATGATGGCCGATTTCGAACGCTCGCTCGCCGGGTGTCGGGTTTTCGTGACCGGCCATACCGGCTTTACCGGAGGCTGGCTGATCCTGTGGGCTGAAACAGCTCGGATGCTCCGTCTCTGGCTTGGCGTTGCCTACAAAAACAGGCTCTGCGGAAAGGATTCCTACAGCGCATCCAAGGCCGCCGCGGAGATCATTGCCACGAGCTATGCCGCGACGCTCGCCGCTCGCGGCAATGGGTGCAGGATTGCGACCGCGCGCGGCGGCAATATTATCGGCGGGGGTGACTGGTCGCGCGACCGCATCGTTCCGGATTTCGCACGCGCTGTAGCTGCCTCGCAGGAATTGACTTTGCGGCGTCCCAACGCCGTCCGTCCATGGCAGTGTCCTCGCACTCGTGCATGGTTACATGGCGCTGGCCGACCATCTGTCGCGGGGTGGTCGAACCGCTTCGGCCTGGAATTCTGGGCCCGATAATTCCGAAGCTGTGACCGTAGAAGAACTTGTCCATAAGCGTCCTGCATCGTGGACTGCACCGAAGCTGCGTGTGGTTCCTGCCGATTTTTCGGAAACGAACGTGTTGCGCGTGGACAGCAGTAAGGCGCGCGTCGAACTCGGATGGAATCCGCCACTCGACATTGATCGAACGAACAAACTGACCGGAACCTGGCACCGTGCCTTTTACAACGATCCCGGCTACGCGCGAGCCATGACGCTCGCGCAGATCGACGAATACAGGGCACTCCTGTGAACAGGCTTCAGAGACCTGTGCTTGTGACGGGAGCTAGCGGTTTCATTGGCCGCCACCTGGTCGAGGCGCGCGCGGTACGTCTATCATCGCACTCTCGCGTCCATGGAGCGTATTCCCTGAGCATTGGAAGAGCACTGTCGAGCGGGTCGATCTGGACAGGTTTTCAGCGCGGAATATTGCCGCGGCACTCGGCGGACGACAGTTTGATTGTATCTTCCATCTTGCCGCTTATGGCGTGGTGCCGACTGACCGTGACCGTGAGTGGCGCGGCATTTTTAATGGCACCTTTTGTTCCTCGAATTCTGATCGGTCACATGATGCTTGCGATCGCCGAGAAGCCGCGCGACTGATGCAGGACGGTCGGCCGCGACTGGTCTTCCTTGTCACGGAAGATTGGTATTTCCTGATGCACCGGCTCCCGATGGCCCTGGCGGCACAGCGCGCGGGCTACGATGTTCATGTGGTGTGCCGAGTGGGTAATAAAGGTGTCGAGATTTCAGCGCATGGCTTTACGTTGCATCACCTCGACTGGAGGCGCGGCAGCCTGAATCCACTTCACGTGACATCGATTGTGCGGCAGGTTCGCGATCTCTATCGCCGGATCAATCCGGATATCGCGCACCATGTCGCGCTCCAGCCAGTTGTGATCGGCTCTTTGGCGGCGATCGGACTGCCCGTTCGACGGGTTAATGCCTTTGCGGGCCTTGGCTTCGTATTCGTCTCCCGCAGCCTGAAGGCGCGCCTATTGCGGCCGATTATTGTTGCCATTTTACGCTTCTTTTTAAATGACGGTAAGTCCGCCGCCGTCGTCGAGAATTCGGATGATCGTGCGGCGCTGGCTGCGATCGGAATTGGGGAGGAACGCTTAAATGTCATTTCAGGTTCGGGCCTTGATGTTGATAAGCTGAGACCGCTCCCTGAATCGAAGGAGGGCGTGACAGCGGCTTTCGTTGGGCGTCTCCTTCACGATAAGGGGCTGCGCGCGCTGATCGTAGCGTTTGAGCTTTTGCACAGCCATGGTGAGCGCTTGCGGCTTCTGATCGCGGGCGAGGGAGATCCGGCAAATCCGGCCTCCATTTCACAGGTCGAGATCGATAGCTGGAAAGCGCGGCCTGGAATTGAAGTGCTGGGACATGTTGAGGGCATCCAGCGGGTTTGGGAACGGGCGCACATTGCTGTTCTGCCTTCTCGCCGGGAGGGGTTGCCGGTCAGTCTGCTGGAAGCGGCAGCGTTAGGGCGCCCAATTGTTGCGACCGATGTACCGGGCTGCCGCGAAATTGTACGTCATGGTGTGAACGGATTTCTGGTGCCCGCGGACGACGCTTTGGCGCTGTCTGGCGCGCTCGCCGTGCTGGCGCGCGATGCCGGACTGCGGCAGAGGTTCGGTGAAGCCGGACGTCATATCGTCGAAACAGAGTTTTCCAGTGAAAGAATAGGCGAGCAGATCGTGGCGCTCTATGACCGTCTGCTTGAGCGAAACTCCGGCACTGATGAGCCAAAGCGGCGGCTGTGATGAACCAACCGATCCTCGTCACTGGGGCCGCAGGCTTCATCGGTTTTCATGTCGCGCGAAAGCTTTTGTCACTGGGCCATCGCGTGGTCGGCGCGGACAATATGTCGCCGTATTACGATCCAGCCTTGAAAGAGGCGCGGCTTTCCGAGGTTGCGAAGTCCGGCGATTTCGAATTCGTCCGGATCGATCTCGCAGATCGAGACAAGACGTCTTCGCTTTTTCGAAAGTACAGATTTGCTTACGTGATCCATCTGGCGGCCCAGGCCGGCGTTCGTCATTCGATCGCTCATCCCGAGGCTTATGTGGATGCCAATCTTCAGGGCTTTGCCAACGTGCTGGAAGGATGCCGGCATAACGGCTGCAAGCATCTGATCTTTGCTTCGTCGTCATCCGTCTATGGCGCAAATACCAGGTTGCCGTTTCGGGTGAGCGACAATGTCGATCATCCGATCTCGATGTATGCTGCGAGCAAGAAGGCGAACGAGTTGATGGCGCATGCGTATGCGCATCTGTTCAAGCTGCCAGTGACGGGGCTGCGCTTTTTCACGGTGTACGGGCCGTGGGGGCGTCCGGACATGGCGATGTGGATATTCACGCAGTCAATTCTTGCCGGCGCGCCGATCAAGCTTTTCAACCACGGCAAAATGCAGCGCGATTTCACCTATATCGATGATGTGGTGGAAGCTGTTGTCCGTCTGATTGCGCGTCCCGCGGCGCCCGATCCGGGATGGTCGGGCCATGATCCGGACCCTGCAACGAGCTCAGCGCCCTACCGAATCTACAATATCGGCAACAACCGGCCGGTCGAGCTTCTGCAGGTCGTCGCCGAGCTTGAGAAATGTCTCGGCGAGAAGGCGAAAAGCGAACTGATGCCGATGCAGCCGGGGGATGTGCCTGCGACCTATGCCGACGTAGACGATCTGATGCGCGACGTTGGATTCAAGCCATCGACTCCGATCGAGATCGGTATTCGGAATTTTGTGGACTGGTACCGCCGCTACACCGGAATTTAAGATGGCCGTGGTCTAACGGCGGACACGACTTGTCGTTGATTAATCGCTCATGAACCAAGTTTTGCAACCCAACCGCATTGTGCCGCTGATCATGTGCGGGGGCGCCGGCACGCGGCTGTGGCCGTCCTCGCGGGAGGGCAGGCCGAAGCAGTTCCTGCCGCTGCTCGGTTCGCGTTCGACCTTCCAGGAAACGATGCTTCGGGTTTCGGAGCCGGCGACTTTCGCGCGCCCCATCGTGATCACCAACACGCAGTACCGGTTCATCGTTCAGGAGCAACTGGCCGAAATCGGTATCGACGCCGATATCCTGCTCGAACCGATGCGCCGCGATTCCGGACCCGCCATTGCTGCCGGCGCGGCATTTGGTGCGAAGCGCGACGGCAATCCTGTGATGATGGCGCTTGCTGCCGATCATGTGGTGACGGATGGCGCCGCATTCGTCTCAGCGTGCCGTGATGCTGCAGCAGCCTCGTCAGACGGACGGATCGTGACTTTCGGCGTAAGGCCGGATCGTGCTGCCCCCGATTATGGCTATATCCGTCCCGGCCCGGCGCTCGGCGATCATGTGTTTGCGGTCGAACAATTCGTTGAAAAGCCGGATGTGGAGACGGCCAGGCGCTACATCGCTGAAGGATATCTCTGGAATTCGGGCAATTTTGTTTTCAGGGCGAACGATCTTCTCGGCGAATACAGTGCCGTTGATTCCGAGACTGTAGCTGCCACCAAAGATGCCATCGAAGGTGCCGGCATCGATCTTGGATTCGTCACCATCGATCCGGCGCACTTTGCGCGCGCGAAGCCCATGTCGATCGACTACGCAGTCATGGAGAAGACCAAACGCGCGGCGGTGGTCCCGGTCTCCTATGGCTGGTCCGATGTCGGCTCATGGCATGCGGTCTGGGAGATGTCGGCAAAGGACGAGGCCGGCAATGTCGGGCAGGGGCAGGCAGTCTTCGTCGATACGCGGAACTCCTTTGCGGCATCGGAGAAGCCACTCGTCGCGCTGTTCGGCGTTCAGGACCTCGTCGTAATCGCGAGCGAGGATGCGGTTCTTGTTGCCGATCGAAAGAACACCGCTGAAATGAAGCGCCTCGTCAGCACGCTCAAAGACGTGGCGCCGGCGGTGACGACGGATCATATCCGCGTGCACCGTCCATGGGGAAACTATCAGTCGCTCGACAACGGCGCCCGCTATCAAGTGAAGCGCATCGTGGTAAAGAAAGGCGGCCGGTTGTCGCTGCAGTTCCACCACCACCGCGCCGAGCACTGGATCGTGGTCCGTGGCACGGCCCGCGTCACCATCGGCGATGAGATTAAAACCCTCCACGAAAACCAGTCGATCTATATCCCGATGGGAACGCCGCATCGGCTTGAAAATCCCGGCATGATCGATCTGGAGCTGATCGAGGTGCAGACCGGCAGCTACCTCGGCGAGGACGACATCGTCCGTATCGAGGACGATTACCGGCGGTCGTGACCGCGCCGGCCGCTCTGCGGCGCCGCTGATCTTTCGGTCAGGCCTAAGCCATCCCTTTGCTTATCGTTGCGTCCGGCGCTATGGATCTAGCGCTGCCTGCCGCTACCCGGCATCGGCGGGCGTTTCGGAATGACGGAGAAGCGTCATGGCGATCAAACTCGAAGACCTCAAGGTCAAGCTGTTCACCGACGGCGCCGACAAGGCTCAGATCGTGGATATGGCGAAGAACCGATGGATTGCCGGCTTCACCACCAATCCGTCTCTGCTGAAGAAGGCCGGCGTACAGGACTACGAAGCCTATGCGCGCGATCTCGTCGCCGCAGTGCCCGACCGGCATATCTCGTTCGAGGTATTCTCCGACGACATTCCCGAGATGGTGGCGCAGGGACGCGTCATCGCGTCTTGGGGCAAGAACGTCTATGTCAAGTTGCCGGTGACCAATACCCGCAGGGAGCCGCTGTTCGATGCGGTGCGCGCGCTCTCGTCGGATGGGGTGAAGATTAATCTCACTGCGATTTTCACGGCCGACCAGGTTGCCAAGGCGATGCAGGCGCTGGCAGGCGGCGCCCCGGCCTGCGTCTCGGTCTTTGCGGGCCGTCTCGCCGATTTCGGCATCGATTATGCTCCGCTAATGCGCGATGCGATCGCACAGGCGCAGCAAACGAAAAATATCGAGATTATCTGGGCCTCGACACGTGAAGTCTACAATGTCATCGAGGCGGACCGGATGGGGTGCCACATCATCACGGCGCCCGCCGACGTCCTCAAGAAGCTGCCCGCGCTTGGCACCAAAACTCCGGAGGAGCTGTCGCTGGGCGCGGTTCAGGCCTTCCGGGAGGACGCCTTGGCGGCCGGGCTGCGGCTCGACCTTGGCGGGCGGGCGGCCGCAGAATAGCGCCTTGGCAGAGCAGCACGGTCATTCGCGCCGCGGTAAGAGGCCTGTTTGGAGCCATTTCAGCCTGTTTCCTTCCGTAACGCTTTGACTCAAAAGGTGTTTGGACCGGCTGAACGAAATCTCGCCGCATTTGCGACCGCCATGCTAGGCAGGAAGGGGATCTGGACCGCTTCGGGGGTGTGTCTCACATGGTTCGTGCAGTGAAGGGCGGCGAAAACGGGCCGCTCCGCGTCGGCGTGATCGGCGTGGGTATCATGGGGGCGAATCACGCCCGCGTTTTTGCCGGATTGCCGGACGTGACCCTTGTCGGTGTTGCGGACCCGAACCCGCAGCAGCGCGAGCTCGTGACCAGAATTCTCGGGGTGCCCGCTGTCGAGGATGTCGACGATCTGCTAGGTCCCGGTCTCGATGCCGTAACGATAGCCGCGCCGACCCATCTGCACCACGAAATCGCGCTGAAATGTATCGAGCGCGGCATTCATGTGCTGGTCGAGAAGCCAATTGCCTCAAAGGTCGACGAGGGTCGCGACATGATTGCCGCCGCGAAGCGGCGCGGCGTCAAGCTGATGGTCGGCCATGTCGAGCGTTTCAATCCGGCGGCGCAGGCCATCAAGGACGCGATCCGGGACGAGGACATCCTCTCCATCGGCATCACGCGCGTCGGTCCGTTTCCGCCGCGCATGTCGAATGTTGGCGTCGTGATCGACCTTGCGGTCCATGACATCGATCTCATTCGCTGGTTTACTGATTCCGAGATCGTGGAAGTGCAGCCGCAACTGTCGAGTGCGATGGCCGAGCGTGAGGATATCGCGCTTCTGCAATTTCGCACGGCTTCGGGCGTGCTCGCCCACATCAATACGAACTGGCTGACGCCGTTCAAGGCACGCACCGTTCATGTTGCGACCCGCCGCAAATATCTGATCGGCGATCTGCTGACCCGGCAGGTTACGGAGTGCTTCGGATTTCAGCCGGATGGCAGCTATTCGATGCGGCATCTGTCGGTCGGTCATTCCGAGCCGCTGCGTGCCGAACTGCAGGCTTTCGTCAATGCCATCCGCGAAAACAAGACGCCGCCGGTGACGGGAGAGGAAGGTGTTGAAAGCCTCGACGTCGCCATGCGTTGTCTTGAAGACCGGCAGCCCGCCAAGGCTCCCGCGCACCAGGCTGAGCCGAGGCGTGCCGCCGGCTAGGCATGTAGTTTGCTTCGATAGAAAACGACCGATTGCACCATGAACCAGCACGCCCGCCTGGACGCCAAGCCGATTCCCTTTATCGACGTTGCCGCGCAACGCCGCCGGCTTGGCACGGCAATCGACGAGGCGACCACGCGCGTTCTGAATCATTGCCAGTTTTTGATGGGGCCTGAAGTCGCGGCTTTCGAGTCGCAACTCGCGGCGTTCTGCGGCGCCAAGCATGCCGTCTCATGCTCCAGCGGCACCGACGCGCTGGTCATGGTGCTGATGGCGAAAGGCATTGGCCGCGGTGACGCCGTGTTCTGCCCGACCTTTACGTTCTGCGCGACGGCCGAGAGCGTAGCGCTGGTCGGTGCAACGCCGGTCTTCGTTGATGTGCATGCAGACACTTTCAACATCGACGTCGAGAGCCTGAAATCCGCAATCGCTACAGCGAAGGGGAAAGGACTCAAGCCAAAGGCCGTAATTCCGGTCGATCTGTTCGGCCTGCCTGCGGATCATGATGCTGTTGCCGCGATCGCGGACGCGGAGAAACTGTTTGTGCTCGACGACGCGGCCCAGGGCTTTGGCGGCACTTACAAGGGGCGTGCTGTCGGAACGTTTGGTGTTGCCACGGCAACCAGCTTTTTCCCGGCCAAGCCGCTCGGCTGCTATGGCGACGGCGGGGCAATTCTCACCGACGACGACGAACTGTTCGCCGTGCTGAAAAGCGTCCGCGTTCATGGCGGCGGCGCGGACAAGTACGACAATGTCCGGCTCGGACTGACTGCGCGGCTCGATACCATCCAGGCAGCGGTCCTAATTGAGAAGCTGAAAATCTTCCGCGACGAGATCGAGACCCGGAACCGGGTTGCGGCGCGCTACAATGAGGCGCTGAAGGATGTTGCCACGGTCCCGGTGGCTCCGGACGGCTATGGTTCTGTATGGGCACAGTATACCATCCGCCTTGCGGCGGGCCGTCGCGAGGCGGTCGCTCGCGCGCTTCAGGCCGAAGGCATTCCGACCGCGATCTATTACGCAAAGCCCTTGCACAAGCAGACCGCCTATCGCGATTTCCCGGTCGCCGAAGCGGGACTGCCTGTGAGCGAGCGCCTGGCCGACCAAGTCATCAGCCTGCCGATGCACGCCTATCTCGACGAGGCCACGCAAGACCGCATCGTGGACGCAGTGCGGCGCGCGCTTCGATAGGGCAGGCCTTGACCGGGCGCCAGCACCCCCGTAGCGCTTGAAAAGGCCTGTCCGGTGCCGGCGGGTCGCGATGGGGCGGAGCGGTGATCGGGCGCATCTTCACTGTTGGCGGCTTTACGCTGCTCTCGCGCGTTACCGGATTTGCGCGCGATATCATGCTGGCGGCGATCTTGGGTGCGGGCCCCGTCGCAGACGCATTTTTCGTCGCCCTTCGCCTACCCAACCATTTCCGGGCGATCTTTGCCGAAGGCGCGTTCAATACAGCCTTCGTCCCGGCCTATGCGCGTATCCGCACGCAGGCCGGTCCCGATCCGGCCAAGCTTTTTGCCGATCGGGTTTTTACGATGCTGGTTGCGGTCCAGCTTGTGCTGCTCGCGGTCGCGCTTGTGTTTACGCCCGGCGTAATTGATCTCTTGGCACCGGGCTTCAAGGACGATCCGCAGCGTTTTGCGCTCGCCACCGAACTGACGCGCATCACTTTTCCCTATCTTCTGCTGGTGTCGCTGGTGACGCTCTATGGCGGCATCCTGAACTCGATCCACCATTTTGCGACGCCGGCCGCAGCGCCGATTCTGCTCAATCTGTCGATGATGGCGACGCTGGCTCTCGCCATTTTCTTTCCGACCGCGGGACATGCGGCGGCGTGGGGCGTGTTCACTGCCGGTATCCTGGAATTACTGCTGGTAATGGGCGACGCTTGGCGTGCCAATGTGCTGACGTGGTTCAGCTGGCCGAAGCTCGATGAGAATGTGCGCAAGTTTTTCCGCGCGCTAGGCCCGGCCACAGTCGGCTCCGCCGGTGTTCAGCTTGCGATGTTTGCCGACACAATCATCGCAAGCTTTCTTGCGGCTGGCGCCATCTCCGCGCTCTATTATGCGGACCGGATCAATCAGCTGCCGATCGGAGTCATCGGCATCGCGGTCGGTACCGTGCTCCTGCCTGAAATGTCGCGCCGACTTGCGGCAGGCGATGACGCGGGAGCGCGCAATGCGCAGAACCGAGCAATCGAGCTGACTTTGCTGCTCACCATTCCCTGTCTCGTCGCTTTCCTGCTGATCCCCGATCTGATCATGCGCGCGCTGTTCCTGCGCGGGAAGTTCACGGCAGACGATGCGCTCGCCGCCGGTGCGACACTCGCGGCCTATGCGATTGGGCTCATTCCCTATGTGCTGATCCGCAGCATGACAGCGCCTTTCTTCGCCCGCGGCGACACAGCGACGCCCGTCAAAGCGTCGCTAATTGCGGTTGCGGTCAACATCCTGATCAAGATTGCGCTGATGGGACCGTTGGCACAGGTCGGTCTGGCCATCGCGACCGCGATCGGTGCCTGGGTCAATCTCGGTCTGGTCGCGTTCTTTGCATCGCGCGCTGGTATCGCCGCGGCAGACGGAAGGCTGAAGCGTTCGATCCTGCTTCTCACAGCGATCGGCTGTGTGTTCGGCCTGTTGCTGTTTCTGTTTACGCGCGCAGTGACAGCGCTCTATCGCAACCTGCCGGCGCTTGGCGACGAGGCCGCCTTAGTGACACTCGCTGTAATCGGCGCTCTGATTTATGGCGCGCTGGTCCTTGTGTTGCTGGGGCGCAACTGGTTTCGAGCTTTTCGCAGCGACAAGCAGCCCCCCGCGGTCATCTCCAATCCGGACTAACCAACTGTAAGGCATAGACAATTTCGTCCGGCCTCGATATGAGGCGGATTGCCGGACGATGTTTGAAGTTTAAACCAAGCATCCCCATCTGTCGCGATGGGGACTGAGCCAAGCTTGAGCAATAAATGATTAGACGAAAGTATTGGCGGTCAGCCGGCACCGCTGCTGCGACTTTTGTGATTCTTGGTCTCACAGGTTGCGGCCAGCAGCAGCAGCAACAACAATCGGCGCCGCCTCCGCCGGCGGTCACCGTGGCCGCGCCGACCCAACGAACCATCACCGATTTTGATGAGTATGTCGGCCGCTTCGTTGCGGTCGACTCGGTGGAGGTCCGGGCGCGGGTATCCGGCTATCTCGAACGAATTCATTTCAAGGACGGGCAGATGGTGAAAGAGGGCGATCTGCTCTTCACCATCGACAAGCGCCCGTTCCAGACTGCCCTCGATCAGGCCAAGGCGACTTTGCAGAAAGCGCGTGCGGAATTGGCATTCGCCGAAGGCGATCTCGAACGTGCGGCCCAACTGGTCAAGGACAAAACCATCACGCAACAGACCTTCGACCAGCGGACCCAGGTCAAGCGTGTCGCGGAGGCCAATGTCGCTGCCCAGGAAGCCGCCGTCCGTCAGGCCGAACTGGACCTGCAGTTTACCGACTTGCGCGCGCCAGTCAGCGGCCGCATCGGCGACCGCCGTGTTTCCGTCGGCAATCTCGTTACCGGCGGAACGTCGGGCAACACGACGCTGCTTGCCACGATCGTTTCCACCGACCCGATGCGTTTCGAATTCACTTTCGATGAAGCTTCCTATCTGCGCTACGAGCGGCTTGCCGCCAACGGCAACGCTAACGAAAAGCGGGACGATATCGCCGCGCGCGGCGGCTCGACCGTGGTGCGGCTGAAGCTGATCGACGAAAAGGACTTCGACCATATCGGGCGTATGGATTTCGTCGACAACGTGATTGACCGCTTGACCGGCACCATTCGCGGCCGCGCCGTGTTCGCCAATGCCAATGGCATTTTCACGCCTGGCATGTTTGCGCGGGTCCAGGTCCCGGGTTCCGCACCGTATACCGCGTTGCTGATTCCGGACACCGCGATCGGCAGCGAGCAGGCGCGCAAGTTTGTCTACGTTGTGCGTCCGGATGACACTGTGGCGCAGAGATATGTCGAGCTCGGTCCGCTGTCCGAAGGCGACCGTGTGATACGAAGCGGCCTTGAGCCAACCGATCGCGTCATCATCGAAGGGTTGATGCGGGCAAGGCCCGGGATCAAGGTCAGTCCCCAGACGACGCCTCCGCCAGCTCCGTCTCCTGCCGGCACGGCGCAGAAATAGGCTGCGCCATGAAGATATCCCATTTCTTCATCGACCGGCCGATCTTCGCGGCCGTGCTGTCGACCGTCTTTATCATTCTGGGCGGCGTCGCTTTCCTGCGCTTGCCCATCGCTCAATATCCTGAAATCGCGCCGCCGGTGATCAACATCACCGGACAGTATCCGGGTGCCAGCGCGGAGACCGTCGCCGACACTGTGGCGGCTCCGATCGAGCAGCAGGTCAACGGCGTCGAGGGGATGCTCTACATTTCCTCGAATTCGACCGCAGACGGCCGGTTCTCGATTTCGGTGACGTTCGATCTCGGTGTCAATCTCGATATCGCGCAGGTGCAAGTTCAGAATCGTGTGTCGACCGCGACGCCCAGGTTGCCGCAGGCAGTGCAGCAGATCGGCGTGCGGGTCGAAAAGAGTTCTCCCGACATCCTGATGGTGGTGAACTTGTTTTCGCCAGACCAGTCGCGCGATCCGGTATTCCTGACGAACTACGCCAACCTCTACGTCAAGGATGTTCTGACACGCCTCGACGGCGTGGGGTCGATTACCGTTTTCGGCGCACGCGATTTCGCCATGCAGGTCTGGCTCGATCCAGACCGGTTGCAATCGCTCAACCTGACCGCGCAGGACGTGACCAACGCGCTGCAGGGTCAGAATATTCAGGTGGCTTCCGGCGTACTGAACCAGCCGCCGGTGGAAAACCAGCTCGCGTTTCAGGTTGCCGTTCGTACGCTCGGGCGGCTCTCCGAGCCGGCGGAGTTCTCAAATATCGTCATCAAGCAGACGCCGACGGCGGTGGTGCGCATCAAGGATGTCGCGCGCGTCGAGCTGACCGGCCAGGATTATTCGTCCTCGTCCTATCTCGGGCGCAGTCCGTCGGTTGCGCTTGCCGTGTTCCAGAGACCTGGGTCGAACGCGCTGGCGACAGGCAAGCTGATCCGTTCGACCACGGCCGAACTGTCCAAGGCATTCCCGGAAGGGATGCAGTATACGATCATTTACGATCTGACGCAGTTCATCCAGCAGTCGGTCGATGCGGTGATCGAGACCATCTTCGAGGCTGTCATCCTCGTCATCCTGGTCATCGTACTGTTCCTGCAGTCGTGGCGCGCCGCGGTAATTCCGATCGTTGCGATCCCGATTTCGCTCGTCGGCACGTTTTTCATGATGAGCGTTTTCGGATTTTCGCTGAACAATCTTTCCCTGTTCGGACTCGTGCTCGCCATTGGCATTGTTGTGGACGATGCGATCGTCGTCGTCGAAAATGTCGAGCGCAATATCGAGCAGGGGCTGTCGCCGCGCGAGGCCGCCATCAAGTCGATGGATGAGGTCGGCGGCGCGCTGATCGCAATTGCACTTGTGCTGTGCGCCGTCTTCATTCCGGCGGCGTTTATCACCGGTATCTCCGGCCAGTTCTACCGGCAATTCGCGCTCACCATTGCCGGCGCTACGGTGATCTCTCTGATTGTGTCGCTGACCTTGTCTCCGGCCATGTGCGCGCTTCTGCTGAAGCCGCATAAGGGGCAACATCAAGAGAAGTGGTGGGAGAAACCGTTCCGCGGCTTCTTCCGTCTGTTCAACAAGGGCTTCAATTGGCTCTCGTCACGCTATGGATGGCTCGCCGGACGCACGGTGCGAATGGCAGGATTGATGCTCGTGCTCTATGCCGTGATCATCGGCTTCGGGTTGAACGAGTTCCGCAAGGCTCCGCAAGGCTTCATTCCGCAACAGGACCGCGGCTACCTGATCGTGGTCGCGCAGTTGCCGCCAGGTGCTTCGCTGCAACGCACCGACAAGGTGATGAAGCGCGCCGTCGACATCGCGCTGGAGACCCCTGGCGTCCTTAATGCGATCAATATCGTCGGCTTCTCCGGTGCGACCTTCACCAATGCGCCGAACGCGGGAGCGATCTTCCTTATCCTCGATTCCTTCGAGAAACGGGCCAAGGATCCGCGGCAGTCGGCGGCAGGCATTCAGGGAGCCTTGTTCGGCAAGTATGCGTCGATCAAGGAAGCGCTGATGCTCGTGGTGCAGCCGCCGCCGGTGCAAGGCATCGGCAATGCCGGCGGCTTCCGCATGATGGTGGAAGATCGCGCCGGTCGTGGGCCGCAGGCGCTGCAGCAAGCGGTCGGCGCCATGATGGGGCGCGCGGCGACGACGCCCGGTTTGATGCAGGTCTTTTCGCTGTTCGAGGTCTCGACGCCGCAACTCTATCTCGACATCGATCGAACCAAGGCGCAGCTTCTCGGCATCAATCTGCCGGATGTCTTCAATGCGCTGCAGGTCAATATCGGCTCGTTGTATGTGAATGACTTCAACCTGTTCGGGCGCACGTTCCGCGTGCAGGCGCAGGCTGCGGCGCCTTTCCGTCTGGAGCCCAAGGACATCCTGAACCTGCGTGTCCGAAATTCGAGCGGCGACACCGTCCCGCTCGGTGCGTTCACGACGGTTCGCGATATCACCGGGCCGTACCGCGTGCCTCGCTACAACCTCTATCCCGCGGCGGAACTGGATGGAGCCGCGGCGCCCGGATTTTCTCAGGGGCAGGCGATCCAGATCATGGAAAAGCTTGCGGCCGAAACATTGCCGCAAGGATTCGCCTATGAATGGACTACGCTCGCCTTCCAGCAGCTGCGGGCCGGCGACACCGCGATGTTCGCGTTCATTCTTGCGGTCGTGTTCGTGTTTCTCGTTCTGGCTGCTCAGTACGAGAGCCTGACGCTGCCGCTTGCAGTCATTCTTATAGTACCGATGTGTCTGATCGCCTCAATCACGGGTGTGGTGCTGCGCGGGCAGGACAACAACATCCTGACTCAGGTCGGTTTCATCGTCCTGATAGGGCTGGCGGCGAAGAACGCGATTCTGATCGTCGAATTCGCCAAACAGCTCGAAGACCAGGGGCGCGACCGCTGGCAGGCGGCGACAGAAGCCGCCGAGTTGCGGTTGCGGCCGATCCTGATGACATCCCTTGCTTTCATACTGGGGGTTGTCCCTCTCGCGATCGCGGTCGGTGCCGGGGCGGAGTTGCGTCAGGCGCTGGGTACCGCGGTGGTGTCGGGGATGATCGGCGTGACCGTCTTCGGGCTGCTGTTCACACCGGCCTTCTACGTCCTTGTGCGTTGGATCGAGGACCGGTTCGCCAAACAGAAAACTCATGGGGCAGCGGCCGAACAGAGAAGCTGACGCATAGTCGTCCGTTGCAGGAGAATCAGCATGCGGCGCGGCCCAGACCGCGCCGCAATCGTTTTCTGGCCGGCATCTCCGGCAGCGCCGTCCAGGCCCGAGGAAGGCCGCCTCACGCCTTCGTGATACGTTTTGCGGGGGGGAGGGCGTAGCGAGCGCGTTAGTTTTTAGGAATAACAAACTGCTCGCCGGGTTTGCCGGTTGCTACGTCACGCATCCTTCCTTCGAGAACATACGGGGAATCTCCATGATCGTCCGCACCGCCGTCTGCGCCGCCGTTGCCGTTGCCCTCAGCGCCAGTGCCGTCATTGCCCAGTCCAAGGCAATCGCGGAGCGCAAGGAGATCATGAAGGGCGTCGGAGCGGCGGCAAAGGAAGGCGCCGCCATGGCCCGCGGCTCCGCGCCGTACGACAACGCAAAGGCCGTACAGATATTCGTAGTCTACGCGAATGCGGCAGCGAAGATGCCCGGCCTGTTCCCGGACGATTCCAAGACCGGCGGCGAGACCACGGCAGCGCCGAAGATCTGGGAAGACATGGCCGGGTTCAAGGCCGCCTTTGCGAAGATGGAAGCCGATTCGAAAGCCGCGCAGGCTTCGGTCAAGGATATCGACAGCTTCAAGACTGCGTTCGGCGCGATGGGCAAGCAATGCGGCGCCTGTCACGAAGTCTACCGGATCAAGAAGTAAGGATTTCCAGGCTCTGAAGGAGAGGGCGGCCGTCCACGGGATGGGCCGCCCTCGGCTTTTCCGAGGATGTCCGACCGCCTAACATCCGCCTGGAAACGGGGAGTGCCGTATGCTGCGCAAGCTTGTCCTACTGGCGATTGCCGCTGGTATTTTGGGCCTCGCGGTCTTCTGGTTCGTCACCATTCCAGCAACAGTGCCGGCCAGCGCGCTCGGCGCCTACACCCCGAATATCGAGAACGGCAAAACGATGTTCTATGCCGGCGGCTGTGCATCCTGCCACGCGACGCAGGGCCAGGACGATAAGCTTAAGCTCGGCGGCGGTCATCCGCTGCATTCGCCCTTCGGGACGTTCTACGCGCCCAATATCTCGCAGGATCCGAAGGCCGGCATCGGAGCCTGGACCGAGCATCAGTTCGTCAACGCGATGCTGAAAGGTACCACCCCGAACGGGTCGCACTATTTCCCGGCTTTCCCGTTTACGTCCTACCGGTTGATGCCGATCAGCGATGTGCGGGACCTGTACGCCTATATGAAGACCCTGCCGGCCGTGCCCGACGCCTCAAAGCCGCATGACGTGCCGTTTCCCTTCAGCCTCCGGCGCCCGCTGGGTGGCTGGAAGCTCCTGTTTTTCGACGACACACCTTTCAAGCCCGATCCCAGCAAGTCCGCGCAATGGAATCGCGGCGCCTATCTGGTGAATGGCCCCGGTCACTGCGCCGAGTGCCATTCGCCCCGCAATCTCCTCGGCGGCATCGTCGCCGGACAAAGATTCGCCGGCGGACCCAATCCGGAGGGTAAGGGGTGGGTGCCCAACATCACCCAGGCCAATTTGAAGGATTGGACGGTCGACGACTTCGATTACCTGCTGGAGACCGGAAACACGCCATCGGGCGATTCGGTCGGCTCCAACATGGCGCCGGTGATCCGAAATACCTCGCAGCTCTCCAAGGAAGACCGTCTTGCCATGGCTGAGTATCTGAAGTCGCTCCCTGCCGTGGAAGGGCCGAAGCGTCCCGGCAAATAGCGGCCGGGGTGCCGTGAGCCGCCCGCATTGGCGGCATGCGGCGCGCGGTCTTGCGCGCAAGGCGTGTATGGGCGACAGGACGTTGCGATAGCCTTGCCTGCCGGGCGCGCCGTATGGCGCCATTTTCCATCCCATGAATGTCTACAAGGCGATTCTGTTCACGCTGATATCGTCGCTGCTGTTCGCGGCGATGTCGTCTCTCGTGCGTTTTGCCGGCGAAACGGCACCGGTTGGTCAGGTGGTGTTTTTCCGAGCCGCATTCGGGATGGTGCCGATCACGCTGTTCGTTCTGTTCCGCGGTGAACTGCTGCAGATGATCCGCACCCGCCGCGTGCTGGGCCATGCCGGCCGCGGGATGTTCAGTGTCGGCGGCATGTTCCTGAATTTCGCCTCGCTGGCCCGGCTACCCATTGTCGATGCCACCGCGCTCTCGTTTGCTTCGCCGCTCGCCACCGTGGTTTTTTCAGCGATCTTCCTGAAGGAGCGGGTCCGCATCTACCGCTGGTCGGCCGTGGTCCTCGGCTTTGTCGGGGTGATCGTAATGTTGTGGCCGCATTTCGATCCATCGCGCTATGCCGGTCTCGCAACCACGGCGACAGCGATAGGTGCGATCTGCGGACTGGCCGGAGCGATCATCAATGCCGGTGCCGTCATTCAGACACGGCGGCTCACCGATACCGAGACGACGTCGTCGATCGTCTTCTACTTCTCGCTATTTTGCGCACTGGCGGGACTTGCGACACTGCCGTTCGGCTGGATCTGGCCTACCCCGACGCAGCTTGCGGCCTTGGTCGGGACGGGCCTGATCGGCGGCCTATCTCATATCTTCCTGACCGAAAGCTACCGCAATGCGCCGCAATCGGTCGTGGCGCCGTTCAATTACACCACCATGCTGTGGGCGCTGGTGTTCGGCTATGTGTTCTTCGGCGAAATTCCGCTGCCGATCGTTCTGTTCGGCGCGAGCATCATCGCCGCAGCCGGATTGATCGTGGTGTTCCGTGAGCGCCAGCTCGGCAAGCGCGACATCGATGCTCCGCCCCCGGCGCCGTGAGATTCAAAACGCTTTGAAGGTGATAATGGTCAGGGTGTCCTGGATCCCGGGAATGACCTGGACCTTCTCGTTGACGAAATGGCCGATATCAACCGACGGGTCGACATAGAACTTCACCAGCAGATCGTAATGGCCGGCGGTCGAATATATTTCGGAGGCAATTTCGGCGTCCGCGAGTGCATTGGCCACCTCGTAGGACTTGCCCATGTGGCACTTGATCTGGACGAAGAAGGGGACCATCGAACGTCTCCGTGAGCCTATCGGGCCAATCCAGCAAAAAGGCAGGGGCTTGGCAAGTTAGGAACCCAGCCTGAGGGCCAGCACCAGGATGGCGCTGGCCGCGATCCAGGAGCCGGCAATCCGGATTGCGATCGGTCCGATGCGACGCGGCAGCGCGCGCGACAGCAGCGCAGTGGCTACGACAATCGCAAGGGCCGAGAGCGCCGTGCCGGTCAGGCTCGTCGCCGTTTCCGCAACCGACAACACCGGCGGTACCGAATCGAAGGTCAGTGCACCCGCGACGGCAGCCCCCAACGTTGCGGCCGCAATTGCGGGAAGTGTCACCTGGGCCGCGAGCAAGAGACCGATCGTGGCACCGAGGTACAATACGATGATATCCGCCCGCATCGCACTGTAAGCCATCGCGATCAGGACGAATGCGCCGGCCGCAGCCGCGGCAAATGCGGCAAGCAGAACGATCTGCGTGCGCGCCGCGAACGAACCGGTCATCAGGCCGAGCGCGATCAAAGCAAGCGCGTGTGCAGGAACCAGCAGCGGATGCAGCATTCCTCCCGGAAATCCGCTAATCCCGGGAATGACGGTGTGCGCCCATGCGGCCGCCGTCGCGAACAACACAGTCGCAGCGGCGAGCGCCGCTCGCGTCATATCAGCCGGCCAAGAAAAATAAGGCCCGCGACTGCGATCGCGCCGCCCGCGGCCCGCACCGCGACACGTCCGCCGGGATATTGCGCAAGCAATCCGAACGCGATCCCCGCGAGATGCAGGAGTCCGGTTGCGATGACGAAGCCAAGCGCATAGGCGAGCGCGTCCGCACCGTCCGGCAATTCGGTGCCATGGGCATGGCCGTGAAAAATCGCGAAGGCGCCGACCAGAACCGCCGCTACTGCGATATGCGGTTTGGCTGCAATCGCCACCATCAGGCCCAGCACGACAGCAGACGCGGCAATTCCGATTTCAATTCCAGGCAGCGGCACGCCAACTATACCGAGCACGCCGCCCGCCGCCATTACCAGAGGGAACACGACCGGCAAGAGAAAGATCGCCGGTGCGCCAAGAAACGCGCCCCACAAACCGACCGCGAGCATCGCCGCAATATGGTCCGGGCCAAGCAGCGGATGCATGAAGCCGCTGGCAAAGCCACCAGCAAGACCTTCCCCGGTATGCGCCATCGCTGGCGCACCTATCGCCAATATCGCCACTAAGGTTGAGGCAATGCGGGTTATCATCACGCTGCCTTGCGCGCTGCGGCGGCCGCAGCGCCGCGGATGAGGTCGATCAGCGCGAGCGGATCGGCCGGCTCACTGTCGCCACGCCAAGCGACGTGCTGATCCGGACGGATCAAGGCAAGGTTGTGCGGATAAAGATCGCCCGCACTTTCCGGCGGCAGGTCGAGCAGCGCGAGCGGCACTCCGCGATGTGCCGCCGCCTGCATCAATCCGTCAACGTCAATCGCGTTATCGAAGCGCAGCAACGTGTAGTCGGCTCCGAGGAGGTCGTACAGCGAACGTCCGTCGGGCAGGAAGAAATGCGGCGCGCGGCACCCCGGCACAGTCGAAGGCGTAAACTCCGACATCGTGTAGGGCGGATGCTCGCCGCCGTCATAGGCGATGATCGGCGACCCCGCGTAAAAATAGCCGAAGTTCAGTCCGCCGCAGCAATACTGATTGACGTTGAGCTCGTAAGCTTCCTTTCCGATGCGGGCGCGTACCGCATCACCTTCCGGGCCAGGCAGTTCAACTTCCGGCGGCGTACTCTTGCGCTGGCGCATGTTTCTCAGCGCCATGTCCATGGCAAACTTGGAAACCTGCTCGGTGATCGGCTGGCGTTCGCTCTCGTAGGCGTCGAGCAGCGTGGCCGGCGCCCAGCCTTTAAGGACCGCAGCCAGCATCCAGGACAGGTCCATCGCGTCGGCGATGCCGGCATTCATGCCGTAGCCGGCATAAGGCATCCACAGATGTGCAGCGTCTCCCGCAATGAAAGCGCGCCGGTCGCGGAAGCGGTCCGCGACGAGACGGCGGCCGGTCCAGTCCTCTTTCGAAATGATTTCGTATTCGAAATCGTCCGGCACACCGAGAATGGTGCGCAGTGCCCAGTCGCGATCGATTGAATCGAAGTCCGGTTCACCGTCATACAGGTGATTATGAATGAGCCAGGTTTCCTTGCCGTCGATGGCTATCACTGTGCCGCACCGGCGCGGATTGAGCGACAGGTACATCCACGCCGGCTTGCCCGGCATCATGCTGAGCAATTTCGGCGCGCGGATATAGGTCGACTGTACACGCTGTATGACCGGAGTGCCGGAGAGCGTAGCACCGATCTTGCGGCGGACGGTAGAGCGGCTGCCGTCGCAGCCGGCGAGATACTTCGCCTCGATACGGAAGGTTTCTCCGCTATCGAGGTCGCGAGCCGTTGCGATCACGGCATTGTCGCTCTGTTCGAAATCTTCGACTACGGTGCGATTGAGAATGCGCACGCCCGGCATGGCCGTGGCGTGAGCGAACATGACCGGTTCAAGGAATCGCTGGTTGATCCGGTGTGGCGGCTCTGGCGTAGGCCACCAGGTATCGGGGCCGCCGGTCGCCGTGTATCGTTCGTTGCGCGACGGGATCGGGATGCGCGCCAGTTCGATTCCGGTGGAGGTGGTGCGATACGAGGCATCGTTCGGATAGTCGGGCGGCAGGCCGGCGTCGCGTACCTTCTGCGCGAGCCCGAGGCGGCGGAATGTCTCCATGGTCCGGGCGGAGACGTGATTGCACTTTACGCTCGGCGGCTCGCCGGGATAGCGCGTCTCGGCGACGAGAACGTCGATGCCGCGCCAGGCAAGGTCCATGGCAAGGGTGAGCCCGACTGGGCCCCCGCCCACGATCAGAACGCTGGTCTTTTCCTGTCTCATGTCTCGATGTCGCAAAATCCGGGGTTGCACTTCTATCATGGAAACGGATCGCATATCATCGCCTGACACGGGAGCAAAGATAAGCTCGGGAGGAACTGAGAATGTCAATTATTGTGCGGGCCGCCTGCGCAGGTCTGGCGGCTCTTTTGTCCATGACTGCCTTTGCTGCGGCGCAGAGTTACCCCAACCGTCCCATCAAATGGATCGTGAGCTTCCCGCCCGGCGGGTCGACCGATGTGGTCGCGCGCGCGATGCAGCCGAGTCTGGAAAAGCGTCTCGGCCAGCCCGTAGTGATCGAGAATCGCGGCGGCGCCGGCGGCAATCTCGGCACCGACGCAGTCGCGAAATCGGCACCCGACGGCTACACCATCGGCTTCTCTGCTGCGGGCGCACTCACGGTCAATCCCAGTCTGATGGAGAAGATGCCCTACAATGTCGAAAAGGATCTCACTCCGATCACTTTGGTCGGCACCTCCCCCTTTATTCTGATTGCATCGCCCAAGTTCGAGGTAAAGACGCTCGACGACGTGATCGCTGCCGCAAAGGCCAAGCCAGGCGAACTGACGATCGGGCATGGCGGCAATGGCACGGCGATGCATCTCACCGCAGCGCTGCTTAATCAGATGGCTGGCATCTCGACGACGCTCGTTCCGTACCGCGGCAGTGGTCCCACGACCGCCGACGTGGTGGCCGGACATATTCCGCTTGGCATTACCGATGGGCCGTCCGCAATGGGGCAGATCAAGGGCGGTGCGGTGAGGCCGATTGCCGTCTCCTCGCTTAAGCGGGAACCGAGCCTGCCGGACGTGCCGACCTTCGACGAGCTTGGATTGAAAGGTTATCAGTCGATCGGCTGGTACGGCGTAGTGGCACCGGCCGGTACGCCGCCGGACATCGTCAAGAAGCTGAACGAGGTCTTCGTCGAGACGCTGAAGGAGCCCGAGGTCGCAGCGCGCATCCGCGCCGTCGGCGCCGAGCCATCGCCGATGACTCCGGCGCAATTCGATGCCTTTATCAAGGCTGAGACGGCAAAATGGGCCGACGTGATCAAGAAGGCTGGCATCAAGGCCTCTAACTAAGGCCGCTTGCGTTGGGCGAGAAGCCGGCCTAGATAACCAGCAATCTCATGGGGTGCGCGGCGGATCGGCCGCCGTGCTGAGAGGCGCCAGTCGCCAACCCATTGAACCTGATCCGGGTCATGCCGGCGGAGGGAGTGAGAGATGCGCGCCCCTAAAGGCGATCATTCCGATCGCGTCAGCCCAGCCGACGATGCAGCGAACCTGATCGAGCGTATCCGTGCGCGACGGCCCCGTGTGCACTGCATCACCAACGCGGTGGCGCAGTCCTTCACCGCCAATGTGCTGCTCGCAGCCGGTGCAATTCCCTCCATGACCATCTCGGCGGACGAGGTCGCCGCGTTTGCGGCGCGCGCCGATGCGTTACTGATCAATTTGGGTACCTTCGACGCCGAGCGTCGCGGCGCCACGGAGGCAGCCCTGACGCAAGTTGTGAACGAGCGGAAGCTATGGGTGCTCGATCCGGTTCTCATCGACCGCTCGCCGCCGCGCGCCGCCTACGCGCGAGAGCTCGCTGCGCGCCGGCCGTCTGCAATCCGTCTCAACGAGGCTGAGTATATCGTACTCGCTGAGGCCGCGCCTCCCGAGGTATTCGCGCGGCGGCATAATGCAGTCGTCGCACTGACGGGCGCAAACGATGTCGTGACGGACGGTGTGCGGGTCGCTCGCATCAGTAATGGTCATCCTCTGATGGCGCGCGTGACCGCAATGGGCTGCGCGGCCTCGGCGCTGGTTGCCGCGGCGCTCGCGGTCGAATCCGATGCGTTCAGGGCGGTGGTATCCGCATTGCTGGCGTTCGGGATCGCGGGCGATATCGCGGGAGAGACCGCGAACGGGCCGGGCAGTTTTGGCGTTCACTTTGTCGATGCATTGTTCAATCTCGATCGCGCAACAATCGCTGCGCGCGCAAAGGTCACGTCATGAGTGTCGATCTTCGACTCTATGCGCTTGTCAATTCCGATCGCAGCGGCGGGCATGAGGTGCAGCCGGAGGGCTTTGCTGCACTGGCAGCGTGTGCCCGTTCGCGAGCACCGACCATGCCGGTCGGCGCCATCGCCGGCATTGACGAGGGTAACGCCGCCGATGTGATCGCGGTGGCCACCGATGGCATTGCCGTGATGTCCGCATTGTCGCTGGCGACTGATCCGGCAAAGGGCGCAGAGCGGCTGCGAGGCATCGTCGATGACGGTCTGCATCTTCGGGGGGCCGCATGACCGCGATTGCCGTCACCATTGCGGGGTCGGATTCCGGCGGCGGCGCCGGCATTCAGGCCGATCTCAAAACCTTCTCCGCGCTCGGCGTTTACGGAGCCTCGGTGATCGCGGCGCTGACGGCGCAGAATACCAAGGGCGTCACAGGCATTCATGATGTGCCGCCCGCTTTCGTCACCGCGCAGATTGATGCGGTGTTCTCCGATCTTGCCGTGAACGCGGTAAAGATCGGGATGCTGTCGCATCCGGATACGATCGCCGCGGTGGCAGATGGGCTCGATAGGTACAAGCAGAAGATGGTGGTGCTTGATCCGGTCATGGTCGCTGCATCCGGCGACCGGCTGCTTGTACCCGAGGCGATCGAGGTGCTGCGCACCGTTCTGATTCCGAAAGCCATGCTGATCACGCCGAACCTGCCGGAGGCGGCGGCGCTCCTTGAAACGGCGATGGCGCAGACCGAGAGCGAAATGCAGGAGCAGGGCGAGACGCTGCTCGCGCTCGGCGCCAAGGCCGTGCTGATGAAGGGCGGCCATGGCTCGGGAGCCGAAAGCGTCGATCTTCTGATCGAACCCAATTCGATAGCGCGGCTGGCGGCCGAGCGAATCGAGACCAAGAACACCCACGGCACCGGTTGTACGCTGTCGTCGGCGATTGCCGCGGGTCTCGCCAAAGGCTTGCCATTGGCGGAAGCCGTGCGCGAGGGCAAGGCCTACATTACCGCCGCAATCAAGGCGTCGGACCAACTGAAGATCGGCCACGGTCACGGACCGGTGCATCATTTCCATCATTGGTGGGGCAGGACTGCATGAGCATTTCACGTCGCAACTTCGTGGCGGTGGCCGCACTAACCGGGGCCATTGCCGCGCCGAATGTGGCGCGGGCGCAGACGAAACGCTGGCGCATGGTCACGTCCTGGCCGAAACGCTTGCCCGGTCCCGGCATGTCGGCGGAGCGGGTTGCCGAGCGCATCAAACTGCTCTCCGGCGGACGGCTCGACATCACGGTCTCGAGCGCGGGCGAGGTTGTGCCCGCCTTCGAGGTGCTGGATGCAGTCGGCGGCGGCGTTGCCGAAATGGGGCATACCGCTTCATTCTTCTGGCAGGGCAAAGAGCCGGCGGCCGTATTCTACACCACGGTGCCGTTCGGGCTGACGCCGAACGAGCACGTCGCCTGGGTCGATGCCGGCGGCGGGCAGGCGCTATGGGACGAACTCTACGCGCCGTTCGGCGTCAAACCGTTCATGGCCGGCAATACCGGCGTTTGCATGGGCGGCTGGTTCCGCCGCGAGATCAAAAGCCGCGAGGATATCCGCGGCGTGAAGATCCGCTCGCTCGGTCTTGGCGGCGAGGTCTATCGCAGGCTTGGCGCGACCGCGCAGACCACGCCGCCTGCGGAAATCCTCACCAGCCTGCAGGCCGGCGCACTCGACGCCGCCGAGTTCGTGGGACCCGGCTCCGATATTGCGCTCGGGCTCTATCGCGTGGCGCCGATGTATTACGCGCCGGGCTTCAACAAGCCGAACGGTACCGGCGAATGCATCGTGTCGCTGAAGGCCTGGAACGCGCTCGACAGCGAAATGAAGGCCATCATTTCGCATGCTTGCGCAGCGGAAGCCGCCTTTGCGCTGTCGGAAATGGAGCGGCTGAATGTCGAGGCGCTCAACGCGCTGGTCACGCAGCACAATGTGAAGCTGATGACGTTTCCGTCCGATCTCATCGCCGCCGCGTCGAAGGAGTCCGCCGGCGTGCTCGCCGATCTGGCGAGCCGCGGCGCGGCCGCGCGCAAGGTTCATGACTCCTATGTCGCCTTCCGCGAGCGGGTCGGCGCCTGGTCGAAGATTTCGCTGCGCGCGGTGCTGGAAGCGCGGGGATAGGTGATGGTCATGCGCGGGCTTCGACCCGCGCATCCATCTTTTTCGTGTGATGGATTGCCGGGTCAAGCCCGGCAATGACAAGCGGCCTACTTCTTCAGCGCCACGATCTTCTGCTTCTGTTCGCCGAGCCCTTCGATGCCGAGCGTGACCACGTCGCCCGCTTTCAAAAACTGCGGCGTGGGCTTCATGCCGAGGCCGACGCCGGGCGGCGTGCCGGTGACGATGATATCGCCCGGCTCCATCACGAAGAACTGCGAGCAGTACCAGACCAGATGCTCGACCCCGAAGATCATGGTCCTGGTGTTGCCGCGCTGGCGCTTCTCGCCATTCACGTCGAGCCACATGTCGAGATTCTGCGGATCCTTGATCTCGTCCTTGGTGACGAACCACGGCCCGATCGGACCGAAGGTCTCGCAGCCCTTGCCCTTGTTCCATTGCCCGCCGGAGCGGTCGATCTGGAAGCTGCGCTCCGACACGTCGTTGGACACGAAATAGCCCGCGACCGCGCTCATCGCCTTGGAGCGGTCGAGATAGCGCGCGCGCTTGCCGATCACGATGCCGAGCTCGACCTCGTAATCGAGCTTGGTGGAGTCCTTCGGGATGATGGTGTTGTCGTTCGGCCCGCAGATGCAGGTCGGCGCCTTGTTGAAGATGATCGGCTCTTTGGGGATCGGCATGCCGGCCTCGGCGGCGTGATCGGAATAGTTCAGGCCGATGGCGATGAAGTTGCGCACGTTGCCGACGCACGGTCCGAGCCGCGGCTTGCCGGGCACCACCTTAAGGCGCGCAAGGTTGGCCTTCTTGATCTTGGCGAGGCCGCCTTCGGCCAGCATCGCGCCGTCGATGTCTTTCACGATGCGGGACAGGTCGCGGATCTTGCCGTCCTCATCGACGATGCCGGGCTTCTCGCGGCCGGCCGGGCCATAACGCACAAGCTTCATGTTTCCCCCTGGGAGACTTGATGGGATGCGCAGGGCCGGGCGTGTGGCCCCGCGCGAATGGCGCGGACTATGCGGCGGCGGGCAGGCGAGGGCAAGGGAGGGGACAATACAGGCAAAGCTCCGCCGGCCCTGTTGTTGTGACGGCGCGGGCGCGCCCAATTTCAAAACCCGTGGCCCTTCTTTCGTTTTGCGCATCGGGTACACCCGATGCGCAAGGGCGCGCGGAACGCCGGGCTTTCGGCCAAGCCCATGGCCTCATGCGCAACGTGGTAAAGCGCATGAGCAAAAGTCACCACGGACCGCCGGTCCACCCGGCGTTCCGCGCGCGGTGTTTGAGGCTTGCTCTGCGACAACCCCGGAGGACAGACGC
>JBMOOQ010000066.1:0-27818 GCA_049324435.1 Pseudomonadota bacterium
CGACCTGTCCTCATCGAACCCCATCAGGTGGCGGCCTTGCGCCGACCCCGGACAGAAGCCAGTACCCGGCAGAAGGACGATGCAGAAAGGGATTGACACACCACGGCCCGTTACAGAAGCCCGGATGAACAAAGCGAAATCCGGGGCGCCGCTAACTAAGGCTGCGTTGTCCCCGCATTGCGCGGCGCTTCATGCGGGCTACGGATGATAGCTACGGCCAGTACAAAAACCGCTAAAGCGCCTTCGCCTTGATCTTGGTCTTCTTCGCGGCGGCTAGCATTCGCTCGTCGGCAGTGATGAGCGTTGCGGCTTCGCGCTCGGCCAGCGCCAGATAGAAACAGTCGTAGATAGGATGGCGGAGTTCGATAGAGAATTCGGTGGCGCGTATCGCAAATTGCTCCATGGGCAGCAGCCCGGAGAAAAGACCGCCTGCCGTCTCGATGGCCGTCGCGGCGTCAGCCTTCGTCAGCTCGCTCTTGATGGCGCGTTTCCAGACGGCATTGCCAATCTCCGCCAGAACCAGCGTGGGGGCGATGAGCAATTCTCCGGTACGACACAACGCTTCCGCACGCTCGGAATCGGGTTCGGGCAAGACCCACTTTGCCGCGACGCTGGCGTCGATAACAAGGCTCACCGATAGCGCTCGTCATTGTCGCGCCACTCCCGGATGATTTGCGTAGAGTCGCCCGAAACTTTTCCGATTTTCTCGCGCAACTTCCGGGCTTGCTCCCAGACTTCTTCCTTGCCGGGGTCGGCCGCGGCGGTCAGCGCTTCGCGGGCAATGTCGCTCACCGACTTGCCCTCGGCTTTTGCTTTTTGCTTCAGGCGATCGGCCGTCGCCTGATCGACATTGCGGACCAGAATGTCCACCATATCCGCCTCCTGCGGATGATATCAGTCTGATATCAGGATGGGGTGGCACACGGCCTTTGTCAATCGTGATGAACAATCCGGGGACGCTGCAAACCCAACGCGCATTCCGCTTTCGCTCCATGCGGGCTACGATGACTTCGTCACGTGCTCCGATTGGGCTTTGCCATGTATCCCTGTTGCCGCGTTTTGCCTCTGGCTCTCGCAGCCGCGCTTATCCTCGCCGGCTGCGCCGGCACCGGCGACGTGACGCCCGCTGCACCCCCGGTGCCGGCCATGACCACCACCACGCCGTCCGGCCTGCAATATGCCGACACCGAGCCGGGCAAGGGCCGCTCGCCCAGGCGCGGGCAGATCGCCGTCGTGCATTACACCGGCTGGCTCTACGTGAATGGCGCACGCGGCAAGAAGTTCGATTCCTCGGTCGACCGCGGCAAGCCGTTCGAATTCCGGGTCGGGCAGGGCGACGTGATCCGCGGCTGGGACGAGGGCGTGCTCACGATGAAGACCGGGGGAAAACGCACGCTGATCATTCCGCCTGCGCTCGCCTATGGCGAACGCGGCGCCGGCACCGACATCCCGCCGAACGCAACGCTGATCTTCGAAGTGGAGCTGATCGCGGTGAAGTGAGCCATCCAACAGAGTGGTTGTCGTTTGAGCGAATGCCCTCTGGACACAAAAATTACCTGGCTTGAAGCAGAACAAACCATGATTGGCTGTTCAAGTTGCAGTTCGCGCCGTCTCCTTTCTCATAAGGATTGTAAGTTTCGCAGAATTTCACGCCTTGGCTTGTCGAAAGGACTTCTTGCCGGTTGATGTTGAGTGTGCGCTCGGTCACCGCTTGCTGCACGTTGCCGCCAATCAGTTTGATCTTCTTGCGCTCGCGATCAATGTCGACGACAACGTCGCAATGGGTCAGGGAAATGGGGGCAGCGCCAGTGGCAATCTCCTGAAGCAATGAATGGTTGAGCGTCAGTCCCGGTTTTGGATTGTATGGCTTTGCTGAACTTGCTCCGTGTCGATGATAACAGATCAGGTCGCCTTTCCGGGGGCGCACGGCATAAGGGTCACAGGCGCGATAAAGCGCGTTGTCCGCTTCGGGGGTCTTCAGATCGGATGCCGATTGTCTTACGGCATTTGCGATATAGGTGATGTGACTGGCGCTCCGCTGAAACTTGTTCTGCGGCACATCCGCTTGCGCCATCACGGACGACACAAAGGCTGCCGACCACGCCACGTCGGAAAGGCTTGCGCGGATAACGCTTTCCCGGAGCGCTTCTCGGATTGCTGCGGAGTTCCCCTCCGGAAGCGATAGATCGCCGATCGCCTTCAGCAATGCCTGAAGGGAAATCTTCTTGCGGGAAAGTTGTTCCTCCGCGTCGAACAGCCCCGTGTAGTAGGTGACTGTCTGGGCGCCATATGCCCCACCATCCGCAGCCGATTTGCCGCTCAAGGTTTCCCAGTATCGAAGCACGTTACGCCATGGAATTTGCGATGGTGATGTCGGATTGCCTTTGGCGATCTGATCAACTTCCGTCTCGACGTTGCCGAATCTCAAGATGCGACCTGTTGCATCGACGACATGTCCCTTGAACAGGTCATGTTCCCGTTTCGCTGCATTCGCTACGGCTTGTGCCAGCGGCGGACTGCTTTTTGCGGCGGTCTGCTGGCACATATTCAAAAGCCGTTTGAAATCGATCTCCTGGGCACCAATGGTTTCGCTCAGGAGTACGATCAGGCACCCTGCAACAGCACTGGTCATTCGCATTTTAGTCGCCTCCAAATGGGCCAACTATAGGTGGTATCCAATTATTGATGCAATCGCAAAGTAGGGCGGACGCGTGTCCGGCCGTGACGTCACTGCCTCGAGGGACCTCACGTGCAAGAGACATGATCCCGACACAAGCGGCAGCCAGAACCCGCCGCCCGGCCTTGTCCCCCCGCGTTTGCGCTTTGCGCCACGCGGGCTACAAGGGCCGGCCGAAAGTCGGTTATGCACAAGGAGAACGACCGATGCGCGCCTTTTCGAGACGTCACCTGATGGCCGCCTGCGCTGCCATCGCAACATTCAGCATCGTGTCCACAGGAATAGTGACCATGACCGACGACGCCGCAGCCCAGTCCGCCAAGCCGGTCACCACCTCGTCGGGTCTGCAGATGATCGATACCCAGCCCGGCACCGGCGCGCAGCCGAAGCAGGGCCAGACCGCGGTGGTGCATTACACCGGCTACCTCAACGATAACGGCAAGAAGGGCAAGAAATTCGATTCATCGGTCGATCGCGGCCAGCCGTTCGAATTTCCGGTTGGGGCCGGGCGCGTGATCAAGGGCTGGGACGAGGGCGTCGCCTCGATGAAGGTCGGCGGCAAGCGCACGCTGATCATCCCGCCGCAACTTGCTTATGGCGAACGCGGCGCCGGCGGCGTGATCCCGCCGAATGCGACGCTGATCTTCGATGTCGAATTGCTCGGCTTGAAATAGTCCGGCGTCATCTAAGCGATATGCTGCTAGGCGATATGCTGCGCGCACCTGGCCTCGGTGCGCGCAGCGCTTGCCCGGAGTGCCGCACTTATTTCTGAAGACGCTTCAGCGCATCGGCATTCGGACAGAATAAGTCGAACGTTGCGGCGGCGCGGCCATGGCCGATCTCGTCGGCACAATACAGTTTGGCGGTGCAGCCGCTGCAAGTCTGCTCGAGCTCGCGCATCGTGGCCCTGGGCACGCGGCGCTCGTCGACGCCGGTGACGGCCATCATGTGGCACAGCATCTCTGTCGAGCCCGGCTCGCGGCCGACCAGCCATCGCAAATCCTCGGGGCGTCCGCGCACATGGGCGCGAAGCCGTTCCATTTCCTCGCCGCGCGCCTTTTCGAGGAAGTCCAGATCGCGCTCATACTGACTGGGCTTGAACCAGTCGATCAGCGACCGGAGCATGGGCCATTGCGCCTGGATGGACGACATTGAGGAAGCCCTCCGTAATTTTAAAATAGTGTGACAGACTGAGGCCGGCCGGCCTTGATCCGCATCAACAGGAACGGCCACGACGCGCGCGAGCCCCTTGATTTAGGTTGTGGCGCCTGCTGAAATACTCGCAAAGCGAGTGGGGGCTTGCGATGGGGGCTTGGCGTTCGGCTGCGGCGCGCGCCGCCGCATTGTGCGTGTCCGGACTGGCTTTGTCGGGATGCGCGATCTTTCCGACGCAACCGCGCGAACTCGCGCTCGTTCGGGTCGGCGATACGCCGCTGTATTATCCGGCGTATCAGCCGGCGGCGGACTATCTCATCTATGCCGCTCTCGCGGCGCGAGCCTACGACGACCCCGGCAAGGAAACCAACTTTGGCCCGGCTCAATCGGTGATTGGCAAGCGTCTGCAAGCTTGGATTCTGCAAAGCGTGCCGATCGGCCTGAACGATGGCTGTCCGCAAGGCTACGGTCCGCTTTGCCGACCGGTTGGGGGACTCGGGATGCGGCTTTGGACCCGGCATGATGGCCGACGATGCCTCGAAGCGGTGATCGCCTTTCGCGGAACCGATTTCAGCTCGATTGACGACTGGGTGACCAATCTCCACTGGTTCAATCGCGGTCTGGTTTTCGATCAGTATGACCAGGCGCGATTGAAGCTGAGGGATTTCTTAAGAGTTGCCGAGACACTCGGCTGCAAGAACCGGATCATCGCGGTCGGTCACTCGCTTGGTGGCGGCCTCGCGCAACATGTCGCGCACTTGGATCGGCGTATTCGGGCCGTCTATGCGTTTGACTCATCGCCGGTCGTAGGCTCACGGGATATCGATCCGGAGACCGCGCAGAAGAACCTGCGAGGCTTGCGGATCGATCATGTCTATGAACACGGCGAAATTCTCGCTTACCTTCGCCTCGTCGCGCGCACCCTCCATCCCTATGACACATGCAATCCACGCGTGCGCACGATCCGGTTCAATATCGCTAGCGGTTCGATCATCAATCAGCACCGCATCGTGAACCTGACGCAACAATTGCTCGCGATCAGCAGCGTGAAAAAAATGCCCGAAAAACCGCCTGCCTATCCGCCGATGGCGGCGAAGCGCTTCAACCTGGGCGCCGGTTGTGGCGTGCCGTCCGCTCTGCCTGCGCGGCAGTCCTAGCAGGGTCGAGAGAGCGCCACCCCTGCGGAATCGCGTTCTGCCTTCCATTCCTTCCGCGTTCCGCGCTTGCCGGAGCCGCAGCGCTGTTGTCCAATCCGTGCGCGCTGCAACGGAGGAGTGAATGCGATGCGACGGATCGGTCTGACCCTTCTCGGTTTTGCTTTCATCGGCGGCGCGCTGCCTGCCATGGCGCAGTCGCGCTGGCCCGCCGGCGACGAAATCGGAATGGCGAATAATCTTGGGCCCGCCACCTGGGCTCGCTGCGCGCCGCTGCTTGCCGACCCCAAGGCCAAATCCTACGAAATTTCGCATATCCGCTCGAATACCATGCCGCAATCGCCATTCGGCACGCCGCTGGTCGACAAGTACCGTCCGACCGTCGGCATTCCGGGCACGCGCCATGCCTTCAACGGCGAGGAAACGGTAAGCGGCGAGGCCGGTGCGCAAGGCACACAGATGGATGCGCTGGGACATTTTGCTGTGCTGCCGCAGCCGTGGGATGGCAAGAGCGAATTTCCGTCCGGCCGCGCGAGCTATTACGGCGGCTACACGCAGCAGCAGGTGAAGCCTGCGCCCGATGCGCCCTTGCAGAAGCTTGGCATCGAGAAGGTGCCGCCGATCGTGACTACGGCAATTCTGCTCGACGCGAAAACTCATCTTGGCAAGGGCAAGCCAATGGAGCCGGGTGCGGTTGTCACCGCGGGCGATATCGAGGCGATGCTGAAAGCGCAGGGCCTTGAAAAGCGTGGCCTGCTTCCGGGCGATGTGCTCTACATCTATACCGGCTGGGGCGACGGCTGGATCGACCCGGATACGAAGAAGGATTACTACACCAAAGGTCCGGGCCTGTCCTACGATGCTGCGAAGTATATCGAGGACAAGCAGGTCGTGCTGGTTGCGCTCGACAATCCTTTCACCGACCCGGTGCCAGACGGCATGCTGATCGGCAAGGCGGCACCTGCACCCGGCACGCCGCCAGCGCTGCCGTTTGCAATTCATCACCACAATCTGGTGGTTGCCGGCATCCACAATATTCAGAACGCCAATCTCGGCGAACTGGCAAAGGACCGCGTCTGGCTGTCTTGTACCATGATCCTGCCGCTGCGCTCGAAGGGCGCCTCGGGCTCTCCGGTGCGGCCGGTATCGATTGGCGTCCCCGGGCAATAGCGGTCCGCTCCTGATCCCGAAACGTCGCACGGCTTGATCCGTATCAACCGCGCCGGGCGGGAATTCATATTCAATTGCACGAAAATGTCGGCGGCATCACAATGCCGCCGAAGGGGATGAGACGTCCGGCGGCTTTGTCCGTCGCAACGAGGGAGCGAATATCATGGTCCGGACAAAGTTCACACTTTTCGTCGCGTTCATCGGCTGCGCACTGATCCTTGCCGGCCGGCCTGGGAGCGCGCAGGAGGCGCTTGTTACATACAAGAGCCTCAGCCCGGAAATCGCCCTCGATCTCGCACGCGCAACGCTCGAGGATTGCCGCAAGCGCGGCTTTCAGGTCGCGGTCGCGGTGGTGGATCGCTTTGGCCAAACACAGGTGATGTTGCGCGACCGCTTTGCCGGTCCGCATACGCCGGCGACTGCAGCAGGCAAGGCCTGGACCGCGGTGAGCTTCCGGACCAACACGACCGATCTGATCGGTATCAGTCAGCCTGGTATGCCGCAGGCCGGCCTGCGCGATCTGCCGGGCGCCGTAGTTCTTGGCGGCGGCATCCGTGTCGAAGCGGGCGGAGTGATGGTCGGTGCAGTCGGAGTTTCGGGCGCGCCAGGAGGCGACGCCGATGACGCCTGTGCGAAAGCCGGCATCGCTGCGGTGCAGGACAAACTCGATTTCTGATCGCGTGGGCTTGCAACGCCTGTGGATGACCGCCACGCTCACAGAACAACGCTGCATGTTGTGACGGAGCCCACATGATCGCCGAGGTCGACGCGCTCGAGATTCAGGTCCTCGTCGACAACGCGACCGACATGCTGTCCTCGACGCCCGCACATGTGGAAAGTGAGGGCGCCGGCCTGATGCGGCGCGGCGTGCGGATGATGGGCGGCAAATGCCTGTGCTGCGCGGCCCATGGCTTGTCCTGCCTGATCACGGTCGAACGCGATGGCGTGCGCCGGACCATGATGTTCGATACCGGTCCGGAGGAATATGCGTTCGAGCGCAATGTCACACGGCTTGCCGTCGATCTTACGCCCGTCGAAGCGATCATGCTGTCGCATGGGCACTGGGATCATGCCGGTGCCATGCTGCTGGCACTGAACATGATCCGGGCTCGTAACGGCGGCCGGGAAATATTGTTCGATGCGCACCCGGACATGTTTCGCACCCGCGCCGTCAAATTGCCGAGTGGCGGCGTCCGGCAGATGGAGGACATTCCCAGCATCGACGATCTCACCTCGTTCGGGGCGAAGGTTGTCACCAGCCGCGTGCCGCACACGCTGCTCGACGGCATGGTGCATGTGAGCGGCGAAATCCCGCGCGTGACCTCATACGAGCGCGGTTATCCCGGCCAGGTCCGGCGCACGGAGGACGGACAGGGCTGGGAGCCGGACGAACTCTTGCTCGACGAGCGCTGGCTCGGGATCAATGTGAAAGGGAAGGGGCTCGTCGTACTCTCGGCCTGTTCGCATGCCGGCATCGTCAACGTGCTGCACCACGCGCGCGCGAGTTGTCCCGGCGTGCCGCTCTACGGCATTCTCGGCGGTCTTCATCTGTCGGGCGCCAATGAAGCCGTGATCCCGCAGACGGTGGACGATCTCAAGCAGTTCGGACTGAGCACCATCGCCGCCGGCCATTGCACCGGCTGGCGAGCCCTGACCGCGCTCGCCAATGCATTCGGCGACAAGGTGCTTGCGCCGACCGCGGTCGGCAAGCGCTATATGTTCTGACGGTCTACCGCTTTGCGACGTTGACCTTCTTCGGCGGAGCTTTTTTCGCGACTGCAGAACCCTTCTTCGCGTTGGCGAGGGCAGGCCCCTTCTTGGCGGCGGCCGATACGTCTTTACCCTTTGCGGAACCGGCCTTGGCGATCTTCGTGTCCGCCTTGCCCTTCTTTCCTTTCGCCTGCTTTTTCTTCTTCAGCGAGGCTTCATACTTCTTGCATTCGGCGTGTTCGGCCCTTTCGAGCGCGCGTCGTTCTTCGCGCGTCGCCTCGCGGAAGAATTCGTGGCGGCCAGCCTGCACGACCGGCACGAATTCCTTGCGGAACCGGCAGGCATTCTTCGGCGGCGTCAGCTCTGCATTCATGTAATAGCGCAAGAGCCGGTCCTCCAGGCCGCTGCGGCCTTCGAGTTCGTCGCGCGCGATCTGCATCGAATATCGCCACGCATTGCCGCCGCGAACCGTGCGCTTTTCCAGCGGCAGACAGGCGAACGAGAACTGACAGACCTTTCCGCGCTTGTAGAACACCACGTCGCAGATCTTGTTGCCGCCCCAGATTTGCCGGTTGGCCTTGGCGCGCGCGGCCACGACGTGCGCGATGTGGCGCTGGCCTTCTTCGGTCTCGCCGGTCGATCCGCCTTCGAAATAGACTGCAAGCGCGAGGCAGTAGAGGTCGGTCTCATAGGCGATATCGCGGCTGCGATTGATCGGATCGCCGAGCGCGATCTTCACCTCTTCGACGGGTGCCTGATAGGCGAGTGCCGGCGTACCGATGAAGATCGCAGCGATTGTTGCGCATGCAAGGTAGCGCGATGCGATGATGCCCCGCATGAGTCCCCCCAATGACTTGCCGCACAAATCGATACTCAAATGCGACGCAAAAAACGCAGGACCCCCGCCGCATACGCGGCAAATTCCCAATGCAAATATGGCCTCGGAAGGGCAAACGGTTAACAGACACCGCTGTTTTTCACAGTCCCGTGATGGGCCGGTATCGGCGCCGTTCGCGAGAAGCGTCTGTTTTCACGTGTGAAATCGCGTTTTTGCCGCTTGTCCGGGTGAGCCAGATTGTCGCACAGTCGTTAACCATGCCACGGGCACCGCTCCGCGGCGGCTTAACCCTCCAATTGGATGTCCGATGCCGACAGTGCCGATCCATTACGAAGACGCATCACCTGAAGTTCGTGCCGTGTTCGACGACATCAAGGCGTCGCGCAATGTGCCTGACGTGAACAATTTCTGGAAATATCTGGCGCGCGATCCGGTCCTGCTCAAGCGCACCTGGGAGAGCGTGAAGGAGGTGATGGCGCCGGGCGCACTCGATCCGCTGACCAAGGAGATGATCTATCTTGCCGTCAGCGTCACCAATGGCTGCGGCTATTGCATTGCAAGTCACACCGCGGCCGCGCGCAAGGCCGGCATGACGGACGCGATGTTTGGGGAGCTGATGGCGGTCACCGGCATGGCAAACGAGACCAACCGGCTGGCAAACGGCTACCGGGTGCCGATCGACAAACTGTTCGAGTGAGAGACAGGCGCCGCGGCCTCTACCATTCCTCGGGGCAGGGCAGCAGCATGTTCCAGAGTTCCGGACCGTTCTTCACCACCTTCATCTCAGGGGTGAGGCCGCCATTGCGGTCGATCCAGTCGAGCACCGGTTCCGAATAATACGACAACAGGTCGCGGGTGCCGGCGGCATGGGCGACCTTCTTGCGGACCGGCCACTCGACCACCGTATAGGCCTGGTGAAAGCCGAGGCTGGCGCGCGGGGTCACGCAGATCTTGTTGTGCGGCACGATGCCAATCACCAGCGTGCAGGCCGAATTACAGATGCCATCGATGATGACGCGCTCGCCGCGCTCGGCAATCCGCCGGTATTTGGCCTTGTATTTCTCGACTTCGCCGCCGTGGTCGCGCGTGATGCGCAGGTCGGCCATCGCCGATCCCATCGAGACACACAAGGCCGCCGCAACAGCAACCCCCAGCCCCCGCATACCCACCCCGAATGTCAAATCCAGACGCGTGACTTACTGGCGCCCGGGAAGGGCTACAGTCGGGCAAGACTTTGGCGAAATCCGGTTTTCAATCGGTTAAGCATAACCCGGTGCGGCTCGCGGGGCGGCCGCGAGCCCGGCTGACGGGTCCGAAGGTCAGATGCCGCTCGGAATCTGGCGCACCGCGAGATGGCTGTTGACGCCGCGTACCCCCGGAGTTTGTTCGACGAGCACGCGGACCGCGTCGTGCTCGGTCGGGGTGAGCACCATGCCCCAGAGATCGACCACGCCATCGGTGACGATCGGATTGAGCAGGGACGGGTGCGACCAGGGCTGTGCCGAGAGCCGATCGATAATGATGTCGCGGAGTTCGGAATCCGACAGCGTAACCGCCGCCGCGTTAGGTTTTGCGCTGGCCAGTGCCTGGAGCAGGTTGGCGCGGCTGACGATTCCGATCAGCAAATCCTCCTCGACCACCGGCACGCGCTTGATGCGGTTGCTTTCCAACAGACGCGCGATCTCGCGGAGTGGTGTATCCGGCTTCACGACCACAACCTCTCGGGTCATGACGTCCGACACTTTTGTGCCGTGCGCCTTGACGAAATCGTAGGCGAGCTGGTCGGTGCCCGACAGAACATTGAGCCACCATGACGATTTGCGCTCGGTTCCGGTTTCGACCCGGCGGATCAGATCGCCTTCGGAGATGATCCCGATCAGCCGTCTGTTCGTGTCGACCACTGGCAACGCGCTGATGCCGCGCTCCAGCATCAGCTTGGCGGCCGTCTGAACCGTGGCATCCGGCTCGATCGTGACAACGCGGACGGTCATGACATCGCTGGCGTTCATGGCAGCTTCCTCCTGAATTCAGGACGAAACCTAACCGCAGCGGGCAGGGCACGGTTTGATGCTGGTCAACACGCCTTGGTGTGACGACTTACGACGTCTGCATTTTGCCGCGCCTTATCCTGCTGCGCTGCAGCGTTAATGCGCCGGAAACTTCTTCAATCTACCGAATGAACCGGGAAATTGGGAATGCACCATGGTTCTGGCCGCAAATGGCCGCTGGATGGACGGGGCGGTCATCGCTCTCCTGCTGGCAGCAGGCTTTCTCGTTCACATGGGATGGATCGCAAAGCCGGCGGGGCCTGGCGCCAGCCGGGCGGTCGCCGTGCTGTTCGCGCCATGGGTCGATTCCAGAACCGCGATGCAGCGCGCCGGCGAGGCGGGCGCTCGCATCGTCAGATTTGGTGCTGTTCCGTTCGTCGTCGTTGTTGATCCGGAACGGTCGGATTTTGCGGCCCGCGTCAAGGCGCGCGGTGCGATGTTGATTGTCGATCCGCGGGCGCTGGCCGCCTGTTTCGGCGCGAGCCGCGCATGATCGCGCCGATCCATAGCCTCGCCAGCCTTCAACGCACGGTCGCGATCGCTCTGACCGTACTGGCGTTCGTCCATGTTCCTGTGCTTATCGCGCTCGCCTGGCTGCGCGGCTATGGCGTCGCCGGAGTCGCAGGACTGTCGCTGCTGCTTGCGGCGGCGCCCGCCTTCCTGCTCCTGATGCATCGTCCGATCGGTTCGGTGGCCGCCGCACTGACTGTGGCGCTGATCGCGCAGACATCGCTCATGGTGTTCCTGATGGACGGGCATCCCTGGCAGGTCGAGACGCACTTCTACTATTTCGCGGTGCTCGCGATGCTGTCGGGATTTTGCGATTATCGCATCCTGCTGCTGGCGGCCACACTGATCGCGATTCAGCATCTCGGATTCAATGAAGTGCTGCCGGGCGCCATCTATCCCGGCGGCACCGATTATGGACGTGTTGCCCTTCACGCCTTTGTCGTGGTGGTCGAGACCGTGATGCTGGTCGGGATCGGCTGGACCATCCGCAACGCGTTCCAGCAGGCGCAAACCCAGCGTGAGGCGGCCGAACACGCCGCGGCCAAGCTGCGTGAGGTGCTGGAACGGCGGAGCCACGAACTCAGCGCCACCAGCGAACGGGCGCAATCGGTCGAGGCGCTGCTCCAGGTCTTCGAACAGGAAATGTCGCAGTCGATCGGCATTCTGCACGACGCCGCGCGTGTCCTGCATGACAATACCCGGACCCTCGATGCGGCTTCGGCGCGCTCCAGCGCCCAGACCTCAACGGCGATCGTGACTGCACAGGAC
Organism: Pseudomonadota bacterium; assembly: GCA_049324435.1. Taxonomy (GTDB): domain Bacteria; phylum Pseudomonadota; class Alphaproteobacteria; order Rhizobiales; family Xanthobacteraceae; genus Pseudorhodoplanes. Next base: position 12,031 of record JBMOOQ010000066.1, read on the forward strand.
ACGTCCGCCCGCGTGCGTCTTACAGCACAAGCCGGAGACGAATTGGCGCAGACCATCGCCGAAGTCGAAACCAATGCCACCCAGTCGCTCACTCTCGCCAGGACGGCGGTTGACGAAGCGGCGCGCGCCAGCACGACGATCAACGAACTTGCACTCGTCGCCGATGAGATCGGCAAGGTCACCGATCTCATCAGTGCCATTGCCAGCCAGACCAATCTGCTGTCGCTCAACGCCACGATCGAAGCGGCGCGGGCCGGTGAGGCCGGACGCGGATTTGCTGTGGTGGCGCAGGAGGTCAAGGCGCTGGCCGGCCAGACCTCAAATGCGACACAGGAGATTGCGCGCAGGATCGCCGCCATTCAGCAGACCACGGGCCGTTCCGTCGAAGCGATCCAGTCCATTGGCGGCATCATCCGCGAACTGGACGTTTCGCAGGCGCGGATTGCGGCGGCGGTTCAGCAGCAGGCCATTGCGACCCGCGATATTGCCGGTAACGTCAATTCGGCGACCATGGGCGTCGGTCAGCTCGCACAGGCGGTGACAGAAATCGAGGCGGCGATGTCGCAAAGCACCATTGCGATCGCCCAATTCAGCGATGCGGCAGGAGAGGTGACACGGCAGGCCGCGACAATTCGCGAGCGGGTGAGGGACTTCACCGGGCGGGTTCAGCGGCTCGAAGAGGGGCAACGGCGCGACGCGGCCTGATCGCGGATCAGCTTGCGCCGCGTGCGGCTAGTACACCACGACGCTGCGGATGCTTTCGCCCTTGTGCATCAGGTCGAAGCCCTTGTTGATGTCGGACAGGGGCAGGATGTGCGTGATCATCGGATCGATCTCGATCTTCCTGTCCATGTACCAGTCGACGATCTTCGGCACGTCGGTGCGTCCCCTTGCGCCGCCGAAGGCCGTGCCCTTCCAGACCCGCCCGGTGACGAGCTGGAACGGCCTTGTGGAAATCTCGGCGCCCGCCGGGGCCACACCGATGATGACCGAGACGCCCCAGCCGCGATGGCAGGATTCCAGCGCCTGACGCATCACCGTGACATTGCCGGTGCAGTCGAAGGTGTAGTCAGCGCCGCCGATCTGGTCGGCGCCCTGCTTGGTCATGTCGACCAGATAGGCGACGAGGTCCTTGCCGACCTCCTTCGGATTGACGAAATGCGTCATGCCGAAGCGCTCGCCCCAGGCCTTGCGGTCGTTGTTGATATCGACGCCGATGATCATGTCGGCACCGGCAAGCCTCAGTCCCTGAATCACGTTGAGCCCGATTCCGCCGAGTCCGAACACGATCGCCTTGGCGCCGATTTCCACCTTCGCGGTGTTGATGACTGCGCCGATGCCGGTGGTGACGCCGCAGCCGATGTAGCAGATCTTGTCGAAGGGGGCGTCCTCGCGGACCTTGGCGACCGCGATCTCCGGCAGCACCGTGAAGTTCGCAAAGGTCGAGCAGCCCATATAGTGATAGAGCGGCTTGCCGCCGAGCGAGAAGCGTGAGGTGCCGTCCGGCATCAGACCCTTGCCTTGTGTCGCGCGGATCGCGGTACAGAGGTTGGTTTTCTGCGACAGGCAGGACGGGCATTGCCGGCATTCCGGCGTGTAGAGCGGGATGACGTGGTCGCCCTTCTTCACGCTGGTGACGCCGGGGCCGACATCGACCACCACGCCTGCGCCTTCATGGCCGAGGATGGAAGGGAAGATGCCTTCCGGGTCGGCGCCGGACAGCGTGAATTCATCGGTGTGGCAGATTCCGGTGGCCTTGATCTCGACCAGCACTTCGCCGGCCTTCGGACCCTCGAGCTGAACCGTCATGATTTCGAGGGGCTTGCCCGATTCGACCGCCACCGCCGCACGTACATCCATCGTCTGCATCTCCCGCTTGCCGCGTGCATCGCGGCCGGTACATTCGAATTATTGATGTACCGGATCAACGCGTTGCGCAATGACTTTGGCGGACGACTTCGCTAAACACGCGCGGCCGCGCACTCTCAATGACCCCGCCGCCGGAATCCAGTTTTCGTGAAACCTTCATTCGCCGATCTGGCCGTTCGCGCGGCACCGCTGACCTTCGTGTTCCTGTGGAGCACGGGTTTCATCTCGGCCAAATACGGCATGCCCTATGCGGGGCCGCTGACCTTCCTGTTCGCGCGGATGGGGCTCGTCGTGCTGGTGCTCGCAACGATCGTGATCGTGATGCGGGTGCCGCTGCCGGGTCCGCGCGACACGTGGCACAGCCTCGTCACCGGCTTTCTGGTACAGACGCTGTATCTCGGCGGTGTGTTCGTGGCATTGTCGCAGGGTGTGCCCGCCGGCATCTCCGCGCTGTTGCCGGGACTGCAGCCGATCCTGACCGCGACGCTGGCCAGCCGCTTTCTGGGTGAGCGGGTCAACGCGGTGCAATGGGGCGGTCTCGCGCTTGGCTTGATCGGTGTGCTGCTGGTGCTCAATGATCGCAATGTGGCGATGTCCGGCACCGCACTTGGCTGGATTGCGAGCGTGCTGTCGCTCGTCGGCATCACGCTCGGCACGCTCTACCAGAAGCGTTATGGCGGTGCGATCGACTGGCGGTCCGGCAATCTTGTGCAGTTCGCCGGTTCGGCGCTGGTGTTCGGGATTGCATGTTACGCGATCGAGACGCGCGCGATCGACTGGACGCCGCAATTCATCCTGGCGCTGGGCTGGTCCGTGATCGTGCTCTCGGTGCTGACGATTGCGCTGATGTACTGGCTGATACGCCGCATTCCGGCCTCGCGGGTGGCGAGCCTTTTTTATCTCGTTCCGGCGGTGACAGCGGTGATCGCATGGCTGATGTTCGGCGAGACGCTGAACGCACTCGCCATCGCCGGCATGGTGCTGTGCGCAGGCGGGGTGTTTCTGGTCAATTACCGCGGCGCGGCTAGCTCTTGACCCGATCGAACGCCGCGAGTGCGCGCTTGCGCGCCATGTCGTGATCGACGATCGGTTCGGGATAGGTCTTGCTCAATGCGATCTTCGCTTCTGCGAGTTCGAGCGGTGAGGCCATCCACGGCTTGTGGATGAAGCGGTCGGGCAGGGCGGCGATCTCCGGCACCCAGCGACGGACATAGTCGCCGTGCGGATCGAATTTCTCGCCCTGCAGGATCGGATTGAAGATACGGAAGTAGGGTGCCGCATCGGCGCCCGATCCCGCAACCCATTGCCAGCTCGCGGTGTTGTTGGCGGGATCCGCATCGACCAGCGTGTCCCAGAACCAGTCCTCGCCGCGCCGCCAGTCGATCAGGAGATGCTTGATCAGGAACGACGCCACAACCATGCGCACGCGGTTGTGCATCCAGCCGGTGTGCCAGAGCTCGCGCATCCCGGCATCGACGATCGGATAGCCGGTGCGGCCGCGCTGCCATGCCTTGAGCGCTGTGTCGTCGTCGCGCCACGGGAAAGCGTCGAAGCGCGATTGCAGATTTTTCGTTCCAAGGTCCGGGAAGTGATGCAGCAGGTGGTACGAGAATTCGCGCCAGCCGAGTTCGCTCAGGAACTTCTCGACGTCGCGTGACGGTGCTCCTTGATCGGCAGCGAACCGCGCCGCGTGGAAGATATCGATGGCGCTGATCTCGCCAAAGCGCAGATAAGGCGACAGCCGCGAGGTGGACGGCTTGTCGGGCCGGTCGCGCTCGTCCGCATACCCGCGGATGTTGTCGAGAAAATCGGCCAGCCTTTCACGGGCGGCGGCTTCGCCCGGCGTCCAGGTCTCGCGCAAACCGCCGGCCCAGTCGGGCCTCTTGGGTTCGAGCTGCCAGCCATCAATCGCGTCCGAGGCGAGATCGGCCGGTGGAGGCAATTGCTTCGGCGCGGGCTGCGTCTTCCTCAGTTCGCCAAGCGAGAGCACACGCTTCCAGAACGGAGTGAAAACGCGCAGCGGCCCGCCATCCTTGGTGACGAGCTTTCCCGGCTCGATCAGGAGATTGCCGGGGAAGGTGCCGCCGGTCACACCTTGCGCTTTCAGCGCGGCGATCACGGCATCGTCCGCTGCGATCCCGGCCTGCTCGTAGCGCCGGTTCCAATACACCTGCGCCGCCCGCACCTCGCGCGCCACCGCAGGGATCACATCCGTCGCCTTTCCACGCCGGAGCACGAGGCGCTGACCGAGCTTGCGCAGGTCCGCGTCGAGCGTCCGCAGCGATTGCGCGAGCCACCAGCGCGACGCACCGCCGTGCGGGCGAAGACCTGGACTCTCTTCGTCCAGCACATAAATGCAGGTGAGCGCGGATGCCTTCGCGCCCGCGGTCAGCGCCGGATGGTCGGCGAGCCGCAAATCGTCGCGAAACCAGACGATGGCGGAGAACTGGGCCGAAGATCGCAGATCGTCTGCCATATCAGCCGCCGATCATTTGCCGAACGTGCCGGATATCACCAGCTGGGTTTGCGTCACGATGGCGGCGAGCCGGCCATCGCTCGCGCGCGTGATGCGGGTTTGCCAGACCATCGTGGTCCTGCCTTTGTGCAAGGGCGTGCATTCGGCCCGGGCGGTGTCGCCAACATTGATCGCGGCGAAGAAATTCGTCTTGCTTTCGATCGTGGCGGTTGTGGTGCCTTCGGGCAGATTGATGATGGTGGCGGCTCCACCGAGGTCATCCGCGAACGCCATGACTGCGCCGCCATGCATGTTGCCGTTGCGATTGCCGAGTTCAGGCCGCACCAGCAATTCTGCCTCGATCCGGTCCGGTTCGCTGCGGATCACCTTGATGCCGAGCGTGTTGGCGAAGGGCGGCTGCTGATCGTGGCGCATGGCGGACCTTGCAAGTGTGCGAAGCCGTCCGCATGCCATAACGCGCGGTGTCTGAAAAGCGCGCGTCAGGATCGCGGAGCGGCAAGCCCATCGAGCCATGCATGGGCGAAGATCAGATCCTGCTGCGTCAGCGCATGCCCGGCCGGCAGAAGTTCCAGAGTCACGTCGGCGCCGGCTTCGCCGAGGAGCGCGGCGAAATAGGGCGGCCGGTCCGCCGGCACCAGCGGATCATCCTTGCCGGAGAGCAGCAGAACGGGGAAGCCGGTCAGATCGGGCAGCGGGCGCGGATCGAACGGCAGCGATGCGCGCATCAAGAGCGCACCCGCAATGAGCGAGGGGTCGTAGCGCATCAGTCCCCAGCCGATATTAGCGCCGTTGGAGAAGCCGAGAACGATGGGCGGAGCGAGACCGTACGCCCGGCACGCCCGTGCGACGAATGCGGCCAGTTCGGCGGCCCGCGCCTCGAAATCCGCACGATCCCACACGCCGTCTTCATCGCGCCGGAAAAAGCGCAGGGTAGTCCCGTCCTCCAGAACCTTGCCGCGAGGAGAGAGCAGTGCCGAGCCGGGCGAGAGCATTTCGCCGAGCGGGATCAGGTCGTTCTCGTCGGCGCCGGTGCCATGCAGCAAGAGAAGCGGCGGACGCGCGGCGTCCGACGCCGGAACGAAGCGATGGATGAAGCCGAGATCGGGTGCCTGTGTCACGCCCTATGATCGCACAGGCGCAATACGATGCGAAGGGTGCTTACTTCGGTTGCGGCACGATCCGGATATAGGGCTTCGGCGCCTTCCAACCCTGCGGAAACAGTTTCTTGGCGTCCTCGTCCGTGACGGAGCCGGCAATGATGACGTCATCGCCCGGCTTCCACTGAGCAGGGGTCGCGACCTTATGTTTGGCGCCGAGCTGCAGCGAGTCGATGACGCGCAGCACCTCGTCGAAATTGCGTCCGACCGTCATCGGATAGACCAGGATCAGCTTGATCTTCTTGTCCGGTCCGATGATGAAGACGTTGCGGACCGTCTGGTTGTCGGCTGCCGTTCGCTTCGCCGGATCGCCGGAAACAGCGGCCGGCAGCATGCCATAGAGTTTCGACACGTTGAAATCGGTGTCTGCGATCATCGGATAATTCGGCTCGAAGCCTTGCGTCTCGCCGATGTCCTTCGCCCAGTCGGCGTGGCGGTCGACCGGATCGACCGACAGGCCGATGATTTTCACCCCGCGCTTGTCGAATTCCGGCTTGATGCGCGCCATGTAACCGAGCTCGGTGGTGCAGACCGGAGTGAAGTCCTTCGGATGCGAGAACAGCACGCCCCAGGAATCGCCGAGCCATTCGTGGAAGCGGATTTTTCCCTGCGTGGTCTGGGCTTCGAAATCGGGAGCGGTATCGTTAATCGCGAGGGCCATGATAACCTCCATCGAGTTCCGCTTCCCCGCGGGACGCGGCATTGGCATTGATCGAACAGAAATGAATGGGCACCGGACGGCATCCGGCCGTTATATAAAGATCTGCCGGAATAAATATAAGACGACCGACATTTCTGTTTTCGCGCGGTCCGGAGATGATTTTTCCGGCGCCGGGTTCGCCGCAATAAAATCTTTTCGCTGCATCCGCTGATCGGTCCGGAGTAAGGCATGGAGATCACGGACCTGTTCTCGCACTTCGCCGTCGCGCTCGGTATCGGTCTTCTGATCGGGATCGAGCGCGGCTGGCGCACGCGCGACGAGAAGCCCGGCAGCCGCACCGCAGGCGTGCGGACCTTCACGATCATCGGGCTTCTCGGAGGCACGACCGGCGTGCTCGCGCAGGCACCCGGCATGCCGTTAACGGCCGCCGGCGCCATCATCCTCGGTGCCTGCTTCACCGCGTTTGCTCTGGCCTTCACATTGATGTGCCGCGAGGAGAACCGGGCCGACCAAACATTCTCGGCGACCACGGCGATTGCCGGCATGCTGACCTTTGCCTTGTCGGCTTATGCCATGATCGGTGACATGCGTGCAGCGGGTGCGGCGGCTGTGGCGACTGTCGGTATCCTCGCCCTGCGCACACCGCTGCACAACTGGCTGACTAGGATCGAGGAGCGCGAAATGCGCAGCGCGCTGATCCTGCTCGCCATGACCTTCATCGCTTTGCCGGTCATCCCGGACGACTCGGTCGGCCCGTTCGGCGGCGTCAATCCGCGCGATATATGGCTGATCGCCATCGTCCTCGCGGGCGTGTCGTTTGCGGGTTATGTCGCCGTCAAGGCTCTCGGCTCGCAGCACGGAATCATGCTGGCCGCAGCGGCGGGCGGACTGGTGTCATCCACCGCGGTAACCGCCTCGAACGCCAGACGTGCGGCGGCTGGCGAAGGCACACCGCGCCTTCTCGCCGCGGGCGTAGCGCTGGCGACCGCCGTGTCGTTCGCGCGCGTGATTGCAATCGTATCCGTGCTCAAGCCGGAGCTTCTGAAACTGATTGGGCCGGCTCTCGCAGCCGCCATCTTCGTCGCGCTGGCCTATGCATTGGTCTCGGCCTATTGGCGCGGCGGGAGAGAGGGGCAGGACCAGACCGTGGAGTTCAAGAATCCGTTCGGGTTCTGGTCGGTGGTTGGCTTTGCTCTCCTGCTTGCGGCCATCGTACTCGCTGGCCGGGCACTTGGCGAAAATCTTGGCGCGGCGGGGGCCATCGCCGGGTCGTTTGCGCTCGGCGTTGCCGATGTCGATGCGGTCACGGTGTCGATGTCGCGGCTGACCCCGCAGCCGTTGTCGCTCACCGATGCGTCGCTTGCGATTCTTGCCGCTGTTGTCTCCAACAGTCTGACCAAGATCGCCATCGGCGCTTCGGTCGGGCGGGGCGCCTTCGCCATCGAAATCGCGGCGATGGCGATCTTGTGCCTCGCGGCAGGAGCGGGCGCCTATTGGCTCGCCGCGCTTGTAGCCCCCTCCTGAATCCGAATTGACATTTTTGGTGCAGCGCCGAAATCTGTCGGGAGAAGGGGCTGCAACCGCATGTTCAAGCGTATTCTGATCGCCAATCGCGGCGAGATCGCCTGCCGGATCATCAAGACCGCGCGGCGGATGGGCATTTCAACGGTGGCGGTCTATTCGGATGCTGACCGGGACGCGCTGCACGTTGAAATGGCGGATGAGGCGGTTCACATCGGACCTCCGCCGGCCGCCGAAAGCTATCTCGTGATCGACAAGATCATAGCCGCCTGCAAGGCGACCGGGGCCGAGGCCGTTCATCCAGGTTATGGCTTCCTGTCGGAGCGTGAAGCCTTCCCCAAGGCGCTTGAAGCCAACGGGATCGTCTTTATCGGACCGAACCCCAAGGCCATCGCCGCAATGGGCGACAAAATCGAGTCGAAGAAGGCCGCCGCCGCGGCCAAGGTCTCGACCGTGCCGGGATATCTCGGCGAAATCGCCGATCCGGAGGAAGCCGCGAAGATTGCCGACGAGATCGGCTATCCGGTGATGATCAAGGCCTCGGCGGGTGGCGGCGGCAAGGGCATGCGGATCGCCTATTCGCGCGCCGAGGTCGCCGAAGGTTTTGCCCGCGCCCGCTCTGAAGCGAAATCCTCGTTCGGCGACGACCGGGTGTTCGTCGAAAAATTCATCGTGGATCCGCGCCATATCGAAATCCAGGTGCTGGGCGACAAGCACGGCAACGTCATCTATCTCGGCGAGCGCGAATGCTCGATCCAGCGCCGCAATCAGAAGGTGATCGAGGAAGCGCCGTCACCGCTTCTTGACGAGGCGACGCGCCGGAAAATGGGCGAGCAGGCGGTCGCGCTAGCAAAAGCGGTCGGCTACGACAGCGCCGGTACCGTCGAATTCGTTGCCGGGCAGGATCGCTCCTTCTATTTCCTCGAAATGAACACGCGGCTGCAGGTCGAGCATCCGGTGACCGAACTCGTCACCGGTATCGACCTCGTCGAGCAGATGATCCGCGTGGCTGCGGGCGAGAAGCTCGCCATCAAGCAGAGCGACGTGAAGCTCACAGGTTGGGCGGTGGAGAGCCGCGTTTATGCGGAAGATCCGTATCGCGGCTTCCTGCCGTCGACCGGCCGGCTGGTGCGCTACCGGCCGCCATTGGAATCGCAGAAGGACGGCATCACGGTCCGTAACGACACCGGCGTCTATGAGGGCGGCGAAATCTCGCTCTACTACGATCCGATGATCGCCAAGCTCATCACCCATGCGCCGACCCGGGAACAGGCGATCGATGCGCAGGCCGATGCGCTCGACGCGTTCTATGTCGGCGGTATCCGCCACAACATTCCGTTCCTCTCCGCCCTGATGGCGCATCCGCGCTGGCGATCGGGCCAACTCTCGACCGGATTCATCGCCGAGGAGTTCCCGGACGGCTTTCATGGGGTGCCGCCCGAGGGCGAGACCGCGCATATCCTTGCGGCGGTCGCCACTGCGATGGACCATGTGCTGGGCGAAAGGAAGCGGCAGATTTCCGGGCAGATGCGCCACCGCCTGGTCATGCGTGAGCGCCAGCGCGCGGTGTGGCTGAACGATACCGAATACAGGCTTGAGGTGACGCGGGCGAACGGCACGATCGAGGTCACGTTCCGCGATGGCGCCGCGCATGTCCACAAGCTGCAATCGGACTGGAAGCCGGGCGATCCGCTCTGGTCTGGTACGGTCGACGGCAAGCCGACCACCGTGCAGGTCCAGCCGGTGCCGAACGGCTTCGACCTGGCCTATCGCGGCGCGCAGGCGCGCGCTTTTGTCTACACCGAAAGCGAGGCGGCGTATGCGCGCCTGATGCCGGTGAAGAAGGCAGCCGATGCGGGCAAGTCGCTTCTGTGTCCGATGCCCGGCCTCGTTATGTCGATCGCCGTGACCGAGGGGCAGGAGGTCAAGGCGGGCGAGACCCTTGCGGTCGTTGAGGCGATGAAGATGGAGAACGTACTGCGCGCCGAGCGCGACGGGACGGTCAAGAAAATCCATGCCAAGAAGGGCGACAGCCTCGCGGTCGACGCGGTGATCATGGAATTTGCCTGAGGACCGGCGTTTGGCTTGGAACGTCCGGCCGGCATCGTCGCCAGCTTTCATTGGCTTGGCGCCGGGCGTGCTCCATGCGACCATTCCGGGATGACAGTATTCGAATCGCTTTCACCCTCCGGTGACATGGAGCAGGGACCTTATGCCCGCGCGCTGATCGGGCTTCTGATCGGCGCTGTCCTGTCGAATATGTTCAGCGCACCGGCGATCTCGATCGCATTCGGGTTGTGGCCGTTCGTCGTGACGCAACTCGCGCTGTTGTGGATCTGGTACGCACTGAGTGTAAGACGTCTGCACAATGCCGAGCGCAGCGTACTCGGCGTCACCGCAGTCGCCTTGATCGCGCTGATCGCGATCGCACTGCTCACCGTTATTCTGATGCTGCAGGCCGTGGACGCAGAGCCGACGGTTGCGGGACCATGGCTGCCGGCCTCGATCGGCGGCCTGATCTATCCCGTTGTGTTCCTCTACAATCTCGTCACCGGACCGTCTGCCAACCCGCAGGACACGACGGTTGCAATTTTGTCCTTCTTTTCGCTGGCACCGCTCTTGCTGCTGATCTGGTATTCGGTCTGGGCCGCTCTCCAGCCATCCGAATTGCACGCGACCGAGCCGCTGCCGTGACGTTATATTTCGCCTATGGTTCGAACATGAGCCGCGCGCCGATGCGCAAGCGGTGCCCGACAGCGCGGCCGGCCGGCCGTGCAATGCTGTGCGGCTATCGCTTCGTCATCATGGCGAACGGCTACGCCTCGGTGGTGCCCGCCGCCGGGGAGAACGTGCATGGGCTGCTCTGGAAGGTTGGGCCGCGCGACCTCGCGGCATTGGACGCGTATGAGGATGTGGCAGGCGGCCTCTATCGCAAGGTAACGCTGCCCGTTTTGAAGGACGGCGAGACCGTGGAGGCGCTGGTCTATATCGGCTGCGAGAAGCGGGAAGGACGCGCGAGGGCTGACTATATGGCCCTTGTAGTCGCGGCCGCGGCAGATTGCGGCTTGCCGGAGGATTACGTCGCGCGCCTCGCGCGTTTTGCCCCGGGAACGATGCGATGATCGCGCCTGTGATCCGCCGCGTCATCATCCATGGCCGGGTGCAGGGCGTCGGTTATCGGGACTGGACTCGCCATGCCGCGCGCAGCCGCGGTATCGCAGGCTGGGTTCGCAACCGGAAAGATGGCAGCGTCGAGGCGGTATTCTCCGGTTCGGCTCAGGCAGTCGCGGAAATGATCGAAGCCTGCCGGAGGGGCCCATCCAGTGCCCGCGTCGAATGGATCGACCAACAGGATGCGGCGCCATCCGAACTCGACCTGCGCCGGCCCAGCGAAGACTTCAGCGTGCTTTTCAGTGCGTAGAAGGATTACGCGGAAGGATTACGCGGGCGCAGCCCGGCGTTGCCGGCGACGGAAGCGGCGCTTCGCCCAGATGATCAGTCCTGTCGACAGCAGGCCCACGAAGGCGATCGAAATCACCACGTTGATCAGCGCCGAGGTCATCCCGAGCCAGTTGCCCTCATGCAGGAGCCGCGGCCAATTGCGCGAGGTCGCGGTCAGCCCCTGGCTGCTGACTGCAAACACCCGCATCTCGCCGCCGTCATTCAGTCGCACCAAAAGCCGTGGTCCGATTGACCGGATCCACGTCACCTGCCCGAGATCATGATCTTTCGCGATGATCTTTGCCGCCTCGCGCAACGGGACAGGCCGCGCTCCAGGGACTGAGGCCGGCGTGCCGGAGAACGATATCCCAAAAGCGAGGAACAGGCCGGTGAGGGGACTCAGGATCAGCAAAGGCAGCAGGAGCCAGCCGATGCCCCTGTGCCAGCCAGAGAGCGTATTGCGCAGCCGCGGCCAGCCCATCGCGATCCCAATGGCAATCAGGATCAGCAGCGCGATCGTGGATGCCGTGACCAGCCAGCCAAGATCGAGCAGTAACGTCTCATGCAGCCGCCGCGAGATCGTGAATGTTTCCGCAATGACACCCGGCGATGCGACCGTCTCATTCGTCGAAAGATCGACATGGATCGCGTCGCCCCGGCGCGCTCCGCCGATGGAAACGACGCCGGCATAGCTGCGGACAACGAGCGAGCGTGCCGTGCCTGAAGGATCGTGCTTCGCGAGCACCGCATTGAGCGCATCTGCGGTCAGCGGTGCGCGCGCATTTTGCTGCACCATCGGTTCGAAGGAGAGCACCAGTCCGGTCAGGATCAGCACCGCGAGCGGGATCGACAGCGTCAGGGTGATCCAGCGGTGAAAGCGCAAGAGCCAGAGCTGCAGCATGGTCGCGAGAACTCAAACTCCAGTCAAAAATATCAAGTGGCCGGCCGGAGGTCGATTGATCCTGCGCAAGGCCGCTAGAGTATTTTCGCTTTTCTTCGAATCGCGAAAATGCTCCAGGTCGTTGCGTTGACGCGTTTTCTTCATGCGAACCGGTGCCCGCTTTGCTCGAAAATGCTTTATGCGCGGCGGTCGTCCTGCGCTGCGAAGGATGACGGCGCGTCGCTGCCGTGAAGATTGCCTGACACGCCAAACAGGCCATCGAATTCCGTCTTCAGCGCGGCGTCGAGATCCTCCATCGTCACCGGAAGACCGAGATCGACCAGACTCGTCACGCCAAAATGTTGCTCCCGCACTCCGCAGGGTACGATTCCGCGGAAATGGGACAGGTCGGGCTCGACGTTGATGGCGATGCCGTGAAGCGACACCCAGCTCTTCATCCGGATGCCGATGGCCGCGATCTTGTCCTCAAAGCCGTTCCCCTTGTCGGGGCGCCGCACCCAGACCCCGACCCGGTCGTCGCGGCGCTCGCCCGCCACATTGAAATGCGCGAGAGCTCGTATGATCCATTCTTCGAGCGTCGCCACATAGGCGCGTACATCCTGCCGCCGCCGTTTCAGATCGAGCATCAGGTAGACCACGCGCTGACCTGGACCGTGATAAGTCATCTGACCGCCGCGGCCGGTCCGGTAGACGGGGAAGCGTGCGTCCAGAAGTTCGGCGTCGCCGGCGCTGGTTCCCGCGGTATAGAGCGGCGGATGTTCGACAAGCCACACCAGTTCGTCCGCCTGGCCCGCGGCAAGCGCGGCGACCCGGGCATTCATTCCGGCCAGAGCGTCGTTGTATGCGAGGAGCCCGGGCTCGACCCGCCATTCCGGCGAAGGGCTGCCGGGCCGGGAGGGAAGACCAAGCGCAAGCGTGTCGCGTTCGTTAACCATCGATTCACCATACCATGGTGACCTGAGGGTGCGCTGGATTCAGCGGCGCCTAAAGGCTGCAGGTTTCCGGATCGGCTAGTCCCGAGCCGGTTGGCGTTGGAAGGACATCATTCACGTGGCCACGCTTGACGATGTTTCGCTCGACATTTCCGTTGTTTTGGGTACCTGCCTGATGCCGATCCACCAGGTTCTACGGCTCGGCCGGGGTGCGATCATCGAACTGGATGCCGGGGAGGACGATGACGTCAAGATCCTGGCCAATAATCTGCCGGTCGCCGAAGGGACCGTGGTGGTCAATGGCAACCGGATTGCGGTCGAAGTGAAGCGGATTCTGCCGAAATCGCCGGACAGCCGTTGAGTCCAGGCCTCGACGGCTCCCGAAAGACGAATGGCGGCCCTTGTCGGTCCGGGTACCATTTGTTAAATGCTGCCCGACCTCACGCCGGGATGCCCGGCGCCTTACCCCAGACGCGGCCGTGGCGGAATTGGTAGACGCACTGCCTTGAGGTGGCAGCGGGTAACACCGTGGAGGTTCGAGTCCTCTCGGCCGCACCACCTGTCGGTGGAAGGGCGCAATTTCATGCCCGGAGCCTTGAGCGCGCCGGACCGGCGGAAGAGCCGGTCACTGTCCTCCTCAACAACGAGATCTTGCGCAAAAGAGAAAGGGACCGCCCAACGATAAGCGGTCCCTTTGCAGCCGGCTGGTCGGCGAGGTCTGGCCTCGCCGGTTCAGTCTTACTTCAGAGCGCCTTCGACCGCGGTGAAGGTCGAAACGAGCTTGCCGCCCAGAGCCGTCACCACGGAGATGATTGCGACCGAGATGCCAGCGGCGATCAGGCCGTATTCGATAGCCGTCGCACCGGATTCGTCGCGAAGGAACTTCAAGATCATGGCCAATTCCTCTCAATTGGGAACGTTGGTATTGCACGGAACGGGGCTGACCCTAATCGGCAATTCCTAAAAGGTGGTCCGCAAAATCGATAAGATTTTACGGACCTCGGATTTTTTGGCGCGCGCTGTTTCCCGGGCGCGTAAAAAGATCGATGGAAGAGCGTGAAATAGCGATAGCGCCGGACCATGTGGGCCGGCGCTTTAATGCTTTGTTACCCAAACGGGAAACTCGTAGCCGAAGCTTAGGCTGCAACGCGGTCAAGCACCGGAACAAGCCGCGGATGCCGATGGGCATCCAGGCTCTTGAGCGCGTTGATCAAAGCCGTCTCGTTGTCGTGAAGCCGGCCGTTACGTCCGATCCGGCTCGCCGCCCAGGCGATGTCGTCCTCGGCAGGGCGTTCTTGAAGCCACCGCTGGCCGAATTCGCTGTCGCTATCGGGCGTGCGATACGCGTCAAGGACAGCGCCCACGCCACCGGACACCATGCGGCTCATGAAATTCGCAATGCCCGCGGGCGTCTCGTCAAGCCATGCCTCGCGGCGCAACGCTTCCTGCCGGGATGGCACCCGATACCCGGACCCAGCCATCAGGAAATTGGCGATGGCCTTCACGAACAGATCCGACCAGGACGGATGGTTGAGATGATGCTGGGTGCCGTCGTTGATGTCGAACAGCACTTCGGCTTCGGCTCTGGTGATTGCGATATTTCCATCACCGCCGAATGCATACAGGATGCGCCGGACCAACTCGGTCTCATGATCCTCGACAAATCCGGCATCGCATGACCTGCGTGCGGCGGCCGCACCTGCGCCGGCGATCACTCCGAGCCTGACCTGTTCGAGCGCGAAGCGCACCAGCGCCACCGGACTTTGCTGGGATCGTTCGAGGACCTTGATCAGGAGTTCGAGTTCGCAAGCCGTATCGACATGGCCGGACCGGCCAATGCGCCGGATAAGCCAATCCGCATTCTCGTCGGAGACGTAGCCGGACGGCTGTGCCTGAGTGACGACATAGTCCGTCAACGCCTCGACGAAAAAGGCGGGCCAGGCCGGATCGGCGGCGTGATGCAGGCGATCGTTCAGCAGGAAGACGGCTTCGGCATCCGACTCGGTCACAACGCCTTTCCAGAATACGCGGTGGCGGAGCGTGCGAATGTCTTCGCTCGTGATCGCGCCGCGCGCCAGGATGGACTGAATATGCTCGCTGTGTGGCATGGGCACCGATCCTGTTTTTGAACCCCAACCCCGGGATTGTTCCACATTTGAATTGAGCGGCGCCTAAGCCGGGCGGTGAACGGGTCCCGAACATCTTCATGAAACCTTTCCTGGTGCTGCTAACGGTCGCGCAACACTGTTGTTGTCAGCGGCGGTGCTGACGCATACAAGCAGCCCGGTCGCGTCGGGGCGCGGAACGTTGCGGGCAGGGCATGGTCGAACAGAACGCGCATACGATGGAGACTGAACGCTCCGCGGATACTGGCGGTGACGTCCTGCGCGATGCCGATGGCGCGATCCGCCCGGATTTTATCGAACGGGTCTCTGATGCGGTCCGCCACCATGACAGTGCGGTTCTGCGCGATCTGGTCGGCGAATTGCACGAGGCCGACACCGGCGATCTGATCGAGGCGCTGGACCCCGAGCTTCGCCCGCAACTCATCGAATTGATGGGAAAGGACTTCGACTTTTCGGCGCTGACCGAGGTCGACGATACGGTTCGCGAGGAAATCCTTGAAGAGCTGGAGCCCGAGACGGTCGCCGAAGGCGTGCGGGAGCTCGATTCCGACGACGCGGTCTACATCCTGGAAGATCTCGACCGGCAGGATCAGGTCGAAATCCTGCAGCAGCTTCCGCCGACCGAGCGCGTCGCGCTGGAGCGCAGTCTGCTCTATCCCGAAGAATCCGCCGGCCGGCGGATGCAGACCGAGTTCATCGCGGTC
>JBMOOQ010000067.1:0-27075 GCA_049324435.1 Pseudomonadota bacterium
TCAGGCCAGAACCGTCGACGCCCTCTGGGACCTCATCGGCCGCTCACTCAACCTCTTCACCCCGGAAGAATGCGCCAACTACATGCGCCATTGCGGATACAATCCGCTTTGATCGCAACATGCTCTAATCGACCACTGCGCCGCTGGCCTTTATCGGACCCGACCATTTGTCGATTTCGGATTTGATGAATTTTCCGAGATAATCCGGCGTCGCCCGCTCGCCCGACACGATGCTTGCGCCAAGCTTTTGCAATTGCTGGCGCACCTGCGGATCGGCCATCGTCTTGAGCGCTGCATCATGCATCTTGGCAACGATCGGCTGCGGCGTGTCCTTCGGGAACAGCAGCGCCGTCCAGGTATAGGCCTGGATATTCTTGAAGCCTTTCTCATAGGCTGTCGGCAGATCGGGCAAGACCGGCGACCGCTCCTGCGATAGTGTGGCGATCGCTTTCACCGTTCCCGCCTGGATTTGCGGAACCGCCGTGACGATGATCTCGCACAGGAAATCGATGCGGCCGGCCTGCAGGTCCTGCATTGCAGGACCCGTGCCCTTGTAAGGCACGTGCTGGATATCGGTTCCAAGCGCCTGGTTGAGCAGGATGCAGCCAAGGTGGGTCGCGGACCCCGCACCGGCGGAGCCGTAGTTCATCTTGCTCTGGTTCGCCTTGGCATAGGCAACGAATTCCTCAAGCGAATTCACCGGCAAGTCCTTGCGGACGATCAGCACAAGCGGGATTTCCGCGATCAAATTGACCGGCGTGAAGTCCGTCACCGCGTTGTAGAGCGGCTTGCGGTAAAGCGATTGCGAATGCGCGTGGGTGGCGATGGTACCAAGGATTACCGTGTAACCATCCGGTGCCGCCTTGGCGACGCGGCTGCCGCCCACCATGCCGCCGGCGCCGGGCACATTCTCGATCACCACCTGCTGCCCGAGCACCTGCCCCATCTTCTCCGCCATGATCCGGCCGAACACATCGATCGGACCGCCGGCCGCGGCCGACACCACCATTGTGACCGGACGCTGCGGCCAGTCCTGCGCCTTGACTGCACCGCAAGCGCCCATGAGCGCCGCCAGACCGAGCGCTACTGCCATCGTCCTTTTCATCTGTTTTGTCCGGGAAATTGTTGCAATGCCGCACTCAATCACTGCCGAACGGCAACGGCAAGTGATCGACGTGCTGTCCGACGAAACGCCGGAACGTCAGAGCGACGCGGCGATCGACAGTAAGAAAGCCGATGCGAGAGCGCCCCACAGCGCGACCGAAAGCCTGCGATGCCCGCGATAGAGCCCGGCACGGCGGCGCTCGGCAATCAGCTCCGCTTCGTATTCATCCGAGGATCCATAACGGCACGCCATGGCTGCTCCGGCCAATTCGGCATCGATGGCGAGAGCCTGCAACGCAGGTTCGAATGATGATGGCGGCCTCATACCGCGCAGGCTATGCGCAATACGGTAAATAATGCGTTGCCGCGGACTGCTCAGGCAGGAATGGCGACGCGTTCCGGGTTATCCATAACCGGAACGCAGTGGCCCTGTTCCGGCACGAGCGGTGGCGCCTTGGGCAGCGTTTCGCGGATGTCCTTATCCGTGCAGGCCCGGTTGCGCCCGGAGGCTTTCGCAGCATAGAGCGCGCGGTCGGCCCGGCTCAGCATGGTCGAAACCTGAGCGACATCGGCGAGCGATTCGGTAATGCCGATGCTCACCGTCGCATTCATGACGTGACCGTCGATTTCGACGCCGCGGGTTTCAAACGCCGCTCTGACCCGCTCGGCCACCATCTGAGCGGTGTCCAGTCCCCCGGGAAGAATGGCTGCAAATTCTTCGCCGCCAAGCCGGCCGACGACATCGTGCAAGCGCATGTTGGTGCTCGCTGTGGCGGCGAAGACTTTCAGTGCCTCATCCCCTGTATCGTGCCCGAACCGGTCATTGATCGACTTGAAATGATCGAGGTCGAACATCATCAGCGTTACCGGCTGGCCGCTCTTGCGCTGGCTCGCAATCAGCTTCTCGGCAGCCTCGAGGAAGCCGCGGCGGTTGAACAGACCGGTCAGATGATCGGTCATGGCCGCGGTCTTGTGGACCAGCGCCGAATGCTCCTGTGCCATCACTACGACGATGAAGGCCGTTCCGACCACATACAGAAGGGTTAGCAACGCAAAGATCGGAAAAAAGCCGTTGGCGGCGACGGGCGCCACGTTCGTGAACAGCGACGTGGTCAGGATCGGCGAAAGAAAGATGATGCCGTGCAGAAGCGGAATTGTGAGCATTCGCGCGCGGGCTGCAGCGCCGCCCTTCGGCTTGCGGCGCTCGCGGCGCAGTTCAAATGCGGTCAGCACTGCGTAACTCGTGATGATCAGCGAGGAAATCACCACACGCGCGTGGTCCCACTGCATCACCTCTGGCATCCGGGTTGCGATCAGCCAGACCACCGCGCCCGCAATTGCTCCGCCGACCGAAGGCTCACGCCCGTGAAACTTGCGCGCGCCGCTCCAGATCAGCCCGCAACAGGCAAACAGCAGCGCGCTTGCCAGATCGGCTCCCGCAGCCGGCAGCAAATCCGGGCTGACGATCCACAGGCCGACCGCAAACCCGCCGATCAGATAAGCCGAGGCCCAATATCCAAGCGCTCTGACCGACCGGTCCTGCAACCACAAGACCAGGAGAAACAGACCCAGAAGCGCGGTGACACAGGTCGAAACCAGAAACAGGGTCGGCAAGTCGAGCGGCATAAGACATTCCCGCATTCTGCGACGTGATCCACCGAGAGCCGGCGTTGCACTCTCAAAGTTCCGTCACTTGAATACGCGAAGGGATATTGTCTTTGGCTTTCCCAAAGCCCGCGCATTTTCCGTAAAATCGCCAACAAAAAAGGGGCCAATTGGCCCCTTTTTCGATGCAAGTTCGGTTCGATTTCCGGTGCGGCTTAGCGCTTCGAGAACTGGAACGAACGGCGGGCTTTGGCGCGGCCGTATTTCTTGCGCTCGACCACGCGCGGGTCGCGGGTGAGGAAACCACCGCGCTTGAGCGGCGACCGCAGATCCGGCTCGAAGTATGTCAGCGCCTTCGAGATGCCGTGACGTACCGCACCGGCCTGACCGGACAGTCCGCCGCCGGAAACGGTACAAATCACGTCGTACTGACCGGTGCGATTGGCCGCCACGATCGGCTGCTGGATCATCATGCGCAGCACCGGGCGAGCGAAGAACTGCTCAACCGGCTTGGTGTTGACGACGATCTTGCCTGAGCCCGGCTTGATCCAGACACGAGCAACTGCGTTCTTGCGCTTGCCGGTGGCATAGGCGCGGCCCTGCGCATCGAGCTTCTGGACATGCTTCGGTTGTTCGGCCGCCTGTGCGCCTTGCGTCTTCAGCGCCGAAAGACCTTCGAGAGATTGCACGGATTCGGCCATGGTCAGGCTGCCTTATTCTTGCGGTTCAGAGCGCCGACATCCAGCGCCTCGGGCTTCTGGGCTTCATGCGGATGCTCGGCGCCGGCATAGACCCGCAGATTGCCGAGTTGCTTCCGTCCAAGCGGACCGCGCGGGAGCATGCGCTCCACCGCCTTTTCGACGATACGCTCCGGAAAGCGGCCCTCGAAAATCGACTTCGCCGAACGCTCCTTGATTCCGCCGATAAAACCGGTGTGGTGGTAGTAGACCTTCTGGTCGCGCTTGCGGCCGGTGAACACCACCTTCTCCGCATTGATGACAATCACGTTGTCGCCGTCGTCGACATGAGGGGTGAAGCTTGGCTTGTGCTTGCCGCGCAGGCGCAAAGCAATGATCGAAGCGAGCCGGCCAACGACGAGGCCGGTGGCGTCGATCACAACCCATTTCTTCTCGATGTCGGCGGGCTTCGCCGAAAAGGTTTTCATGGTCATGGTCCGGGAGGTTTGAATTGGGCGGCTTCTAAGCGATGGACGGGTCATCGTCAATGCCTCGCAGTCAAAAATATTATCGATATATCAATGGCTTAAAAAATAGGTTTTATATTACCTTAGCCTAACTGCCGGAATTTGGCGGGATCGAATAGGTGGATGTGACATGCGCGACGGGGTCATCGCTGCCCTCCGAATAAAGCGCGACTTCCATCACGGCGAGGCGCTTGCCCAGCTTCAGCATCGACGCATCCGCTATGAGGTCGCGCGGCTCGGGCCTGCGCAGGAAATTGATATTGAAGTTGATTGTGACAGCCAGCGCCACAGGCCCGATTGCCGACAACACCGCGAGATACAGGGCAAAGTCAGCAAGCATCATCATGGTCGGACCGGAAATCGTGCCGCCGGGCCGGATGAACCGGTCGCTATACGCGAGCCGCAAAACCGCGCGTCCGTGCTCGACGGTGTCGATCGAGAGTCCGCTGTCCGGGTGAAAGGCTTGCGGAAATTCGCGGGTCAGAAACTGTTCCAGTTCCGCCACGGTCATCACCGGCTTCTTCATCCGTTCCGCCCTTCGCATGCGCTGCATGGACGGATACAATGGCTTTCACGCAACGCAAAGGGTGATGCCAAAGGTTACGGCAATGAATGTTCATACCCAGCCGGAGAACCCGACCATACTTTTGCGCGACGATCGCGACGGCATCGCGCTTCTGACTTTGAACAATCCTGGCGCCCGCAACGCCCTCTCCGAGCAACTGATTGGCACGCTGCAGACCGCGTTCGACGCCATTGGGCGGGATCCGTCGGTGCGGGCCGTTATCATCGCAGCAAACGGCCCGGCTTTCAGCGCCGGCCATGATTTGAAACAACTGACTGCACATCGCTCCGACCCGGATGGCGGACGAGGGTATTTCCATCAAACCATGGCGTCGTGCGCCGCGATGATGCAGACGATCATCGCCCTGCCCCAACCGGTCATCGCCTGCGTCGCCGGCATCGCCACCGCCGCCGGCTGCCAGCTGGTCGCGACCTGCGATCTTGCCGTTGCCTCCACGGCCGCCCGGTTTGCGACTCCGGGTGTCGATATCGGCCTGTTCTGCTCAACACCGATGGTCGCCCTGACACGCAATATCCCGCGCAAGAACGCGATGCATATGCTGCTGACCGGCGAGCCGGTGACTGCAGACGAAGCCTTGCGCCTCGGACTCGTGAACAAGGTCGTCCCGCATGGGACTGAGCTTGATGCAGCATTCACGCTTGCACGGCTTGTCGCATCCAAATCGAAAGCGACCGTCAAGATCGGCAAAGAGGCATTTTACCGGCAGGCCGATATGGGGCTTGCCGAAGCTTATGCCTATGCTGCGGAGGTGATGACTGAAAACATGATGACGCACGACGCAAATGAAGGCATCTGTGCTTTCATCGAGAAGCGGACTGCCGTATGGGAGGACCGATGATGACCGTACATGTTGCGCATCGCCTCCGGTTCGACCGGACAGCCCTGACCCGGGCCATTGCCGGTGGCGTCGCCTGGGGCGCGGCGGTTGCCGGCGGCTTGCTTGCCGTGACGTTCGCTCAGTGTGGAACAATCTGTCTCGGTCAGATCGTCGAGACGCTGGCCTTGTCGGCCGCGGCCGGACTTGTGACCATCGGCCCGCTGGCGCTGCTCCGCCGCCCTTTGATGGCGTCCGCGCAATGAACCACGACAATTACGCGGATAGCTATATCCGCGGCATTCTCAACACCGTGAAGACCATTGCGGTGGTGGGCATTTCGCCGAAGGTCATCCGTCCGAGTTATTTTGCATTCAAGTATTTGCTCGAACGGGGCTACCGGATGATCCCGGTCAATCCGGGGCAGGCCGGGAGCGAATTGCTGGGACAGCGTGTTTACGCGACACTCGCGGATATCCCCGAACCGGTGGATATGGTCGATATTTTCCGCAATTCCGAGGCGGCACTCAGCGTCGTGCAGGAAGCGCTGGCGCTCACGCCCAAACCTGCGGTGATCTGGATGCAGCTCGGCGTGCGCAACGACGCTGCCGCAAAGCTTGCGGAAGATGCCGGATTGAAAGTGGTGATGAACCGCTGCCCCAAGATTGAATATGGGCGGCTGTCATCGGAGATTTCATGGATGGGCGTGAATTCGCGGACACTGTCGTCGAAGCGTGCGGCGCTCGGTAGCGGTATCCAGCGGATGTCGCTGCAGCGCGAGACATTGACTGGCGGCGCGACCGAAGCAACGGTTCGCTCCCAAGGAGATAAAAGCTCCTGATTTTGTGCGTTGCGATAGCAAGATATCTTCCGCTTCGCCAAAATTCGTAACGGTTTCACTGAAATGGCGCGTACGGGCTTCTGCGCTTGACGATATCCCGCGCTTCGATAAACGAACGCAATCTTCTTGCAGCGGAGACGACCAATGACCGAACGCACACCCGGTTTTGCCACGCTGTCCATTCACGCCGGCGCCAAGCCCGACCCGACGACCGGGGCGCGCGCGACGCCGATCTACCAAACGACATCGTATGTATTCGACGACGTGGACCACGCCGCGTCGCTGTTCGGACTTCAGGCGTTCGGCAACATCTATACCCGCATCGGGAACCCCACCTGCGCGGTGCTGGAAGAACGGATCGCCGCGCTTGAGGGCGGCACTGCGGGCCTTGCGACCGCGTCCGGCCACGCGGCGCAGGTTCTCGTCATGCAGGCATTGATGATGCCAGGCGAGGAATTCGTCGCCTCCCGCAAGCTCTATGGCGGCTCTATCAATCAGTTCAATCACGCGTTCAAGAGCTTCGGCTGGAACGTCGTCTGGGCCGACCCCGATGATATTTCGACATTCGAGCGCGCCATCACGCCAAAAACCAAGGCAATTTTCATCGAGTCGATCGCAAATCCCGGCGGCATCGTCACCGATATTGAAGCTGTTGCGAATATTGCGCGAAAGGCAGGCGTCCCGCTCATCGTCGACAACACACTGGCAACGCCGTATCTGTGCAAGCCGATTGACTACGGTGCCGACATCGTCGTGCACTCGCTGACCAAGTTTCTCGGCGGCCACGGCAATTCCATCGGCGGCATGATTGTCGATGCAGGCACTTTCAACTGGTCGCGCGGCGGACGTTATCCAATGCTGTCGGAGCCGCGGCCGGAATATCAGGGCATCGTGCTGCACGAGACATTCGGCAATTTTGCCTTCGCGATCGCGTGCCGGGTGCTTGGACTGCGCGACCTCGGTCCTGCCCTTTCGCCCTTCAATGCGTTTCTGATCCTGACCGGGGTCGAAACGCTGCCGTTGCGGATGCAGCGCCATTCGGACAACGCGCTGGCTGTGGCCGAATGGCTGTCGAAACATCCCAAGGTGGCTTGGGTCAGCTATCCAGGCCTTCCTGGCGACCGCTATCATGCGCTTGCGAAACGCTATTGCCCGAAGGGGGCCGGCGCCGTTTTCACGTTCGGACTGAAAGGCGGCTACGAGGCCGGGATCAAGCTGGTCTCGAACGTAAAGTTGTTTTCCCATCTCGCCAATATCGGCGACACGCGCTCGCTCATTATCCATCCGGCGTCCACCACCCATCGGCAACTCACCGATGAGCAGAAGGCGCTGGCCGGCGCAGGTGTGGACGTCGTGCGATTGTCGATCGGGCTGGAGGACAAGGACGATATCATCGCCGACCTTGAGCGGGCGCTCGCGACATAGCTTGCGCGCGCCTATACCGGTCCGCATTCGTTAACGGCGCTTAACCGATTTTGCGGCTGTTGATTACAATTTACGGAAACATTTCGGATTAAGACGCGCGCATCCCGCTGTTGCGTGAGTCTTGCCGATGCCAACGATCAGTGTCGTTGCACAATCTCCTGATCGACTCGCCGATCTGTACGATGCGATGCCTCGCGACATCGCAGCCGACTACCTGCAGATTGACGATCTGCCGCATTGCAGCGTGCACGAGACCGCAATTCTCGACGTCGATCTCGTAAACTGCGACGAAGTGAGAACCATCAAGGCTTGGCTGTCGCGGCGTCCGCAATCCGGTCGCGTCATCGTCTGCATCGACGATGCAGCATCGCATCATCAGGTCACCCAGGCCTTCGCGCTTGGTGCGACGGCGGTGGTCGAGCGCCCCCTGACCGCGGCACGGCTACGCGACATGCTGCAGAGCTGTGAATTGGCCATCGAACATAAGCCCGACCCCAATGACGCTCAGGCCGATCTGAAAGCGATCGGAGACATCTTTGCCGACGCCCGGGCCGGGCGTAGCCCAAATATGGCAAGGGTGTCACAAGCCGGCGCACAAATCGTCGAGCGGATTCAGCAGACTGGCCTTTCCGGCAATCTCGATGCAATCCGCAGCCATCACAGCCGCACCTACACCCATTGCCTGACCGTTACCGCGATCGCGACGTCGTTCGGGCTCCAGCTCGGCTTCGGACGAAGGGATCAGGAGCGGTTGGCTATCGCGGGCCTGCTTCACGATATCGGAAAGTCGCAGATCGATATCGAAATCCTGGAAAAACCAACCGCGCTCTCGGCGCGCGAGCGGGCGATCATCAAAACGCATCCGATTCTCGGATACGACATGCTTCGCGGCAGCTCCGGACTTGCGGACGATACACGCGACATGGTCCTGCACCATCATGAATATCTGGACGGCACCGGATATCCTCACGGATTGCGCGGCGCGCGAATTTCAGATCTGACCCGCATGCTGACCATCGCCG
This sequence comes from Pseudomonadota bacterium, assembly GCA_049324435.1. Lineage (GTDB taxonomy): Bacteria > Pseudomonadota > Alphaproteobacteria > Rhizobiales > Xanthobacteraceae > Pseudorhodoplanes. The sequence continues at coordinate 8,602 of JBMOOQ010000067.1, forward strand.
ATGTTTTCGGCGCGCTGATCGAACCGCGATCCTACAAGCCGTCAATGTCGGCACTTGCAGCGTTAGGCGTTCTGCATGATCTTGGGCCGAAGCTGGATCAAACGCTCGTGCGGGTCTTTGCACCGGTCGCACACAAGCTTGCAGCCTGAAACCACTTTCCGGCGCCGCACGTCCGTGTATGCGGCAATCACCCTGCCTGTGCTGCGGCCAGAGCCGCAAGCGGCCGAGCGATCAGGTTGGCAGCCTGCAGAACCGTCACCGTTAACACTAGGATCGCCAGCGCCTGATGCGTCAGCGCGAGCCCGATCGGCACCGAGAACAGCAACGTCGCAATCCCGACCATCGCCTGAATGACGATCAGCAGCACGAGCAATGTCGCATAGGCGCGTGCCGTCCGATCCTGCACGCTGCGGCTCAAGTCCCACGCGAACCAGAGCGAAAACAACAGGATCGCATAGGCCAGCATCCGGTGATTGAACTGTACCGTCAGCGCGTTCTCGAAAAAATTGCGCCATAGCGGGGTTTCGAACCACAGGCGTTCGGCCGACGGGATCAAGGCGCCATCCATATGCGGCCAGGTGTTGTAGACTAGGCCGGCATCAAGCCCTGCGACCAGCGCGCCTAGGTAGATTTGCAGCAGCACGAGCCCGATGAGCGCGGCAGCACCTATGCGAAGGCGCGAAGGAGCAGCAACCGTTTGCACAGGCTTCATGCGCGCCACGATCCAGATGATCGCGGCGTAAATGATGCAAGCCAGTGTCATGTGGAAGGCGAGCCGGTACTGCGAGACACTGACCCGCTCGGTCAGTCCGGACGATACCATCCACCATCCCACCGCGCCCTGGATGGCTCCGAGGGCAAACAATCCGAATAACGGCCAGCGCAGATCGCGCCCGATATAACCCCGCCACAGGAAAAACAGGAACGGGACCAGGAACACCGCTCCGATCACCCGCCCGAGCAGGCGGTGCGCCCATTCCCACCAGAAGATGGTCTTGAACTCGGACAGCGACATCCCGCGATTGATTTCGCGATATTGGGGGATTTGCTTGTACTTCTCGAATTCCGCCGCCCAGTGCGCATCGGTCAGCGGGGGGACAACACCCGTCACTGGCTTCCATTCGACGATGGAGAGCCCGGATTCGGTCAGCCGGGTAGCGCCGCCGACGATCAACGTCGCCACCACCAGGGCCGCCACAATCAGCAGCCAAACCCGCACGGCAGAGAGCCGCCGGTCCTCCCGAATATCAATTGCCAAACCTGCCGCCATCTGCATCTTGCCGGTCCCTCGCGGACCATATAGTCAGCGGTCCCATCGCGATTCAACCCGGCCCCAAGCATGTCCGTCCGCACGCGAAAGCTGATCGGCGCCGTTCTATTGCTGGTCCTGGTCACGGTCTGGGCGCTGCTCGCCATGGCATTCGCCCAGTTCGCATTTTCGAGCCCGAATGCGGTCGCGGCCTGGGTGTTCTATGTCGTCGCCGGGCTCGGCTGGGTCCTTCCCGCCATGCCGCTGATCAAGTGGATGGAAGGCGGGCGGCGGACCTGAGCGCCGCTACCCCCAATCGAACTCAACGCCGTTACGCTGGAAAAAGTCCAGGGCAGCGACGTGGAGCAATTCTTTGGTCAAAAAAGGCCAGTTCGCCATCTCCCGTACAGACCGCGGCAGCCCGGCGAAGTCCATGCCCCTCGCCGGCAGCGTTTCCAGAATGCCGTTGACGACATCGTCTGGCGTCGAAGTCCAGACCGCCAAACCCTGACGAAAGGACAGCAGCTTCGCGGCGCTTTCACCGGTTTTCAGGGTCACGCCCGATATCTTGAACGGATTGGCTGCATTGACCTTCGTGATCGTCGCTCCATCGACCTCGATCCAACGCGACACCGGCCGGCTCAACAGTTCGGGAAATTCCGATGAAATAGTCTCGGGGCGGATCGTCACGAGATTCCATGTGGTCGCGTCGATCCGGCCCGAGGCAATCGCGTGCGGGACAGCGTAGGGCATGACATCGACCAGTTCGACATCGTCAAGAATGCCCCAGCCATCGCGCAGCAGAACCTCGGTCAGCCAGCGAACCGAACTCGGCCGCGGCGGTGCGCCAATCCGCCGGCCGCGCAACTGGTCGGGCGTCGAGATGTCTCCGGCAGTCGAGAGCACGCCGAACGCGACGTCATAAAGCGAGGTGGCGAGTTTGAGGTCATGGTTCACGCAGTCATAGGCGTGCCAGTCGGGCGCTTGCCGCCTGATGGCGGGCAGAAGGTCGATCGAGGTGACGATTGGCAAATGCCGCGCCTTCTCCGCGCCAGAAAGCGCGGCGATCCGGTTGATCGAATCCGGAAGCGGAACGGCCGCCATCTCCGCGGCGAACAAGTCGCCGCTTGTCGTCAGCAAACGTACAAGCTCCGCATTGACCCGATGCAGATGGGTCGCCGGCGGAGCCGGCGAATGAATGACAAGTGCCATTACCGGTTTCCTTCAATGCGGGACTAATTTCCGACGAGTGTCTGCGGCAGATAGAGCGCGATCTGCGGAAACATGACCAGCAGGACGATCATCGCCAGCATGGCAAACCAGAACGGCCATATCCCGCTGAAGATCCGCCGCATCGGCACATCCGGCACGATCGACTTCACGACAAACACATTGATTCCGACCGGCGGCGATATCATCCCCATCTCAAGCAGAATGACCACGATAATGCCGAACCAGATCAGATCCCAGTTCAGCGCAATCGCAATCGGGATTACGACCGGAAGCGTCAGCACCAGCATGGCCATGCTTTCCAGAAACATCCCGAGCACGATATAGGCGGCAACGATCGCGACCAGGACGCCGATCTCGCCGATCGGCAAGCTTGTCAGCAGAGCGATCAACCGCGCTGGCAGTTCCGTGATCGACATGAACGGGATGAAAACAAAAGCACCAATCAGGATCATGAAGATCGTTGCCGTCGCACCCATGGTCTGAAGCACCACAATCTTCAGCCGCTCCAGTGTCAGCTGGCGCTTGAGCAGAGCAATCACGAATGTAAAGAAGGCGCCGGCTGAGGCCGCTTCGACCGGGGTGAAAAATCCCGTATACATGCCGCCGATTGTCATCGCGATAACCGCCATGATCGGCAGCGACTCAAAGAGCGCACCGACTCGGGCTTGAAGCGACGCGCGTTCGCCGGGCGGACCTGCATCCGGATTCCGGAGCACCACGATCAGGATGGTGATGACGAACAAAAGGGTCAGCAGGATGCCCGGGATGACACCGGCCATGAACAGCCGGCCGATGCTCTGATCCGTGAGAATGGCATAGATGATCATGCCGCCGGACGGCGGAATCAGAAATCCGAGCGTTCCCCCTGCCGCGACCGTGCCTGTCGCAAGCGCGTCGTCGTATTTGTAGCGCTTCATTGCCGGGAGTGCGACGCGGCCCATTGTGACCGCAGACGCAAGCGACGAGCCCGACAGCGCAGCAAATCCTGCACAGGCCGCGATCGTCGCGGACGCAAGACCGCCGCGGAAATGCCCCATCCAGCGATAGGCCGCCTTGAACAGATCGTTCGACATTCCCGACACGCCGGCAAGACTGCCCATCAGCACAAACATCGGAATGACAAGAAGATTGTAATTGGAAGCCGCCTCGAACGCCTCGCCCGAAAGATTGGACAAGGCGATCGTCCACGCTCTGCTCCAGGCCTGACCGGATTGCATGCCCAGCGTCAGAAATTTCTGGGCGCTCGCAACCACCGTCCCGACAAAGCCGATGAGCAACATTGCGATCGCCACCGGCATACGCAATGCCATGAGCGCGAGCATGAGAATGAGCCCGGACGCTCCGATGACAGTGAGGCTCGGCATCAAGCGCGTTCCCCGGGGATCTGGAGAATGCGGAACTGCCCGTGGCGCGCGAGCTGCCACATTTCAAGAAGCAGAACGACGCAGTACAGCCCAACCGATATGGACAGCAGACCATAGAATGGAGCGAACGAAATCAGGAGCGTTTGCGAGGATTCGCCATACAGCGCCGCATTGACCCCGGCTTCGGCCAGCCGCCAGCTCATGACTGCGAGGATGCACGCTCCCAACGCCTTCACCCCCAGCATTGAAACGCGAGCGATGGCCTTGGACATCGCGGCATCGAGCACTTCGACCTCGATATGGGCTCCGGCTCTCGCTCCGTATGGGATCGCGAGAGCGACCAGAACCACCAGCGCAAGGACCAGCACGTCCTCCGCACCCTTGATCGGCGCATTCAGTGCCTTGCGCATGATCAGGACGTTAAACACGCTGAGAGCCGTCAGAAACGCCAGGGCTGCGCCGCCTCCAATAAGGGCGACAAACGAAAGCGCCTGGTCGAGACGGTGCAGCAGCCAGCCGGATGACCGTCGGCGCGCCGCCCCGGATATCGGCGCGTTACGCTGATCCATTCTGTCCCCCTGCCAAAGATTCTTGAAAGCGGTCGCGCAGCAGGGCACGAGCACCTGCTGCGCCTGGATTCGGACCTATTTGTTAAGCGCTTCGTAAACCTCGCGGGCGTTGGTGCGGCCGCGGGCAGCATAGCTGTCGAAAATCACCTTCATGCCTTTGGCCACGGCGGCATCCATTTTCGCGCGTTCTTCGTCGGACACGACGATGAACCGGTAGGAAGTGCCGCCCGCCTTCTTCATCTCCGCCAGCGCCTTGGCATCGGCGTCATGGAAACTTGCGGAGGCAACCTTGGTGAATTCCTTCCCCGCCAGCGCGTCAATGATTGCACGGTGCTCAGGCTTGAGCCCGCGATAGCGGTCCAGATTCATGACGAAATAGACCGTCTGGAATTGCGGTGGGATATTGTCGATGTAGTATTTGGTAACGTCCTTCCAGTTCCAGGGTGCCGTCATGTTGTTGTGGGCGGCGATTGCCCCGTCGATCGTACCGGTCGAGAGGCCGGTATAGACGTCGGTGACGGGCATCTGCACGGGAACGGCGCCCATAGTTTCGAGCAGCGGCGCCATGGTCGTTGCGAAGGGCACGATTTTCGCGCCTTTCAGGCTTGCAAGCGTGGACAGATCCTTCGTGGCGGAGATGCTCGTCCCCGCAGGGAAACCGATGCCCAGGAACTTCACCTTGGCAAATTCGGATGCAAAATACTTGTCGTAGTTTGCGAGAAAGCGGTTCGCCAGCTCGATCGAATTCGCCGACTTTCCAGGCGGGATCGTCAGCATCGTGTTCGGAAACAGTTCGGGCGTGTAGCTCGCGACACCTATGACGATATCGGCGACCCCTTCAACGACCCGCTTGTATTGCTGAACCGGACCCGCTCCGAGCTGGCCGCCCGGGTACACCTTCAATGTAAGCGTGCCATTGGAACGTTTCGCCAGTTCGTCGCCGAACCACTTGAACACCACAGCGTTGGTGTGGTGCTGCGGCGGAAGAAAGCTCGCAACCGAAAGTTCTTCAGCGGCGGCACCTGAAAGCCATCCGCAAACCATCGCTGCAGATACAACAGCCGTTTTTCTCCAGACGATCTTGCCAAAAATGGATCGGCATTCGCTTGTCATCGCGCTTCCTCCCTGTGCGTGAGCGATTAGGCCCTCTTCTGCTGAGCTGCTTGACTGCCACCCGCGTCCGTCAGGTCGCGCGCAACCGAACACATGGGTCCGGCTGCGTCCGCTTCGATACGACGGACGCGATGGCAGACGCGCCTGAGTCAGGCGTTCGCACTCTTCTGAATTCAGGTTTGCTTTAAGGGCTGACGATCCGCATGCGTCTTCTCCCATGGCGCCGGTTTCTTATTGATCGTACCGTACTGTACGGTACGATAAAGGCCGCCGCGACGCAATCGAAATTGTCACCGGCGCACCGATCGGTGAATCCGCTCCGGTGGCGCCGTCCGCGCCGCGGAGATCAAGCCGCAACAAAACAAGGTCCCGGATCGAGAGCCTGCTCGTCGACCGCTCAAATTTTGTTTGATGCAAGCGTCCGCCAACCGGCCGGACCGCCTAACCTCAGAACCGGCAATCAGAAAAAAGGCCGAACCGATATCAGGTTCTGGCGCCAGCGAGGCGAAGTGGCCTTCGGGTTCAAGCCGCCTTCGGGAGCCGCCGGAATCCGTTCCACATTGCGGTTGCGGTGCCCGACATCAAGACCCGCAAGTAGCGCAGCTGTTGGTACTCGCCGTTCAGCGAGATCCGCGGCAGGGCGGTCAAATGATCGCGGTGTTCCGGGAACAGGACGCCGGGCTGGGTCGTTACGGCCGTTTTGAAACCAAGCTCGGCCGCGATTGCGAATTCCCGTTGACCGGCCGAGCCAGGGTCTCCGACGGGATAGGCGAGATGGTCCGGCCGAATCCCGATCGCGGATTCGATCACCGCCCGGCTCATCGCCATTTCCGAACGCACCACGCGATCGGAGGTCTTCTTCAGCATGTAGTGGTTCACCGTATGCGCGCCTATTGTACAGAGCGGATCGCGCGACAATTCCGCGATGTCCTCCCAGCTCATGCACAACTCGTCGCACAAGGCCTTCATGTCGACCCCGTAGCGAGCGGTCAGGTCGCGAACCACCGCGCGCAGTTCGTCCTCGGTTTCTAGACTGCGCAGCCACCAGTAAAGCTGCTCGTAGATGTTCTCCTTGTCATCAGGCCTTGCGCAGTCAAACCGGCGCTCCTGACCATTGATGTAGAGACCGATCCGGTCGTTATTCGCGACCACACGCTCGAGGGCAACCCACCATATTTCGCCGATCCGGTCGGGAAAGCTGGTCGGGACGTAAAGCGCAAATGGTACATCGTGCTTCTTCAGGATCGGGTAGGCCCATTGCAGGTTATCGCGGTAACCATCGTCGAAGGTCAGGCATACGAAGCGCCGCTTGAAGTCGCGCTCTACGAGCCGGCGATACATTTCGTCGAGCGAAACGATGTCGATCCCCGATCTCCGCAAGCGCCGGACGACAGCCGCAAAGAAGCCGGGCGATACTTCAAGCAGCCGGTTCGGCTGGAACCGGCCCGGCCGCGACGGCCGCACATGATGCAGGGTCAGGATCGCCCCAACGCCCTGGAAAAACGGCCGCAATGCGACATGCGCGCCACTGAAATACAGCGTTTCCAATCCCGCCCGGATGATCGCCTTTTTCAGTCCACTCACGGGTGAATTACCGCCATTCAGTGAAAGAGGAGGAATCCTGCCAACGGTTTGTTGAGAATCCTTTGCCACGGTCCGGTTTTCAAGGAGGTCCGGCATGAATTTCGCGTTGGCGAAAACCGAGCACGCGCTGCCCCTGCCCGCGCTGCCGGACTGGTCCGATACGATGCGTATCGAGATTGCCGAAACCATGGGCGCCGCAGAGGCGCCCTGGCGGGCGCTGCTGGCGCAGGACTGCTTTGCGACCGCGTTCCAGGATTACGATCTTTGTGCGCTGTGGTTTGAGAATGTGGGCGCGCCGGCCGGATACAGGCCATTCGTAGTCATCGGTCGCGATCAGGCAGGGAACCCGCTGTTTGTGTGGCCGCTTGTCACACATGCTGTCGCAGGCTGCCGGGTGGCAAGCTTCTTCTGCGGCCGCCACGCCAATGACGGTGCCACGCTGTGGCGCAGGGATGCCGCGGCCAGCATCACGCTATCCGGTCTGCATACGATATTGCGGCGCATCGCCGCGTGCGGCATCGACGCGCTCGCCCTGCATAATCAGCCCGCCAATGTGCGCGGCATCGCCAACCCGCTGCTGCTGCTGCCGCACCAGCCTGCGCCCGACAAAACCTACAGTCTGTCGCTCGACGGAACCGCGGATCAGATCCTCGCCAGCCGATACAATTCAGACACCCGACGCAAGCTTCGCCGCAAGGAGCGGCACCTCGCAGAGCTGCCCGGCTATCGCTATTTGCGCGTCACCGACACCCGGCAGATTGAACGCTGCATTTCCGAATTCCTGAAACAGAAAGCCGCCCGCCTGGCCGCTCGCGGCATTTCAAATGCTTTCGACGAACCCGGCATGGACGCGTTCATGCGTGCCGCCTGCCACAGCAGACTTGCCGTCGGCAGTCCGCTCATCGAAATTCATATCCTGGAATGCGATTCCGAAATTCTCGCATTGTTCTCCGGCATTCATGACCGGTATTGTTTCTCGACGATGTTCAACTCCTATACGCTCAGCCAGCATGCGCGGATGAGTCCCGGTCTCATTCTCCTTTTGAAACTGGTCGAAGACTGCGCCCGCCGCGGTTTTGAGAGGCTCAGTCTCGGAGTCGGCGCTGCCGAGTACAAGTTGTCACTCTGCGACACCATCGAACAACCTTACGACAGCGTCATCGGCCTGTCGGCTCGTGGTCATGCATTCGCGCTCACGAAGCGGGCCATGCGCGCGGTCAAAAGTAAGATCAAAAACAACCCGAAACTCTGGAACCTGGTCAGCAAGGGACGCACACAGTTGTTCGCGCGCTGATCCGGAAAGATCGGCCTTAGGCTGCGACCGGCTCCTTGCCAGTCCGGTCCGTCCCACCCTGGATCGCTACGACATCGGCGAATCCGGCATCGTTAAGCTGTTCACGGGCGGCCAGCGTTTGCGGCGCGGCCAGGTCCCGCGCGATCAGAACTGCCCGTGGCGCAATTCCGGCAAAGAAGCGCGCCGACGTATCGGCGATCGCACCGCCGTCGATGACGAGGTGATCGTAAGCCCGCGCAAGAGCCTCCAGTGTGATCCGCAGGCGCGCAGACGCGAGAATTTCCGACGCATCGCCGGCAACCTGGCCGGTCGACACCAGATGAATGCGGGAGAACTTGTCTCGGGTGATGATGTCACCAAACGACGCGGTGCCGCGCGCAAGTTCGGCAAAACCCGGCGCCTGGGGATCGACCGACATTACAGAGAGATTCGGCGCGGTGAGCGCAAGATCCGCGAGCACCACCCTGCCGCCTTTTGCGGCCAGTGTGCGCGCCAAAGAAAGCGCGGCATGGGTCGTGCCAACATTGCGCCCAACGCCAAACAAGACGATGCGCCGACCCGATTCACCCATGCCGGCGAGCGCATTCGCCAGCGTCTCGATCCGATCCGCTTGCGGCGCGGCCGTCACCGTTTCCGTTACGGCTTCGCTCACCGATGCACCTTCGCCAAGCGCTTCCGATCGCTTGCGGAACCGTGAGAACAGCGAACGTCGCGTCACAGACTGCTCACCCACCGCAGCGCCCAACACCGGGCGCGCGGACGCTTCCTCCGGTCCGGAATGATCCAAACGCGGGCGCATCCGCGTCGGAACACCCTGCCGCAGGATTTCGGACGACAATACGAATGCAGACATCAGGGAGAAGGCGGCAAGTGTTGTGACGATCAGGATCGGGAACTTCTTCGGAAAAACCGGAACATTGGACACCGTAGCGCGCGAGATCACCCGCGCTTCCGCCGGCGCCGCGTCGATATTCTCCCGCGCGGTCGCTTCGCGATAGCGTGCCAGATACGATTCCAGCAGGTCCCGCTGTGCCTTGGCTTCCCGCTCGAGCGCTCGCAGTTCCACCTCTTGGGGAGAGGCGCCACTGATCTGGTTCTTCAGACGTTGAATCGCGTCGTTGGTCTGATCGATACGCGCCGCAGCGATCCGCGCATCGTTTTCGATCGACAGAACCAGCCGGTCCAGTTCGCCCCGTATTTGCGCGTCGAGCGCATTGATCTGTGCGCTCAGTTCCTGAATGCGCGGATGCCGCTCCAACAGCGTCGAGGATTGCTCGGCAAGCTGCGCACGCAACAGCACGCGCTGTTCGACCAGACGCTTCAGCAGGTCCGAATTCACGATGTCCGATGACTCCACCGGCTTGCCCGACTTGAGCATGTCGCGGATCGCTTTCGACCGCGCTTCGAGATCGGCCTTCTGCGCGCGCGCCGCCGCAAGCTGCGTCGTCAATTCGCCGAGTTGCTGAGTATTGAGGCTGGTCTGATTGTTTCCGATGAAGAGGTTGGCCTTCGCACGGAATTCATCGACCTTGGCGTCGGCTTCCCGTACCGTCTTGCGCAGCTGTTTGATCTCGTTGGCCAGATAAGCGCTTGCGCTGCGCGTCTGCTCGACCTTCGCCTGCTGCTGCAGTTTCATATAGGCATCGACGATCGCGTTAACGATCTTCGCTGCTAGATCGGGGTCTTCGCTGAGAAACTCGATCGTGACAACGCGCGACCGTTCGACAGCCGACACGCTGAGACGCTCGAAATAGACCTCCATCGCCCGCTCCTCGGGCGACATCTTCAGTTGATCGCGCCCGGCGCCGAGGGCCGCCAGAAAAGCACCGAGTGGCGATACTCCCGAGCGAACGGAATCAAATTCAGGGCGCTCCGTAAGCTTGAGTTCCCGTATCACCTGCCGGGCGATGTCGCGGGACTGGATGATCTGGACTTGGGTCGCGACTGCCTCCTGGTCGGCAGCCGCGCGGTCGATCGACTTCTCCGCCTCCGGGCGGAGGAAGACGTTTTCGCGCCCTTCGATCGCAATTTTGGCTTCTGACCGGAATTTTGGCGTGATTAGACCAACGGCGAAAAACGTCACGCCTGCGACCAGGAGCGTCGGCAGCAAGATCAGCCATTTCTTGCGCCAAAGTGCGATACCGAGCGAGCGCAGATCGAGCTCGCCATCCGTCTGCGCAGCAGACGCGCCGAGGCCACCCTGATCAACCGACCGCATTACCGACTCCGCCACAACCGACGGGGCCATTTCCACCTATTATGGTTATTGTAGCGTTAAGGAGAGAAAAGATGCGGCCAATCGGCGCAAATACATTGGCGTAAGCGGAGAATCAGGCTCACTGCCCCTGTCATATCGTCGGCCCACCCGAGCCTCCACCCGCGCCCCATGAACGAGACGGCCCGTCCCCTCCGGATCCTTCATGTGCTGCGTTCACCTGTCGGTGGGCTGTTCCGGCACGTTGCGGATTTGGTCCGCGGCCAGACTGCACGCGGCCACGCCATCGGACTGATTTGTGACAGCCATACCGGCGGCGACAACGCGGACCGGATTTTGGGCGACTTGGGGCCTTGCCTGCAACTGGGTGCAGTCCGGTTGCCGATGGCCCGCCAGATCGGCTGGGAGGATCTGTCGGCAATCCGGCATGTGGCCGCCCGGGTGGCCCAAATCCGCCCGGACGTCGTTCACGGGCACGGCGCCAAGGGCGGGGCTTATGCACGGCTCGCCGTGCCGGCCAATGGACCGGTCCGGGTCTACACACCGCATGGCGGGAGCCTTCTGTTCCAGCCGGGCACCCTCAGCGGGCGCTTTTATCTGACGCTGGAAATGCTTCTCAGGCTGCGAACCGACCTGTTCCTGTTCGAAAGCGCGTTTATCGAGCGGATGTTCCGCGAAAAGATCGGCTCTCCCCGAACATTGTCCCGTACCGTGCCGAACGGCGTCGGCGCCGACGAGTTTGCGGACGTGGCGTTGGCCCCGGATGCGACCGATATTCTCTACATCGGCGAATTGCGGGCACTGAAAGGCATCGATGTCCTGCTCGATGCCATGGCTGCGCTGCACACGAGCGGGCTGGCATTGACCGCAACCATCGTCGGCGCTGGCACCGCCCTTCACGACCTCAAGCGTCAGGCCGACACGTCCGGTCTTGCGGAGGCTGTACGTTTCGTGCCTCCGACCCCCGCGCGCAAGGCCTTCGCATTTGGCCGCATCCTTGTGGTTCCATCGCGCGCCGAATCCTTCCCCTATATCGTTCTCGAAGCGGCCGCTGCCGGAAAGCCCTTGATCGCAACCCACGTGGGCGGCATCCCGGACATCTTTGGATCGCTGGCCGACCAGCTGACCCCTCCCGATGACCGGGATGCCCTTGCACGCAAATTGGCAGATGCAATTAACCATCCGGACATCATGCGGGACACCGCAGCCTTGCTGCGCGAACGGGTGCGAACCAATTTTTCCCTCGACGGCATGGTCGAGAGCGGAATCGAAGCCTATCGGGCGGCTCTTGCCGCGCACAAAAGCTAAAATGCTCATAAGCTTTTGTTGAATCTTTTCCGGTAAGATCTGTCCCCTCAAAACAAGGTCCGCATCGTCTCTCTGACGTGACGGATCGAGGGACGGCGCAATGTTGAACTTGGACGCTCGCAAGATGCTGGGCGCGTCTGCCGCTGTGGCCGCCGCCACCGGCGGCCCGGACACCCGCGCACAAAAACAATCGCAGTTGTCCCCCGAGGCGCTTGCTGTCGCGTCGATCGCAACGCGCCCGGCTATATCGCCAATCGTCCTTGCCGGCTTCGTGCGTGCGATCGAAGCAACACTGATCGCACTGGTCGGCACCCTCGCTTTCTATGTCTATGTGTTTCCGGTCGAGGGACTGCAATTCCCCTACATCTTCGCCGTCGCAGGCATCTCGGTTCTATCGGTGGTCGCGTTCCAGGCGGTCGACATCTATCAGGTTCACGCCTTTCGCCGCCCATTCAGACAGATTGCGCGCCTCGCATCCGCGTGGTCCGTCGTGTTCCTGTTCGCGATCGCGGTGGCGTTCTTTTTCAAGCTCGACCTGACGCTCTCCCGCGTCTGGCTGCTGTCCTTCTATATCGTCGGCCTCGCGGTGTTGCTCGCATTCCGCGCCGCGTTGCATGTCATGGTGAAGAAGTGGATGGGCGACGGCCGCCTTTCACGCCGGACGGTGATCGTCGGAGGGGGCGTTCCGGGCGAAGTCCTGATCGATGCCCTCAAGGCCCAGCAGGACGACGATGTCCGTGTGATCGGCGTGTTCGACGACCGCAACGATGAGCGCTCGCCGACCCATTGCGGCGGCTTCCGAAAACTCGGAACGGTGGACGACTTCGTCGAATTTGCGCGGCGCACGCGTGTCGACCTCGTGATCTTTTCGCTACCGATCAGCGCCGAGAACCGAATTCTGTCGATGCTCAAGAAACTGTGGGTGCTGCCGGTCGATATCCGTCTGTCGGCACATTCGAACAAGCTGCGGTTCCGTCCCCGCTCCTATTCCTATATCGGCACAGTGCCGGTGCTCGACGTCTTCGACCGCCCGATAGCGGATTGGGACGTCGTCATGAAATGGCTGTTCGACAAGATCGTCGGCGGGCTGATGCTAATTGCCGCGCTGCCAATCATGGCAGTGATCGCGGTCGCCATCAAGCTCGACAGCCGTGGCCCTGTCCTGTTCAAGCAGAAGCGCTACGGCTTCAACAACAATCTGATCGAAGTCTACAAATTTCGTTCGATGTATGTCGATCAAACGGATCCCAACGCCAACAAGCTTGTCACCCGTGACGACCCGCGCGTTACCCGCGTCGGGCGCTTCATCCGCAAGGCCAGCCTCGACGAACTGCCGCAGCTCTTCAATGTCGTCTTCAAGGGCAATCTGTCCCTGGTTGGGCCGCGGCCGCATGCCGTCAACGCCAAGGCTGAAGCGCGGCTCTATGACGAGGCGGTGGATGGCTATTTCGCGCGGCATCGCGTCAAGCCGGGTGTCACCGGCTGGGCTCAGATCAACGGCTGGCGCGGCGAGACCGATACCCAGGAAAAGATCCAGAAGCGCGTCGAGTACGACCTCTATTACATCGAAAACTGGTCGGTGCTGTTCGACATCTACATCGTGCTGATGACGCCATTCGCCCTGCTCAAGAGCGAGAACGCGTATTGATTACGCTCGACCAAGCTGCCGCCATCGGCGCGCCGCGACGCTCAGGGCCAGCATCCCTGCCTTCGCCCGGCGCTCCGGCACGCAAAGTACCGGCGGTCGCGATCACACTCCTCCATGGCGCGCTGTTCCTCACCATTCTTGGGAGCTTTCTGGTTTTCATTGAGCCCTCCCCTTATGAGGTGCTGTCAGCACTCCTCGCTTTCACCTGCTTTCTGGCGGCGGTTCCCGTCGACCGCAAACTCCTGCCGCTGGTCATCCTCCTCCTTCTCTACAATCTCGGCGGCGCCTTCTCGCTGATCCCGGTCATCAACGACGAAGCGTCGCGGCGCTTCGTGATGATCTCGTTCTACATGGCATTTACCGCGATCATCTTTGCGATGATATTCTCGCAAGATTGCGTGCGGCGCGCCGAGATTCTGCGCCGCGCCTACATTGTCGCCGGCGTTTGCGCCGCACTGGCGGGCATCGTCGGCTATTTCAAGGGCATCGATCTGCTCACCCTCTACGGGCGCGCCCGGGGCACCTTCAAGGATCCCAACGTCTACGGACCATTTTTAGTCCTGCCGATGCTGTTCCTGATGCAATCGTTCCTGCTCCGCGGATTGCGTGTGCTGGCGACCGTGGCGTTTCTGATCATGGCAGCCGGACTGTTTCTGAGCTTTTCCCGCGCCGCCTGGGCGCACATGGTTTTCTCTGCCGCGATGATGGTGGCATTGCTGTTCGTCACCACGCCGAACGGCTGGTTCCGTGCCCGCCTCATCGCCTTCTCGGTGATGACCAGTCTCGCCGTGACCGGCCTTCTGCTCGGTCTCCTGGCTGTCGGCAATGTCGGGACAGTGTTCAAGGAACGCGCCTCACTCAACCAGTATTACGACAGGGGCGAGAGCGGGCGTTTTGGCAACCAGAAGAAAAGCGTGGGCCAGTTGATCGAACGTCCCAACGGATATGGTCCACTGCAATTCCGCTATTACTTCCCCAACGATCCGCACCAGGTCTATCTCAATGCCTTTGCCTCCTATGGCTGGCTCGGCGGCTTCTCCTATCTGTCGCTAGTCCTGATCACGCTGGCCGTCGGCCTGCGCTCCGTGCTGGTGAGAACACCATGGCAGCCCTATTTCATTGCAGTGATGTCCACCTACACGGGTGTATCGATCGAAGGACTGGTGATCGATACCGACCACTGGCGGCACTACTACCTTCTGCTGGGTCTGGTCTGGGGCTTTTCGATCGCGACGATGAATTACGTGCGCCGCGCAGCGCTGCACACTCCCGCCTGAGCGGCGTCTTGCAGGCCGCTTACTTCCGCGCGGCGATATAGGCGTAACTTGCCACCGTCCGCCAATCGTGCTTGCGCGCCAGCGCGGTGAATTGTGCATGGATCTCGCGGATCACCGGGAATCGTTCGAAATAGCCGTGTCCGTAGAACGGCAGGATCACGACTTCGCGATAACCGATCGCTTCCAGCATCGGCCGCATCTTGCTCTCGCTCGCATAGGTCCAGCTGTAGCGCGCGGGGAAGACCGGATCCTCAGTGTCGGTCCGGTTCGGATAAAGCCGCTTCACAATCTTGGCCGCCAGGTCGTCCGGCAAAAGCTTGTTCACCACGAATGGGAACGCATAGAGCGTTGGAATGAACGCAAGCGCCACGCCGCCGGGCGCCAGCAGCTGATAGAGGTTCGACCAGGCCCGCTGCCCATGCGCAACATGCTCGAACACCATGCGGGAAAACGCGAGGTCAAAGCTGTCGCGCAAATGTTCCACCGCGGCGATGTCCCCGGCCACATCGAAACATGCCTTGCGGTAACTGTCCGGAAGCACATCGAGTTCGGTCTGTGAAATATCATTGACCGTCATCTCGATGCCCAGCGATTTCAGTTCGTCGGCCTTGAACAGAGGGTCGCGGCCGCCCCCGACCTCCAGCAGGCTGTGCGCATGCAGAATGCGCGCAAGTCCACGAACCACATTCTCGTAATTGTCCCAGGCCCAGTGCCGATCGTTCTGAACACCCAGTTCACGAAACGCGCCTGCGAGAGTTCCGCCTTCGTCACCAGCGTGATGCAGCAATTCTGTGGGAGTCTTGTCGAGCATGGCGTCGCCTCCGCTGAATCAGGCGCGCGAGAATGGGACTTTCGGCCGCGGTCAAAGGCTTCGCGCTTGAGAATTCTTTAAGCCGCGCCGTTTAAAATAACCTTACGCGAGCCATGAAAATCCGGCCGCCGGGGACCGTCACGACATGCCTGCCACTATGCCAGATATCGCCATCAATGGCCGGTTCCTGACGCAGATCACCGCGGGTGTGCAACGTTTCGCGATCGAGACCACCCACGCGATCGACCGGCTGCTCGACGAGCCAGCCTATGCCGCGCTGAAAGGCCATGTCGAGCTGCAATCGCCGCGAACCGGCCGCGACTTTCCATTGAAGAATATCCGGCTGGTCCGGTCCGGCCTCACCTCGGGCTATCTGTGGGAGCAGATCGAGTTTCCGCTCCGATCGATCGGCAAGCTGCAACTCAATCTGGCCATGCTTGGACCGGTCCTGAAATCGCATCAGGTGGTGGTGATCCACGACACCTCGACCAAGGCGATGCCGGAAGGCTTCTCGCGCGCCTTTGTTGCCGCGTATGACCTGATCGTACCGAATGCCGCACGCCGCGCCGATCTCGTGGTCTCGGTTTCGGAATTTTCCCGCAGCGAAATGCAGAAATATTACGGTCTCGACCCGAGCCGAATTCCAATCTGCTACGAGGGCTCCGATCACATTCTGCGGCACAAACCGGATGAGTCGATCCTGGACCGCCTTGGATTGCGAAACCGTCCGTACTTCCTCGGCTGCGGCATCTATGCGCTGAACAAGAATCTCGACGGGACCCTTGCCGCGCTAAAGAAAGCCGGCCTGAACGACGCGGTGCTCGTGGCCACCGGGAAGCGGCGTCTCGACGTCCACGACAAGATTGCCAGCGTTCGTGACCCCCAGTTGATCGATAGCGATCTCGTGTCCGACAGCGAATTGCGCGCGTTGTACGATCACGCACTCGCGCTGGTCTATCCATCGACCTACGAAGGTTTCGGCTTGCCGCCGCTCGAAGCCATGCAATGCGGCTGCCCGGCGATTGTTTCCGATCATCCGGTGCTGGTTGAGATCGGTGGCGATGCGACGTTGCGCTGTGGCGTCAATGATGTCGACAGTCTGGCTGCGGCGATGAGAGCGGTCTATGACGACCCGGCGCTTCGCGAAAGTCTGAGACAGAAGGGCTTCAAGCACGCCCAGCGCTTCACCTGGGACAAGACCGCCCGCGTATTGCTCGACCTTTGCATCACGGTCGCCCAGCGCCGCGGCAACTGAGATGGCCGCGAATCGCTTTGTGTCTCTCCCTTATCTGCTGCTTCGCTCGGCAACCGCGGGCGGCGGATTACTTGCGGGCCTGATCCAGACCTTCGTTTTCGCGCGGGTCCTCGATCCTGAGCGCTTCTCGGTCTACATCCTGATCGGGACGCTCGGTGTTACGCTATGGCTCGCCGATCTCGGGATTGCCAAAATCCTGTTCGTGCGTTTGCGCGCCTGGTTCCTCGGCGAACAGGACCGCGACGCCGAAATCACGCATTACACCACGGCCGTGGTGATCCTCTATTTTCTCTTGAATCTCGTATGCGCCGCCCTGTGTTTCGTGTTCGCGCGCTTCTGGTTCGGGACCACCGTCCAGTCCGGCGTCGAGATGGCACTTTTCTTTCTGTTCACCGCGCTGACACTGATCTGGTTCGTCTTGCGCAACGTCAGCGTCGCTGTCGATCAGTTTCTGTATTTCGAAACCATGGAAGCGGCCCGCCGCATCGGCCACATTGCCGTCATGCTCGCCACGCTGGCCGGCCTGCCATTCCTGGTTTTCCTCCTTCTCGCCAACCTGATCTGGGCCGTGCTGTTTGCTCTGCTGCTGAAGCGGCTTGCGCAAACCGGAGCGGTCACGCTCAGGATTGCCGGCTGGTGGAGAAGTCTCAAAGCGTTCCTGCACAACAACATCAAGGAAGTCGTTCATAGCGGCACATATTCCGCGAACGAATTCTTCCTTTACAGCTTCCCTTACGCGGTGGTTCCCTGGGCATTCGGGCTTGGCGCTCCCACCATCATTCTGGACACGGCGTTCAAGGTTTTCCGTGGCGCCACCGTGCTGTATTGTGCGGGTTGCGATGTTGCCGTTCCGCGTCAGACCCGTGCTTACGGCGAAGGCGACCGCAGGAGTCTGATTCTCTCGACCCTGATTGCCGCTGCCGTCGGCACCCTGCCCTGCATCGTGCTGATCGCAATGCTCGCGCTGTTCTCCGACTGGGCGTTCTCGTTCCTGCTCGGCAATGCAGCGACCGTTCCGATGGCGGTGTCGTGGATGTTGATCGTGCTTCTGATCGCCAGTCTGGCGCAGACGGTCTCGAATTATCTGCTGGTTCACACCGGTTATTTCCGATGGATTTCGCGGCTCAGCCTCATCGTCAGCTTGACGATGACAGTGGCCACGCTGATCGCTGTTGCCGCCAAGGTTGACCTGATCGGATTCTTCCAGGTCTACACCGCGGTCTATGTCGCAAGCGCGCTGGCCTACCTGTCCCTGGCCTTGCGCGGCCCGCTGCGAAAACCCGCCTGAGCGCGCAAAATCCCCTTCCATCGGCCAAAGGGCTTGCCTATAACGGCGCCGTCGGAGCGTGGCGCAGCCCGGTTAGCGCACTAGTCTGGGGGACTAGGGGTCGTGGGTTCAAATCCCGCCGCTCCGACCATTTCCCGGCGGTCCATTCCGGACACATAGGTTACGTTTCATTCTGGAGACATGGGTAACACTTTTGGCCCGAACGGGTTTTCGACCGGTTCGAGCCTGCATGTCTCGTCGTCGAAGTAGCCGAGATCATAGTCCAT
>JBMOOQ010000068.1:0-26441 GCA_049324435.1 Pseudomonadota bacterium
ATGCCGTAACGAAGCGCGGTGCCGTTATCCTGAACGAGATAAAGGAAGCGCTGCGGCGTATCGACGATGATCGTGCCCGGCTTCTCCTTGCCGGAATACGGAACGACCTGCCTCGCAAATCGCGGATCGAAGCCTCCCGATCCGCCCTGATCGGAACCTTGATAGACAAGTGGTGGAGTGCCGCCCTGCTGATACATGCCAGGCTGGTAATAACCGGGCGCACGTTCGCCCTGCACGGGCGCACCGGGATAAGCCGGCTGTTCGCGATATTGCGGCTGTGCGCCATTTCGTCCGCCGCTGAACAGGAATTCGATGAACCCGCCGCCCATGTTTTGCGCTTGGGCCGGAGCCGGGACGAGCGCAGCGACTGCCAGACCGGACAAGGCTGCGGCAAACAGAAGACCAGAACGCTTCATCGACGCTACTCGCACTTGCTTGACCAAGGCGCTGCCAATATCAGCGCCGCTCATGCGAGCGACTACATGAGAAAAATTGTTGCGAATGGTAAACAGCCACGCGGCAACGCAACGCTAACCACGATAGCGCGGCCTTTACCTGCGATTAGCGTTTATTTTGAGTGAAGCGGCGTGGTTAACGCTTCGCTACGGCGCGCGTGAACCGCGCATTAAGCCGGGCCTGCTATCGCACTCTTGGGGGTCAGCATGCCCGCACAACGCAAGATTTTTCGCATCGAAGAGACGATGCGCAATGCCGCCGAGTCGCACGAAGCGCTCCGCCCGGACGAGCCGGTCATACCGTCCGGCGTCATCGACGAGTTGCGGGCGCTCCGCGCGCTGATGGAGCAGCGGATGCCGGACGGCAACGGTGCTCGCGCCACCGCGGACGCGCCTGCGCGCGAGATGCGCAAACTGAAAATCGAGCTCGATGTCATCGGTGAGGCGATCAAGCAGACCCGCACCGAAATCGTCTCGTTGCAGGACCAGGGTTTCGATTCGGCACGGGTCTCGCGGGTCGCGAAGGAACTCGGCGCAGTGTTCGAAGACACCTCTCGCGCGACCGACCGGATCCTGAAAGCCGCCGAGGAGATCGACCAGCTTTCTCAAGCGCTCGCCAATATTCTCAAGGGTCCTCATGAACGGGGCCTGGCGCAGGACATCCAGGAGCGGGTCACGACGATTTTCGAGGCCTGCAATTTCCATGACCTGACCGGACAGCGCATCTCAAAAGTCGCTGCCATGCTGAAGATGGTGGAAGAACATCTCGCTCGCATGATGGAAATCTGGAGCGTTATCGAACGCTTCAATGTCGATGCCGCGCAAACGGCCGCTAGCGAACTCGACGGGCTCCTGAACGGACCGAGGCTCGACGGCGACAACGGTCACTCGACCCAGGACGAGATCGACAAGCTGTTTCACTGACAGTATTGCGCCCGCCCTGTGGTATAAGGACCGCCCTCGCATATGCCGGTCCCTGCCATGTCCGCCCTGTCGCCAGCCGCAATTGCCACGACACCGAGGCCCACCCATGCGGCGCGGATCGCGGCGACAGCACGCCTCGTGCGCGCATACGCGCGTCTGGTGAGCGGCCTCGTGCTGTTCGCTTTCGTGCTGTGCCATTTCGCCAGCCACATCGTTCTGATCGGTTCTGTCCCGGCCGCCGAAGCGGCATTCAGCATCCTGATGGCCTTCTGGCTCACCCCGGCCGGCACAATGCTGCTTGCTTCAGCATTCGCCGTGCATGTTCTGAATGCGCTGTGGTCGATCTATATCCGGCGCTATCTGCGCATGCCGGCCTGGGAGATCGCGCAGATCGCACTCGGCCTCGCGATCCCGCCGCTCATCATGATCCACGTCATCGGCACAAAGATTGCCGCCGATGTCTACGGAACCGCCAACAGCTATGCGTCGGTGCTGGCCTCGCACTGGCTCGGCCCGCCGCTGCTCTGGGGGGCGCCGTCATTCGTCTATCTGCACATCGCCGCCATTCTCGCAGTGTGGGTCCACGGCTGTATCGGCTTGCATTTCTGGCTGCGGACCAAGCCATGGTACGCGTACTGGCTGCCGGTTCTCAGCACGCTCGCAATCCTGCTCCCAGCACTCGCGATTGCCGGCTACATTTCGGGTGGGAACCAGATCGTACGCGATGCACAGGACCCGGATTTCGTTCGCGAACTCATCAAGGAAGCACGCATCACGCCGGAGGTGATCGCAAAGGTCTGGCAAGACATCTATGCCGGCTTTGCGATCTATGCGGGGCTTGTCGTGCTCCCGTTTGCGGCACGCGCCGTTCGCCGTCTGATTCACGCGGTCCACCGGGCGCCCCGGCTCACGCATGCGATTGGGCGGACGATGCCGGTCCTGCCGGGGGCGACCGTGCTGGAGACGCTGCGGGCCAACGGCATTTCGCATGCATCCGTCTGCGGCGGCCGCGCGCGCTGCTCCACCTGCCGGATCCGCGTGACCGACGGATTGTCGGCGCTTCCGGAGCCGGCCGGCCTTGAGGCTGCTGCGCTGTCCAGGATCGGCGCCGGCGAAGGCATCCGTCTGGCCTGTCAGTTGCGACCGACCAGCGACATTGCGGTGCTGCCGCTCCTGACCGCCGATGCAACCGCCACCTACGGTCTGATCCGCGCCGGCAGCGAAGGCAGCGAGCGGCAGGTCACGGTGATGTTCATCGACCTGCGCGGTTCGACCACACTCGGCGAAGCGCGGCTGCCATACGACGTTCTTTTCATTCTCAACCAGTTCTTCGACGAGATGAGCAAGGCACTGGCAGCGACCGGGGGGCATTATTCGAACTTCACCGGCGACGGGTTGATGGCGATTTACGGTCTTGAGACAGCGGACCCCAAGACCAGCGCGGTCCAGGCTTTGCGCGGGGCCCGCGAAGTTCTGATGCGGCTCGACAGGGTCAACGCGCGGCTGCGGACCGATCTGAAAGAGCCATTGCGGATCGGCGTCGGCATCCATTTCGGTGAAGCGATCGTCGGCGCGATGGGGCCGCCGCGCTCGCAGATCATTACCGCGATCGGCGATACCGTGAACACCACCGCACGGCTCGAAGGCCTGACCAAGGACTATAATTGCCCATTCATCCTGTCGCAGGCGGCGGCGCAGGCCGCCGGGCTCAATCTCGACGGCCACGAGCTGCATCATGCGACGGTGAAGGGACGCAGCGGATCGATAGCGTTCTATGCGCTGAAGGAGGTGCCGGACTTTCCGGCATGAGCGCGCAGCGGCGTCGCGCATCCTGATCGCATTCGTTCAGGCCTTGGGCCGACGGATTGCCAGCAGGCAAAGCATCGATACCACGCCGAAGGCGGCAGTCACCGCCAGCGCCGCCGGATCGCCGCCGCGCTCGACGACGAAGGCGAGTGCGAGCGGGGCGACGGCCTGCATGATCTGGAAGGGCTTTGCGATGCGGCCAAGGACGCGGCCGTATCCCGTCGCACCGAACAGCGCGAGCGGCACAGCGCCGCGTGCGATGGTCAGGAGGCCATTGCCGGCACCGAACATGATCGCGAATGCAATGGCCGCCCACAGCGTGAAGCCGAACGTCGCGAGCAGCGCAAAACCGGCCAGCAAAAGGCCAACCGAAAAGCGCGCCAGATTGAGCGGATGCGCGCGTCCGAAAACAAGTTCGCAGACCCGGGCGGCGACCTGCGACGGCCCGAACAGAGCGCCGATCATGACCGCCGTCGCCGGATCGATCCCGGACCGCTTGAACATCGCGATCAGATGCGCGGCAAGCCCCGACGGAATGAAGGCATAGGCGGCAAAAGCCGCGGCGACGAGAAAAAACACAAGACCGTTCGCCGGAAGATAGGCCGGCGCAGTCGCCGCTCCATTCTCCGCGGCCGGCAATGGAGCGGCCCGGCTACGCGGCAGCACAAAGAAATGCAGGGGTGCCGCAACCAGCGCCAGAACCGCGGCGAATATCAGATAGGTGCCGCGCCAATCGGTGTAGGTCAGCGACAATTGTGTCGCCGGCCAGCTCACGGTCGATGCGAAGCCGCCGGCCAGCGTGAGGTAGGTGATCGGCTTGCGGGCGCCAACGCCGAAGATGCGGCCGAGCGTGGCGAAGGCCGGATCGTAGAGATTGGCCGCGATCGCGACGCCGAGAATGACCCAGACGGTGAGATAGGCGGCCGGATGCACTGCGAAGGCCAGAAGCGCAACTGCGCAGGCGCCAACCAGCGAGCCCGCCGCCATGACCACATGTCCGCCATAGCGGTCGATCCATCCGCCGATCGTCGGCGCGGCGGATCCGGCGACCAGCAGCGCCAGCGAAAAGCCCGCCATCGCGAACGACAGCGACCAGCCGCGGTCCGCCGCGATCAGCGGCATCATCAGAACCGGCGGATAAAACAGGATGCCCCAAGCGAGAATCTGCGTGACGCCGAGCACCAGGACGGCGCGCCAGGGACCTCGAAAAAATGCTCGGAGACGGGACATGCGAGAGCCGGCAAAACCAAAGCGAACCCTAGCATGTCAAACGCCCTCGCCTGCTGGGAGGACAGGAATGGTTGTTAACCGAATCCGAGGATCAGGCGTCAGGCGCGCGGCGCGCAGCGGACATAGACCTGGGTGCCGTAGCGGCTGGACACCTCCGGATCGAGGAAGCGTATGGTCATCGTACGCCCATCGAAGGACGTGATCTCGCGATCCTGCATGCCGCCGGCCGGCTCTCCGGCGGGGCCGATATAGGTCTTGTTGCCGGGAGCCCCCTTCAGCCGCAGTTCTTCCGGCTGCGCCTTGTCGGGCATGTGCATGATCACGCCGCCGGTCGGACCCATGCCGATATTGTAGGGCTGGCGGCAGCCATTGCGGGCAGCCGCCTCGGTGCGCTTAAGGTCCTGCGGGTTGTGAAAGGCCGCGAGACCCCAGCGGCCGGTGATTTCCTGTGGCTTGATCGCGGGAGGCACCTCGGTCGCAACCGGCGTTGACGTTGTCGGCGACGTTCCCTGGCCGGCGCAAGCCGCAACCGCGAGTGCAGCGGCAAGGCCGGAAACGGTTTTCATCGGCAGACGAAGCCGTACGGATAACATGGCTCGACCTCGGTGTTGCGGGGGAACCCCGGCCCCCTGCTCAGTCACTGTGGTGTCAAGATCGCTCTGACGCAAGCCCTTGGTTAACTCAAGAGCTCAATCGACCTTAGCAAATTTGAATCGAAGATGATCCGGCAGTGTGAATCCAGTCTTAATCACACGAACTGCCACATTTAGGGAACCTGCAGGCCGGCGCAGCGCCCCTCGCCCATAAAGCTTGACAGCACGCCCCTTGGCCACCTATCACGCTGCCCGCTGGCACTCTTTCGAGAGGAGTGCCAAGCCGCTGCAATATCAGCAATTTTTTCAGCTCAGCAGCATAACGCCCGCGAGGACATCATGGCCAAGACCAAATTTCGCCCCCTGCATGACCGCGTGGTCGTGCGCCGCATTCAGGCCGACGAGAAGACCAAAGGCGGCATCATCATTCCAGACACCGCCAAGGAGAAGCCGCAGGAAGGCGAGGTGATCGCCGTCGGCCCGGGCGGCCGCGACGAAAGCGGCAAGCTGATCCCGCTCGACGTAAAGGCCGGCGATCGCGTGCTGTTCGGCAAGTGGTCGGGAACCGAAGTGAAGCTCGACGGCGAGGAACTCCTGATCATGAAGGAGTCCGACATCATGGGCGTGGTCGGCTGAACCCAATCCGAGACAAGGCGCCCTTTCGCCGCCGTCATGCCGGGGCCCCGCCCCGGCATCCATCAAACGAAGATGATGGATCGCCGGATCAAACCCGGCGACGGCCAATCAGGTGGACCGGCGCTCCACTTTTTAAGGAGCAATCCCAATGGCTGCCAAGGACGTGAAATTCGCAGGCGATGCGCGCGAGCGCATGCTGCGCGGTGTCGATATCCTCGCCAATGCGGTGAAGGTGACGCTCGGCCCGAAGGGCCGCAATGTCGTGCTCGACAAGTCGTTCGGCGCACCGCGCATCACCAAGGACGGTGTGACGGTGGCAAAGGACATCGAGCTTGAGGACAAGTTCGAGAATATGGGCGCGCAGATGGTGCGCGAGGTCGCATCGAAGACCAATGACCGCGCCGGCGACGGCACCACGACCGCGACCGTGCTGGCGCAAGCCATCGTGCGCGAAGGCGCAAAATCGGTGGCCGCCGGCATGAACCCGATGGATCTGAAGCGCGGCGTCGATCTCGCGGTTGCCGCCGTCGTGAAAGACATCGAAAAGCGCTCGAAGCCGGTGGCGTCGTCCGCCGAGGTCGCCCAGGTCGGCACCATTTCCGCCAATGGCGACCAGACCATCGGCAAGATGATCGCCCAGGCGATGCAGAAAGTCGGCAACGAGGGCGTGATCACGGTGGAAGAGGCCAAAGCTCTCGATACCGAGGTCGAGATCGTTGAAGGCATGCAGTTCGACCGCGGTTATCTCTCGCCGTATTTCGTCACCAACGCCGAGAAGATGATCGCCGAGCTGGAGGACGCCTATATCCTTCTGCACGAGAAGAAGCTGTCGGGCCTGCAGGCGATGCTGCCGCTGCTGGAAGCGGTGGTGCAGTCGGGCCGTCCGCTCGTCATCATCGCCGAAGACGTCGAGGGCGAGGCGCTCGCGACCCTCGTGGTGAACCGGCTGCGCGGCGGCCTGAAAGTCGCCGCGGTGAAGGCGCCCGGCTTTGGCGATCGCCGCAAGGCGATGCTGGAGGACATCGCGATCCTCACCGGCGGCCAGCTGATTTCCGACGATCTCGGCATGAAACTGGAAAACGTGACCCTGAACATGCTGGGCCGCGCCAAGAAGGTGATCATGGAGAAGGAAAAGACCACGATCGTCAAAGGCGCCGGCAAGAAGGCCGATATCGAGGCACGGGTCACCCAGATCAAGGCGCAGATCGAGGAAACCACCTCCGACTATGACAAGGAAAAGCTGCAGGAGCGGCTGGCGAAGCTCGCCGGCGGCGTTGCCATCATCCGGGTCGGCGGCGCCACCGAGATCGAGGTTAAGGAGAAAAAGGATCGTGTTGAAGACGCGCTCAACGCCACCCGTGCCGCGGTCGAGGAAGGGATCGTGCCGGGCGGCGGCACCGCTCTGCTGCGCGCCAAGAAGGCGATCGGCCGTCTGCACAACGACAATCCGGACATTCAGGCCGGCATCAACATCGTGCTGAAGGCTCTTGAAGCCCCGATCCGTCAGATCGCCGAGAATGCCGGCGTCGAGGGTTCGATTGTGGTCGGCAAGATCATGGACAACAAATCCGAGACCTTCGGCTTCGACGCACAGAATGAAGAATATGTCGATCTGGTCGAAAAGGGCATCATCGACCCGGCCAAGGTGGTGCGCACGGCACTGCAGGACGCCGCGTCGGTCGCGGGTCTTCTGATCACCACCGAGGCGATGGTTGCCGAACTGCCGAAGGAGCCGGCACCGGCGATGCCGGGCGGCGGCATGGGTGGCATGGGCGGCATGATGTAATCGGCAGCTCAGCCGCAAAAAGCCAAAAGGCGCGGCCGCGAGCCGCGCCTTTTTTGTGCGTGCTATCGGCTGTCATGCTAGCATTTCGCCGCGATTTGCCGATGCGGAGAGATGCGATGCGGGTGGTGACGGTTGCGGCCTTGGCTCTGGCGTGCAGCGGGTTTGCCGCACATGCCCAGACCACCGTGCGGTATTTCAATGGAGTCTACGGCTTGCTCGGCGATATCGAAACCGACGCCTTCCTGAAAGAGACCCGGCAGGGCGGCAAGGTGGTGTCGGCCGAACTGGACGTTTGCCACGCGCCGTCACCTGGCTCGCCGCTGCGCGACCGCTTCGTGGTGACTCTGAAGCCTCAGGGCAACCGGCTGGTCGGTTCGGGTCAGACTCAGGAGAGCAAGCGGCCGGTGACGGTCGATCTCGCGCGCTCGGCAACCGGCAACAGCTACAGCTTCGAAGGCACGGTGAAGCTCGGCGACCAGATTCTGAAAGCCTCTTCCGACGATCTCGCCGACATGAGCGAAAAGGATTTCCGGGAGCAGATCTCCATCGAGGAATCCATCGCCGACAATCCGGCCGATTTCCGCGACGTTACACCGGGGACCTTAGCGGTCCGCGTTGCCCGCAATGCGCTCACCGATCTCCTCAAGGCACTGCGCACCGAGAATGTGAAAATCCAGGGCTACAGCATCGCGCCAAGCTGCGAAGCGTTGCGGCGCGGCACCGTTGACGTCCAGATCGACGTCGATCCCGAGCGCGCGGCTGATCTGATCGGCAAGATGAAGGCGATGCCTGGTGTCACGAAAGCCGGATGGACCAGCGGCGGCATCGACCTCACCCGCGCAGTGCGCATTCCT
Organism: Pseudomonadota bacterium; assembly: GCA_049324435.1. GTDB lineage: Bacteria > Pseudomonadota > Alphaproteobacteria > Rhizobiales > Xanthobacteraceae > Pseudorhodoplanes. Next base: position 8,285 of record JBMOOQ010000068.1, read on the forward strand.
GCCGGCAGCTTCCGCGACAGTGCCGGCAAACTCGACCGGCAAAAGCTCGGCGATGCCATCGCAGCGGTTGCTGCAAAAGTGTTCCAGGCAAAACCCGGATCGGCGGAATGGGACGATGTGACCGGCGAGCTCGCCGTCACCGTGAAGCGGGCGGACGTCACCGTGCCCGGGCTTGGGCTGACCGAGGTGATCGGCATTCCGTTCGTGGTCAGCGGCGAAAGACCGGGTGCGAAGGATACGATCGTGATCCGCATCGGCCAGACCGAAAGCGAGATTCAGGACGACGGCGAGGGTCCGCGGCTCACAATTGCTGCGAACCGGAGCGGCGAGGATTCGCCGGAGCCCTCAGGCAGCGATAGCCTCCAGGCGGCGCTCGCCAGCGAGATGAAGGGGCAGACGTGGGACCCGGACAAGGAGGCCTGGTCGAAATAACGCCGGGCTTAATTTGACACTGGGCGCCACCGCAGGGCTTGCGGTCCCTCCAGCACCAGCAGGACGCCTTCCCAGCGCCAGGCCGTGACCTGCATCAGCTTGGCCAGAAAGTCCTTGTCGGCCTCAAGCTGCGCCTGCGTGCATTGATTGTCCCGCAGCGCCGTGGGCGTGATCGTAATACTCTTGTCCACGATCACCGCGCGGCCGTGGCCGCTCGCACACCACAGATCAATATCGACCGTGCCATTCGCGGAAAATTGCAGCCATGGAAGCCGCTTCGACCCCTTCATCGGCGCCGCATCGAGCCGGAGTTCTGCATCATAGGGGAAGGGCTTCTGCGCGGTGGCGCGCTTCATCATGGTGGTATTCGCCACCGCCGATAGGACGACGACAATGAATAAGGCGCGAAGTGGCGCGGACGTCATGCGGCCTCCGGTTTGTACTGAGCGGCCCCGGCCGGCAACGAAATTTCGGCAAGGCGTGGATTAGCAACGGCCGGCAACTTATAATGCCGCGGTAAACCGGACAACGACATGACACGACTGATCCTCGCCCTTGCCGCTCTCGCCGCATTCGCATCCGCAGCATCGGCGCAGCAGGACCGGCTGCGCATTGTGACCACGACCGGCGACCTCAAAGTGCTGGCCAAGGCGGTCGGCGCCGAGCGCGTCATCGTCACCAGTCTGGTACCGCCCGGCGAACGCCCCGAGCGTTATGCGCCGCGCCTTCAGGAAACCTCGGTGTTAAAGGGAGCGCGGGTGGTCGTCCGTGCTGGCCCCGGTATCGACGGCTGGTTCGACAAGCTGCTCGCGCGCTCGGCTGAGAAGAACGGGCGCACCGGAATCGAGCGAGGCGAAAAGGGTCATCTCGACGCGTCCGCCGCTGTTGCCGCGACCGATCCGACCCTCGTCAGCGCCGCCTTTGCCGCCCGTAACCGCCGCTCTCAGCGCGGCAAAGCGACGATGCATTACTGGCTCGATCCGAAGACCGCGGATGCAATCACCGCAGCGATGGTGAAGACGTTTTCCGAGGTCGATCCGGACAATAAGCGATATTATGAGCAGAATCGTGCGGCTTTTCTCTCGCGGCTGAACCAGAAGATAAGCGAATGGACCTCACGGCTTGAGCCTCTCAAGGGCGAGCCGCTGATCGCCTTCCACGACGACTGGGACTTTTTCGCCAGACGCTTCAATCTCAACATCGTCGACTTCATCACCGAGCGCGACGGCGCGCCGCCGAAGCTCGGACGCATCGGGCAACTGACGAAGCTGATGAAGGACAAGAATATCCGGTTCATCCTGGCCGAGGCGAACCAGCCGGAACGGCACTCGAACATGCTGGCGGAGCGGACCGGCGCCAAAGTCGTGCAACTCGCAGGCAGTATCGGCATGTTGCCGAACACCGACGATTACATCGCGCTGTTCGATGCCAACGTGAATGCGCTGGCCAATGCGTACAAAGAGAAGTGAGAAAGGCCCGCTTTTTACGGACTTATATCATCTCATCCACCGCGCGCCGAGCCTGATCGATTGCGGTGTGAGCATACGCGCTCCAGCCCGCATCCGCGTTGGCGATCGCAATCCGCCCGAGCGGTGCGCGTGCCTTCTCCTTGATGTCATCGACATCGTCAGGATCGAACAGCGAATTGCCGCCATAGGCATAGCCATGCGCCCAGCGATTGACGGTGATCGCGGCGATGTCGCGGCCGCTTGAAAAGCCGCCCGGCCCGAGCATCCGGTCGAGTTCATCGCGGATACGGACTTCAAAATCGGCGAAGCTCATGTCCAGAAGCTTCATGCGCCCGATCCGGAACATGTCTCGGTCCTCCATGCCGGGGTTCATTTCGTTGGGGACGTGCACGAGATGCAGCCCGATCGGCTCCGACGGTCTGCGTGGATGCACGTATCCGCCGATGCTGACCGGGTAATCGAGCTTCACCCGGCAATGGAATGACATCGGGCCCGTGATTTCGTGCACGCCGAGCCTGACCCATGGCTCCCAGTTGCGAACCGCGACCTTGGTGTAAACCAGCGGCGCCTTGACGTTATAGAGGAGCGCATTGCGCTGGGCTTCGGGCAGGTCCGGCATCATATAGGGGATCGCCGAACTGAAGCAGGCGAGGATGGCACGGCTCGCGCGGATGCGATGCACCTCGCCGTGGCGGATATAGGCCAGTACGGCACCACCCTTTGCATCCTTGACGTTCACGCAGGTCGATAGCAGGCGGATGCGCACCGCATTCTCCGGCTGGTCGAGCCGGTCATAGCGAAACGGCGCGAGCACGATGTCGTCCATCGTCTTGCCCGGCGCCACACCAGGAATGAGCGCCCGGACCAGCAATCGCGCAATCGACGCATTGCCGTCCGGGAAATGATGGATGTAAGGCGCATCGCGCTCGGGGCTCGCCTCAGCTGGCAGGCCAAGGCCGTCGAAACCGGGAAGGCCCATCTCGCGCGCACCTTCGGCTGGGATCAGATCGCTCGCGAGCGCGAAGAAATCGAGCGACCGGCCGTGGAAACAATTGGCCGCCCGCTCGCTCAATCCGCAGATCTTGATCAGATAGTCGCGGTAGCTCGTTTTTTCGAGGATTGATTCTTTTTCGCGCCGGCTCTTGCCGCGAAGCGGATCGCGCTTCGCATCATAGAGCGCGAGCACCTGTCCCTTCTCGGCATCGCTAAGAGGAAATCCCGCGACGAATTCCGCAATCGGCTTGGCATTGAGCAGGCCGGGTCCGAGATCGTCGGCGGGACCATGCGTCGGATCGCCCGTCACCAGCACGTCGCGGCCGAACGCTTCGCGCGGAAAGAACACCCCGCGCGACAATCCCATCGATGGATAGAGCTTTTGTTCAAAAGCCGTGTCGAAGCGGGCGATATCGACGCCAAGCTCCCTGATCAGCCCCATCGCGCCCGGACTCCACAGCGCCTTGGGCGATTGCAGGGACTCGCTGCCACCGTAGCCAAGGATCAGCCGGCCATCGATAGTGAACTCGTTTCGCTTGGCGTGCCCGCCGAAATCGTCGTGATTGTCGAGGATGAGGATTCGCGCATCCGGTTTCCGCTTGCGGTAGAAATACGCCGCCGCGAGCCCGCTGATTCCGGCGCCAACCACGACGAGATCGTAGCTCTCTTCGATCGGACGGCCGCCGAAATCCGGCACCTCGCCGTCCCGCATGGCATGCGCGGCCTCAAACGCGCCGGCATGATGGCCGCGCAATCCGTCGCGCACCGGCGGGTTTTGCGCAGGCTGCGCCCCGGCAAGTTGCGCCAATGGCGTCAGGCCGGCAGCAACCGTCAGCGCGCAGCCGTCGAGAAAGTCCCGGCGCGTGATGTCGGGCATGCATTGTCTCCTTTGAGACCGATGCTTTTACCGATTAGCGGCCGAAGTCACCAGCCGATCGCCTTGGGCAGCCATGTTGCGAGGCTCGGATACAGAAACACCAGCGCCAGTGCGACGCCTTGCATGGCGATGAACGGGATAACGCCCCGATAGATATCGCCGGTTGCGACCTCGGGCGGCGCCACGCCGCGCAGGAAGAACAGCGCCCAACCGAACGGCGGCGTCAGGAACGAGGTCTGCAGATTCACGCAGATCAGGATCGCAAGCCATGTCATATCGACATTGGCCTGCAGGAAGACGGGCAGGAAGAGGGGCACCGCAATATAGGAAATCTCGATCCACTCGATGAAGAAGCCGAGAATGAAGATGATCAGCATCAGAAACCAGATGTCGGAATTGATGCCACCAGGTAGGAAAGCAAACAGGTCGTGAACGATCTTTTCGCCCTGCAATCCGCGGAAGGCGAGCGCGAAGGCCTGCGCACAGATGAGAATGAACATCATCATTGCAGTGATCTTGGTGGTGGCCTGCGCGGTCTCGCGCAGCACCTGCCACGACAGACGCCGGGCGATTGCGGCGACCACGATCGAGCCGAGCGCACCCATTGATGCGGCTTCCGACGGCGCGGCGATGCCGGCGATGATCGAGCCGAGCACGGCGGCAACGAGGCCGACCGGCGGTGCCACCACCTTGAACAGCTTCTGCATCAGCTCGGACTTCGAGACCGACGCGCGCTCTTCGGCGGTGAAAGCCGGAACGCTGGCCGGCCGCACGATGCCGAGTATAAGAATATAGATGACGTAGATCCCCGCCAGCAGCAGCCCCGGGATCATCGCCGCGGCGAACAGGGTGCCAACCGACAGATTGAGGATGTCGGCTAACAGGATCAGGATCAGGCTCGGTGGAATGATCTGGCCGAGCGTTCCGGATGCGCAGATCACTCCGCAGGCAAGCCCCTTGTCGTAGCCGCGGCGGATCATGCCGGGCAGCGTAAGCAGGCCGAGCGTCACCACAGTCGCGCCGACGATGCCTGTGGTCGCCCCCAGCAGCACGCCGACCACCACGATGCCGATCCCCAGGCCGCCGCGCAGCGAACCGGAGAGATGCCCGATCACATCCATCAGGTCCTCGGCGAGCTTGGATTTCTCCAGCATCATGCCCATGAAGACAAATAGCGGAATCGCGAGCAGGGTCTGGTTGGTCACCACGCCAAAGATGCGGCCGGGCAAGAGATTGAACAGCAGGCTACCGAAACCGAGATAGCCGAAAAATAGACCAGTGGTCGCGAGCGTCAGACCGACTGGGATGCCGGCCATCAGCAGCACGAAGAACGACGCCAGCATGCAGATGGCGAGGATCTCGACGTAGGGCATCACGCTCTCCGCATCGCAACGTAGCTCTTGATCGCCTCGGAGAGCGATTGCAGGAACATGATGGCAAAGCCGATCGGGATCAGAGACTTGACGATGTAGCGATATTCAATGCCGCCGGGATTGGCGGTGCCCTCGCCGATCGACCAGGACTGGTACACGTAGGGGATCGAGAGCCGGATCACGATCAGGCAGAATGCCATCGAAATGCACGCCGCGACGATATCGACGCGATGCTTGTTGCGATCGGAAAAATACTGAAACAGCACGTCGACCCGCACATGCTCCTTGTGAAGGAGCGCATACGATATGCCGAACAGGCAGATTGGCACGAAGATGTGCCATTCCAGCTCCTGTGCCCAGATGAATCCGTACGAAAAAGCGTAACGCAGCAACACATTCGCACCCATCACCAGCGCGATGCCGAGCGCCAGCCATGAGGTGAGACGGCCGACGAGATCGGTGAACGCATCGATCCCGCCGGCCAGCTTTTCAGCGGCACGCAATCAGGCCTTCCGGATTTTCGTGTGGTAGACGGTTTCGCTGAGATCGGCCCAGGCGTCGTACTTGGCCTTGTAGGCCATGTAGGAGTCGTGGACCTTCTTGGTGACGGGATCCTTGGCAACGGCTTCCGCAAGAATCTTGTCGGTTGCCGCACGCAGGGCCTTGACCACCGAGTCCGGAAGCGGCTGCGCGATCACGCCCTGGTTTTTTACCAGGTCTTCCATCGCCTCGGCATTGTTCTTCTGGCACCACGCCTCGCTGATCGTGTTGCAGGCAAGGCAGGCATTCTCCACGACCGCCTTGAGGTCCGGCGGCAGCGAATTCCATTTGGCCTTATTGATGGTGAGTTCGCTCGCGGTCGCCATCTCGTGCCAGCCGGTGGTGTAGTAATATTTCGCGACCTTCTGCAGGCCGAGCTGGCGGTCGAGATACGGACCGACGAATTCGGCCGCATCGATCACACCGCGCTCCAGCGAGGGGAAGATTTCGCCCGGCGCGATGAGACGGGAATCGACACCGAGTTCCTTGTAGACGCGGCCGGCGAGACCGGGGATGCGCATCTTCAGGCCCTGCAGATCCTCCGGCTTCTCGATCGGCTTTTTGAACCAGCCGGTCATCTGCACGCCGGTATTGCCGCATACGAAGGGCACGAGATTGAAGCGGTCATAGACCTCGCGCCAGAGCTGGAGGCCGCCGCCGTCGAACATCCAACCGTTATAGCCCTGGAAATTGAGGCCGAAGGGCACCGCGGTGAAGTATTGCGCGGCGAAGCTCTTCCCGGTCCAGAAATAGGAATTGGCGTAGTTCATCTCGACGGTGCCGGACGAGACGGCGTCGAAACCTTCCGCGGCCGGAATCAGTTCGCCCGCACCGAAAAACTGGATCTTGATGCGGCCGTTGGACATCTCCTCGATCCGCCTGGCGAGATCCTTCGCGCCGCCTGGACCGGTCGAATAGAACGCGGCGTTTGGACCGTAGAAGCTCGTCATTTTCCAGTTGAACGTGGTCTGTGCGCGCACCACTGCGGGCGCAGCCACCGTTGCCGCCGCACCTGCCAGAGCAATTTTTGTGAAGTCCCGACGTCGCATGACACTCTCCCACGTGAACGCTTTCGAAGCGTCATTTCGAAGCAAATTGCAGGCCAGCCTCACGACGAGGCCGTCGGTCAGCATTCTATTTTCACAGAAAGATAGTGGGTAAATTCTAGGCGTGCCTTTGACTGACATGCAATCGGTTTCGACGGACGGAACCGCAGTCTGCGGGGTTTTCCGGCATGACGCAGGGAGGAACCATGGATCAGCGCATCATCAACCCCTACGACCGGTTCACGCATGGGGAACTGAGCCGCCGTGCATTCCTTGACAGGTTGTCGCAGCTTGCCGGTTCGACGGCTGCGGCCGCGGCCCTGTTGCCGCTGCTCCAGAACGATTACGCGAAAGCCGCGATCGTCCCGCCTGACGATCCGCGCCTCATGTCCGAGCGCGCCGCCTTTGACTCCCCGAAAGGCAGGATCAACGGCTATCTGACGCGCTTGAAGGGCGACGCAAAGCGCCCCGCGGTGCTTGTGATTCACGAGAACCGGGGGTTGAACCCGCATCTCGAAGACGTCGCACGCCGCCTCGCGCTGGAAGGCTTCCTTGCCTATGCGATCGACCTGCTCTCGCTGGTCGGCGGCACACCGCCGAACGAGGACGAAGCGCGCGACCTGCATCCGAAGATGAACCAGGACGACGCCGTGGTCGCTCTGGTTGCCGCGGTCGATTTCCTCAAAAAATATCCGGGATCGACCGGCAAGGTCGGGGCGGTCGGCTTCTGCTTCGGCGGGCTGATGGTGAACCGCCTCGCCGCCGCAAGTCCGGAACTCGATGCCGGTGTCGCCTATTACGGGCGCCAGGTGCCGGCGGCACAGGTGCCGAATATCAAGGCAGCTTTGCTGCTGCATTATGCGGAGAACGACGCGGGCGTGAATGCCGGCATTGCCGATTATGAAGCTGCGCTGAAGGCCAACAATAAGAGCTATGCGATCCACACCTATCCAGGCACGCAGCACGCCTTCAACAACGACACCGGCGCGGCGCGCTCCAACAAGGCCGCGGCCGACCTCGCCTGGCAGCGCACGATCGCATTTTTCAAGGAGAAGCTCGGCACGCCGCCCAAAGGCGCGTAGGTGCAGCGGCTATGCTTTCTTGCGCCGCCGGCTCGGCGCGACCTTGCCGATCAGCCAGTTGGCGGTGCGCATCAGCCGCGCATCATCGTGCGGTGCGCCGACGAGTTGGACGCCGAGCGGCAGGTCGTCCTCACCCGTCAGCAATGGCAGCGACAGCGACGGCAACCCGGACAGCGTCCACAGCGTACAGAACGCCGGATTGCCGGTCGTATTCAGCCCCTTCGGCGCTACACCCGTCGTCGCAGGCGTCATGATGGCATTGCAGTCTTCGAGATAGTCGGCGAGTGCAGCCGCAAGACTTTTCGCCTCATCGACCGCCTGCTGGTAGGCGACCGCGCCGATGGTACGGCCCTCCTCCACCAGTTGACGCAGAATATCACTGATCGAATCGCCGCCGCGATCCACCACGCGGCCGAGCCGGTAGGCCATCTCCGCAAACATCACTGTGCGGTGGACATCCCAGGCTGCGGCATAGCGATCCGGCAGGTCGATCCGGACGCAGGCGTCGCCAAGGCTGTCGGCCAGCCGCTCGAACGCCTCACGCGTCTGTGCGTCCGCCTTGTCCCAGACCGGCGTGCGCACAAAGGCGATCCGCGGCTCGATCGGAAATTTTTCCGCCGCCACCGCGCGGAAATTCGCCACCGCAAACGGACGGGTGTCCGGATCGCCGGGATCGTAGCCCGCAATCACGCTGGTGATCAGCGCGATGTCTTCAATTGAGCGGGCAAACGGTCCGACGGTGTCGAAGGTGGGGCTCAGCGGCAGTACGCCGTAGCGGGAAATCAGTCCTTTGGACGGCTTCAGCGCATAGACCCCGCAGAAGGCCGCCGGCCGTATCACAGAGCCGTTCGTCTGAGTGCCGAGCGCCAGCGGCACCATGCCGGATGCAACCGCCGCCGCCGACCCCGAGGAAGAGCCGCCGGGGGTGCGGTCGATGTCGTGCGGATTGCGGGTCTTGCCCGGATGAAAATATGCGAATTCGGTTGTGACCGTCTTGCCGATGATGACAGCGCCCGCCTCGCGCAGGCGCTTCACGACATGGGCATCCAGATAGGGGCGCCGGCCCGAGAGGAACGGCGATCCGCATTCGGTCGGGAAGTCGCTGGTGTCGATGATGTCCTTGATCGCGACGGGAATGCCATGCAGCGGCCCAAGGGGAGCACCTTGGGTCTTGCGCTCGTCGAGCGCTCTGGCTTGCGCCAGAGCGTGGTCCGGATCGAGATGGGCAAATGCTCCGATCTCCGGCTCGACTTCGGCAATCCGGTCGAGGCAGGCCTGCGTATAATCCTGCGCGGTGATCGCACCCCGGGCGATCTCGGCCGCGGCCTGAGCGGCGGTCCAGGCAGAGAGCGGGCTTTTGGGCACGGCAGATTGTCTTCCGGCTGTTGCGTTCAGCCAATCAAGCCGAGAATGCCGTTCAGCGTCAATGTGAAGCTCAAGGCCACGCCGGCGGTGATCGCGACCGCGACATAGGGTTCAAGCTCGGTGCCGACGAATCGATGCACCTTGCCGCCGCGCGGCAGCAGCATCATGAAAGCGCCGATCGTCACGGCAAGAACGGCGATCCCTGCGATCAAGGACGTCATCGTCTTCCTCCCTCGGCCCGGATCACCGGTAAAGATAATTCGGCAACCACAGTCCGATCTGCGGGAAAGAGTACAGCATGACCATGGAGATGATGACGATGAAGAGATACGGCATCACGCCACGGAAAATATCGTTGATATTGACCCAGCTCGGCGCCACGCCCTTCAGATAGAACGGAGCCATCGCCACTGGCGGCGACAGGAACGAGGTCTGAATATTCAGTGCCACCAACAGACCGAAGAACAACGGGTCGACGTTGAAGGTCTTCAGCAACGGCAGAAAAATCGGCATGAAGATGACGATGATCTCCGTCCATTCCAGCGGCCAGCCCAAAATGAAGATGATGACCTGGGCGAGGATCATGAACCCAAGCGTATCGAGATTAAGCGCCAGAACGAATTTCTCGATCGGCTCATGGCCGCCCAGATAAGCGAAAATCGCCGAGAACAGGAACGACCCGATGAACAGCCAGCAAACCATGGCGGTGGTGCGGGCGGTGAGGAACACCGAATCCTTCAGTTGTGTGAAGTCAAACGTGCTGCGCGGGATCAGCACGATGCCTACACCGATCGTGATGAAGCCCATGGCCATCAGCACGCGGCGGTCCACATTTATCGCGCTAAATCCGGCGATCAAAAGATACAGGATGAGCAGCGCAGCCAGCGCACCATAGACCTGCACCAGCCGGACCGCCCAGGTGCGCGAATAATCGGCACCGTACACCACCGCAAGGATCAGCGCCCCGAGCGAGCCCATCGCGGCGGCTTCCGACGGCGTGGCGAGACCGAATACGATCGAGCCGAGTGCTGCGGCAACGAGCGCAAACAGCGGCATGAAAGACGTGACGAGCGACCAGAGCACCGTCCCCAGCGGCACGTTACGTTCCTCCGCCGGCAGCCTCGGTGCGAGCTTGGGGTTGAGCGCCGCGGTCACAATCGTGAACAGCACGTAAAGACCCGCCAGCATGATGCCCGGGAACAACGCGCCGGCATAGAGCTTCACGACCGATACGCCTGCCGTTGCGCCGTACAGAATGAGCATAACGCTTGGCGGAATCAGGATGCCGAGACAGCCGCCGGCGCAGATCACGCCCGAAGCAATGCGCACGTCGTAACCGGCCCGCAACATCGCCGGGAAGGCCAGGAGACCCATCAACGTCACCACCGCGCCGACAATGCCGGTCGCCGTAGCGAAGATGGCACAGGTAACAAGAGTCGCGATCGCGAGCGAGGCCGGCATCGGACCGGCGGCAAGCTGCAGGGAACGAAACAACCGGTCAAGAATATTGGCGCGTTCGATCACGTAGCCCATGAAAACGAAGAGCGGGATCGAGATCAGGACATCGTTCGTCATCACCGAATAGGTGCGCTGCACCAGCAGCGAGAAGACGAGATCGCCCATGGCGAAATAGCCGAAGAACACACCGAGCGCCATCAGCGTGAAGGCGATCGGGAAGCCCAGCATGATGAACACGACGAAAAGAAACAGCATCAGAACGCCGAGTTCGGGATTGCCAAGACCGAACATCAGACGCTGCCCTTCCGTTGACCGATTTCCTCGAGCTCTTTGACGACTTCGTAGTCGCCATGCTCGGCCTTCTCCAGCATCACCTTGTCGAGCTCTTCGACATCATGCAGCCGTTTCGGCCATTCACCGGTCCGGATGCAGATGATGCAGCGCGAGACCTCGACGAGGCCCTGCAACACCATGAGGACACCGGTGATCGGGATCAGCCATTTGAACGGCCAGATGATCGGTCCGTTCGGGCTGGCCGCGGACCGTTCGTTCATCAGCCATGCCATCTTCGCAAAGCCGTAGCCGGAATAGACAAAGGCGATCATGCCGGGGAAGAAAAACAGAATGAAGAGGATCAGATCCCATTTCGCCTGCGTGCGCGGGCTCCACGCGCGGTAGAGAAAGTCGCCGCGAACATGACTGTTGCGCGCGAGCGCATAAGCACCCGCCATCATGAACAGGGTGCCGTACAGGATATAAGACGCGTCAAAGGCCCATTCGGTCGGCGCGTTGAAGAAGTAGCGCGCGAAGACCTCATAGCTCGTGGTGAAAGTGAGGATGAGGATGCACCACGCGAAGGTCTTGCCGACCCACGTACTGAGCTGGTCGATAGAATAAAGAACCCGTTCCACGAGGTCTCCCCGCCGGACGATGGGTTTTCCCCACCGTATTTCTTCTTGGTTGGCGAATGGAATTTAAGGCCTTGCCGGCCGTTGAGAAGCAAAAAGAGGGCGGCCCGCCCGACTTTTTCGGACGGGCCGCGCGCGCGACTAACCGTGGAAGTGCTTGTACGCCTTTTCCAGAGCGGGGGTGTCCAGATTGTTGACCAGCGTATAGGCGCCGGTTCGCTTCACCCACTCCTTCTGCGAGGCCACCACCTTGGCAAAGAACGGCTCCTTCGATTGCTCCGCCAGCACCTTGTTCCAGGCATTGAGCTGATCGGTCAGGAGCTTGTCAGGCGTCTTGATGACATTGACGCCACGCTTCTTGATCGCTTCGAGATCCTTGGAATAGCGGTCGTGCGCCATCGCATATTGATCGGCCGTCGCTGCAAAGGCGGCGTTACGCAGGATCGCGCGAAGCTCGGACGGCAGCGCATCATGCTTCTGCTTGTTGAAGATGATCTCGAACGCTTCCGCCTGCTGGTGGTGACTGCCGACCATGTAGTATTTCGACACGTCAGGGAACCCAAGCAGGATGTCGGAAGACGGGTTGTTGAACTCAGCGGAGTCGAGCAAGCCGCGGTCCATCGCCGGAACGATTTCGCCGCCGGGGAGGATCGTTACCGACGCACCCATTTCCTTGAACAAATCGGCCGAAAGGCCCACGGTGCGGTACTTCATGCCCTTGAAGTCCTCGCCCGACTTCATCTCCTTCTTGAACCAGCCGAGCGGCTGGGTCGGCATCGGGTAATACAGAACGCCGGTGAGGTTGAGCTTCAGGATATCGTTGACCAGTTCCTTGTAGAGCGCCTCGCCGCCCCCGTAATAGAACCAGCCAAGGAAGCCGTGTGCATCCCAGCCCCACGACGGCGGAGTGCCGAACAGCGAATAGGCCTTGTGCTTGCCGTACCAATAGGCGCACACGCCATGGCCGCAATCGAGCACACCGGAATGCACCGCGTCGGCCATCTGGAAGGCGGGAACGACGGCGCCGGCCGCAAGCACGTCGAGCTTGAGGCGGCCGCCCGACATATCGTTGACCTTCTTGGCATAATCGGCAGCGAATTCGTGGAAGATATCCTTGGTCGGCCACGTCGACTGATATTTCCAGGTCACAGTCTGCGCACGCGACACCTGCGGCATTGCAATGGTTGCAGCGCCTGCGGCGCCGGCCGCGAGCAAAAATTTGCGGCGCGACGTCTTTTCTACCTTTTTGGTCATGAGGTCCTCCCTAGCGACCGTTTTGTGTCCGGCTTTTGAATGCCGTTTTCGTGATTAACCGCCGGGGCTTATATGATATTCCAGCGGCCTTCGTCATAGTTTGGACGGGTTGCCCGGTTTGCACAAGCCTGACAAAGGTCGCGTCCGAGATTTGCCCCCGATGCCCAGGAATAGATCAGGCGGCTCCTCCCTCCGGGATCGGGCCAAACGGCAGCACGGTCACATCGCACTGGGCCGGGCTTTCAAGAGGTGACGGCGTGAAGGATCTGGCCCGGATTTTTGCCGCGGTTTTCCGGCTGTCCTTACCCTATTTCAGATCGGAAGACCGGCGGGCGGGGCTCATCTTGCTTGCGGCCGTCATCGCCATCGAGCTGTCGATCGTTGCGGTGAACGTGCTGATCAATCAATGGAATGCCAGGTTTTTCAATGCTTTGCAGGACCGGAACTGGGACAATTTCGTCAAGGAACTCAGCATCTTCTGCGTCCTTGCCGCGATCTTCATCCTGCTCGCGGTCTACCAGCTCTACCTGAACCAGTGGCTTCAGATTCGCTGGCGCACCTGGATGACCCGGGTTTACCTTGATCGCTGGCTCGCCAGTTCGACGCATTACCGGATGCAGCTTTTCGGCGATGCAGCAGACAATCCGGACCAGCGCATCGCCGACGACATCAATCAATTCATCGAAAAGTCGCTCACCATTGTTGTGCGCCTGCTGGGCGCGATCGTTACGCTGCTGTCATTCTTCGCCATCCTTTGGAGTCTGTCCGATTCAGCACCGCTGACGCTGTTCGGCGCACAGATTAATATCCCCGGCTATCTGGTCTGGACCGCACTGATCTATTCCATCATCGGCACACTGATCGCGCACTGGATCGGCTGGCCGCTGGCCGCGATCAATTTCCGCCAGCAGCGGCTGGAGGCCGACTTCCGGTTCAGTCTGATCCGGGTCCGCGAGAATGCGGAACAGATCGCGCTGCTGCGCGGCGAGGATGCGGAGAAGGCAAGGCTTGGCGAGCGCTTCTCGAAGGTCGCCCGCAACTTCATGGATCTGATGTCACGGCAGAAGAAGGTAATCTTCGTTCAGCAGGGCCATGCGCAGATCGCGATCATTCTCCCCTACATCGTCGTCAGCCCGGCCTATTTTTCCGGCGCGGTACCGCTCGGCACCCTGACCCAGACCGCAAGCGCCTTTGGCAGCGTGCAGGAGTCGCTGTCGTTCTTCGTCACGTTCTATCGCAGCATTGCGGAATGGGCCGCAGTGGTCGACCGCCTGACAGGGTTCAATCGTGCGCTCGGCGAGGCGCAGGCTATGGCCGAGTCTTCGGCCATTTCCGTTGTGTCGGAGCCAGAAGCTCGGGCTGTGAGAATTGAAGACCTGTCGGTTCACCGGCCGGACAGCAAACCGATGCTTGCACCAGCGGCAACCGAGTTTCGCCCACGCGAACACGTACTGGTGAGCGGGCCGTCGGGGGCCGGAAAGTCGACTCTCTTTCGCGCGCTGGCTGGTATCTGGCCGTTCGGCAAAGGTCGTGTGGTTATTCCCGAAGGCGCTCGCATCATGGTGCTTCCGCAGCGGCCGTATTTTCCGGAAACCACGCTCGCCAATGCACTCTCCTATCCAACGGCTGGCGCGTTCGATGATGCAAGGCTTATCGAGGCGCTGAAAGCCGTCGGTCTGCCAGCGCTCGCCGGCCGGCTGCACGAGGAGGCGCACTGGAATCGGATCCTGTCGCTCGGAGAGCAGCAGCGGCTCGGCGTCGCCCGCGCGCTGCTCCAGGCGCCTGACTACCTGTTTCTGGACGAGGCAACGGCCTCGCTCGACGAACCCTCGGAAGGCAAACTTTACGCGCTGCTGCACGAACGGTTGAAGGAAACGACAATCGTTTCGATCGGGCACCGCTCGACATTGACCGGTCTGCACCGCCGCCACGTCGCCTTCGAGCCGGACGGAGACGGTGCGCACAGGCTTGCGGAAACAAAGCCCGCGGCCGCTGCCGAATAGCCCCGGGTCGAAATCGGCGAAAGAAAGCGCGCCTACCACCAGCGCTCGGGCCAGGGCGTGCGCCGCACCGCGTTGGTCCATATATAAGTGTAGGCGAGCAGAAGCAGCGCACCAGCCGCGACCGGAATCAGGACGAAGCTCCACGACATGCCGTTCATGACGATGATCAGGGGATTGATCCCGGCCGGCGGATGAAAGCTGTCGGTCAGCAGCATGGCCAGCATAGCAACCCCGACTGCCAGGGCCGCGGCCCAAGGCTGGGGACCCGCGATCTTGACCGCGAGCACGCCGACGATGGCCGAGAGAACGTGACCGCCAACCAGGGCGCGCGGACGCGCCGGCTGCGCCTCCGGCGATCCAGTCATCAGGACGATCGAGGTCGCGAACGGAATCGTGGCCAGCGGAAATTCGGTCTGCAGCGACAACAGATACATCAGCCCGATCGCGAGGCTGCCGCCCGCGGCGCCCCCCACCATTACGCCAAATCGCCGGTCAATGCGCATGGGATTGCTTTAGCAACGACAATGCCAGGCAACGAGATTTGCGCGTACTACCCTGAAAAAACAAGAGCGGCGGCCTTTCGGCCGCCGCCCCTGCAGCAACTTGGAGAGGGTTCGAACTTATTTCAGAGCGCTCAGCGTGGTGTCGAAGGAGAGCTTGCCAACGAAGGCCGCGCTGCACCACTTTGTGCCGAGACCGCCCGGATTGATGGCCGATATGTTCGAAGGATCGAAGGTTGCGGTCTGAGCTCCGGTGAGAACGTTGCACTCACCCTTGGAGAGATCGGTGTCGTAGTAGCGAAGGTCGATGGTGATCGCCTTATAGGTAAAGCCGAGGCCGACGTTCCAGGTCGAATAGTCAGGCAGAGGCGTTCCAGTCGGGAACGCAGGCACCGCGTAGAAGGTATCGGTCGTGCCAAGCCAGTAATGACCGAATTCGCCAGAGACGTACCAGCCCCATCCGTTGGGGAGCGTTGTGCCGGTGAATTTCGCCGTGACGTTGCCGTACGTCCCGTAAGCGCCCGTGTTCAGCCAGTCGGCCGTGTAGTAAGCGCCCACGCCCATGTTGAAGCTATCCGTGAAGTTGTACGTTGCTTTGCCGTACCACTCCAGGAAGCTCACATCCTTCTTAATGATGTTACCATTCGGCAAGTTGCCATTGGCGATACAGTCGAGGTCCGGACCCGCGGCATTAAAGCATTGTCCGCCGGGGTAGTAGTAGTACCAGACACCGAAATCGAGACCGAGCTTTCCGAAAGTGGGACGGAAGCCGCCGTAGAAATCGATCTCGGCGGATGGCCGGTTCGGGAAATCGATGCTGTAACCGCCGATGCCTGCGTAGAATTGCAGGTCTTTCGTGGTGTTATAGCGCCCCTCGAAATAGGCATTCACCGACGGCTTGCGATCCGACTGCGAAATACCACGGAAGTTATAGTCGCTGGCGATGCCCGCTCCGATGGCCACATCCCATGGATCGAAAGTGGCCGGCGCGGGCGCGGCCTTGTAAACCGGTTTCAGATCGGCGGCGAGCGCCGGCGCGGCGGTCACGACGGCGGCGGCAACAAACGCCGGCATCAGGTATTTCTTCATTTCGAGCCCCTTCGAATTCGACGCTTTCGGTGACTGAAGCGCGGCGTGCTGCTTGCGACCAGAACGCCAGACCCCGAAACGCCACCCCCTGCTCTTGCATCTGCAGTCGCGACAATTCGGCACGGAAGATCGGTTAACGCCAATGTGAAGTTTTGCGCATGTGCTGCCTTTTTGGGCGTTTCAGCCGTTCAAAACTGTCTGACCGTCACAATCCCTTAATCTGTTGCAGGAAAGTCACGAAAAAACGCCGGGAAACCAGCGGTTTCCCGGCGTTTTGGCAGGGTTTTCAACACGCCTGCTCAGGCCGCCTTCTTGCGATTCGCCTCCAGCCGCTGGTCGACCAGCGCCACTTGCGCATCGATGGCGGGCAGGCTCAGGCCCTTCTGTTTGGCAATAAGCTGGACGAGCTTGTCAGCCCGTTCGATGAATGGGGCACCATTGTTCAGCGCGCGCGCCGCAGACGCCGGCCGCGACAGGCTTTGCGCTGCGGCGGCATATTTCTCGAACGGCACGAGGTCGTTCGGGTTGGCGCCGAGCTTCACCACGAGGTCGTTCACGAAATTATAGACCGTGCGGGATGTCTCGATGTCGCTATGCACCGCTTCCTGGGCGGTCCGCATCCCGTCCGGCGTGATGCAGCGATAATTGCCTGCAAGCAGCATCGCCCATTTGGCGAGCGGCACGAACAACGAGTCATGCACGCGCAGCTTCACCGGCAACTCGATCTTGGTGCCGTCACCCGGATCGAACCGGATGGCGTCGATCTCCTGTTCGAGCTGACGCAGAATCGCGGTGTCCTTGTCGTCGTCGAACTTCGCAACCTTGAAATTGGTCGGAAGCGTAACCTGCAGCACATTCGCCTTCTCGTCCGGAGGGCGAATGGCCTGCGGGTCCGGGCTGCACAGGGTGAGCTTGCCGGGATCGAAATTGTCCCAGACGCTCGGATCGGTATAGGCGGGCTTCAGCGTCTCGGCGTTCAGCCCGGGAATGCGCCGCATATATGGAAGCGGCGGCATGTTCATGATCGACATGCAGGGCACGCGCGACTTCGCAACGGCATCGAGCAGTTCGCGCACCCCTGGCGAGCGATATTGCGGCTCCTGCATCGCAAGTCCGACCAGATCGTATTGCGAAGGATCGACGCCCGCAGCACCGCTTGCCGTGACCTTCCCCGGAAGCTTGCGTGAATCCAGCACCACAGGATCCTTCCGGCCCTTTACCGGCAGGCGAATGATAAAGCCTTCCGCATTGATCAGATCGGCCTCGGCGGGCAGGCAGACGTGGTGGATCTTGTGGCCGCCGAACAGCATTTTGGAGGCGAGCAGCGAGCCATAAGCCGCGCCCAGAATGAGAATATTGTAAGCCATCGCCGGCCTCCCTTGTTGTCATCAACGCCTCGGCGGCAAGGCCACCGGATGTGAGCGCGATGCTATTGAGCCGGAGCAGGCAAGGCAATGCGGCGCCTTTTGCCGTCCGGCTGGGCTTTCATAGCGCGGAAGGTACCGGCAAAAAACCCGTCTTTGCTGTTGCTGATCGCGATTGATGATCGTGAGCCGTTCCGTAATGCGGGCTATTGTCTAAAAGGTAACGGCCCGGCTGCAGCGCAGGCCGGGCCGTTCCCCATGCTGATCGCTCGGGCGGCGTTCAGGTCCCGCTGCTGTCACTGAACGGGCGGTAGCCGCCCATATCGCTCGCGGGAGCAGGCTGCGGTTCCGGTGCCGGTGCGGGCGGCGGAGTCACGGCCTTCGGTGCGGCGGCCTTCGTCGCG
>JBMOOQ010000069.1:0-25118 GCA_049324435.1 Pseudomonadota bacterium
CGGCGCCGGGACAACCGGCCGCACCGAAAGCCGCAGCGCCGAAACCCGCGCCGGCGCCGAAGGCCGCTGCGGCTCCGGCGCGCCCGGCAGCACCCGCTGTGCCGCCCGCAGCCGCACCGGCGTCAGTCACACCAGCGCCGCCTGTTACAACTCAGCCGAAGCTCGGTGAGGCGATGCTGATCCGGCGCTTCTGCACCATGGATTTCAAAGTGCTCTGCAAGGGCGTACAGCTCGGCCAGGGGCGTGCGGTGCAATGTCTCGCCAGTAACGCTGCCGCTTTGTCGCCTGGCTGCCGTCAAGCGATGATGCAGACCGGCGAATTGCGGCCTTAACGGTCAGAGTTCGCCGGCCATGTAGTCCGGCAGCCAGGCCTCGAAGCGGCTACTGAGATCGGCCACGGCGAGTGCGGCCTCGTTGCCGAGCGTCAACGCGGTGCCGCCGACAGTGCCGATCCGCTTTGCCGCGACGCCGGCCGCCTGTGCGGCCTCCACCACCGCTGCAAGATTGTCCGGCTTCACCGTCACCACATAGCGCGCCTGGTCCTCGCCGAACCAATAGGCATGCGCGGCGATGCCCTCAGGCGCATCGAGCGTTGCACCGAGCCCCGACGCCATCGCCATTTCGGCCAGGGCGACCGCAAGGCCGCCATCGGAGAGGTCATGCACCGCGGTGACGCGGCCCTCGCCGATCAGCTTGCGCACCAACGCGCCGTGGCGCTTCTCGGCTTCGAGATCGACCGGCGGCGGCGCCCCCTCCTCGCGCCCGCAAACATCGCGGAGATAAACCGACTGGCCGAGCCAGCCCGTCGTGTCGCCGATCAGCAGGATGACGTCGCCTTCAGCCTTGAACGCGAGACTCGCGGACTTCGTGAAATCGGCCAGCATGCCGACTCCGCCGATGGTCGGCGTGGGCAAAATCGCGCGTCCGTTGGTTTCGTTGTAGAGCGACACGTTGCCCGACACGACCGGGAAATCGAGCGCCTTGCACGCCGCGGAAATGCCGCGCACGCAGCCGACGAACTGGCCCATGATCTCCGGCCGTTCCGGATTGCCGAAATTCAGGTTGTCGGTGATCGCGAGCGGCGTCGCGCCAACGGCTGAAAGATTACGATATGCCTCCGCGACTGCCTGCTTGCCGCCCTCGAACGGATCGGCCTCGCAATAGCGGGGCGTCACGTCGCAGGTCATCGCGAGGCCCTTCGGCCCCTCCTCTACCCGCACAACGGCCGCGTCGCCGCCCGGACGCTGCACGGTGTTGCCGAGAATGATGTGATCGTATTGCTCCCAGATCCACCGTTTGGAGCACAGATCGGGCGAGCCGATCAGTTTCAGCAACGCTTCGGCATTCGATAGCGGCGGATTGACATCCTTTGCATCGATCACCGGCTGTTTCGGAGTCTCTGCGAACGGGCGGTTATAGACCGGGGCCTCGTCGCCGAGCTCCTTGATCGGCAGATCGGCCAGCGTGTCGCCGTAGTGCCGGATCAGAAAGCGTTTCGTCGGCGTGGTTTCGCCGACAATCGCAAAGTCGAGCCCCCATTTGCGGAAGATGTCTTCGGCTTCCTTTTCCTTCTCCGGCTTGAGCACCATGAGCATGCGCTCCTGGCTCTCGGAGAGCATCATCTCGTAGCCGCTCATGCCGGCTTCGCGCGTCGGCACTTTCTCCAGATCGAGCGTCACGCCGAGATCGCCCTTCGCCCCCATCTCGACCGCGGAGCACGTCAGACCCGCAGCGCCCATGTCCTGAATCGCGATCACGCAGCCCTTCTGCATGATCTCCAGACACGCTTCGAGCAGCAGCTTCTCGGCGAACGGATCGCCGACCTGCACGGTCGGGCGCTTCTCCTCGGAATCGTCGCCAAATTCGGCGGAGGCCATCGACGCGCCATGGATGCCGTCGCGGCCGGTCTTGGAGCCGAGATAGACGATCGGCATGCCGACGCCGGACGCCGCCGCGTAGAAGATCGAGTCGGCGCGCGCGAGGCCCACAGCCATCGCATTGACCAGGATATTGCCGTCGTAGCGGGTGTGAAAGCGGGTCTGCCCGCCCACCGTCGGCACCCCGAAGGAATTGCCGTAGCCGCCGATGCCGGCGACGACGCCGGACACGAGATGCCGCGTCTTCGGGTGCTTCGGGTCGCCGAATGACAGCGCGTTCAGGCAGGCGATCGGCCGCGCGCCCATGGTGAAGACGTCGCGCAGAATGCCGCCGACGCCGGTGGCCGCGCCCTGATAGGGCTCGATATAGCTCGGATGGTTGTGGCTCTCCATCTTGAAGACCACCGCAAGCCCGTCGCCGATATCGATCACGCCGGCATTCTCGCCCGGCCCCTGGATCACCCACGGCGCCTCGGTGGGCAATCCGCGCAGATGCACCTTCGACGACTTGTAGGAGCAATGCTCGTTCCACATCGCCGAGAAGATACCGAGCTCGGTCAGAGTCGGCTCGCGCCCGATCAGGTCGAGGATGCGCTGGTACTCGTCGGGCTTGAGCCCGTGTTCGGCGACGAGTTCTGGGGTGATGCGGGGGGAATTCGGAATCACGAGCGTCGGCGTTTCGCAGGAGGGACCGGGACCATTCGCTTAACGGGTCTTGGGCACACCGTATACGGACATTGATCGCCGCAAGCCAAGGTATTGATTTCCCGGCCCGATTGGCGAAGCGCTATTGTGCACAAGTCAGAACGGCCGGCCGGCGAATGCACAATCGGCCGGTGGAGCCAGCGGAATATCAGGCCGCCTTGCCAAATTGTGCGACCAGCCCTGCAAACAGCCCGCGCCCGTCGGTGCAGCCGATCACGCTTTCCACATGGTTTTCCGGATGCGGCATCATACCCGCGACATTGCCGCGATCGTTGACGATGCCGGCAATCGCGTTGATCGAGCCGTTGATGTTTGAGGCATCATCGAGTCTGCCGTCCGGTGCACAATAACGGAAAATCACCTGCCCCTGGCCTTCGATCCTGCGCACCGTCTCGTCGTCGGCGATCCAGTTGCCCTCGCCATGCGCGACCGGGACACGGATCACCTGCCCGGCATTGTAGCCGCGCGTGAATGGGGTATCCGAGCGCTCGACCCGCAGATGCACATCGCGGCAGATGAATTTCAGCTTGGCATTGCGCATCAGCACGCCCGGCAGCAGTCCGGCCTCGCAGAGAATCTGGAAGCCATTGCAGACACCGAGCACGAGGCCGCCCTTCGCGGCAAAGGTCCGCACCGCATCCATGATCGGGGCGCGCGCCGCGATTGCCCCGCAGCGCAGATAATCGCCGTAGGAGAAGCCGCCCGGTACCACGACCAGATCGGTGCCGGCCGGCAATTCGGTCTCTGCGTGCCAGACCATCACGGGATCGATGCCGGAGACGAGCTTCAGCGTGCGCGCCATGTCGCGCTCACGATTGATGCCGGGAAAGACCAGAACCGCGGATTTCATGGCGCTGATATGGGGCTCAGAGAACCTCGATGCGATAATTCTCGATCACGGTATTCGCCAGAAGCTTGTCCGCCGCCGCCTTCAGCGCGGCTTCGGCCTTGGCGCGATCATTCCCCTCAAGTTCGATGTCGAAGACCTTGCCCTGACGCACACTGGCGATGCCGGACACGCCAAGCGATTTCAGCGCGCCCTCGATCGCCTTGCCCTGCGGATCGAGAATGCCCGACTTTAAGGTGACGGTGACGCGCGCTTTCATGTCGAATCGCCAAAAATGGAACGGGGGCCGACGGGCCCCCCGGGTAGCATCGTTTGCGGACTGCCTCAATGCGCCTTCCGGTGCCGTCCAGAGCCTTTCGCCCAAAAAGCCTCCGCGTCAGCCCTTGACCAGAACCGGGCCGGTGCCGCGCGGCGGCTCGCCTTCGTTCATGATGCCGAGGCGCTTGGCAACTTCGGTATAGGCTTCAAGAAGTCCGCCCAGATCGCGGCGGAAGCGGTCCTTGTCCAGCTTCTCGTTCGACTTGATGTCCCACAGCCGGCAGGAATCCGGGGAAATCTCGTCGGCGACGACGATTCGCATCATGTCGTTTTCCCACAGCCGGCCGCATTCCATCTTGAAATCGACCAGACGGATGCCGACGCCGAGAAAGAGCCCGGACAGGAAATCGTTGACGCGGATCGCCAGCGCCATGATGTCGTCGATCTCCTGCGGATTGGCCCAGGCGAACGCGGTGATGTGTTCCTCCGAGACCATCGGATCGCCGAGCTGATCGTTCTTGTAATAGAACTCGATGATCGAGCGCGGCAGCTGGGTGCCCTCCTCGATGCCAAGGCGGGTCGAGAGCGAGCCAGCCGCGACATTGCGCACCACGATTTCGAGCGGAATGATCTCGACCTCGCGGATGAGCTGCTCGCGCATGTTCAACCGGCGGATGAAATGGGTCGGCACACCGATGTCGTTCAGATTCTGGAAAACATATTCCGAAATCCGGTTGTTCAGCACGCCCTTGCCTTCGATCACCTCATGCTTCTTGGCATTGAAGGCGGTGGCGTCGTCCTTGAAATGCTGGATCAGGGTCCCGGGCTCCGGGCCCTCGTACAGGACTTTGGCTTTGCCTTCATAGATTCGGCGTCGGCGGCTCATCGGAATGTACCGTGTTTTGTGAAAGTCCATCGGAAGCCGGGGTTCCTTTTGGTTTTCTTAAAGTCCGCGGCGGGGCGGACGGCGCGACACGTGAGACGGGGGTCGTCCGGTCCGTGCGGTCAACCTAGCCGATCGATCCGGCAGATACAATCTGCGCTTGGGGGCCTGTGCCGCATATAGGCCGGCCGCACCAAATGCCAATGCCCGCCTTGACGCCCAGGTCTTCGGTATGTCAGCGGAGCGGATCGGACCTTCCGCCGCGTTTCCAGCAGGCGCTTTGCCATGCTAGTTTCAGCTTGAGCGGATCGGCTGACGCCTTTCCCAAAACTTTCCAGGAATCGGTCTGCAGCGAGGAAAAATGACGACGTTCGACAAGCGCGAAGAAGGGTTCGAGAAGAAGTTTGCGCACGACGAGGAACTCAAGTTCAAGGCCACCGCCCGCCGCAACAAGTTGCTCGGCCTGTGGGCTGCCGCAATGCTCGGGAAGACCGGCGCTGACGCTGAGGCCTATGCCAAGGAAGTTGTCGCCGCCGACTTCGAGGAAGCCGGCGATGACGACGTGGTGCGTAAAGTGGTCAACGATCTAGCCGGCAAAGCGAGCGAGGCCGAGGTCCGCAGCAAGATGCAGGAACTGCTCGCCGAAGCGGTCAAGCAGATTCAGGCCGGCAAATAGCTCTTCCTTCATGATGGAGTCCTCCTTACCGCCGGTTTCGGTCGAGCAAGCCGCTCGCTGGTATGACGGAAAGATATTCCGCGACGACTGGACCTCGTGGCATTTCCCGAATTGGCTTCGGCTGCTCGCCCCCCTGCGCGACCGCCCGTCGCGCATGCTGGAAATCGGCTCGTGGGAGGGCCGCTCGGCGCTGTTCTTCCTGAACTACCTGCCGCACATGCAGCTCACCTGCGTCGATACCTTCGCAGGCGGGCAGGAGCATCAGGAGGCGGCCGCGCTGGACCCGCATGAAGCAGAGATGCTGCGCACCGTTGAAGCGCGCTTTGATGCCAATACCGATGCCTTTTCCGGACGGATAGAAAAGATCAAGACTGCATCGGTCGATGCCCTCATTCAGTTGGGCCTGGCCGGGCGGCGGTTCGACATCGCCTATATCGACGGCGGGCACCGCGCACGCGAAGTTTATGCCGACAGCGCCCTCACCTGGCCGCTGATGGTGCCGGGCGGCCTTGTCATTTTCGACGATTATCAATGGCAGCACATGCCCGACCCGATGGACAATCCGATGCCAGGGATCGATGCTTTCCTGCGCTCAATCGAGGGCCGGTATCAGATGATGCATAACGACTACCAGGTCGCGATCGCGAAACTGTAACGAATCTTTCACCGGGAAACCGACGTCATGTCATCTCAGGCCTTCTCGCTTGCCCGCCGCCTGCGCGCCGGTGAAACCGTTTATTCGGCGTGGTGCAGCCTGCCCGAACCTTTGGTCTGCGAGGCGATCGCGCGCGAGGGCTTTGCCGCTGCGGTGATCGACATGCAGCATGGCATGTGGGATGAGACCCGCGCCCAGCAGGCGGTGGCACAGGTCCATCTTGCCGGTGCGGCGCCGATCGTTCGCGTGCCGCTGTGGCACAATTCGCTGGTCAGCCGCATGCTCGACTGGGGCGCCGAAGGCATCATCGCGCCGATGATCAATGGCGAAGCCGAAGCGCGTGCATTCGTGCAGGCCGCGAAATATCCTCCGGCCGGCGAACGCTCGATTGGTGCCCACCGTGCGGCCATGATCGCCGGCGTGCCGGATCAGAAATTTTACATCGCCGAAGCCAACGACACGACCCTGACCTTCGCAATGATCGAGACCCAGGCCGCACTCGACAATCTGGACAGGATCGCGGCGATGCCCGGGATCGACGTGCTGTTCGTCGGTCCTGCCGATCTGTCTTTCAGCCTCTCGAACGGTGCAACCCTCGACCCGCATTCCGCGGCGGTCGATAAGGGCCTGGAGAAAGTGCTGGCGGCATGCGACCGCCACAACAAGATACCGGGTCTGTTCTGCCGCGACGCCGAGCGCGCGGCGGACAAGGCCAAAGCCGGATTCAAGTTCCTGACGGTCGGCAGCGATCTCATTTTCCTGCGCGCCGGAACGGCGGCGCAGTTGAAGGCGCTCAGGTAAGGTCAAGCCGCCGCCATTGCGAGAATCCTTTCGCAAACCGCACCGACATCCTTGCCGATGTCTGCGGCCTTCACCTCAACGATCCGATAATTGCGCTCGGCCATCCAGGCGAGCTTCTGGCGCCGCGCTTCGGCCGCCTTCGCATCCTCGCTGTCGGGCCTGACATCGATCACGATCCGCAACGGAAACGACACGAAATCCGCGACATGCGGACCGATCGGGGTCTGCCGCTTGAAGCCGAGCGCGGCAAAGCGCCGGTCGCCGGTGATTGCGGCCCATAATGCGCGCTCCGCATCGGTCGGATTGCGGCGCAGGAGCCGCGCCAGTCCGCGCACCGGCGAATCCGCGCGCACAATGTCGGCCTTGCCATGCTGGGCAAGAAGATTGCGCAGCATTTCGGCTTCGGGACCATCGAGCAGCCCGCCGCGCGCCGGGCCCTTGCGGCCCTCCACAAGCGCCATGACGATGCCGTGCAATGTGCGAATGTCCTGCTGGGTCGGCTGCATGCGCGTGAAGATATTGCGCATATTGATCGTCATCGTGCCGCGCTTTTCGTGCGGCCGGAAATATTCGATGCGTTCGAGTTCGCGTTCGAGATCGTTGAAGAAGGCCAGCAATTGCTGCTTCGGCGCAGGCGGCGACTTGTCCGGGGCAGTAAAGGGCAGCGCGCCGCCGCTTTTCAGCTTGAACCATTCATAGCCAGCAATCACCACCGCCTGCGCCAGATTGAGAGAGGCAAAGGCCGGGTTGACCGGCAGCGTCAGGATCGCGTCGGCCAGACCGACCTCGTCATTTTCGAGCCCGTTGCGCTCGCGTCCGAACACCAGCGCGACTTTCTCGCCGGCGGCCACCCGGGGTGCGGCGAGCCGCGCCGCCTCGTCGGCGCCGATCACCGGCTTGGCCTGATCG
This sequence comes from Pseudomonadota bacterium, assembly GCA_049324435.1. Taxonomy (GTDB): domain Bacteria; phylum Pseudomonadota; class Alphaproteobacteria; order Rhizobiales; family Xanthobacteraceae; genus Pseudorhodoplanes. Next base: position 7,612 of record JBMOOQ010000069.1, read on the forward strand.
TGCGAACGCGCGGTCGTCGCAATCACATAATGGCAATCGGCAATAGCCTCCGCCAGCGTGCCGTAGAGCTTTGCGCCGTCCAGTATCCGGTCGGCACCGGACGCCATGATCGCGGCCTCCCGGCTCGGCCAGCCGCATTTCGGTTTGACGAGGCGCAGCTCCGACAGCCCGAAATTCGCCATGGCGCGCGCGGCCGCTCCGATATTCTCGCCAAGCTGCGACTCGACAAGGATCACCACCGGCGCAGGCTCCACCACCCAGTTCCTGGTCTTGTCGGTTCCGGCGCCCGGCATTCTTGGTCTCCGCGCGCTCTTCTATCGCGTCCGGCAAAAGTAGCTACCGGTTTTGTGTCTGCCGATCACAGGAGCGGCAAACCGGTCATCACCGGCGATTGACCCAGAGTCCGGTTTTGGGACATTAGCCGTCCATGAAGATATTGATCGCAACCCCGGCCTATGGCGGCCAGGCGACCACGGTCTACTGCGAAACGCTGATCCGACTGCTCGATCACTTCGCGCAGAGCCATCCGCATGTCCGGTTCGAGCACAAGTTTCTGTCGCTCTCGATCCTGCCGTTCATGCGCAATGTGTTTGCAAATCTCGTGATGCAGGACGAGAGCTTCACGCATCTTCTCTTCGTCGATGCCGACATGGGCTTTGCCCCCTCGCTGATCGAACACATGATCGCTGCGGACAAGCCGGTGGTCGGCGCAATTTATCCGCACCGCCGGTTCGACCTCGATAAATTCTATGCCCTGCGCGAGGAGATTGCGGACCCTGACGTGACCCGAATGGTGGCCATTGACTATGTCGGTGCCGGCTCCGTCGAACTGGTCGATGGCGCATCAGGCGATGGCGAACCACGCCCGGCCAGCAATCTCATCGTCGACGGTCCCTGCGTCCGGGTGCGGGACATCGGCGCCGGCATCATGCTGATCCGGCGCGAGGTATTCGACCGCATCAAGGCGCGCTATCCGGAGCTGTGGTGCGAGACCATCGAAAATACTTACGGCAAGTTCGGCCTGAAGGGCGGCGTGCTTCAATGTTTCGAGCCGATGCCGGACGAGAACGGCCATTATTGCGGTGAGGACACCGCCTTCTGCCGCCGGTGGGTTCAGGGCTGCGGCGGCGAAATCTGGGCGGTCGTGACCGAAACCATCACCCATGTCGGCCAGGAGATTTTCGCCGGCCATTATCTGACGAAGCTGCAGCATGGTCAGATATAACGACGGACAGGTTTGGCGGATGAAGATATTGATCGCGACCCCGGCCTACGGCGCGCAGGTGACCACAACATATTGCGAAGCCCTGATCCGGATGCTCTCGCATTTCCGGGAAAAACACCCGCTTATCCGGTTCGAACACAAATTCCTGTCGCTCTCGCTGCTGCCGCTCATGCGGAACGTGTTCGCGAACATGGTAATGCAGGACGAAAGCTTTACTCACCTGTTGTTCGTCGATGCCGATATGGGCTTCGCACCCTCGCTGATCGAGCAGATGATCGCTGCTGACAAGCCGGTTGTCGGCGCAATGTCGCCGGCCCGTAAACTCGAACTTGAGAAGCTCCATGGCCTGCCCCGGGAGATCAGCGATCCCGCGATCGCAAAGCTGATCGCTATCGACTATGTACCACAGGGCGCGATCGAGTTTGTCGATGGAGCGTCTCGGGATGGCGAAATCTTGCCGTCCAGCCATCTCGTGATCGACGGCCCCTGCATACGGGTCCGCTGCATTGGCACGGGGATCCTGCTTATCGAGCGCTCGGTATTCGACCGTGTGGCCGAGCAATATCCGGACCTCTTGTGCGAGGCGGCTGAAAGCCGTTACGGCACCTTCGGCCTCAAGGGCCGCATTTTACAGTGTTTCGAAGCGATGCCGAACAAGTACGGCGTCTATGACGGAGAGGACATGGCCTTTTGCCGCCGGTGGGTTCAGGGCTGCGGCGGCGAGATTTGGGCGGTCGTGACCGAAACCATCACCCATGTCGGGCCGGAGCAATTCATCGGCAACTTCCTGACGAAGCTGCAGCATGGCCGGCTCTAGCCGTTGCTCAGCCGGCCCTCTGTTGTCCCACGGCCGAAATCCCGGTAAAGGAACGCCCCTCCCCAAATCGCCGATTTAATGATGTCCCAGCTCATCCTTGGCGTTCATTCCGGTTCGCACGACGCGGCCGCAGCCCTGTTTGAGGGCTATGACCTGAAGGCCGCGGTGTCGCTCGAACGGCTGACGCGCAACAAGGGTGATGGCGCCTATCCCGATCTTGCCATTGACGAGGTGCTGGCGATTGCGGGCGCGACCCGCAAGGATGTGGACGTGGTCTGCCACAGCCGTACCCTTATGCCGACGAAATATTTCCGGCACCTGTCCGGATTCGATTGGCTGAAGGAGCAATACCGCACCCATCTGCGCGGCAAAACGCGGCGGCAGATGATGCCGGAACTGTTCCGGCACCGCACCGCCGATGCCGAGCAATTCTACGATTCTGCAGCACTGCTGCGCGACAAGGGCTTCCGCGACGGCACGCAATCGTTCTTCTACAATCACCACGAAGCGCATGCTTTGCCCGCGCTGTTCTACTCGCCGGACTGGGACGATGCGCTGCTCGTCACCGCGGACGGTGGCGGCGACAACGTGCATTACAGCCACCGGCATTTCGCGAAGGGCGTACTGACTGACATCTATGGCGGCGAGGACACGATCCTGACGCCGCCGGAGGAGGACAGCCTCGGCAAGATGTATGGCGCTGCGACCAAGGCGCTCGGCTTCCGCCGGGTGCGGCATGAAGGCAAGGTCACCGGTCTCGCAGCGATGGGCCGTCCGGTGCGCGCGGCTGAACTTTCGGCAAAATATTCGGTCGACGACAACGGGCGCGTGCATTCGACGCTTCGTTCCGATCGCGAGATCAATGCCTTCATGCAGGCGCTCAAACAGGGGCTCAGCAAGGAGGACTATGCCGCAAGCGTCCAGCAGGTTCTGGAAGACATCATGCGGCTCTCGTTCGAGCGGCTGCTTTCGAAATATCCCGCAAGGCACGTTGGCGTATCGGGCGGCGTATTCGCCAACGTCAAGCTCAACCGGCTGCTGGCAGAGCAATTCGGGCTGAACGAAGTCTTCATTTTCCCCGCGATGGGTGACGATGGGCTTCCGGTCGGCGGCGCGCTGGCCTGGCTTTTGCGCCGCGACGGTCTTGCGGCCTGGCTGAAAAACCGCCGCGATCTCGGACCGGTCTATCTCGGCCGCGATTTCACTGCGACCGTCGATGCCACATTGGAGAGCATCGCCAACGTGAAGCGGACAGCCGAAGCGCCGGTTGCCGGCACCGTGCAGCGACTCGAGGCCGGCCAGCTCGGCGCCATCTATACCGGCCGCATGGAATACGGGCCCCGGGCGCTCGGCAATCGCACCATTCTCGCCAACCCGTCGCGGCGCGAGACCCACGACCTCCTCAACGAGCGGCTGTCACGGTCCGAATTCATGCCGTTTGCGCCGGTGGCGACCGCCGAACGCGCTAGCGACGTCTTCGACATCACGAAAGTCAACCGCCGCGCCTGCCGCTACATGACGATCGCAACCGACGTGCGCCCGGACTGGCGGACCCGAATCGCGGCCGTGGTCCATGTCGACCATTCGGCGCGGCCGCAGGTGATCGAACGGGCCGACAACCCACTGTACCACGACATCCTCAGCGCGTTTGAGGCTGCCACGGGGCTCCCCGCCCTGGTCAATACTTCGTTCAATGTCCACGAGGAGCCGATCGTCAACACGCCGGCCGAGTGCGCCCGCGCCCTCACTGACGGACGAATCGATTTCGTGGTGACAAACAAGGCGCTTTACGTCCGCGGATAGCGCATTTTCAACCGATTCCAGTGCGCGGCCGGCAGCCGCTAACAAGGCTTTTACCGGCCGGATGCGGATGCTATAGGGCGCTCGCCCAACGCCCGTCAGCCGGAGGTCCGGCTGGCGGTTTCCGCGCCGAGAACAATTCATTTGAGGGCCCCGGGAGAGATCCTGCTCCCGGCACCCATCGATGGTCAGTTTCCGGTCGGCCCAAACACCCACGGCGACCAGAGGTGCCCTATGCCAAATCTCGAAATCATGTGGACAAAGGTCGATGAAGCTCCGGCACTCGCGACCTATTCGCTGCTGCCGATCGTCGAAGCCTTCGTGGGCGCGGCTGGCATATCCGTGAAGCTGAAGGACATCTCGCTGGCCGGACGTATCCTGGCGAATTTTCCCGAAAGGCTGACGCCGGCGCAGCGGGTCAACGACGAACTCACCGAACTCGGCGAGCTCACGCTGAAGCCCGAAGCCAATATCATGAAGCTGCCGAACATCTCCGCCTCGATCCCGCAGCTCAAGGCCGCGATCAAGGAATTGCAGGGCAAGGGCTACGACGTCCCCGACTACCCGGACAATCCGGCAACCGACGCGGAGAAAGAGATCAAGGCGCGCTACGCCAAAGTTTTCGGCAGTGTCGTCAATCCGGTTCTGCGCGAGGGCAATTCCGACCGCCGCGCCGCCGGCGCCGTGAAGCAATATGCCCGCAACAATCCGCACAAGATGGGCGCCTGGAGCAAGGACTCCAAATCACACGTCGCGCATATGTCGGACAGCGACTATTACGGCTCCGAGATTTCGACCACGGTTCCGGAGGCAACGAATGCCCGGATCGAGCTCGTCGGCAAGGACGGCACCGTCACGGTGCTGAAGGACAAGACGCCAATCCAGGCCGGTGAGATCATCGACGCCGCGGTGATGAGCGCCAAGGCGCTGCGCGCGTTTTTCGCCAAGGAGATCGAGGACGCCAAGAAGCAGGGCGTGCTGTTCTCGCTTCACGTCAAGGCCACGATGATGAAGGTCGCCGATCCCATCATCTTCGGTCATGCGGTGTCCGCGTTCTTCTCGGACGTCATCGAGAAGCACGGTGCGACGCTGAAGAAGCTCGGCGTCAATCTCAACAACGGATTCGGCGATCTGCTTGCGAAAATCGAGACGCTGCCGGAGGCGGAAAAGAAGGCGATCAAGGACGATATCGCGGCCGAATATGCCAAGCGCCCCGCCCTCGCCATGGTCAACTCCGACAAGGGCATTACCGGCCTGCACGTTCCGAGCGATTTCATCATCGACGCGACCATGCCGGCCATGATCCGCGAATCCGGGCGCATGTGGGGCCCGGACGGCAAGCTGCACGACACCAAGGCCGTGATTCCGGATCGCTCCTATGCACGGCTCTATCAGGCAGTCATCGACGACTGCAAAGCCAACGGCGCGTTCGATCCGAAGACCATGGGCTCGGTCCCCAATGTCGGGCTGATGGCGCAGAAGGCCGAGGAATACGGCTCGCACGACAAGACCTTTGAAGTGCCCGCGGACGGCACAGTGCGCGTCGTTGCCGAGGACGGAAAAGTGCTGCTGGAACGTCCGGTCGAGCAAGGCGACATCTTCCGCATGTGCGAGGTGCGCGATGCGCCGATCCAGGACTGGGTCAAGCTCGCGGTGCGGCGCGCACGTCTCACCAATACGCCGGCGGTGTTCTGGCTCGACAAGAACCGCGCGCATGATGCGCAGGTCATCGCCAAGGTCGAGAAGTACCTCAAGGATCACGACACCAAGGGACTCGATATCCGCATCATGGCGCCGGTCGAGGCGATGAAGTTTTCGCTCGAACGCATCCGCAAGGGGCAGGACACGATCTCCGTCACCGGCAATGTGCTGCGCGACTATCTGACCGACCTGTTCCCGATCATGGAGCTTGGCACCTCGGCGAAAATGCTCTCGATCGTGCCGCTGATGCAGGGCGGCGGCCTGTTCGAAACCGGTGCCGGCGGTTCGGCACCAAAGCACGTCGAACAGTTCCAGCAGGAGGGCTACCTGCGCTGGGATTCGCTCGGCGAGTTCCTCGCGCTCGGCGCCTCGCTCGAACATCTGGCGCAGACCTACAAGAACGACAAGGCGCAGGTTCTGGCCGACGCGCTCGACGTTGCCATTGGCAAGATTCTCGACAACAACCGCTCCCCGGCGCGCAAGGTCGGCGAAATCGACAATCGCGGCAGCCATTTCTATCTCGCCCTGTACTGGGCCCAGGCGCTGGCGGCTCAGACCAAGGACAAGGAGCTTCAGGCCCGCTTCAAGCCGCTGGCCGAAACGCTCGAAAAGAACGAAGCCAAAATCAATGCCGAACTGATCGCAGCGCAGGGCAAGCCAACCGATATCGGCGGCTATTACAGGCCCGACGATGCCAAGGCGTCGGCCGCGATGCGTCCAAGCGCGACCCTGAACGCGGCGATCGCCGCGCTGTGAGGTCATCCGCCGGTACGTGCGGAGCGCGATCGCTCCGCAACTCCGATGCAGTGTCGTCGCGCTCTCTCAGCGCGGCGCCGCCCGCGTTCTGAAGACCCTCCGGTCGGCCATCACCTTGACCGCCGCGGCGACGACAAGCGCACACAGAGCCGCCTTCGACATCGTCTCCATCGTGCCCTCGATCAGCAGGCCGTGGATCACACCGCCGGCGACGATGACAAGGGCGAGCACCATATGTGCGATGCGCCAGGTGCGCGGCGAAAACCGCAGCCGCCGGCGGAACGCAGCCAGTATCGCGACCGCGGCGATTGCCCACATGGCGATCACGCCGAAAGGCGAAAATGGCGTCGGCGAAGTGAATGTCAGAGCGTCGATCATGTCGGGCGGGCTGGAGAACCACAGGCCTCCGACATGGACCGCAACCATCGCAACCAGTGTGCCGCCGGTCCACAGATGCGCCCGCCGTCCGCGAAGACCGGACAGTCCCGGCAGATAGCCGCCGATCAGCAGCGGCTGCACGAGGACAAGCGAAAGTGCGGCGATCCCGGCAAAGCAGGCGAGATTGTAGACCGCGCCGCGATACGAAAGCAGATCGCTGGTCGCTGCCAGCGCAATCGGAATCGTGACTGCGGCTGCAACGGCGGCCCAGACGAGGGCCACCCGGGCCAGCCTCATGGGCGCAGTCCTGGCTTGCTCAGACCGGCTCAAGAACGAAATGCGCTTCCAGGCTCTTGTCCTTCGCGCTTTTCATCAGAGGCCGGAGGAACACGGTCTTGAACTCGCCGCTGTCATAGGCAAGGTGGCCGTGCGGCTGGCCGAAGATCGGAATAATCTGCGGCATTTCCAGGCGGAATTTTCCGTCCTTGTCGGTCAATGTGGCGCCATGGCTCTGCGGCTCATGTTCCTGCCCTTCAACCGTGTGCGCCCAGATCTGAATCCGCTGACCGGCCAGCGGTGCGCCATCGCCCGCACGGCGCACCGTGCCGCTCATCCAGAAGCCGCCCTTGCCGATCCGCGCGACGATAGGCGCTCCCTTGATGTAATTGTTGGCACCGCCCCGCATTGAGGGCGTGGGCGCGAGCCCCTGCGCGCTCGCGGGCATTATGGCTTCTGACACACCGCAGACCAGGGCTGAGCCGGCGGACAGGAGAAGCTTTCGGCGATCGAGTCCCACGCTGGTCATTCAGCCTCCTTGGGGGACGGCACGGAAGGAGATGGGCAGCATGCCTGTCTAACAGCGCTCAGGCCAACAAATTCCCGCCGGGCGCGACGAAGGCCTAATTTACGCATAATAACAGTTCTGTGAATAACGGGCTGCGGTCATTCGACCTTCGCGGCACCTTGCAGACTTTCGCGTGAGCGAGGCTGCTTCGCTTCGCCCGGTGCTGCATGGTATGGACGCCGCACGCGGCTCCGGGCCTGCGCGATCTCAACAGGTGCTTGCTGACATGACGAAGATCAAAGTTGCCAATCCCGTCGTCGAAATGGACGGCGACGAAATGACCCGCATCATCTGGCAGCTCATCAAGGATAAGCTGATTCATCCCTATCTCGATATCAACCTGATCTATTTCGATCTCAGCATCCAGAACCGCGATGCCACCAACGACCAGGTGACGATCGACGCCGCACTGAAGACCAAGGAGGTCGGCGTCGCCGTGAAATGCGCGACCATCACGCCGGACGAAGGCCGCGTGAAGGAATTCAACCTGAAGGAAATGTGGCGCTCGCCGAACGGCACCATCCGCAACATTCTCGGCGGCACCATCTTCCGCGAGCCGATCATCTGCAGGAACGTGCCGCGCCTGGTTCCCGGATGGACCCAGCCCATCATCATCGGCCGCCATGCCTTTGGCGATCAGTATCGCGCCACCGATTTCAAGTTTCCCGGCAAGGGCAGGCTGACGATCAAGTTCGAAGGCGACGACGGGCAGGTGATCGAGAAGGAAGTGTTCAAGGCACCCGGTTCCGGCGTCACCATGGCGATGTACAATCTCGACGACTCGATCCGTGACTTCGCCTATGCGTCGTTCAATTACGGTCTGTCACGCAACTACTCGGTCTATCTCTCGACCAAGAACACCATCCTGAAACAGTATGACGGCCGCTTCATGGAGCTGTTCCAGGAGATTTTCGACAAGGACTTCAAGGCCGAGTTCGACAAGCGCGGCCTCATCTACCAGCACCGCCTGATCGACGACATGGTGGCCTCGGCGCTGAAATGGTCCGGCGGCTATGTCTGGGCCTGCAAGAACTACGACGGCGACGTACAGTCCGATACCGTTGCGCAGGGCTTCGGCTCGCTGGGGCTCATGACCTCGGTGCTGATGACGCCGGACGGCAAGGTGGTGGAAGCCGAAGCCGCGCACGGCACGGTGACGCGGCATTATCGCGAGCACCAGAAGGGCAACGAGACTTCGACCAATTCCATCGCCTCGATCTTCGCCTGGACCCGCGGTCTCGCGCACCGCGCCAAGCTCGACGGTAATGCGGCGCTCGCCACATTCGCGCAGACGCTGGAGAAGGTCTGCATCGATACCGTCGAGTCGGGCTTCATGACCAAGGATCTCGCGCTTCTCGTCGGCCCCGAGCAGAAATGGCTCTCCACCACGGGATTCCTCGACAAGATCGATGAGAATCTGAAGAAGGCGATGGCGTAAGGCTGATCGACACCGAGAATTCAGAGGGCGCGGCAGGCCGCGCCCTCTTTTTGTCCCGATCCCAGGCAAAGTCAGGCGCCTTGCCGGGAATTGCGCATGCGTCTTCGTACCGTCCTGATTGCCATCGTCGTCATTGCCACCGCGGTGTACCTCTTCAACGCAAGTTGGCTCGCCCCAGCGCAATCCGGACAGCCCGTCCTGCTCGCCCATCGCGGCGTGCACCAGACCTTCCACCGCGAAGGATTGAAGACCGACTCATGCACCGCGACGATGATCTATCCGCCGGCACATGAGTTCATCGAGAACACCCTTCCCTCGATGCGAGCCGCCTTCGATGCCGGCGCTGACATCGTCGAGTTCGACATCCACCCGACCACCGATGGACATTTCGCCGTCTTTCACGACTGGACGCTGGATTGTCGGACCGAAGGCAAAGGTGTCACGCGCACGCACAGCCTCAGTGACCTCAAGGCTCTCGATGTCGGCTATGGCTATAGCGCCGACGGCGGGCGGACCTACCCGCTCCGGGGCAAGGGAATCGGCCTGATGCCGACGCTCGACGACGTACTGACGACCTTTCCGGACAGGCGTTTCTTCATCCACATCAAGAGCCGCGACAAAAGCGAAGGCGAAAAGCTCGCTGCGAAATTGAGGCAACTGAACCCGGAACAACGAGCTCGCCTCACGGTCTACGGCGCGAGCGAGCCGGTGGAAGAGGTCAAACGGCAGTTGCCTGATCTTCTCGTCGGCGCGAGCGGCGCCTTGAAGAGCTGCCTGCTCGGCTATGTCGCAACCGGCTGGTTCGGCCATGTGCCGGAAGCGTGCCGCGGCCGCGTGATGCTTGTGCCGCTGAACATCGCGCCGTGGCTGTGGGGCTGGCCAAACCGGTTCATGGCGCGCATGAAGTCGGCGAACACAGCGGTTTTCATTCTCGGCGACTATGACGGCGGCAATTTTTCCACCGGTGTCGACTCCGCTGCCGAGCTCAACCGTCTGCCAAAATCGCACGCGTTCGGCATCTGGACCAACCGGATCGAATCGATCGCGCCGCTTCTCGCGCGCCTTGGCGCATCGCGCGGGCCTTGACCGGCCTTCGCTATTCCGCCGGGTCGCTGACGCTTGCCTTCGCCGCCGCTTTTTCGGCCTTGCGCGCCTTCTTGGCCGCGCGCTGCACCGCCACGACCTCCATGTTCCGGATATCGGCGATGCGGCGGTCTGCGACCTCCTCCGGGAAATCGAGATTTTCGAGCAGACGGCCGGCAAGTTGCAGGCTCGCTTCGATGGCTTCGGGGATCGCGTCGGTCGCACCGAGCTTGGTCAGCCGGGTGGCATGTTCGCTGTCCTTGGCGCGCGCCAGAACCACGGCTTTCGGCCGCAGCTTGATGATCTCGGTCACCATGCGCTCGGTCGCCTCCGCGCTGCCGAGCGTGACGATGAATGCGCGCGCCTTCTTGTATCCGGCATGGTGCAGGATTTCGTGCCGGCTGGCATCGCCGAAATAGACCGGCCGGTTCTTCTCGCGATGTTCGGTGACGAGCGCGCCATTGGTGTCGAAGGCGATCCACGGCACGTTTTCGCTGTCGAGCACCTTGGCAATCGTCTGCCCGACGCGGCCAAAGCCGCCGATCACGACGTGATCGCGCAGCTCGGCCATTTCGGCTTCGGGCGAGTGGCGCTTCTCGTGGTCCGCGGCCTCAAGACGTTCGCCGATATGGCGCGCCAGCTTGGCCAGCAGCGGGGTCACCATCATGCTGAGGCCCGCGACCGCGACCGCTGAGGTGCCGATCTCGATGTCGAGCAGACCCTTGGCGCTGGCAAGACCGATCACGATGAAGGCGAATTCACCGCCCTGCGCAAGGAGAAGCGCGACCTCGGCCGCAATCGGGCGCTCGACCCGGAAGGCGCGCGCCGCTCCATAAAGTACCGCGGCCTTGATCGCGATCAGCCCGGCCAGCGCCAGCAAAATCCAGCCGATATGCGCCCAGACCACTTTCAGGTCGATGGCCATGCCGACGGACACGAAAAAGATGCCGAGCAGAAGGCCCTTGAACGGATCGAGATCGACTTCGATCTGGTGGCGGTATTCGCTGTCGGACAGCAGCAATCCTGCGAGGAAGGCACCGAGCGCGACCGACAGGCCGGAGGCGCCGGTGGCGGCCGAGATGCCGACCACGATGGTCAGCGTGATCGCCATGATCAGTTCGCGGCTGCCGGTCCGGGCGGCCGAGCGCATCAGCGGCGTCACGATATAGCGGCCGACCATCATGATCAGCGCCACCGCCGCGAAGGCCTGGGCGAACGGCAGCACGAGATCGATCAGCGACTTGTCGCCGGCACTGCGCGCTTCCAGGATGCCGATGGTGAACAGCACCGGCACCACGCACAGGTCCTGGAACAGCAGCACCGAGAGCGCGACCCGCCCGACCGGCGTCGCGGCGCGATGCTGGTCGATCAGAAGCTGCATCACGATCGCGGTCGACGACAGCGCAAAGCACATGCCGAGGATGAGCCCCGCAGGCGGCGTGATGCCACTCGCGCGAATGACGGTGCCGATCACGACGATACACACGCCGACCTGGACGAGGCCGACGCCGAGCACGTAGCGGCGCAGTTGCCAGAGCCGCGGGAGCGACAGCTCCAGCCCGAGCAGGAACAGCAGAAACACCACGCCGAGTTCGGCCAGCGGTTCTGCAGCCTTCGGATCCTCCAGCGTGATGTAGCTCAGGATCGGATAATAATCGTCGAGATAGCCGATGCCGAACGGGCCGAGAACGAGGCCTACCAGCAGAAAGCCGAGAACCGTTCCCAGAAACCGGTGCAGCAGCGGCACCAGGATGCCCGCCGCGACGAGAAAGATCAGGATGCCCTTCAGGTGTTCGGCGTGCAGCACAGTGTTTCAGTCCTCTTTCAGGTGCCGTCGTCAACACCCTATCGTCCCGCCAAAGCAGGAACCTCTCCCTCAGAGCGGCGAACGATCATCATCCCGCGCCGAGGGCCGCCTCGATCGCCTTCAATGCCGCATCGGCCTTGGAGCCGTCCGGCCCGCCGGCCTGCGCCATGTCGGGCTTGCCGCCGCCGCCCTTGCCGCCCAGCACCGCGGACGCCTTGCGCACCAGATCGACCGCCGAGAAGCGCGATACCAGATCGGGCGTAACGCCGACCACGATGCTGCCCTTGCCATCGTCGCTGGTGGCGACCAGGGCGACGACTCCGGAGCCGACCTGCTTCTTGCCTTCGTCGGCAAGACCTTTCAGGTCCTTGATGTCGATGCCGCTCACGGCACGCGCGAGCAGCTTGATGTCGCCGACGGTCCTGATGCCGTCGTCGCCGCCCGATTTGCCGCCGCCGCCCATGGCAAGCTTCTTTTTCGCTTCGGCCAGGTCGCGTTCGAGCTTCTTGCGCTCGTCGAGCAGCTGGGTGATGCGCGCGGGCATGTCCGCAACCGAGACGCGGAGGAGGTCGGCCGCGACGTGTTGCGCGGCCTGCACGGTGGTATTGGCGGCCTTGCGCGCCGCGCGTCCGGTCAGTGCCTCCAGCCGCCGCACACCCGCGGCAACGCCGGAATCCGACACCACCGAAATCAGGCCGATATCGCCGGTGCGCTTGACATGGGTGCCGCCGCAGAGCTCGACCGACCAGCCGAGCGCATTGCCGCCGCCCTCGCCCATCGCGACCACGCGCACCTCGTCGCCGTATTTCTCGCCAAACAGCGCGCGGGCGCCCGATGCGCGCGCATCATCGATCGCCATCAGGCGGGTGGTGACCGCGGAATTCTGGATGACGAAATCGTTGGCGAGATCCTCGACCTGCTCGATTTCCTCCTGCGTCATCGGCTTGGGATGCGAGAAGTCGAAGCGCAGCCGGTCGGGCGCAACGAGCGAACCCTTCTGTGCGACGTGATCGCCGAGAATCTGCCGCAACGCCTCGTGCAGAAGATGGGTCGCCGAATGGTTGGCGCGGATCGCGCTGCGGCGCGCGTGATCGACCTCGAGCTGCAGCGCAAGACCGGGTTTGAGCCTGCCCTCCTCGACAACGCCGATATGCACGAACAGATCGCCCGCCTTCTTCTGCGTATCGGTGACGCGAAAGCGCACCCCGTCGGCCGTCATCACTCCGGTGTCTCCGACCTGGCCGCCGGACTCGCCGTAGAACGGGGTCTGGTTGACGATCACCATACCGGTGTCGCCGGTCTTCAGTTCGTCGGTCTGGTTGCCGTCGCGCAGAAGCGCCAGCACCACGCCCTCTGCGCTCTCGGTCTCGTAACCTAAAAACTCCGTCGCCCCGAGCTTCTCGCGCAGGCCGAAATACACGGTCTCGGCCGCAGCATCGCCCGAGCCTTTCCAGGATTCGCGGGCCTTGGCCTTCTGCCGCTCCATCGCCGCGTTGAAGCCCGCGACATCGACCGAGATGCCGCGCGGGCGCAGCGCATCCTGGGTCAAATCGAGCGGGAAGCCGTAGGTGTCGTAGAGCGTGAAGGCGGTCTCGCCCTTCAGCGCATCGCCCTGCTTGAGCGCCTTGGATTCGTCTTCGAGGATGGCAAGGCCGCGCTCCAGCGTCTTGCGGAAGCGCGTCTCCTCCAGCTTCAGGGTTTCGGCGATCAGCGCCTCGGCGCGATGCAGCTCCGGATAGGCCTGCCCCATTTCGCGCACCAGCACGGGGACGAGCTTCCACATCAGCGGCTCGCGCGCGCCAAGCAGTTCGGCATGGCGCATCGCCCGGCGCATGATCCGGCGCAGCACATAGCCGCGGCCCTCGTTCGAGGGCAGAACGCCGTCCGCGATCAGGAAGGACGAGGCGCGCAGATGATCGGCGATGACCCGGTGCGAGGCCTTTTGCGGACCGTCCGGCGACACTTTGGTCAGTTCGGCGATCGCCGAGATGATCGCGCGGAACAGATCGATATTGTAATTGTCATGGGTGCCCTGCAGCACCGCGGCGATGCGTTCGAGGCCCATGCCGGTGTCGATCGAGGGCTTCGGCAAGTCGACCCGCGTGCCGTCCGGCAGCTGCTCGTATTGCATGAACACGAGATTCCAGATCTCGATGAAGCGGTCGCCATCGGCATCCGGCGACCCGGGAGGTCCGCCCGGAATCTTGTCGCCGTGGTCGTAGAAGATTTCCGAGCACGGACCGCACGGACCGGTATCGCCCATCGCCCAGAAATTGTCCGAGCCGGCAATCCGGATGATGCGGCTCTCGGGAAGTCCTGCGATCTTTTTCCACAAGTCGAAGGCGACATCGTCGTCGATATAGACGGTGGCGGTCAGCTTGTCCTTCGGCAGCCCGAAGTCCTTTGTGACCAGATTCCAGGCAAGCTCGATCGCCCGATCCTTGAAGTAATCGCCGAACGAGAAATTACCCAGCATCTCAAAGAAGGTGTGGTGCCGCGCGGTATAGCCGACATTGTCGAGATCGTTGTGTTTGCCGCCGGCGCGCACGCATTTCTGGGCGGTGACGGCGCGGCTATAGGGCCGCTTTTCGAGGCCGGTGAAAACGTTCTTGAACTGCACCATCCCGGCATTGGTGAACATCAGCGTCGGGTCGTTGCGCGGGACGAGCGGCGAGGACGCGACCGGCTCATGGCCGTTGCGCGCGAAATAATCGAGGAAGCCTGCCCGGATATCGTTGACGCCGCTCATGAAAGTCTTGCCGCCATAAAGGTTCTGCCGCCACGGCAGCCTGATATGCCCGTGGCCCTCGGTGCCCCCGGGATCGAACGCCCGGATCGGATTGATGTGTCCGGGACTATGTAGCGACGCGGTCCGGCCAAGTCCAGAAAACGGTGGGTTTTCCGGTGCTTGCGCGACGTTTCGGCAGCGATTTGGGGCATTTCGCGCACGCTGGCCTGCCCGCCGGCATCGCCTTCGCCAAAGGCGTTGCATCCATCCGGGCGGGCCGCGGATCGCCTCAACCTTGGACGATCCGGAAAAAATGCCCGCCGTCAAAAAAAACGCCGGGGAGGAAGCTGCGAGGCATGCAGTCCCTCACCCGGCCCGCGCGGCGACGCGGTCTCAAGGCTCTCCGGCAAAAACGGGTTGTGTCGTCTTCACGGCGACTGACCCAGCGGCAAACAGGCAGCAATCGGACTTTGCAGCTCAACACCGGACGTCCGGCGGAAGGGACATCGGTCAGGACCTCCCTTTCACTCCGCCACAGGAGCGCAGCGCGACGCCTCACTCCTCGGTGTCGTCGCCGTCCTCGTCGTCCTCACCAGCCAGGATCTTCTCGCCGATCAGCCCGGAATTCTGCCGGACCGCAGCCTCGATCGCGGCTGCCATATCGGGATTGTTGCGCAGGAAGGTCTTGGCATTCTCACGCCCCTGCCCGATCCGCTGGCTGTCATAGGAAAACCATGCACCGGACTTCTCGACCACACCGGCCTTGACGCCGAGATCGATCAGCTCGCCCATCTTGGATACGCCTTCGCCATACATGATGTCGAATTCGACCTGCTTGAACGGCGGGGCCAGCTTGTTCTTGACCACCTTGACGCGGGTCTGGTTGCCGACCACCTCGTCGCGCTCCTTGATCGCGCCGACGCGGCGGATATCGAGCCGGACCGACGCATAGAATTTCAGCGCATTGCCGCCGGTCGTGGTTTCCGGCGATCCGTACATCACCCCGATCTTCATGCGGATCTGGTTGATGAAGATCACCATGGTCTTGGACTTGTTGATCGAGGCGGTGAGCTTGCGCAGGGCCTGGCTCATCAGGCGGGCCTGCAGCCCGGGCAAGGAATCGCCCATCTCGCCTTCGAGTTCGGCCCGCGGGACGAGAGCGGCGACCGAATCCACCACCACCACATCGACCGCGCCCGACCGCACCAGCGTGTCGGCGATTTCGAGCGCCTGTTCGCCGGCATCGGGCTGCGAGATCAGAAGGTCGTCGACATTGACCCCGAGCTTTTTCGCATAGACCGGGTCGAGCGCGTGTTCGGCATCGACAAAGGCGCAGATGCCGCCCTTCTTCTGGGCTTCGGCGATGGTGTGCAAGGCGAGCGTGGTTTTGCCGGAGGATTCCGGCCCGTAGATTTCCACGATCCGGCCGCGCGGCAGGCCGCCGACGCCCAGCGCGATATCGAGCCCAAGCGATCCGGTCGATACCGTCTCGACTTCCAGCTCGGCCTTCGACTTGCCGAGCTTCATGATCGACCCCTTGCCGAAGGCACGCTCGATCTGGGAGAGCGCGGCGTCGAGGGCTTTCGACTTGTCCATGGAGGAACCTTCAACCAAACGCAGGGCGGCCTGGGCCATTGTCGCTCCTTATGACTGACGATTCGGGCGCCGTGAATGCAAAGGCTTGCGCCTTGTCACGTCGTCCCGCGGTTTTGCGGTCTCAAATCCGAATAGACCCTGTGTACACTATTTGTTCCTTGTTCGCAATATGTTCTTTTCGCTGGAGGCACAATTTTCGGGCATAATTTTCCGGGCAGAATTCCCCTAATGGTTGTAGGGTCTTGCAAGACTTCCTTGAGACGGTGGCGACCAGATGACCAAGCCATGGGACGACATGACTCTCGAAGAGCGGGTCGACGCACTCAGACGTGAAGGCGAGGTCAAGCAGCGCCAGATCGCCAATCTGCAATTGCAGATTCACGAGATGGAGCAAACCATCCAGACGCTGGAACGCAGACTGCCGCATTGAATGGGCGCCATTGCGAGCCCGTGCGGCCGGACGAGGTCTTGGCCTCGCAACTGTCAGTCAAAAAAACACACGTCCGTTCGGTGGTATCAACCACGTTTCCACTTTGGCCAGCCTGCGACCCTGCGCACGGTCCGATTTTGATTCAGATCACATTCGGCACAACGAATGCGCGGCATCCCGCTCGTCTGCACTTGTCGGGCGAATGCATGCTGGAGTTTCTGCTGGTCTTTCATTCCGACGCAGGCCGCATGTCGGCCACCGCCATTCTCCGCGCCGATCGCGAGGAGGAGGCGATACGCAAGGCGCGCGACATCGCCCGCCATGACGGCCGCACGGTCGAATTATGGCGCAATCAGACATTGATCGCGCGGTTTGCGGGACAGGACGATCGCGCCGGCTAACACGCATCGGCTGATGCGGCAACGAAGTCAGCCGGTGCCGCCGGTTGCGCACCTGGATTATGCCAATAGCAGCAGCTTCCCCGCGCCATCGCACAGGCGTTACGGCTTTGTACCGGTCCGCCAGCGCGAAACCCAATCGTGTTCGCGAGACGTTCAAGTCGCATATGGATAGGTGGATATCTCGATGCCTCGTTCGAGGGCCTGCGCACCGCATGGTGGCCACATTATCCGGGGCGCCGCGCAGAGCGACATCCGTACGCTCCAGAGCCGCGCCCCAGTCCTCGCGGATCATCGCAATTGGCTCTTGACATCATAGGAATAAATACATATACCCCACGCCACCTCGCTCATGAGGGGCGTCAACCGGTGACGCCAGTTGATGGAGCGGGGTGCGGCGCCTGCGGGCATGGCCTCGTCCGCCATGCTCCCGGGAGGCCCCGGGACCCCGCTCTACGGGCACTACGACCCGTGCGCGAGGAGCTCGCTGATACGGCCTGCACCCG
>JBMOOQ010000070.1:0-1834 GCA_049324435.1 Pseudomonadota bacterium
ACCAAGGGAGCGAGTTCATCTCCCGTGACCTCGACCTGTGGGCGTATATGAAGGGCGTCACGCTCGACTTCTCGCGGCCCGGCACGCCGACCGACAATGCGTTCATCGAGTCCTTCAACGGCAAGTTTCGGGCGGAGTGCCTGAACCAGCACTGGTTCATGAACCTCGACGACGCGGTCGGAAAATGCGAGATTTGGCGTAGAGACTATAACGAGGTGCGACCACATAGCGCGATCGGCAATAAGCCGCCGATATCGCTGGGAACCGGTCAGCGGCACATGGCCCGCCCTGGCCGGCAGGAACTGGATGACGCCCAGCCGGGTGGTCCAAGAATGGGTAGCAGCTCAACGCCGAGCGTTCGATCGCGTGTTCCAAAGCCGCATAGGACAGCCGCCATGCTTCCTCGTTGCGCACTGGTTTCCAGACCCGACCCTTCGGCGTTTCTAAAAAGTCGTCTGGGTTGATCGTCGTTGGGGAGGGCATCGGACAGGCATAGCGAGCCGATCAGCCAATTGAACCGCGCCGGGTTTGCCGGAGGCTCCAACTCCTGAGAAGGTGGAGCCTGTATGAGCAAGACAACGAACAAATTTGCACCAGAGGTCCGGGAGCGCGCGGTACGGATGGTTTTCGACCACGAGCGGGATCATCCCTCGCGATGGGCAGCGGTGGTGTCGATCGCGGAGAAGATCGGCTGCGTTCCGCAGACCCTGCATGAGTGGGTGAAGAAGGCCGAGGTCAACAGCGGCAAGCGTGCCGGTGTCCCGACCGAGGTTGCCGACAAGGTGAAGGCGCTCGAGCGCGAGGTCCGTGAGCTGCGACAGGCCAACGAGATTCTGCGCAAGGCGTCCGCATATTTTGCGCAGGCGGAGCTCGACCGCCCGTTCCGGCGATGATCGCCTTTATCGATGATCACCGCGATGCCTATGGGGTCGAGCCGATCTGCCGCGTTCTGCCGATCGCCCCATCGACGTATTTCGAGCGCGTCGCGCAGCGGCGGGATCCGACACGCCTGTCGGCGCGGGCGCAGCAGGATGTCGCCCTGAAGCCAGAGATAGCGCGCGTGTTCGCCGAGAACTTCGCGGTCTACGGCGTGCGCAAGATCTGGCGGCAGATGCTGCGGGAGGGGTTTCCAGTCGCCCGCTGCACGGTCGCTCGGCTGATGCGCGAGATGGGCCTGGCAGGGGTGATCCGGGGCAAGCCGGTGCGCACCACCGTCAGCGACAAAGCGGCGCCGTGTCCGCTCGATCACGTCAATCGGAGATTCTACGCGCCGGCACCGAACATGCTGTGGGTGTCGGACTTCACCTATGTCGCGACCTGGGCCGGGTTCGTCTACGTCGCCTTCGTCATCGATACCTACGCCAGGCGGATCGTCGGCTGGCGAGCCAGCAGGACGGCGCATGCCGGCTTCGTCCTCGACGCCCTGGAACAGGCGCTTCACGATCGACGGCCGGCCCATCGGTGCGGCCTCATCCATCATAGCGATCGTGGGTCGCAATATTTGTCCATCAAGTACACCGAGCGCCTCGCCGAAGCGGGGATCGAGCCGTCAGTCGGCAGCGTCGGAGACAGCTACGACAACGCTTTGGCCGAGACGATCAACGGCCTTTACAAGGCCGAGGTCATCCATCGCCGTGGACCATGGCGCAGCTTCGAAGCCGTCGAGTACGACACGCTTGAGTGGATCGACTGGTTCAATCATCGCCGGCTGCTGGAGCCCATCGGCAACATCCCGCCTGCCGAAGCCGAAGATCAATATTATGCTGCCGCGGACAACATCGATATGGCAGCGTGACTCACAACCCAACGCCTCCGGTACACCCGGCGCGGTTCA
>JBMOOQ010000071.1:0-22781 GCA_049324435.1 Pseudomonadota bacterium
GAGTTTTTCGCCCGCCTCCATTCCGCCGCCTTCCGTGATATTGTGCCCGCAAAACAGCTTCGGCCTCGGAACCCTATGATTTCCCGCCTTTTCCGTCCGCTTGCGCTCGGCCTTCTGGCGCTGGGCATAGCCTCGTCCACAGCGCACGCGCATCCTCATGTCTATGTCACGATGAAGAGCGAGATTGTCTATGACGCCGAGGGCCGGATGACCGGCATCCGGCATCGCTGGACCTTCGACGACATGTTCTCCTCATACGCGACGCAGGGCCTCGAATCGAAAGTGAAGGGGAAGTTCACCCGCGAGGAATTGCAGCCGCTCGCCGAGGTGAACGTGACCTCGCTCAAGGAGTTCGATTTCTTCACGCAAGGGAAGCTCGACGGCAAGAAGGCCGAGTTCGAACAGCCGGTCGATTATTTCCTGGAGCAGAAGGACGACCTCCTGACGCTGCACTTCACGCTGCCGTTGAAGAAGCCGGTCGCGACCAAGACGGTCGATCTCGACATCTACGACCCGCTTTATTTCGTTGCGTTCGAATTTGCCGACAAGGAGCCGATCACGCTGAAAGGCGCGCCGGCTTCCTGCAAGCTCTCGACCCAGAAGCTCGGCGACGAGACGCAGGTCAAGTCGCTCAGCGAATCGATCTTCTCCCGCCCCGATCCGAACAATCCGTTCGGCGCGCAATTTGCCAACAAGATCGCCGTGAAATGCTGACGGGCCGCCGGCCGACCGACCGCCTCTGGCTTGTCCTTGGTGCCGCGGCTGTCGTCGCGCTCGCTTTTGCGCTTGCGCATGGTGCGGCCTTTGCGCAGGCCAACCCGTTCGGTGCGCCGCGCACGGCACCGCCGCCGCCCGATGGCATCGTGGGCTGGCTGTTGGCCAAGCAATCCGAATTCTATCGCGGGCTGTCGGGCGCGATCCGTGCCGCAAAGAAAGACGGCAGCGCGGTGTGGGGTCTGTTCGCACTGTCGTTTGCCTATGGCGTATTCCATGCAGCCGGACCGGGTCACGGCAAGGCGGTGATTTCGTCCTATGTCGTCGCCAACGGCGAGACCTGGTGGCGCGGCGTCGTGCTCTCGTTTGCGTCTGCGATCCTGCAGGCCATCGTGGCGGTGGCGATTGTGGGCATCGCCGCAGTTCTGCTTGGCGCAACGCGCCGGACGATGGACGGCACGGTGTGGTGGATCGAAGTGATCAGCTACAGCCTGATCGCGTTTCTCGGCGCGCGGCTCCTCTGGGTGAAAGGCCGGGCGCTGATCGCGGCGTGGCACAAGTATCGGGCCGGGCCCGAGGTTGCGCATGCGCACGCGCCTCACGACCATGGGCATGCGCATCACGATCACGCGCACGATCATGCGCACCATGATCATGGCGATCGACACGATCACCAACATGGTCACGATCACAAGCACAGGCACGTCCACGGCGCCGCCTGCAGCGGTCATCATCACGATCACGACGACCACGCTTCGGCCTGGAGCCATGCGCACGCGCCGGAGCCGCAGGACCTTGCGGGGCCCGGCGGCTGGAAGCGCGGGCTGTCGGCGATTGTTGCGGTGGGCTTGCGGCCATGCTCGGGCGCGATCCTCGTTCTGGTCTTTGCGCTGGCGCAGGGACTGTTCTGGGCCGGGGTTGCCTCGGCCTTCATCATGGGGCTTGGCACCGCCATCACTGTCGCCGCAATCGCGACCGTCGCGGTCGGTGCCCGCGGGATTGCGCAGAAATTCGCGGCGAGCCGGCCGGGGCCGGGCATGCTGGCGTTGCGTGGTCTGGAAGTCGCCGCGGCTCTGCTCGTTCTGATTTTCGGGATCGCGCTGTTGACGGGCTATATCGCCAGCGAGCGGATGTTCGCGTAACGCGCACCGCGCCGTTATAGTCCGCAGGCAACGGATTGCGGACATATGCTCGCTGTCGCCGACACAATCGACTGGGTGAGTACGAAGATCGGACGCGCGGCGGCGTGGCTCTGCCTTGCCGTGGTCGCGATCCAGTTCGCGGTGGTGGTACTGCGCTATCTGTTCGGCGTCGGCTCGATCTGGCTGCAGGAATCGATCGTCTACAGCCACGCCGCGATGTTTCTTCTGGTCGCCGCCTGGACCCTCAAGAGCGACGGCCACGTGCGGGTCGATGTTTTCTACGCGCAGGCGTGTCCGCGCCGGAAGGCGATGGTCGATCTGTGCGGAGCGCTGGTCCTCTTGATCCCGTTCGCCGCGGCGATCCTGTACTTCTCGTGGCCCTATGTCGCGCGCTCCTGGGCGATCATGGAAGGCTCGCGCGAGGCGAGCGGTCTGCCGCTGGTCTTCGTGCTCAAGACGCTGATCCCGGTCTTTGCCGTGCTGCTGATGCTGCAAGGCGCGGTGCAGGCGATCCGGGCGTGGGCTGTCCTCTCCGGCAAAGCCGTGGCCTGACGCGATGGCGGACGTCCTCGCGATTCTGCTTGTTGTTGCGATCTGCGCCGCGCTGTTCGCGGGGTATCCGGTTGCCTTCACGCTCGGCGGGTTCTCGTTCGTGTTCGCGGCGGGAGGAAGCGCGCTCGGACTGTTCAATATCGGGCTTCTAGGAGCATTACCGCAGCGCATCTTCGGGGTGATGACGAGCGAGGTGCTGCTCGCGATCCCGCTCTTCATCTTCATGGGCGTGATGCTGGAACGCTCGCGGATCGCCGAGGATCTCCTTGAAAACATTGGCAGATTGTTCGGCTCGCTGCGCGGCGGGCTGGGGCTTTCGGTCGCCCTTGTCGGCGCCTTGCTGGCGGCGTCCACCGGCATTGTCGGCGCGACCGCCGCGACCATGGGGCTGATCGTGCTGCCGGTCATGCTGCGCCACGGCTATGACCCGCGGCTCGCGTCCGGCATCGTCGCGGCGTCCGCGACGCTGGCGCAGATCATCCCGCCTTCGACCGTGCTGGTGATCCTCGGTGATTCACTCAACAACGCGTATCAGTCCGCGCAGCTCACGAAGGGCGTCTTCGCGCCGGCATCGATCACGGTCAGCGATCTGTTCGCCGGCGCGCTTGTTCCGGGGTTGACGCTGGTCGCGCTCTATATGTTCTATGTCATCGCGGTTGCGATTTTCTCGCCGCAATCCGCGCCCGCGATCCCGCCCGACCCGGATGCACCGCGCGGACTGGCGCTTGTCGCGCGACTTGCCGCCGCGCTTGTTGCGCCGCTTGCTCTCGTCCTGGCCGTGCTCGGCTCGATCCTCGGCGGCATTGCGACCCCGACCGAAGCGGCGGCGGTCGGCGCAGCCGGAGCGGTGTTGCTGGCGGCGCTGCGCGGCGAGGGCGCATTCGGTCGCGCGCTGGTCTCGACCGTGATGAAGACCGCGCAGATGACCAGCATGATCTTCGTCATCCTGATCGGTGCCACGATGTTCGGCCTTGTGTTCCGCGGCTTCGACGGCGACGACCTCGTCCATCGTGCGCTCAGCGATCTGCCCGGCGGCACCAATGGTGCGATCCTTGCCGTGATGGTCGCGATGTTTCTCCTTGGTTTCGTGATGGATGCCTTCGAGATCATCTTCGTGATTGTGCCGATCGTAGGCCCGATCCTGCTCGGCATGCCCGGCGTCGATCCGGTCTGGCTCGGCATCCTGATGGCGATGAATCTGCAGACCTCGTACATCCATCCGCCGCTCGGACCGACCTTGTTCTTCCTGCGCGGCGTGGCACCGCCCGAAATCACCACGCGGCACATCTATGTCGGTATCGTCCCGTTCGTCGCGATCCAGCTTGCAGCACTCGTCGTGCTGTGGTTCGTGCCGGGGCTGGCGACGGCGTTGCCGCGCATGCTCTATGGTGGATCATGAAAGCCGGAATGCTGTTCGATCTGACGGGCGAGGTGGCGCTGGTGACCGGGGCATCCTCCGGGCTTGGTGCGCGCTTTGCGGAGGTGCTGGCTGCAAATGGCGCGAAGGTTGCCCTCGTCGCGCGCCGCAAGGATCGGCTCGATGCGCTATGCGAGCGCATCGCATCGGAGGGCGGGACTGCCATCGCGGTCGAGGCCGACGTCCTCGATCGTGCAGCCATGCTGCGGACGTTCGATCAAACGGAATCCGCCTTCGGCACCGCAACCATCCTCGTGAACAATGCAGGCACGGCGCAGGGCGTGCGTGCGCTCGACATGACCGAGGAAGAATGGCGCCGCATTCTGTCGCTCGATCTCGATTCGGTTTTCTTCTGGTCGCAGGAGGGAGCGCGCCGCATGCTGGCTGCCGGCAAGACGGGCGCGATCGTCAATGTCGCATCGGTGCTTGCCTTTGGTGTTTCGAAAGGCGTTGCGGCCTATGCTGTGGCCAAGGCCGGTGTCGTGCAACTGACCAAGGCGCTGTCGCTGGAACTCGCATTCAAGGGTGTCCGGGTGAACGCCATCGCACCGGGCTGGTTCGTTACCGACATCAACCGGGCCTTTCTTGAAAGCGAGAAGGGCCAGGAGATGAAGCGCGCGATCCCGATGGGGCGGTTCGGCCGCGAGGGCGATCTCGACGGCGCACTCCTGCTGCTCGCATCGAAAGCCGGCGCCTACATGACCGGTGCAACCATCGTGGCCGATGGCGGCGAGGTCGTCGTCTTGAGCTGATTTTCGCTGCTGTCGCGCAATCCGGCCAACCCGCTTCACTCCGCCGGATTGTGCCTTGACCCATCAGCTTTGCGAATGTGTCGGTTGCATTCAATTCGCTTGATGTGATCGGGTGTCCGCCGCACTGTGCCGCGCCGTAACGGGACACAATCATGGACGGCCTTGCCGGAAGCCGCCCCAACCTTGTCGATTCGCCTTATGCCTGGCTGCGGCTTGGCATGGCGCTGCTGCTTGGGACGCTCGGCAGTGTCGGCATGTGGTCCTATGTCGTGGCGCTGCCGGCCGTGCAGGCGACTTTTGCCACGACGCGTGCCGACGCGAGCGTGCCCTACACATTCGCCATGGCAGGTTTCGCGGTCGGCAACCTCGTGCTGGGACGGCTGGCGGATCGTTTCGGCATCCTTGCGCCCATCTTCGTCAGCATCGTCTCGCTTGCCGCCGGATACGTGGCCACGGGCTTCGCCCCGAGCCTGTGGCTCGTCTCTGCCGCGCACGTTCTGATCGGATTTGGCGCCGCCGCGTCCTTCGGGCCGCTGATTGCCGATTTGTCGCACTTTTTCGAAAAGCGGCGGGGCATTGCGATCGCAATCGTCGCCGCCGGAAATTATGTCGGCGGCGCGATCTGGCCGCCGATCATCTCTCATTTCATTGCCCGCGACGGTTGGCGTGCGAGCCATATCGGTATCGCGATCTTCTGCGCATGCGTCATGCCGCCGCTTGCGCTGATGTTCCGGCGGCGACCCGATTTGCACGCAAACGGTGGGGCTCCTGGCCGCGGCTTTGTCGCGCCCGATATAGGGGTGTCGCAGAACACGCTGTTCGTCCTGCTGTGCATCGCCGGCATTGCCTGCTGTGTTGCAATGGCGATGCCGCAGGTTCATATCGTCGCGTATTGCGGCGATCTGGGTTACGGCGTCGCCCGCGGGGCCGAGATGCTGTCGCTCATGCTTGCTTTCGGTATTGTCAGCCGCATAGCGTCCGGTTTTGTTGCCGACCGGTTCGGCGGCGTGATCACGCTTCTGGTCGGCTCCGTGATGCAGGCCGTCGCTCTGTTTCTCTATTTCCTGTTCGACGGGCTGACCTCGCTCTACATCATCTCGATCCTGTTCGGCCTGTTCCAGGGCGGCATCGTGCCGAGCTATGCCGTCATCATCCGCGAATATTTCCCGCCGCAGGAAGCAGGCGGCCGCGTGGGAATGGTGATCATGGCGACGGTGTTCGGTATGGCGCTCGGCGGCTGGATGTCCGGCTATATCTTCGATCTGACCGGCTCCTACCGCATCGCCTTCCTCAATGGGCTGGCCTGGAATCTTCTCAATTTGGCCATTGCATTCTGGCTGCTGCGGGCAGGCCGTCCCGGCGCGCGACCGGCTATGGCATAAGCAAAACTTTTCGAGTTCACTTCAAGGCAAGTCCGTCCCCTTAACTTTGTGCTGCTCGCTTTGCCCAATCGGGGACGTTTCCATCCTCGCGCATGATGCCAAGGTAAAAGAATCGGTGGTCCGGCGTGCGTGTCGGAATCTCGTTATGGACAAACACGGTTTTCAGCCCCGAAGCGTTAATCATCGGCTGAAAGGTCGCAGCGGTGGACCCATTGTTGTTTTCCTGAAGGATAATGACGCCGTCTGGCTTTAGAAATTTTCCGACGGCACTCAGGAATTCGCGGTGTATCCGCCAGCCCGGATCGTGCGCGCGCAACTCATGTTCGAAATAGCCATCATCGAAGTGCGGCGGATTGGATACAACAAGATCCCATCGTTCGGTCGATGGGATATCTTTCAGATTGTCGGACTCATATACCGAAACTCGGGATCCGAGATTATTGGCGGCAATTGTCCGCCGACATGCTGCAACCGCTTCCGGGTTGATGTCGGCTAGGCACAATGATTCGCAAAGGCCGTTCGCCATCATCGATAGCCCAATGAATCCGGGGCCCGCACACCATTCGAAAGCACGCGGCTGTTTCGGCACGCCCCAACTCTTCAGAAGTGGGATAAAATCCTGCCCAAAATAGGTTCCGCCACCGTCGAGATGCTTCTTATAATGAACCTCAATGTCACCGTAGCGCACGGTTCGCCACGGTGCGAATTTGCGCTTGAATGGTTTATAATAGCGCCGCTTGAACGACTTCCACAGATTCGCCAACGCAACCTCGTCTGAAAAGCGCGGGACCATCGCGAAGCGCACTTTTACTATCAAACCGGTTTTTGCAACATCGCTTCGCAATCTGTGACAATCTGCTGTCGACCGACCCTTGCGTGCGGCTCCTGTCTCGCACAATATGCTCGTGCCCGAATCCGCCTCGGCAGCGGCACCTCCTAAGACCCTCGACAAATGGCGGGGGTGCCCTTAAAAGGTCAGCATTGCTGACCTATCTGCCATATTGCTCAATTTTAACGAGCCGCCCGGGCTGGCGATCGCCTGTTCCGGTGCGCACATGAGGCACAAAGGATCGCGCGCATGACTCTGCGGCAGGTCAGCCTTGACGACAAATACGACCTGACGAAGCGGGACATTTTCGTCACCGGCTATCAGGCCCTTGTGCGGCTTTGCCTCATGCAGAAGGAGCGTGACCGGCGCTCGGGGCTCAATACCGCGGGTTACATCACCGGCTATCGCGGCTCGCCGCTCGGCGGTCTCGATAATCAATTCATGCGCGCGGCGAAATTCCTCAAACCGAATGACATTCTGTTCCAGGGCGGATTGAACGAGGATCTCGCAGCGACCGCATTGTGGGGCAGTCAGCAGGCCGAATTGCGCGGCGAAGGCAAGTTCGACGGGGTTTTCGGCATCTGGTACGGCAAGGGGCCCGGGGTGGACCGGACCGGCGACGTATTCCGGCATGCGAATTTCGCCGGCTCATCGAAGCATGGCGGCGTGCTGGCTCTGATGGGTGACGATCACACCGCGGAGTCCTCCACCACCGCGCATCAGTCCGAATACCACTTCGTCGACGTGATGATTCCGATCCTGAATCCGGCCGGCGTTCAGGAGATCATCGATTACGGGCTCTATGGTTTCGCCATGTCGCGCTTCTGCGGCACTTGGGCGGCGCTGAAATGCATGCACGAAACGGTGGAGTCGACAGCGGTCGTGGATGGCTCGCTCGATCGCGTCAATATCGTCATCCCGCAGGATTTCGTCATGCCTGAGGGCGGGCTGAATATCCGGCTGCGCGACACCATCCTTGGTCAGGAGGCGCGACTCTACGACTATAAGCGCGATGCGATGCTCGCCTTCGTGCGCGCCAACAAGCTCAACCGGATCGTCACATCCGGCGGGCCGAACGCGAAGATCGGGATCGTCACGACCGGCAAGGCCTATCTCGATGTCCGTCAGGCGCTCGACGAGCTCGGCATCGACGAAGTGCGCTGCAACCAGCTCGGGCTTCGCATCTTCAAGATCGGCTGTCCGTGGCCGATCCCGCGCGACGAACTGATCGACTTTGCGAAAGGGCTCGATCTCATCATCGTGGTCGAGGAGAAGCGCGCGCTGCTGGAGGTCCAGGTCCGCGAGGAACTCTATGGCACGGCGAACCAGCCGGTCTGCATCGGCAAGAAGGACGAGCGCGGCAACTGGCTGTTCCCGATCAAGGGTGCGCTCGATCCCAATGAGGTTGCGATCACGATCGGCGACCGGCTGCTGGCGCGCGGCCATGACGATGCGATCGCGACGCGCGTTTCACAGCTCAAGCAGGCGCAGCATGCGCTGGCCGAATTGCAGGAAGTCGCGGCCCGTACCCCGTATTTCTGTTCCGGCTGCCCGCATAACACCTCGACCAAGGTGCCCGAAGGCATGCGCGCCTATGCCGGTATCGGCTGCCATTACATGGCGCAGTTCATGGACCGCAATACGCTCGGCTATACCCATATGGGCGGCGAGGGCGCCAACTGGATCGGCGAGGCGCCGTTCTCCAAGCGCAACCATGTGTTCCAGAATCTCGGTGACGGCACCTACAACCATTCGGGCTACATGGCGATCCGCGCCGCGATCGCGTCGGGCGTCAACATCACCTACAAGATCCTCTACAACGATGCGGTGGCAATGACCGGCGGTCAGGCGCCGGAAGGCTCGCTGACCGTGCCGATGGTGGCGCGGCAGGTCGCGGCCGAGGGCGTGAAGCGCATCGCCGTGGTCAGCGACGATCCACGGAAATATCCGGCCGGCATCGACTGGCCGAAGGGTATCACCTTCCATCATCGCGACGAACTCGATGAAGTGCAGCGTGAATTCGCGACAGTGCCGGGCACGTCGGTCCTGATCTACGACCAGACCTGCGCCGCCGAGAAGCGCCGCCGCCGCAAGCGCGGCACCTATCCCGATCCCGACAAGCGCGTCCTCATCAATGAGCTGGTCTGCGAGGGCTGCGGCGATTGCGGCGTGAAAAGCAATTGCGTTTCAGTACAGCCCCTGATGACCGAGTGGGGCCGCAAGCGCACCATCGACCAGTCGAGCTGCAACAAGGACTATTCCTGCGTGAACGGCTTCTGCCCGTCCTTCGTGACCGTGCATGGCGCCAAGCCGAAGAAAGGCCGCGCGGTTGCAGAAGGCGATGTACCCTCACTGCCCGCGCCTGAGCTGCCGAAGATCAATGAGCCCTACGGCATCATCGTCACCGGCATCGGCGGTACCGGCGTCGTGACCATCGGCGGCGTGCTCGGCATGGCGGCGCATCTCGAAGGTAAGGGCGTCGGCATTATCGACATGGCGGGGCTCGCTCAGAAAGGCGGCGCGGTCTACAGCCACATCCGCATTGCCAACAAGCCCGACGATATCCACGCGATCCGGATTGCGGCGGCGGGCGCCGACCTCGTGCTGGGTGGCGATATCGTGGTCGCCGGCAACAAGAAGGTGCTGGCTGCGGTCAAGCACGGCGCAACCCGCATGATCGTCAACCTCGCCGAGTTCCTGCCGGGCGACTTCACGCGCAATGCGGATTTTTCGCTGCCCATGGAGCGGCTGAAGCGGGCTATCATCTCGGCCGCAGGCCGCGATCAGGTCTCGTTTATCGACGCGACGCGGCTCGCGACCGCGCTTCTCGGAAATTCGATTGCAACCAATATGTTCATGGTTGGATATGCATTCCAGAAGGGCGCGCTGCCGCTGTCGGCGGAGTCGATCGAGAAGGCAATCGAGATGAACGGCGAAGCGGTGGCAATGAACCAGGCCGCCTTCCGATGGGGCCGCCGCGCCGCGCTCGATCTTGCCGATGTCGAGAAGCTGATCCCGAATGCCGTGGCGGAAGACGACAACCGCAGACTGTCGCAGACGCTGGACGAGATCATCGCGCGCCGCGTCGCGTATCTAACAGATTATCAGAATGCGGCTTATGCAAAGCGGTACAGCGATTTCGTTGAAAAGGCGCGCGCGGCCGAGCAAGGCAGGGCGCCCGGCCGGACCGGCCTTGCCGAAGCGGTCGCACGCAACCTGTTCAAGCTGATGGCCTACAAGGACGAGTACGAAGTCGCGCGGCTTTTTACCGACGGCACCTTCGCCAAGCAGGTCGAAACCGCCTTCGAACCTGGCAACCTGCGATATGAATTCCATCTGGCGCCGCCGATGCTGGCGCGCCGTAATAGGGTTACTGGCGAGCCGCGCAAGATGAGCTTCGGTCCGTGGATGATGAAGGCGTTCGGGCTGCTGCGGCGATTGAAGGTTCTGCGCGGCACACCGTTCGACCCGTTCGGCTACACCGCTGAGCGCAGGATGGAGCGGCGATTGATCGCCGAATATGAAATGCTCTTGTCCGAGGTGCTCGGCAAACTCAATGCGGACAATCATCCGCTTGCGGTCGGGCTTGCGGTGATCCCCGAAAAGATCCGCGGCTTTGGCCACGTGAAGCTGCGAAATATCACGGCGGCCAAGGCGGACGAGGCGGCGCTGCTGGAACAATTCCGCTCTGGCGCAGCGCCAATGCTGAAGGCAGCAGAATAGCGCTGGCTCTTGAGCGGCGGCGTCAGGCGCGGGCATAATAGCGTTTGGCGCCATTGACCGGACTCCGCCTTTGATCTCAGCTGAGCACCTCCGTCAAATCGCATTCTGGTCGCACGATCTCAACCCGGACGAGGTCGAGCGGGTTCGTCGCGGTATCGTTGAAAAGCAATACGCGCGCGGCGACTATGTATGCCATCGCGGCGACCGGCTCGAGTCATGGACCGGCGTTTCCGACGGCCTGATGAAGATTTCGACGACTTCGCGTTCAGGCAAGAGCGTGACGCTGGCCGGGATGCGAACCGGGGTGTGGTTCGGCGAAGGCTCGCTGTTGAAGAACGAACCGCGGCAATATGACCTCGTCGCGCTGCGCGACACCCGCCTCGCTCTTATGAACAAGAACACCTTCTTCTGGCTGTTTGAAAACAGTGCAGCGTTCAACCGCTTTCTGGTGCGGCAGTTCAACGAGCGGCTCGGCCAGTTCATTGCGCTGGTCGAGTATGACCGTTCACTGGACGGGACCGCGCGAGTCGCGCGTGCGATCGCATGGCTGTTCAACCCCGTGCTCTACAGCGACAAGGGACGTCATCTTGCCATCAGCCATGAGGAAATCGGACTTCTCTCCGGCGTTTCGCGGCCGGTCGCGGGGCAAAGTCTGAAGCGGCTGGAAAACGAAGGCCTGATCCGCATGGAGCACGGCGGCTTGACAATCGTCGATCTGGAAAGGCTGCGGGTCTACGGCGACTGACGTCCGCTGCGGTGCAGTGCAAGGGTGCGTGCCGCAAATACAAAGCCGTTACGTTAGCCAACAAACCGCCATCGCGTCTGTCAAGTGAGACATTTGCAGACAACCTTTTTGCTGTAATTTTCGCTATAAGAGAACCGGGGAATGGCCGTGGCAGGCGGCCGATAATGACAACGCGCGGAAAACGCGCGAAAATTCAGGGAGGATGGCGCCGTGACGAATGGCGCGCACGCTGCTGCGGACACGTTTCCGAAGCTTCTGCTTCATCATGCGAACGTGCGGGGAGATCGTCCCGCATTGCGGCATAAAGATTTGGGCATATGGCAAACCTGGACCTGGGCGGATGTCGCCCGCGAGGTCCGGGCCATAGCGCTCGGATTGTCGAAGCTCGGGGTTAAGCGCGGCGATACCGTCGCCATCGCCGGCAACAACCGGCCACGCCTGTATGAATCCATCCTCGCGGCGCAGGCGCTGGGCGCCATTCCGGTGCCGGTCTATGCCGATGCGGTTGCGACCGAAATGGCCTATGTGCTCGACCATGCCGATATCGGCGTCGCGGTGGTGCAGGATCAGGAGCAGGTCGACAAAATACTGTCCGTTCAGGAGCAACTGCCGAAGCTGCGTCACATTGTCTATGACGAGCCCCGCGGGCTGCGCGATTACGACCACAGCCGCCTGCACGATCTGGGAGCCATGATCGCAGACAACGAGGCGATCATGGCGGGCGATCCCGAAGCCGCGGTCCGCATCGACCGGGAGATTGAAGCCGGCAGCGCGGCCGATCCTTCGATCATCCTCTACACCTCCGGTACGACAGGCCGATCGAAGGGGGTGGTGCTCTCGGCAGGACGCTGTATCGCGGCAGCACAAGATACCGTCACCTTCGACAAGCTGAATGCGGACGATGTGGTTCTGGCCTATCTGCCGCTCGCGTGGGTCGGCGACCATTACCTGAATTACGCGCAGGCGCTGGTCGCCGGTTTCTGCACGGCTTGTCCGGAATCACCCGATACTGCGCAGCAGGATTTGCGCGAAATCGGGCCGACCTTTTACTTTGCGCCGCCGCGCGTATTCGAGAACCTGCTGACGCGGGTGATGATCCGGATGGAGGATGCGGGCTATCTGAAGCGGCGGATGTTTCACTACTTCATCGGCGTTGCGCGGCGTTACGGCGAGAAAATCCTCGACGGCCAGCCGGTGCCGCTGGGCGGACGTCTGCTCTATTGGCTCGGTGAACTTCTGGTCTATGGCCCGCTCAAGAATGTGCTCGGGTTCTCGCGCGTGCGCGTCGCCTATACTGCGGGCGAAGCCATCGGACCGGACCTGTTTTCATTTTACCGCTCGCTCGGTCTCAACCTGAAGCAACTATACGGCCAGACCGAAGCGTTCCTGTACGTGACCTGCCAAGCCGACCGCGACATCCGTGCCGATACCGTCGGCCCTGCCGCACCGAATGTCGATATTCGCATTTCGGAGTCCGGCGAGGTGCTCTTCAAGTCGCCCGGGATGTTCCTCGGCTACTTCAAGGACAAGGAAAAGACCGACGAGGTGATGACGCCGGACGGTTACGTGAAGACGGGCGACGCCGGGTTCTTCGATCAGACCGGACACCTGAAAATCATCGACCGCGCCAAGGATGTCGGCAGGCTTGCCAACGGCGCGCTGTTTGCGCCCAAATACATCGAGAACAAACTGAAGTTCTATCCGAACATTCGCGAGGCGGTTGCGTACGGAAACGGGCGGGATTTCGTCACCTGCTTCATCAATATCGACATGACTGCCGTCGGCAACTGGGCGGAACGCAACAATGTGGTCTACGGTTCCTATCAGGAGCTTGCGGCCAATCCGCGCGTGTACGAACTGATCGAGCAGCACGTCGCCGAGGTCAATCGTTCGCTCGCGGCCGAGGATGTGATGGCCGGCGCGCAGATCAGGCGCTTTTTGATCCTGCACAAGGAACTCGACCCCGACGATGGCGAGATCACACGTACGCAGAAGGTGCGGCGCGGCTTTGTCGCCGAGCGCTATGCGCCGCTGATCACCGCGCTCTACGACGGGTCTAAGGAGGCGGACATTGCCACCGAAGTCACCTTCGAGGATGGCCGCAAGGGGACTGTCCGCGCTCGCGTGAAGATCGTCGACATGAAGACCGAGCCGGTCCCCGCTCGCGAGGAGAAGGCGGCGTGAGGGCGCCATCGCAGACCGACATCGCGGCCGGCGAGGTTCTGCTCGCCGTCGAGAACGTATCGTTGTCGTTCGGTGGCGTGAAAGCGATCCGCGACGTTTCCTTCGATATCAGGAAAAGCGAGATTCGAGCGATCATCGGTCCGAACGGCGCCGGCAAGACCTCGATGCTGAACGTGATCAACGGCTTCTATACGCCGCAGGAAGGCCGCATCACCTTCAAGGGCCAGACTCGCGCAAAGATGCGGCCCTACGATGCCGCACGGGGCGGCATCGCTCGCACATTCCAGAACGTTGCGCTGTTTCGCGGCATGACCGCGCTCGACAACATTATGGCCGGACGCACGCTAAAAATGCATCGCGGCCTGTTCTGGCAGATGTTGCGTTTTGGCCCCGCGCTGGCCGAAGAGGTCGAGCACAGGAAGAAGGTCGAGGAGATCATCGACTTTCTGCATATCGAGCATATCCGCAAGGTTCCCGTTGGCCGTCTGCCATATGGCTTGCAAAAGCGTGTTGAGCTCGGCCGCGCGCTGGCGATGGAACCGGACCTCCTTCTTCTGGATGAGCCGATGGCCGGCATGAATCTCGAGGAGAAGGAGGACATGTCGCGCTTCATCCTCGACGTGAACCAGTATTTTGGCACGACGATCGCGCTGATCGAGCACGATATGGGCGTGGTGATGGATTTGTCCGACCGCGTCATCGTGCTGGATTACGGACAGAAGATCGCCGACGGCACGCCCGATGAGGTCAAGGCGAACCAGGCGGTGATCGACGCCTATCTCGGCGTGGCGCATTGAGGCTGATCGATGGACCTTCTCTACAAAATCTTCATCGATCCCTTCGTGCAGATGGGCGGCGCGCCGGATTTGCTGATTCAGACGCTGTGGGAGGGACTCGTCTCCGGCGTGCTGTACGCACTGATCGCGCTCGGCTTCGTGCTGATCTTCAAGGCCTCGGGCGTGTTCAATTTCGCGCAGGGCATCATGGTGGTGTTTGCGGCGCTGACGCTCGTCGGCTTGCACGCCAAGGGCGTGCCGGCGTTCCTCGCGCTCGCTCTGACGATCGGGGTGATGCTCGTACTTGCGATCGGGGTCGAGCGGCTGATGCTGCGGCCGCTGGTGAATCAGCCGGACATCATTCTGTTCATGGCGACCTTCGGGCTCACCTATTTCCTGATCGGGCTCGGCGAAATCATCTTCGGTGGCGAGCCCAAGGTGATGATCACCGAGGAACTGTTTCTGCCCAAGGGCGCGCTGGAATGGAAAGTGTTTGGCGGCTTCGTCTCGTTCCAGAAGCTGGACATCGCCGCTGCCGTCATCGCCTCGGTCATGGTCGCAACGCTGGCCGTCTTCTTCCAGCGCACCCGGATCGGCCGCGCACTGCGTGCCGTTGCCGACAGCCACAAGGCGGCACTGTCGGTCGGCATCTCGCTCGAACAGATCTGGGTCATCGTGTGGTTTGCTGCAGGCATCGTGGCGCTCGCCACCGGCATCATGTGGGGCGCGCGCTCCGACGTGTCCTTCGCGCTGCAGATACTCGCGCTGAAGGCGCTGCCGGTGCTGATCCTCGGCGGCTTCACCTCGATCCCGGGCGCGATCGTCGGCGGCATCATCATCGGCGTCGGCGAGAAGCTCGGCGAATTCTACTGGGGGCCGCTGCTCGGCTCCGGCATCGAAAGCTGGCTCGCCTACATGATCGCGCTGGTTTTCCTGCTGTTCCGGCCGCAGGGGCTGTTCGGCGAGCGCATCATCGAGCGGATATGAGGGCGCGCTGATGTTCTACCGCGAAACCGGCCAGTACAAGACCGACTACGCCGCCGATATGGCGCTGTTTCCGATCCGTCAGGACCGGATCGGCATCGCTCTGATCCTGTTCGTGGCTTTCGTCGTGATCCCGCTCACGATCTCAAGCTTCACGCTGTCCGCTGTCATGATTCCGGTGCTGGTGTTTGCGCTGGCATCGATCGGGCTCAATCTGCTGACCGGTTATACCGGGCTGATTTCGCTCGGCACGGCCGGCTTCATGGGCGTCGGCGCCTATGCCACCTACAAGCTCACCACCTGGTTCCCCGATGCCAACATCATCGTACTGATTCTGCTGTCGGGATTCGTTTCCGCCGCTGTCGGCGTGATCTTCGGCCTGCCGTCACTGCGGATCAAGGGCTTCTATCTCGCGGTCGCAACGCTCGCGGCGCAGTTCTTTCTGTCGTGGTGCTTCGTACGCGTGCCGTGGCTCGTGAACTACAACGTTTCGAACGCCATCGAGGTGCCGACCCGCACCATCTTCGATATTCCCGTGACCGGTCCGACTGCCAGTCCGGTGGCGCGCTACATGATCGTCCTGACGATCGTCGTGGCGCTGACGTGGATCGCCTCGAACCTCGTGCGCGGCCGCATCGGCCGCTCCTGGATGGCGGTGCGCGACATGGATATTGCCGCTGAATTGATCGGCATCCGGCTCTACCGCACCAAGCTGCTCGCCTTTGCGATCTCGTCCTATTATTGCGGCGTGGCCGGCGCATTGATGGTGTTCATGTGGCTCGGTGCCGCCGAGGCCGACTCGTTCAACATCAACCAGTCTTTCATCATCCTGTTCATGGTGATTATCGGCGGGCTCGGCAGCCTGGTCGGCTCGTTTTTCGGCGCCGCCTTCATCTGGGGCCTGCCGATCCTGCTGAAGCTCGTGCCGGCAGCTGTCGGGATTTCGCTCAACGCGGCGACCGTCGAGCATATCCAGTTCATGATCGTTGGCGCGCTCATCATCTTTTTCCTGATCGTGGAGCCGCACGGCCTCGCGCGGCTCTGGCAGATCGGGAAGCAGAAACTGCGGGTGTGGCCTTTCCCGTACTGACAGGGCACACTCGGGACCAAACCCTCTGGGCGGATCATCCGTCCGCGGGAAACAAGACGACCGGCCCTCACGCCGGCGACATCAAAGGGAGAAACGAAATGCGTCTCAGACATCTTGCCATCGGAGCGGCCGTTGCCGGCCTGCTGGGCGGTGTTGCGCTTCCGGTTCCGGCGCTCGCGCAGGATTCAATATATGTGCCGCTCCTGACCTATCGCACCGGACCGTTCGCCGGCTCCGGTATTCCGATCGCCAACGGCATGAAAGACTATCTCGAAATGCTGAACGAGCGCGACGGTGGCATCGGCGGCGTCAAGCTCGTCATCGAGGAATGCGAGACCGGCTATGACACCAAGCGTGGTGTGGAATGCTATGAGCAGGTCAAGGCGAAGAAGCCGGTGGTCGTGAACCCGTATTCCACCGGCATCACGCTGTCGTTGATTCCGAAGGCCTCGGTCGACAAGATCCCGATTCTATCGATGGCCTATGGCCTGTCCGCCTCGGCGGTCGGGAATGAATTTCCATGGATCTTCAATCCGCCCGCAACGTACTGGGACGGCCTGTCGATGATCTTCCGCTATATCGGCGGCAAGGAAGGCGGTCTCGACAAACTGAAAGGCAAGACAATCGGCTACATCTTCTTCGATGGCGGTTATGGCCGTGAACCGATCCCGTTGCTCGAACAGTTTGCCAAGGATTACGGCTTCAACGTGAAGCTCTATCCGGTGCCGGCAAGCGAGATGCAGAACCAGTCCGCGCAATGGCTGAACGTGCGCCGCGACAAGCCGGACTGGATGATCATGTGGGGCTGGGGCGCGATGAACCCGACCGCGGTGCGTGAAGCCACCCGTATCAACTATCCCATGGACAAGTTCGTCGGTGTTTGGTGGTCGGGCGGTGAGGACGACGCGCGCGGCGGCGGCGAGGCCGCGAAGGGCTACCTGACGCTGAACTTCAACGGCCTCGGAACCCAATATCCTGCGATCCAGGACATCAAAAAATACGTTGTCGACAAGGGCAAGAGCCAGGTGGCAGCCGACAAGTTCGGCGAAAACCTCTACAACCGCGGCGTCTATAACTC
Organism: Pseudomonadota bacterium; assembly: GCA_049324435.1. Classification (GTDB taxonomy): domain Bacteria; phylum Pseudomonadota; class Alphaproteobacteria; order Rhizobiales; family Xanthobacteraceae; genus Pseudorhodoplanes. The sequence continues at coordinate 17,369 of JBMOOQ010000071.1, forward strand.
CGTGCTGATCGCTGAGGCGATCCGCAACGCGCAGAAGCTCACCGGCAAGAAGGCCGTGACCGGCGAGGATGTGCGGCGCGGATTCGAGACGCTCAATATTCCGGCCGCGCGCTGGAAGGAAATCGGCCTGCCCGATTTCGGCGCTCCGGTCACCGGCGTGTCCTGCACCGACCACAACGGCCATCACGCCGCCTATATGCAGCAATGGGATGGGTCGAAGTGGGTGAAAGTCTCCGACTGGATCCCGCCGATGAAGGAGCGCGTGCGTCCACTGCTTGAAGCTGCAGCCAAGGATTACGTGTCAAAGAACCAGCCCTGGCCCAAGCGCACCGAGCCTTGCGACAAGGCGTCATGACATTGATGGGCCTCCGTCCACGAGCTCTTGTCACCCTCCCCCTTGTGGGGAGGGTCGGCGAGCGAAGCGAGCCGGGGTGGGGGCTTTGGACCCATTTGCGAGGAACCCCACCCCGACCGCTTTCGCTTCGCTCAAGCGGTCGACCCTCCCCACAAGGGGGAGGGTGAAGAGACACCCATGTCAACCGTAGCTCAGTCGATGCCATCGGCATCCGCACCCGCCACGGAGAAAATCCTCTCCGTCAACAACATCGAGGTGCTCTACGACCACGTCATCCTGGTGCTGAAGGGCGTTTCGCTCGAAGTCGACAAGGGCGGGATCGTGGCGCTGCTCGGCGCCAACGGCGCCGGCAAGACCACCACGCTGAAGGCGATTTCCAATCTCCTGCATTCCGAACGCGGTGAGGTCACCAAGGGTTCGATCGTGTTCGAGGGTGCCGAGGTGCAGGCGCTGTCGCCGAACGAACTGGTGCGGCGGGGCTGCATCCAGGTGATGGAAGGCCGGCATTGCTTCGGCCATCTCACCATCGAGGAGAACCTGCTGACCGGCGCCTTCACCCGCAAGGACGGGCGCGCAGCGATCAATCGCGACCTTGAAATGGTCTACGGCTATTTCAAGCGGCTGCGCGAGCGCAGGAATTCGATGGCCGGCTACACCTCAGGCGGCGAACAGCAGATGTGCGCGATCGGCCGTGCGCTGATGTCGCGCCCCAAGATGATCCTGCTCGACGAGCCGTCGATGGGCCTCGCGCCGCAGATCGTGGAAGAGATTTTCGAGATCGTGAACGACCTGAATGTGAAAGAGAACGTCTCGTTTCTCCTCGCCGAGCAGAACACCAACATGGCGCTGAAATATGCGCGCTACGGCTACATTTTGGAAAACGGCCGCGTGGTGATGGACGGCGATGCGAAGTCGCTCGCTGAGAACGAGGACGTCAAGGAATTCTACCTCGGCATCGCCGAGGGCAAGCGCAAGTCGTTCCGCGAGGGCAAGCACTACAAGCGGCGCAAGCGATGGCTGGCTTAGCGTCTTCTCTCTCCCACGATTTTCACGACTCACTCGAAATTCGCGATCCGGGAGCGCGCGAGCGCGAGACATTCGCGCAGGTTCCGGACCAGATCGCGCGCGCGCTCACGGCCCCCGGATGGGCGCGGCATCTCGACGGCATCGATCCGAAATTCGTGACCTCGCGTGCGGCGCTGGCGGAATTGCCGCTCCTTCGCAAATCCGACCTGCCGCGCCTGCAGGCCGAGACGCCGCCGTTCGGCGGCTTCAATGTCACGCCGCCCGGCAAGGCGAAGCGCCTCCTGATGTCGCCCGGTCCGATCTTCGAGCCGGAAGGGCACGGCAGCGACTTCGCCGGCGTCGCGCGCGCGATGTTCGCGGCCGGCTTCCGCGAAGGCCAGATCGTCCTCAACTGCTTCTCGTATCACCTCACGCCCGGTGCCTGGATGTTTGAATCCGCGGCGGAGGCACTGGGTTGTGCGGTCATTCCGGGCGGCGTCGGCAATACCGAGCAGCAGGTCGAGGCCATCGCCCGGCTGCGCCCCGATGGCTACACCGGCACGCCGGACTTCCTGAAGATCCTGCTCGATACTGCGCAAGCCTCCGGTAAGGACGCGTCATCCATCAAGCGCGGGCTCGTCTCAGGCGCAGCGCTGCCGGCTTCGCTGCGGCAGGAATTATCCTCGCGCGGGGTCGAGGTGCTGCAATGCTACGCCATCGCCGAGACCGGCGTGATCGCCTACGAGACTGAGGCGCGCGAAGGTCTGGTGGTGAACGAGAACATCATTGTCGAGATCGTGCGGCCTGGCACCGGCGATCCGGTACCGGAGGGCGAAGTCGGCGAGGTCGTCGTGACCTCGTTCAATCCGGATTATCCGATGATCCGGCTCGCGACCGGCGACCTCTCGGCTGTGCTGCCCGGGCGTTCGCCGTGCGGGCGCACCAATATGCGGATCAGGGGCTGGATGGGTCGCGCCGACCAGACCACCAAGGTCAAGGGCATGTTCGTGCGGCCCGAACAGATCGCCGAGATCGTAAAGCGCCATCCGGAGCTTTCCCGCGTCCGGCTCGTGGTCACACGCGAGGCCGAGCAGGATGCGATGACCCTGCATGCCGAGTGCGCGGGTGGGGAGGGGCTTGCCGATGCAATCGCCGTCACCCTGCAGTCCGTCACCAAGCTGAGGGGCGCCGTGAAGCTTGTCGCACCCGGCAGCCTGCCGAACGACGGCAAGGTGATTGCCGATGAGCGGCCGGTCTCTTGACCCGTTCCAGATTGGCGCGGACAAGTGGTGAGCAGCGCGAGCCGCAAGCCGGGTGTGAGAGACTGTGCCGGACATTTTGAAACCGCGAGACGCAAAGGACGTCGAGGACGCCGTCGTCTGGGCTCTGTCCGAGGAAAAGACGCTTGAGATTGCGGGGCAGGGCTCGAAGCGCGGCATCGGCCGTCCGAGCCAGTCGGACGTCACCCTTGATCTGTCCGGGCTGACTGGCGTCACGCTCTATGAGCCGGAGGAACTGGTGCTGTCGGCGCGGGCCGGTACGACGATCGCGGACATCGAACGGCTGGTCGCGGAGGCGAACCAGGAACTTGCGTTCGAACCGGCGGATTATGGACCGCTGCTGGGCGGCGCGTCCGGCGCAGGGACCATTGGCGGTGTGCTCGCCGCCAATCTGTCTGGGCCGCGCCGGATCAAGGCCGGGGCTGCGCGAGACCATTTTCTCGGTGTCACCGCGGTGTCGGGCCGCGGCGAAACCTTTAAGTCCGGCGGCCGCGTTGTGAAGAACGTCACCGGCTACGATCTTTGCAAGCTGATGGCCGGGTCGTACGGCACGCTCGGCGCCATGACCGAGGTCACCATCAAGACCCTGCCGCGCGCCGAGACCGAAGCGACGGTCTTGCTGACCGGTCTCGACGACCGGCAGGCGGGGCAGGCGATGGCCGAGGCGATGGGGTCGTCCTGCGAGGTGTCGGGTGCGGCACATCTGCCTCCTGCGGCGCTCGGCACATTGCAGGGCCTGTTCGGCGGCAAAGCCGTGACCCTGATGCGGCTCGAAGGGGTGGCGCCATCTGTCTCGCACCGGATCGACGTTCTCGCAGCGCTGCTGAAGGCTTATGGCACTTCGGAAACGCTAAGCGCGGAAACCTCGCAGGTAGTCTGGCGCGCGATCCGCGACGTGCTTCCGTTCACCGGCGACGAGCGCCCGGTCTGGCGGGTCTCCACCACGCCGATGAACGGCGCGGTCATCGCGGGGCAGGTCGCGGCAGCGGAAGGCAGCTATTTCTTCGACTGGGCCGGCGGATTGCTCTGGATCGCGTTGCCGCCATCGGACGACGCCGGCAGTGCGACAATCCGGCTTGCGGTCGCCGAGGCCGGAGGGCACGCGACGCTGATCCGGGCGCCGGCCGCGATCCGGGCCAAGGTTCCGGTTTTCGATCCGCAGAACGAAGGCCTTGCCGCCTTGACCCGGCGCGTGAAGGACAGTTTCGATCCGAAGGGGATTCTCAATCCCGGCCGCATGTGGGCGGGGGTGTAGTCATGCAGACCCGGTTCTCGCTCGCCCAACTTGCCGATCCGGATATCGCGGAATCCAACAAGATTTTGCGGACGTGCGTGCATTGCGGCTTCTGCACCGCGACCTGTCCGACCTATGTGCTGCTGGGCGACGAGCGCGATTCCCCGCGCGGACGGATCTACCTGATCAAGGACATGCTGGAACAGGGCCGCCCGGCCACCGCCGATGTAGTGACGCATATCGATCGCTGCCTGTCTTGCCTGTCCTGCATGACCACCTGTCCGTCCGGTGTGCATTACATGCACCTCGTCGATCACGCCCGGACCCATATCGAGAGGACCTACCGGCGGCCGCTGCGGGACCGCCTGATACGCTGGCTGCTCGCTGTCGTGCTGCCCTATCCGGAGCGCATGCGGGCGGCACTTGCTGCGGTCCCCCTGGCCCGGCCGTTCGCCGGGCTCCTGTCCGCGATTGGCCTGACGCCGCTGGCCGCGATGCTGCGCCTGGCCCCGCCCGCAGGGTCGAAGTCGTCGCCACCGCCGGATCGGCGCATTCACCCGGTCGATGGTCAGCGCAAGGGCCGGGTCGTATTGCTTCAGGGCTGCGCCAACCGGGTACTCGGCGCCAACGTCAATGCGGCAACGATCCGGCTGCTGAACCGCATCGGCATCGAAGTGGTCACGCCCGAGGACGAGGTTTGCTGCGGCGCGCTCGTCCATCACATGGGGCGGGAGAATGAGGCGCATGCGCAGGCCAAGGCCAATATCGACCTCTGGACTCGCGAAATTGAAGGCGAAGGCCTGGACGCCATTGTGATCAATGCGTCCGGCTGCGGGACCACCATCAAGGACTATGGCTTCATGCTGCGGAGCGATCCGGCCTATGCCGGCAAGGCCGCCCGGGTATCGGCCCTCGCTCGCGATATCAGCGAATATCTCTTCACCTTGCCGCAGGCCGAGCAGGTTCAACCGACAGGGCTGACCGTCGCCTATCATGCCGCCTGCTCACTGCAGCATGGGCAGCGCGTCATCCGCCAGCCCAAGGAGCTGCTGGCCCGTTTTGGCTTCATCGTGAAGGACATCCCGGAGGGGCATCTGTGCTGCGGCTCGGCAGGAACGTACAATATATTGCAAAGCGAGATTGCGCAGACGCTGCGGGACCGTAAGATTGCAAACATCGCTCAACTGAGTCCCGACGTGATCGCAGCCGGCAATATCGGATGTATGACTCAGATCGCATCGGGCACGGCGATACCGGTGGTTCACCCGGTCGAGTTGATCGATTGGGCCACGGGAGGCCCGAAGCCGGCGGAATTGTCCGGCGGCGTGCAAGGGATGCCGGTCAAGGGGGACCTGGTGACGGCAGCAAAAACGTCAGCACCGGCCTAGCGGCAGCCTAGCGCAACCTTTTCGGAGAGAAGTCATGGCGAAGAAGGCGAAGAAGGGGAAAAAGGCCAAGAAGGCCAAGAAGGGCAAAAAAGCCAAGAAGATGAGCATGCCCAAAAAGAAGAAGGGCGCAAAGAAGAGCGCTCCGAAGAAA
>JBMOOQ010000072.1:0-22504 GCA_049324435.1 Pseudomonadota bacterium
CGATCCGCCGAACCGGCTCCGTGATAGCGCTACGCTCAGTGTCCATTCTAAGCCTGACAGTCCAAATCGAACCGCAGACTCTCAGAACCGGCCTCGATCCGGAAGGTGGGACCAAAACATCGCTTACCAAAAGGAGGACAAGCGAACCGAAAAACGAGCAACCAAACAAGCCGCCTGACGCCGCCCGCTCAAAGCGGCACTGTCAGCCGATTACCCTCTCTGTACATGTTTTGAGTTTTCAGCTTGATCCTTGTTGCAGGTTAGCCATCACTCTCGCCAGCTCGATCGGAATCATTCGAAGACGCCGAAGACTCTTATTCAGTCGCGGCGGCGTAATCAGATGTTGTCCGAAAAGCCTTTGGTATAGTGGAAGCAAACTATGCCCAGGTCTCGTCAGCATCCAATTAGGGTAACTCACCGACGCGCCGCACGTAAACGTTACAGGCAGCCTTTGCCTTTCATCATCTGTAATGGACTGCAAGCAAGGTTCGACCTGTGCAACTACGTAATCTACGATCTTTTGTAGACTTGATGCAGGCAGAGTACGCAGCAGGTGCTCATCTCCTAATGTTAGGCTAACGCCCGGAATTTGCGGGGCAATTTGCTCCTCGAGAAGGAGGCCAAATATCAGAAATGGGTCTAGCTGATAATTTTCGAGCGTATAACGGCCCGTAACATAAATCCGCTCAGTCCCAACATTTCCAGCATCTAAGTCAATTATCCCGTACACAATTTCATTAAGCGGCTGAGTATCGAATTTCTCCACCCATTGCGCCACGATATTCTTTCCTCCCCCAATCTTCGCCGCGTGTTTCCCGATTGATGCAGGAAGAAAAATCAAGCTTGGAGCGGGCCGAAGCGCTTCGTTATCCTTGCTCGGGCCTTGATCGGCTAGGACATCGCGCACAGCACTATAGAACTCTACATCGGCCTGATCTTCGACAAGAACAAACTTGGTGCCAGACGAGACAAACACAAGCCCTGACGTTAGCAACCCAATCGCTTCGGCCTTTGATTTTGGTCGACCTATAACAGCTTGCCCACGGGTCATTACAAAAATAGAGTCTTCGGGAGCCAATGCCACCGTTGACGGCGAGTGTGTCGTAAGAATTACACGAACCTTGTACTGATCGACCAAGACATTTTTGAGGACGTCGATAAATTGGCGCGTCATGGACGGATGAAGATGGGCGTCTGGCTCATCTAACAAAAACAGCTTCGGAAAAATGTTATTATGCTTCGAATTATAGAACCACAGGATTGTTCGTAATATAGCTTTTTCGCCAGATGAGAGATCGTTCAATTCCATCGGCGCGCCGCCGCCAACCGGCTCAACCCTCACTTGGAAATGTTGCAGCAGGTTGTTGTCCGGCGCTGTAACCCGATACGCAAACTCGGCGGCGCGGAGCGCCTCGTTGACCAATTCCCAGGGAGCTTTACCAATGCTATTTGAAATGTCTTCTTTTGACTTTCCATTCATCAACTCTTGCGCGAACCGAAACTGATAACCGAGAAAAACATGACTAAGCGATGCTGCAACATCGGAATAGTTCAGCATGTAAATAAAGTCGTCTGGAAGTTTTCCGACCAACTGGGGCGCGACCTGTCTCGAATCTATCCTTATTCCAAACTGTCGCTCAATCCGTCTGCGTAGAATTGTGATGTCGATATTTCCTCTCGAATTTTCCGGGGCAAGTTGCTGAATGAAATTCAATTTCAGTTGCTGTAGATTGCCGATGCTACTTCCTTGCACCTGAAACGAATTTTCCGAGCTGGGCAAATAAGCTATATCGTCCAGCCCAATCGTATCTCCAGAGACCTTGAGCGGCAGCTGATTCAACGTTGGGGCCTGACCATAGTCGGTCAGCGATAGCTTGTAAGCCAATGCTTGGAGCAACTGTGTTTTGCCTGATCCATTTGGTCCGGTGAGCACCGCAAATGGCGGAATTCTTCTCCAAATAATTCGCTTGATCGATTTAAACGGCTCAGAGTTTTCTGAACCAATTTCGATATCGATAAGGCTTGGCTGTCCTGAAGGTTGGTCCATCAAAACGCCCGGTCACTTTACCAATTTCGATCGTTCCAAAATCGATACACGTTTTGCCACCGCTATATTTCCCACTCACGCAGCAAACTCTTGATCTTTGCATCCGATCGCTTGTCCTTTCCGTCCGGGCCAACGATCCTCACACTCCCGTGCGGAAGTCCGTAATCTCTCGAAATTCTTTTCTCCAGAGAACCGACGCTGCCATCGATACGCGCGATGCGCACTCGTCGTGGTTTCTCAGCGCGCTTTGCCCTCTTCGCCATCGCTTTCCTCCCTGATTCTGCCCGTCACCGACGCAACCAAAGATTGCGCACGGTGAGGTCTTAGTGCAAGGAAAAATCGTCCCTCGCTTCGCGCAGCATGGGTCCCGGTTCTGCGCAGCGGCATTGCATGCCGCAGCGCGCCCCGGACACGAGACCGTTCGTTACCGCTACACTCGAGAGCGTTCGTTGCCGCTACAAACGAGAGCGTTCGTTGCCGCTAGTGGCTTATGGGCCAATCAAAGCAGCAGCGCGCTCGCCCCTAACTCCCCCCAATGAGAATCCCCGCCGCCAGCACCAAGGACCCGCCCAGCACCACCTGAAACACCGCGCGCAGGAATGGCGTTTCCATGTAGCGGTTCTGGATGAAGGCGATCGCCCATAATTCGACGAACACCACGATGCCGGCGATGGCCGTCGCGGTCCAGAAATGCGGAATGAGATAGGGCAGCGCGTGGCCGAGCCCGCCCACCGTCGTCATGATGCCCGACGCCAGCCCGCGCTTGAGCGGCGAGCCGCGGCCCGAGATCACGCCGTCGTCGTGGGCGGCTTCGGTGAATCCCATCGAGATGCCGGCGCCGACCGACGCGGCAAGGCCGACCAGAAACGTGGTCCAGGTGTTCTGCGTCGCGAATGCGGTGGCGAAGATCGGCGCAAGCGTCGACACCGAGCCATCCATCAGGCCGGCAAGCCCCGGCTGCACATAGGTGAGAATGAATTGCCGGCGCGCCTTCTCGTCCTCCTCGCTGCGCGCCGACGTGCCCTCCTGCGCCGCCGCGATCTCCCCGGCCCGATGCTCGTGCCTGCGCTCGGCCGCGGCGAGATCGCCGAGAAGCTTGCGGGTCGCGGGATCGCTCGCGCGCTGCGCGGCCTGAACGTAGAAATTCGCCGCATCGTCCTCCATGCGCGCGGCCTCGGCGCGGATGCGGTCGAGCCCGAGATTCTGCACAAGCCAGACCGGGCGGCGCGAATAGAAGCCCGCGACATGCTCGCGGCGAATGAGCGGGATCACCTTGCCGAACCGTCGCTCGAAGGTGTCGATCAGGAGGCGCCGGTGGCCGTCCTCCTCCGCCGCCATGGCGTCGAACATCGCCGCGGTCGACGGATATTGGTGGCGCAGCTGCTCAGCATAGGTCGCGTAGATGCGGGCGTCGTCCTCTTCCGAGGAGATGGCGAGCGCCAGGATTTCGGCTTCCGACAGGTCGGAGAAGCGGCGGCGGGAGGCGAAGGGGGAGAGCATGCGGGCTATCCAGTCTGGAATTATTTTAAACTGAGTTAGAGCCGCATTCCCGCGGCGGCAAGGCCGGCGGCCGGGAACCCCACCTGCGGGCGACGCAAGGCACCCAGCGCGCGCCGCTGGTGTGGATAGCGCGGCAAAGCCGGGACTGGCCCGGAACCGCCGCGGTGCTGTCATCGTTGCGTCGCAATAGAAAATGTGCTGCGATGCACCATCACGGAGCGTGGAGAGCGCGGAGCATGCCGGTGGTCAGTGCGAAATTCCTTCTGCGGCGGGCCCTGGCCTGCGCGAAGCTTGCGCGCGAGACCACCGACGCAGATTGCCGGGAACGCTGCCTGCGGCTGGAAAAGGTGTACCGGGAACTCGCGCTTCAGGGCGACGGCGGGCGCGAGGTGCAACCCGTCCCCGGCCGGCACGACGCGGCAACGGCCTGATCGCGGCTGCCGCCGCATGCAATGCGGCGACACATCATGTTTTCACGAACGGCAAACCCCGGCTTTTGCCGGGGTTCGTGTGGCCCTCAATTGTCGAGGAAGCTCCGCAACTTCCGGCTTCTGCTCGGATGCTTCAGCTTGCGCAGCGCCTTCGCCTCGATCTGGCGGATGCGCTCGCGCGTCACACTGAATTGCTGGCCGACTTCTTCCAGCGTGTGGTCGGTGTTCATGCCGATGCCGAAGCGCATGCGCAAGACGCGCTCCTCGCGTGGCGTGAGCGAGGCGAGGACTCGCGTCGTGGTCTCGCGCAGGTTCGACTGAATCGCCGCGTCGATCGGCAGGATCGCGTTCTTGTCCTCGATGAAGTCGCCGAGGTGTGAATCTTCCTCGTCGCCGATCGGGGTTTCGAGCGAGAGCGGCTCCTTGGCGATTTTCAGAACCTTGCGCACCTTCTCCAGCGGCATGCCGAGCTTTTCGGCCAGTTCCTCCGGCGTCGGCTCGCGGCCGATTTCGTTCAGCATCTGGCGCGAGGTGCGCACGATCTTGTTGATGGTCTCGATCATGTGCACCGGAATGCGGATGGTGCGCGCCTGATCGGCGATCGAACGGGTGATCGCCTGCCGGATCCACCATGTCGCATAGGTCGAGAACTTGTAGCCGCGGCGATACTCGAATTTGTCGACCGCCTTCATCAGGCCGATATTGCCTTCCTGGATCAGGTCGAGGAATTGCAGGCCGCGATTGGTGTATTTCTTGGCGATCGAGATGACGAGGCGCAGGTTCGCCTCGACCATTTCCTTCTTCGCCTGGCGCGCCTCGCGCTCGCCCTTCTGCACCGCATGCACGATCTTGCGGAATTCGCCGATCTCGAGCCCGGTCTCCGAGGCGAGCTGGTGAATCTGGGCACGCAAATCCTTCAGCTTCTCCTTGTCGATGGCGACAAGATTCTTCCAGCCCTTTGCGGAGAGCTTGGAGACGCGGTTCAGCCAGCGCGGATCGAGCTCGGAGCCGAAATAGTTCTTGAGGAAATCGTCGCGCGCGACGCCATGGCTCTCGGCAAGCCGCATCATGCGGCCTTCGAGCGAAACGAGGCGCTTGTTGATCTCGTAGAGCTGATCGACGAGGGAATCGATGCGCGCCTGATTGAGGCGCAGCGACTTCACCGCGGTGATGATCTCGTCCTTCAGCTTCTTGTATTTGCGCTCCTGCGAGGGCGACAGCGACTCGTTCTGCAGGCGGTTGGCAATGTCCTGTTCCTGCAGCTTGCGCAGCTTCTTGTATTCGTTGGCGACGGTGTCGAAGGTTTCCAGCACCTTCGGCTTCAGCTCGGCCTCGATCGCGGCAAGCGACATCGAGTTCTCGAACTCGTCATCCTCCATGTCCGCTTCGGCGGCAAGTTCGCCCGGGTCCTTCTCCTCGCCGTCACCGGCGGCGGGCACAGCCTTGAACGGCGTGGCGCCGGTCGGCGCCGACGGCGGCGAGGCCTCCTGCGCCATCTCGATGCCGGGGACGCCCGGCAGCGGCTTGCCGTCGGGACCGACCGGGGCCGGCATCTTGGCGTCGGGGCCGGCATAGGTCGCTTCCAGATCGATAATATCGCGCAGGAAGACCTTGCCCTCGTTGAGTTCGTCGCGCCAGATGATGATCGCCTGGAAGGTCAGCGGGCTTTCGCACAGACCCGCGATCATCGCCTCGCGGCCAGCCTCGATGCGCTTGGCGATGGCGATTTCGCCTTCGCGCGAGAGCAGCTCGACCGAACCCATTTCGCGCAGATACATGCGCACCGGATCGTCGGTGCGTTCGGATGGCTCCTTGTCGGACTTGACGATCAGCGGCTTGGACGTGACCTCGACCAGTTCGCCGCCCTCGTCGTCGTCGTCCTCATCCTTCTCGGCTTCTTCGTCGGCCGCCTCGTCCTGCTCGATCACGTTGATGCCCATCTCGGAAAGCATCGAGAGGGTGTCCTCGATCTGTTCGGAGGTGACTTCTTCCGAAGGCATCACGGCATTGAGCTGCTCATAGGTGATGTAGCCGCGCTTCTTGGCCTGCTTGATCATCTTCTTGACGGCAGCGTCGGATAGATCGAGCAGCGGCAGCGGCGTATCGGGCGTGGTCTCGGCGTCCTTATCGGCTTCATCCTTGCCGCCGGTCTTCGACTTCACGGCCTCCTTGTCGGACACGGCTTTGGCGCCGGCTTTCAGGGCTGCGGTACGGGACACTTCAGGACGCATGGGAGGCACTTTCGGAGCAGGAACGTCTTTGGAAACGGGGGTGGCGGCTTTGGCGGCGGGCTTTGCAGTCTCCTTGGCTGCACTGGGCCTTGCGGTCTCCTTGGCGGATTCCTTTGCGGAGGCCTTTGCCCTGACCGGATCCCGGGGCGATGCCTTGGCCGCCTTGGCCTTTGGCTCGGGCTTGGCAGGTTTCGACGCGGCTTTGCCGGCGGCGCCCTTCAGCAGCGACTTGACCGTATTCTTGATCGAATTCTTGACCTTGGCCGCCGTCTTGCTGGCCGCGCTCTTGCTCGCCATGAAGCTCTTTCTCCCGCGGCGGAGGGCACCCCCGCCGTTTCGACCGTCCCTACCCTATGGCGCGAGACTGCACTTTACGCGAGTCCCGGCCCGGCCGGGTGGCCGAATCAACACAGTTACTTTCACGGGGGCCCGTTAAGTGGGGATTAACCCCGTAACCCCTTGTCCTCCAGATCGAAAGTCCCTTTGCCCAAAAACCACCTCTGGGCCAAAAATGCCCCGCAAAAACGGGGCCAATTCCTAGGCGCCACGAACCGACCGCCCGGACGAGGCCCCAAAACCCTCGATCAGCGCCTCGGTTCCCTCCAGCGCCGCGAGCCTGTTCTGTACGTCCCGGATCCAGGCCAGATTGGCTTCGCTCGGATCGTCGCCGAGCGCGCGCTCCGCATCCTTGAGCTCCCTATTTAGCGTGCGCGCCTTGCGATGCAAGGTAACGATATGGGCCCACCATTGCGCCACATCGGCCTCGGCGGCGCCCGGACGGGCGGGCCAGTCCGAACCATGGGTGATGGCCCCGCGCACCCGCGAGATCAGAGGGTCTTTGCCGCGGGCCGACAGCCGGTCCTGCAATTGGCGGGGGTCCAGATCCACCTCACCGGACGCCGCCTCCAGAATTGCGCGGCGAAGCTGATCGGCGTCGGGGTGGATCAGCTCGATTTCGGCGAATTCCTCGGTATGGGCTTCCAAAAGCCAGGGATGCTCGATCACCGCAATCAGGATCAGCGCCTCGCGTGGCGGGATGGCGCTGCGAAAGCCGCGGACCAGCGGGCTCTGTCCAAGCCGCGGCGACAATGGCGCGAGCGGCTCGCGGGCGCCGCGCTTTGAACCAGGCCAGTCGAAACGCCCGCCGCTGCGCCGGCCTCCACCCGCAAAGCCGCGGCCGCGCTCGAATCCACCCGGGCCCTGCGCCGGCGCAAACAGCGTACGGACCCGCGCCTCGAAATCCTGCCGGTAGTATTTTCGAACCGCTTCGTTGCCGATGCCGTTCAGGATATCGCCGATGCGCGCTTCGAGTGCCGCGCGACGCTCCGGCGTATCGAACGAGGCGCTTTCCGTTTCCCGCATCCAGAGGATGTCGGCGAGCGGCCGCGCGCTTTTGAGTACCTCCTGCATCGCCGCGCGCCCGCCGGAACGGATCAGGTCGTCCGGATCCTGCCCCTCCGGCAGCATTGCAAAGGCGAGACTCTTGCCCGGCTGCAATTTCGGCAGCGCCAGATCGACCGCGCGATAGGCCGCCCGGCGTCCCGCCTTGTCGCCGTCGAAACACAGCATCGGCTCGTCGGCGATCTTCCAGAGCAGCCCGAGCTGTTCCTCGGTGAGCGCGGTGCCGAGTGGCGCGACCGCACCCTCGTATCCAGCCGTCACCATGGCGATCACATCGACATAACCTTCGACCACGATCAGCGGCTTGCCGTCATGCGCAGCGGCACGCGCATTGGCGCCGTTGAACAGGATCGCACCCTTGTGAAACAGCGCGGTCTCCGGCGAATTCAGGTATTTCGCCGGCACATCCTTTTCGAGCGCGCGGCCGCCGAATGCGATCAGCCTGCCGCGCCAGTCGGCAATCGGAAACATGATGCGGTCGCGGAAGCGGTCATACGGCACCGGGATATCGTCGCCATGGACCAGCAATCCGGCCTCGATCATGTCCTCGACCGGAATGCCCTGCTGGCCGAGATGCTCCTTGAGCGCGAAACGGTCCGGCGGCGCATAGCCGATGCGGAAGCGCAGCTGCGTTTCGGGGCCGAGACCGCGATCGGCGAGATAGCCGCGCGCCTTGGCGCCCGCGCGGGACTGCAAGGTCGCCTCGAAGAATTTCGAGGCGAGATCGACCACGTCATAGAGCGACTTCCGCCGCCGCTCGCGGACCTCGTCCTCGCGCGAGACTTGCGGCATCGGCAGGCCCGCCATGGCGGCGAGCCGTTCGACCGCTTCGGGAAAGGTCACGCCCTCCGTCATCATGATAAAATCGAAGATCGAGCCGTTCTTGCCGGACGAAAAATCGAACCACGCCTGCTTCTGGTCGTTGACGAAAAACGACGGCGTCTTTTCCTGATTGAACGGCGAGAGCCCCCGCCATTCGCGCCCGGCCTTTTTCAGCTTCACGCGCCGACCTACCACCTCCGAGACCGGCAGGCGGGCGCGGATTTCATCCAGGAACTGGGGCGGGAAGCGCATGGGTATGGCTATAGCGAATCGGCAGAAGCCAAGAATAGCTGCCGATTGAGCCCGTATTCGGATGCGTGGTTTTTGAGGGTTTATTGCGGGGTTTTCCGACTTATCAACCCTAATCCACAGGGTGCGGGAAGCCGCACGCCAAGGCGTCGTCAGCTCTGCGTCTCCGACACCACCCGGATATTCACCCTCATTTCGAGGTGATCGGACGCACTGCCGGTATAGGTTCCCGACAGCAGCACCGCCTGATGCGGGGCACGCGCGACCGCAACCGGAATGAGATCGGCATTGCCGATGAGACCGTTGGTGGGGTCGAACTCCGCCCAGCCCTTGCCCGGCAGATAGACCGCCACCCAGGAATGCGTCGCGCCGCCGCCGACGCGCTCCTGTTCGCCATTCCGCATGTGCCGGTAGCCGGTGACAAAGCGAGCCGCATAACCGAGCGAGCGCACCGCTTCGATCATCAGCATTGCAAAATCGCGGCTGCTGCCCATGCCGGTCCGCAGCGTGTCCAGCGGGTTCTGCACCCCGGTCCGATAGCTGCGCCGGAGCACGAAATCGCGTTGAATGGCGCGGGTGATGTCGGCGAGCAGGTCCTGCGTCAGCGTCTCGCCTTCGGCCCGCACGAATTGCCGCGCCCATAATTCGATCTTGCGATCCGGATCCTCGAACGCGCGCTGTATCGACGATGCCAGTTCCGGCATGTCGTCGGCGTCATAGGCGAAAGGATGCAAAAATGCGTAGTCGTCGGCCGATAACTGCAGACCGCGTGTCGGCCGGTGATCAACCTTGACCTTGCTGTCGAAGACCAGTTTGTCGGACCGGCTGGCGAATTTCACAACGCCGATGGTGTTGCCATAGAAATCCTGAAAGAAGCGCGCCGAAACCGGGCCTGGCTGGATGGACAATTGCTCCGCCAGCACCCGCAGATCGTGCCCGTCCCGCGGCCGCAGCATGATCCGGTGTTCGCCGAAGGACACCGGCCGCGCGTAGCGATATTCGGTCCGGTGATGGATCGTCAGGATCGGCATGGGATAAGTCCTGAAGCCTTTGCATCGGCAAAGCAAGAATCGTGGCAATTTTGACCGACTTTCGCAAATGCGCCTTGCACATGCGGCTGATGGAACCCGAATGAACCCGCCTCCGGCCACTGGCTATGTCCTGGGCAGTCCGTTTCCGGTCGCTCTGCCCCCGGACTTTCGCGAATGAGGAGCCTTCTTGCACCCGACGAACCGCCCGCGGTCGTCACCCTGCGCCCGCAGGGCAAGTCCCCGTTCCTTTTGGTCAGCGATCACGCCGGCCGGCGCATTCCGCGCGCGCTCGGCGATCTCGGCGTGTCCGAGAGCGAACTGCGCCGTCACATTGCCTGGGACGTCGGGATCGAGCCGGTGGTGCGTTTCATGTCGGACGAGCTCGACGCGCACGCGATCCTGCAGCCCTATTCGCGGCTCGTGATCGACTGCAACCGGCCGTTCCACGCGCCAAGCTCGATCGCGCCGATCAGCGAGAACACCCCGGTCCCGGGCAATGTGAAACTGACCGCGGACGAGATAGAGGCGCGGCAGCGCGAAATCTTTTCGCCCTATCACGATGCGATTACAGCGGAGCTGGACCGGCGCCAGCGCGACGGCTTGCCCGCATTCCTCGTCGCGATGCATTCGTTCACGCCGGTGTTCAAGGGCATAAGCCGGCCCTGGCATTCCGGCGTCCTCTATAATCGCGACTCGCGCTTTGCCGCTTTCGTGCTGCGGCTGTTGCGCGAGGAAGACGCGATGACGGTCGGAGACAACGAGCCCTATATGGTGTCGGACGACACCGACTACACTATTCCCGTGCATGGCGAGCAGCGCGGCATCCCGCATGTCGCGATTGAAATCCGCCACGACCTGATCGAGATCGAAGCCGATCAGCGCGCCTGGGCAAAGCGGATGTGCGCGGTACTTATTACTGCCAAGAAACTGCGCGATGAAAGTTATGGATTGAGCTGACCGGAGGCATTGATGGACATTTCCCGCATCTCATCGGGCAAAAACCCGCCGAAGGACGTTCACGCGGTGATCGAGATTCCGCTCGGCGGCGTGCCGGTGAAATACGAGATCGACAAGGAGTCCGGGGCGCTGTTCGTCGACCGCTTCCTGCATACCGCGATGTTCTATCCCGGCAATTACGGCTTCATCCCGCACACGCTGTCGGCCGACGGCGATCCGTGCGACGTTCTCGTGGTCAGCCAGGTGCCGGTGGTGGCCGGCGCGGTGATCCGCTGCCGCCCGGTCGGAGCGCTGGTGATGGAGGACGAGGCCGGCGGCGACGAGAAGATTCTCGCGGTGCCGGTCGACGCGCTGCATCCGTTCTATGCCGGCGTGCACAGCTACAAGGATCTGCCCGCGATCATGTGCGAGCAGATCGCGCACTTTTTCAAGCACTACAAGGATCTGGAAAAAGGCAAGTGGGTCACGATCGTGAAGTGGCTCGACGCCGAAGGCGCCGAGAAGCTCGTGATGGAGGCAATCGCGCGCTACAATTCCTACAAGGATTGACGGCGGCTAGTTCCGTTCTTCCTTATTTGCCTTCGCCCTTCGGCTTCTTCAGGAAATTCACCAGCATCGTCGCGAGCGGAATGATCAGCGACGGCAGCGCGCTGTCGAGCGGATGGCGCAGCGCCTGACCGAACGCGGCAATGTCGGCCTGCAAGAGCCGCGCATCGGTCTGCAGCGCCTGCATCGTACTGTCATGAATTTCGTTGGCGAGTTCAAGCTCGCGGCCGGGCTTGCGGCTGTTGGCGATCAGCACGAGGATCCCGGCGATGGCGAAATTCACCGCACCGAGAATGAGCGCCGCCACGACCGTATTCCAGTATTCGCGCAGCGCGTAGAAGCCTGCGACCTCGAACATCAGAAGGCCGACGACGGCGAGCAGGCCCGCGGCGGCATTCAGGCCGGACCGCGCGATCACATGACGCATCTTGATCTCGGCGATCGCCCGTTCGGTCCGCCACAGCACACGCAGATTATTGAGGAAGCGATCCATCGTTATCGGCCTCGCGACATGAGATTGGCGACCAGCACGCCAAGCAGGAAGGCGGCGGCGACCGAAGCAAAGGGATTGGCGGCGATGATGTCTTCGGCCTCGTCCGCAGCGTCGCCCAGCTTGTCCTGCAACTCGCGCAACACGCGCTCGATCTCGCCGCGCATATCTTCCGGCTGAGGCTGCGCTGCTTTCGCCTGCGCAGCAGCCGATGCGGCCTCGCCCTCTTCGGCAACGCGCGGGACCTGCCGCAATTCGCGTCGCAGCGCTTCAAGCTCGCGTTGCAGATCGCTGCGCCCGCTCATCGTCTAGACAGCCTTCGCAATACGTTCATATGCGGCCTTGAGTTCCGCGCCGAGAAGTTCGAGTGCGGCGCCGACGTCCTTGGCGCTGCGGTCGAGCTGGGCGCGGGCTTCGAAAGTCTCCCACTTGCTCTCGAGCTTCCGCCACTCATCCTGGACCTCCATCGCTCCGAGATGCGCCTTCACGCGCGCCTGATCGCGAAGCTGCTTCAGGTCGGCAACGATCTTGTCGAGATTTTGCATGATTCTGCTCCGTCTGTCCGGATCAAGCCCGGCGAGTCCTTCGCAGGCTGACGGATGCAGATCATTGATATGCCGCAATGGCTTGCACGAATTTGAATGACGTGACCGACGTCCGGCGCAAATCACGGTGAAGCGCTCTGGCAGGCTCCGGTGCCGCAGACTTTTCCCCCTGCCTGCGAGTGGCGCTTCGTCGCCCGATCAGTCCAGCTTGGCGCCCGTCGACTCCACGATCTCCTTGAAACGCGCGGTATCGTCCACGATCAGCTTCCGGAATTGCTCGGGCGTCGTCGAATGCACCTGCATACCGACGGCCTGATATTGCTTCCGCACGTCCTCGGACTGCAGGGCCTTCGCGATGCGCGCGTGCAACTCGTTGACGATCGCCGCGGGCGTTCCGGCCGGCGCGCACAGGCCGAACCAAAAATCGATCGCCAGTTGCGGAAATCCTTCCTCCCCCGTTGTCGGGACTTTGGGAAAGGCCGGGTCGCGTTGCGCAGAACCGAGCGCCAGAACCTTGATTTGTCCGTTTTCGTAAAAGCCTTTCAGGCTTGGAAAGCTGGTCCAGAAATAGTCGAGACGGCCGGCGACCAGTTCGTTCAATGCCGGCGCCGAGCCGCGGAACGGGACGTGGACGGCCTTGAAATTCCCCAGTTTGGCAAAATAGGCACCCAGCAGATGGCCGCTCGCACCGACCGCCTGCGATCCGTAGGACAGCTCGCGTCCGCTTTCGCGGGCAAACTGCACAAGTTCCTTCATCGAATTGACCGGCATTGTCCCCGGAACCGCCAGTGCGATCGGTACGCTCACATAGGTCGTGATCGGCGCGAAATCCTTCTGCGGATCGTAAGACAGGCTCTTGAACAGCCAGGTATTGGAGGACATCGCGCCGGATTCGCAGACCCCGATCACCGAACCGTCCGGCTGCGAGGTCTTGACAGCATTCAGGGCGACGGCGCTGGCCCCGCCCGGCCGATTCTCGACCACCATCTGCGGCCCGCCATTCTGGTTGATCCATTGCGAAACGATGCGCACGCCCGTGTCGGCAGCGCCGCCCGGCGTGAACGGCACGAGGATGCGGACCTGCTCGGGCAGCTTCTGCGCTGAGGCAGTTGCAACGAGACCCGCGGCTCCAAAAGCCAGGCCGAGGACAATCGAACGGCCGGCTTGAATGATCGTCATCGCTACGTTTCCTCCGAGTTCATGCTGATCGGCTCTGCGGCCGAATTGTCCGCATCTTACCAACCAGCAGGACGCGTGCCTGTAAAGCGCAACGTCCGGCTCTGCGTTCAAGAGCTCTGCGTTCAAGAGCGCATACGATTCTGCGGGCGCCGTCCCATCCGCGACGGATTGCGCACGGAGGTGATGTCAACCGCCGAGCTTGCTCTTCACCACAGCGCTGGCCTTGCCGAAATCCATCTGGCCTGCGTATTTCGCGCGCAGCACGCCGACCACCTTGCCCATGTCCTTCATGGATGCAGCACCCGTCTCGGCAATCGCGGCGTCGATCGCAGCCGCCATTTCGGACTCGGACATCTGCTTCGGCAGATAGGCCGAGATGATCGCGATCTCCTCGCCTTCCTGCTGCGCAAGCTCAGGGCGGCCGCCCTTCTCGTAAAGCTCCTTCGATTCCTGGCGCTGCTTGATCATCTTCTGCAGCACGGCAAGCAGATCGGCATCGGTCAGGGTCTTGCCCGAGGCGCGCGCCTCGATATCCGCATTCTTGAAGGTGGAGTTGACGAGGCGGAGCGTTGCGATCTTGCGCTCGTCCTTGGCCTTCATCGCTTCCTTGAGGGCATTGTTGATGTCGTCGCGCAGCATGGGCCTCCTCCTTCAGCGCTGCGGCCGGTGACCAGTCCACCGCAGTGAGCCTGCATGTACCGCCCGCCGGTGCAAATCAAGCTCGCCGCGCGGTCACGACGGCAGCGGGCGCGGGCCATACAGGATCACGGCAGCCCCTGCGATGCAGATGACGGCCCCGATCAGGTCCCAGCGGTCCGGACGCGCGCCCTCCATGGCCCACAGCCAGACCAGCGAGGCGGCGATATAGATACCGCCATAGGCGGCATAGGCACGGCCGGCATGGGATGCGTCCACGAGCGTAAGGAGCCATGCAAACACGATCAGAGAGGCAAGGCCCGGTATGAGCCACCAGACCGGCTGGCCCAGCCTCAGCCAGGCCCAGAATGCGAAACAACCGGCGATTTCGCTGATCGCCGCGCCGATATAGACAAAAGCAGTCCTCATTTCCTCTGGTCCGGGGTTGGCATTGCGGGCGCGGGCGATTATTCAGGCCGCTTATGAACACCGTACACGATTCCGCCCGGGCGGAGCCCAAGTGGCACGAACCACTGGCGACCGCACTCCTTGTGCTGGCCGACGGCACCGTCTTCGAAGGTCATGGTTTTGGCGCCACCGGCTCTGCGGTGGGCGAGGTCTGCTTCAACACCGCGATGACCGGCTATCAGGAAATCCTGACCGACCCCTCCTATGCCGGTCAGATCATCACCTTCACCTTCCCGCATATCGGCAATGTCGGCACCAACGACGAAGATATCGAGACGGTGAACATGGCGGCGACGCCCGGCGCCCGCGGCGTGATCCTGCAGGCTGCCATCACCGAGCCTTCAAATTACCGCGCGACCCGGCATCTCGATCAGTGGCTGCGCGCCCGCGGCATCATCGGACTGTCCGGGATCGACACCCGCGCCCTGACCACGCTGATCCGCGAGAAAGGCATGCCGAATGCCGTGATCGCGCATGACCCGTCCGGCAAATTCGACTTGCCGGCGCTGAAGAAGGAAGCGCGCGACTGGCCGGGCCTGGTCGGCATGGACCTCGTGCCGATGGTGACGAGCGGCCAGCGCTTCACCTGGGACGAAGGCGAATGGCAATGGGGCAAGGGCTATGCGCGCGTCGAGAATCCGGAATTTCATGTCGTCGCGATCGACTATGGCGTGAAGCGCAACATCCTACGGCTGCTCGCGTCGAACGGTTGCAAGATCACGGTCGTGCCGGCGACGACCTCGGCCGAAGACATCATGGCGCTGAAGCCCGACGGCGTATTCCTGTCGAACGGCCCCGGCGATCCGGCCGAGACCGGCAAATATGCGGTGCCAGTCATCCGTGAGATGATCGACAAGAGCGTGCCGACCTTCGGCATCTGTCTCGGCCATCAGATGCTCGGCATCGCACTCGGCGGCCGTACCGTGAAGATGCATCAGGGGCATCATGGCGCCAACCATCCGGTGAAGGATCTCACCACCGGCAAGGTCGAGATCACCTCGATGAATCACGGCTTCGCGGTGGACAAGGATTCGCTGCCCGGCAATGTCGAACAGACGCATGTCTCGCTGTTCGATGGAAGCAATTGCGGGATCGCGCTGAAGGACAAGCCGGTCTTTTCGGTGCAGTATCACCCGGAAGCCTCGCCTGGCCCGCGTGACTCCCATTACCTGTTCAAGCGCTTCGTCGAACTGATGCGCGAGCACAAGAAGCGTAAGGCGGCCTGACCAACGCGTCAGCCGCAGCAACGTCCGCTCGCTTGTACGGGCGGACACGCAACCGTGCCGTAGGAACAGAACACGCAGCAATCGCCCGGCTTTGGCTTGAGCCGGGCCCCGCAACCCTTGCAGTCGTAGAAGAAGACGCAGGCGTCGTCCGGCATCGCCTCTTCGGCGCGGTGGCCGCAGAAGGGGCAGGTCAGGACCGAACTGTGCGTAATCGCCGTCTGCACGGGCCGTTCCGCGCTGATCTCGCCGGACATGACGACACTCCCCGCATATCTGACAGATTGGGTTGGCCACCGGCCGAACCGCTGCGTTATAACACACCGCATGAGCGACTGGATTTGGTTTTTCGATTCCGATCACGCGATCTATGTGAATGCGCGGCACAAGCAGGTGCACGCGATCATCACCGGCGATGGGATGGCGGACTATATCGCGGCAACCGATCGCGTGCTGGATTACGGATGCGGCGAAGCAGCCTATGCAGAGCGGCTAGTCCGCGGAGCCAAAAGCCTGACGCTGTGCGAGGCGGCACCGAGCCTGCGCGAGCGGCTCAAGGCCCGGCTCGCACATCAGCGGGACATCGCGGTGTTATCGCCCGATGACGTTGCCGCGTTGCGGGATAATGCGTTCGATGTCGTGATCATGCATTCGGTATCGCAATATCTGTCGCCCGACGAACTCGACGGCCTGCTCGCGCAATTTCACCGTTTGCTGCAACGGGGCGGCACATTGGTCATCGGCGACGTGATGCAGCCCGATACGCCGGCCTGGACGGATGCGCTGGCCCTGCTGCAGTTCGGATGGCGAGAGGGTTTTTTCCTCGCCGCTCTGGGCGGGCTGATCCGTACTGCGTTCTCGGACTATTCGAGGCTGCGCAAGGATGCAGGTCTTACCCGCTACAGCGAACAGACGATGGCTGCAAAGCTCGGCGCTGCCGGATTTGACGCGCAGCGCGCGCCGCGCAATATCGGACACTTGCAAACGCGAATGACCTTCGTTGCGCGCAAGCGCTGACTGCGCGCATTAACCTTGCGATGCGAGGCAAGGTTAACAGCGGCGCGAGCGGCCATGCGACACTTGATCGCATTCTATGTTGGTTTATCGTCCGCAACGGCCCGGTGGCGGAGCGGCATACGCAAAGGTCCTGCACGACCTTTCCAGCCTGGTTCAATTCCAGGCCGGGCCTCCAATTGCAGGCGGGACTCGATGATGCATCGAGTCCCGCCGTTGTATTGCAACGAGTGTCAGCGGCAGTTACCGGTTCTGATCGTCTTGCCGATCGCGCTGGCCCTGCTGATGATCGCCATGCTGGCCGCCTTGTCCGGGATTTTTCTGCTGCTGCTGATTGTCCCGGTCGCGCTCGCGATCGTGCTGACCGCCTTGCTGCGAGCCGCGTTGTCCGCCCTGCTGATTTTGCTGATTGTTCTGGTTCATCACTCTTGCTCCTGCGGACTGATTTCCGCAGCCGGGCAACGCACGCCCGGATAAGGACGTTCCGAGATGTCAAAAGACACAAAGGAACTTTACGCACGGCTCTTGCGTCGTCCCGAGCATCAGCAAGGAGGATTGCATGAGCGAGACCAGAGAGACTTATGACCTGATCGGCAGCGACAAGGTGGAAGGCACCAACGTCTACGGACCCGACGGCAACAAGATCGGTTCGATCGAACGGGTGATGATCGGCAAGCGCTCGGGCAAGGTCGATTACGCGGTGCTGAGTTTCGGCGGCTTCCTGGGCATCGGCGACGATCATTATCCGCTGCCCTGGGCGTCGCTGAAATACAATACCGAGCTCGGCGGCTATCAGGTCAACCTCACCGAGCAGCAGCTCAAGGACGCGCCGAAATACGCCAACGACGACGAATGGGACTGGAGCGATCCGGCGCGCGGCCGCAAGGTCTCCGATTATTATGGATCGACCTGGGCGTATTAAGCGGCCGCTTTGACGCACTCACAGCAACGACCAAAAGGAGCCCGGTGCAGATGTGAACCGGGCTCCTTGTCCTTTGTTACTTTGGTCGATTGAACCTGCCGGTTACGCCTCACACACCCCGCACGGTGCCGGGCTGCTGATCGGGCGCGCCGTCAGGCTGGCTCGGAAGATCGTGCTTCACATTACCGCGCGCCGGCGGCAATTCCATACTGGGACGGTCTTTCTCCGGCGGCACCGGATCGGTGAGCGGCCGGTCCTCGTTCGGATGCGGCTCCGGCGGCTGCTCGACCGGGTAGGGTTTGCCAGGCTCTTCGGCCGGCGGCTGCGGGGGAGTCACGGGTTGTTTTGCCATGACCGGGCAACGCGCCATGTCAGCCGAAGTTTCACGACTGCGCCGCGCCGATCGTATCCGCCATCACCGCACCGCGTGAACCGATCGGCCTGGTCCGGCCGATTGTGGTATCCTGCGCAGTCTGATGCTCGATCTCGGCATTGATCTCCGCACCGATCAGGATCGCGATCGACGTCAACCACAGCCACATCATCAGGCCGATGCCGGCGCCGAGCGAACCGTAGGTCGCGTTGTAATCGGCGAAGTTCGACAGATACCACGAGAACAGCGCCGAGCCCGCGATCCAGAGCAGCGTCGCAGCTACCGCGCCGACGCTGAGCCATTTCCATTGCGCGGCGCGGCGGCTCGGCCCGAAGCGGTAGAGCACGGCCAGCGCCAACGCGATCACGACCATGATCGCGGGCCAGCGCAGCATCGCGATCGCCCACTCGCTCCAGCTCTCGATGCCGAACCAGGCAAAGACCAGCGGCAGCGCGATCACCGTGCCGATGGCGACGAGAAGAAACAGAAGGCCGCCCAGCGTCATTGTCAGCGACAGAAGATTGAGCCGGACAACGCTGCGCTGTTCGGTTTCGCCGTAGATCACATTGAGCGCATCGATCATCGCCTTCATGCCCGCATTGGCGCTCCAGACCGCGATCAGCAGGCCGAGCAGGAAGGCCGTGCTGAGGCCGCCGCTGCTGCCCTGCGCGATGCGGGTGATCTGTTCCTCGACGATGCCATAGGCGCCGCCCGGCATCAGCGCAGCCGCAAAGGCGAGATGCTTGCCGATGGTCGCGGCATCGGCGAACAGCGCATAGGACGACACCAGTGCCGTGATCGCGGGAAAGAGCGCAAGCAGGCCATAGAAGACGACGCCCGCGGCAACCGCGAGCAGCCGGTCGTTCTGGATCTCGGCATAGACGCGCCAGGCGATATCGCGCCATCCGGCCAGCGGTATATCGGCCGGAGAAGTCGCATTCCGGCCGCGGCCGTACTCCCGCGCGCGAGCCGTATGGACGGAGCGCGGCTCATCGTCCGGTTTCACTTCGCCGAACGGGCGATCGCCGTCCGATGGACGGACCGCCGCTGCACTCCGGTCCGTGCGGTCAAGGGTGATGGCCTCAGCCGCCCTCGGCCACCGCCTCCGGGCGAACATCCCGAGTGCGGTCCCTGCCGCCAGCGCTCCGATCCACAGCGGGAGGCTGAAAGGCTTTCCTGCCAATGACTTGCGAGGCGGCATGATCGGCTGTCCGGGCGGGGCATCGTCGGATATGCCGCCAACGCAAAGCTCCCCGCAAAGTTGCCCAAAACCCGGCCTTCCGGCTTCCCACCCTCCCGATTCTGGTCTAGACACCTCGCCGCGCGGGGCCCATATGCCTCGCTAAAGGGCCAGAGGACGCGCGCAAAGCGCGCCCTTTTTTTATGTGCGTGAAGCCCCCGGATGCGGGGTGCCAGCGGAGCCAATGCCGAAACGAACCGACCTCACATCGATCCTGATTATTGGCGCGGGCCCTATCGTCATCGGACAGGCCTGCGAGTTCGACTATTCCGGCACCCAGGCCTGCAAGGCCCTGAAGGAAGAGGGCTACCGGATCATCCTGGTGAATTCCAATCCGGCGACGATCATGACCGATCCGGAGCTGGCGGATGCCACCTATATCGAGCCGATCACGCCTGAGATCGTCGCCCGCATCATCGAGGTGGAACGTCCCGACGCGCTGCTCCCGACCATGGGCGGCCAGACCGCGCTGAACTGCGCGCTGTCGCTGAAGCGGATGGGCGTGCTCGACAAGTTCGGCGTGCAGATGATCGGCGCCACCGCCGAGGCGATCGACAAGGCCGAGGACCGCGAGCTGTTCCGCGAGGCCATGCACAAGATCGGGCTGGAGACGCCGCGCTCGGCGCTCGCCAACGCTTCGGTGATGAAGCAGGCCGATCGCGACAAGTACACGGCGGAAATCGCTGCGATCAAGGCCAAGAACCTTCCGGCCGACGACGAGAAGAAGGCGCTCGCCGCCTTCGAAGCGAGCTGGGCCGCCGGCGAGGCCGACCGCAAGAAAAAATATATCGAGCGCGGGCTGATCGAGGCGCTCGAAGCCCTGACCGTGATCGGGCTTCCCGCGATCATCCGGCCGTCCTTCACCCTCGCCGGTACCGGCGGCGGCATCGCCTATACCCGCGAGGAATTTCTCGACATCATCGAGCGCGGGCTCGATGCGTCGCCCACCACCGAAGTGCTGATCGAAGAGTCGGTGCTCGGCTGGAAGGAATACGAGATGGAAGTCGTCCGCGACAAAGCGGACAATTGCATCATCGTCTGCTCGATCGAGAATGTCGATCCGATGGGCGTGCATACCGGCGACTCGATCACCGTCGCCCCTGCCCTGACCCTGACCGACAAGGAATACCAGATCATGCGCGACGCATCGCTTGCGGTGCTGCGCGAGATCGGCGTCGAGACCGGCGGCTCGAACGTGCAGTTCGCGGTCAATCCGGCGGACGGGCGTCTCGTTGTGATTGAAATGAATCCCCGGGTGTCGCGCTCGTCGGCGCTCGCCTCGAAGGCCACCGGCTTCCCGATCGCCAAGGTCGCCGCCAAACTTGCGGTCGGCTACACGCTCGACGAGATCAAGAACGACATCACCGGCGGCGCGACGCCGGCCTCGTTCGAGCCGACCATCGATTACGTTGTCACCAAAATTCCGCGTTTTGCCTTCGAGAAATTCCCCGGCGCCTCCAATGTGCTGACCACCTCGATGAAGTCGGTCGGCGAGGCGATGGCGATCGGCCGCACCTTCCAGGAATCGCTGCAGAAGGCGCTGCGCTCGCTCGAAACCGGCCTGACCGGGCTCGACGATATCGAGATCGAGGGTGTCGACGAAGGCGACGACAAGAATGCGATCCGCGCGGCACTCGGCACGCCGACGCCGGACCGTCTGCTGAAGGTCGCGCAGGCGATGCGGCTCGGGCAGGACGACGAGCTGATCCACGAAAGCTGCAAGATCGATCCGTGGTTCCTCGCCCAGATCCGCGGCATCGTGGAGACCGAAGCACAGATCAAGACGAAGGGCCTGCCGGCGACGCCCGGTGCGATGCGCCGGCTGAAGGCGATGGGCTTTTCCGATGCAAGGCTCGCCAAGCTGACCGGGCTGAGCCCGGCCGAGGTTACGGCAAGGCGTCACGCACTCGGCGTGCGCCCGGTCTTCAAGCGCATCGACACTTGCGCGGCGGAATTCGCCTCTCCCACCGCGTATATGTACTCGACCTACGAGGCGCCGTTCGCAGGCATACCTTCGAACGAGGCGAAGCCTTCCGACCGCAAGAAAGTCGTGATCCTTGGCGGCGGCCCGAACCGGATCGGACAGGGCATCGAGTTCGACTATTGCTGCTGTCACGCCTGCTTCGCGCTGAAGGATGCCGGCTACGAGACCATCATGGTCAACTGCAATCCGGAGACGGTGTCGACCGACTACGACACCTCGGATCGGCTGTATTTCGAGCCGTTGACCGCGGAAGACGTGCTGGAAATCATCGACATCGAGCGCTCGCGCGGCACGCTGCATGGCGTGATCGTTCAGTTCGGCGGACAAACGCCGCTCAAACTCGCCGAGCCTCTCGAAAAGGCGAAAGTGCCGATTCTCGGCACCTCGCCCGACGCGATCGATCTCGCGGAAGATCGCGACCGTTTCAAGAAGCTGCTCGACAAGCTCGGTCTCAAGCAACCGGAGAATGCGATCGCGACCTCGCCTGAGGACGCGCGCAGGATCGCGGGCGAGATCGGCTTCCCGATCGTGATCCGCCCGTCCTATGTGCTCGGCGGACGCGCGATGGAAATCGTGCACGACGTTCATCAGCTCGACCGCTATCTGGCGCGGCTGATCGGTGACCTCGACCGCCCCTCCGAACTCGTTGTGTCGCAGAAACGCCCGCTCCTGCTCGACCGCTATCTCTCCGATGCAACCGAGGTCGATGTCGATTGCCTGGCGGACGGCAAGGACACTTTCATCGCCGGCATCATGGAGCATATCGAGGAAGCCGGTGTGCATTCCGGCGACTCGGCCTGCGCGCTGCCGCCGCATTCGCTTGGCGCCGACCTGATTGCGGAGCTGGAACGGCAGACCCGGGCGCTGGCCCTGGCGCTGGAGGTCGGCGGGCTGATGAATGTGCAATACGCGATCAAGGATCGCGAGATCTACGTGCTGGAGGTCAACCCGCGCGCATCGCGCACGGTACCCTTCGTCGCCAAGGTGATCGGATTGCCCGTGGCCAAGATCGCATCGCGCGTGATGGCCGGCGAGAGTCTCAAGAGCTTCAATCTGAAGCCCGCGGCTATCAAGCATATCGGCGTCAAGGAAGCCGTCTTCCCGTTCGCGCGCTTCCCGGGTGTCGATACCGTGCTCGGGCCGGAGATGAAATCCACCGGCGAGGTCATGGGCATCGCGCGGAGCTTCGAGACGGCCTTTGCCAAGTCGCAGCTC
>JBMOOQ010000073.1:0-119482 GCA_049324435.1 Pseudomonadota bacterium
AGGAACCGAGTTCGGCCGCTATCTCGACGTACATGGCGACGGCATTCCCTTCCGCACCTATCCCGGCACGCATCCGACCAGGGGATCGTTCTTCACCCGCGGCACCTCGCGCGACCGCTACGCGAAATACACCGAGGAAGGCAGCGCCTATGTCGACAACATGCAGCGGCTGCTGCGCAAATTCGACACCGCCAAGGATCTGGTGCCGCGGCCTCTGATCGCCCATGCATCAAAGCCGACGAAATACGGCGTGATCTATTTCGGATCGACCGCGCCGGCCATGGATGAAGCGATCGGCCTTCTGAGCGCGCGCGGCCATCAGCTCGACCGGATGCGCGTGCGGGCCTTCCCGTTCCATTCCAGCGTGAACTCGTTCGTTGCCGATCACGACTTCGTCTATGTCGTCGAGCAGAACCGCGATGCGCAGCTCCGCTCTCTGATCGTGAACGAATGCGGCATCGATCCGGTGCGGCTGATCCCGATCCTGCATTACGACGGCACGCCGATCACCGCGCGCTTCATCGCCGGTGCCATCGGGGATCATCTCGATCGGATGGAGGTATTGCCCCTCCGCAGGGTCGGTGCATAATTGCGTAATGCCAATCCTATATCCGGTTCATGTCCTCCGCGCGATCGCGGCCCTTATTGTCGTGCTCAGCCATTATCGCCTGTTTTATGGGCAGACCACAGGCTGGACCGAAACGTTCAGCCTGCTCAAATTTGGCGATGCTGGTGTAGACCTGTTTTTTGTGATCTCCGGCTTCATCATGGTTTATGCGGCCGAACGTCTATATGGCACGGCCGGCGCATCATTCACGTTCTTTGTCCATCGCCTGATAAGGATCGTGCCGCTCTATTGGCTGGTTAC
This sequence comes from Pseudomonadota bacterium, assembly GCA_049324435.1. GTDB lineage: Bacteria > Pseudomonadota > Alphaproteobacteria > Rhizobiales > Xanthobacteraceae > Pseudorhodoplanes. The sequence goes on from JBMOOQ010000073.1 coordinate 869, forward strand.
CACGCTCTACGTGTTTGTGGCGTGGATCGTACCCAGCTTCGGCAAGAGCTATGCAATAGAGTTTGTGATTGCGAGCTATTTCTTCCTGCCGTGGCCTCAACTCGACGGCGTGATGCAGCCGGTTGTTGGGCAGGGCTGGACGCTCAATTACGAGATGCCGTTTTATCTCGTTTTCTCACTCGCTCTGTTTGCACCGCGACGCGCGGCAGTGCTTGGCGCCTGTCTGGTGCTGACCACCGTCGTCGTCGCGGGACTCGTTTTCCAGCCCGGCCAGCCTATCCTGAAATTTCTGACTTATCCGATCATTATCGAATTCGTCTTCGGCATGTTGATTGGCCTCGCCTATCGGGAGGGAGTGCGGCTTCCCTCGTGGGCTGGATGGACTCTCATTATCGCCGGCCTCGGCCTTATATTCTCGAGCGAACAGATGCATGCCTGGGCCAGCGGACGAGTGATACTTTGGGGCGTCCCTGCCGCGCTGGTGGTTGCCGGCGCAACTCTCGGACAGGTTCAGATGTCAGGACGGGGCTGGCGCGGCCTCGTCCTGATCGGAGAGGCCTCTTATGCGCTCTACCTCACGCACTCCATTCCGCTGCGTGGCACGCTGGCGCTGATGCGGATCGGCGGCCTCGACATGGCCGTATTCGCATGGCCGGGACTCGTTTTCGGGACTTTTGCGTCGGTCGTGCTGGCAGTAGCGGTCTATTACATTTTCGAACTTCCATCGAGAAATGCACTCCGTCGGATGTATGATGGCCGTCAGCAATTGAAAAAGCCTGAGGCAGCGCTCGCACAACGAGGTGTACCATGACCTACCTCGCCAAACCGAAATTCCACCATCCGGCGCTGCCGAAAAATGCGCTCGGATATACCCACCGCGACTACGAGGGCACGATTTCGACGCTCTGCGCCGGATGCGGACATGACTCGATCACGGCCGCGATCATCGAGGCCTGTTTTGAGCTGTCGATCGAGCCTCACAAGGTTGCGAAGATTTCCGGGATCGGCTGCTCGTCGAAGACACCGACCTATTTTCTCGGCAATTCGCACGGATTCAATTCAGTGCACGGCCGCATGCCTTCGGTCCTGACCGGTGCCAATCTTGCCAACCGCGACCTGATCTATCTCGGTGTATCGGGCGATGGCGATTCGGCATCGATCGGGCTCGGCCAGTTCGCCCATGTGATGCGGCGCGGCGTGAACATGGTCTATATCGTCGAGAATAACGGCGTCTATGGCCTGACCAAGGGCCAGTTTTCGGCGACCGCCGATCGCGGCTCGAAATCCAAGCGCGGCGTCATCAATACCGACAATTCGATCGATCTCGCTGCGATGGCGCTGCAGCTCGGCGCAACCTTCGTCGCCCGTTCCTTCTCCGGCGACAAGAAGCAGCTCGTGCCGATCATCAAGGCCGCGATCGAGCACCAGGGCGCGGCGTTCCTGGATGTCATTTCGCCATGCGTCGCATTCAACAATCATGCCGGCTCGACCAAGAGCTTCGATTATGTGCGCGAGCACAATGAGGCGGTGAACCGGCTCGACGTGATTTCGGGTCGCGCCCCGATCGCGGTCGATTATGCCGAAGGCACTGTGCAGCTTGTCGAGCAGCATGACGGCTCGACGCTCGCCTTGCGCAAACTTGGCGCCGACTATGACATTCACGACCGCACCGCCGCCATGGCGTTCCTGCAGCGCCATGCGGCAGAAGGCCAGATCGTCACGGGCGTGCTCTACATTGCCGACAATCCGCAGGACCTGCACGCTTCCCTGAAGACGGTGGCGAAGCCGCTGAACGCACTCGGCGAGGCCGAGTTGTGCCCGGGCTCTGCCACGCTCGACAAGATCAACGCAGGGCTGCGCTGAAAAACCACGTCGGGCGGCAAACAAACGCGCGCCGGACGCCACCCGGCGCCTGACGCTCAGCGATTCACGCAGCTCTGGGTAAAACTTCCGATCTGGCCGGGGCCGACACCCTGTGCGGTGCCGGACATGATGCAGTTTTGGGCGCGATCCTGAAAGGTCTGGCCAGCCGGACGGGCCGGCGCAATCGCCGGCAGCCCGCCGGTGCCGGCAACGCCGGGAACCGTGGTGGCGGGAGACGACGGATAGGCCATATTGGGCGCGGTCGGCATCGGCTGGACGGTTCCGAGCGGCGTCAGCGGCGAGCGATAGGCCGGTAGCGTAGACGCAGTCGAGGAGCCTCGGCGGACCCGGCGTGGTGCGGTCTTGGCCGTTTCCCGGGCGGGCGCGGCCTGGGGCGGTGGAGGCGCCTTGGTGCCCTTGGGCCGCTTTACGGCGCGCCGCTCCGAACCGTCATTCATGATCGAGAACGGGAATCCATCGCTACCCTGCGCATGCGCCGCCGGGCCCGGAAGCGTAAGCAAAACCAGCGCCAAGACAACAATCCTGAAGCGATGTCGCATATCGCTAACCCGTTCTCTGAAGCAGCGCCTGCGTCAGCGCCTGATATGACAACGCCCGGGGACGATTTCAGGTCCTTCCCCGCTCACTCTTCCGGTGCGTCCTCGATCGGATCGTAGCGGCCGGCATCGAGACCGAGCAGGTTAAAGCTCTGCTGCATGTGCGGCGGCAGCGGCGCGGAAACGTCGATCGTGCCGCCGCGCGGATGCGGCACCGCGATCCGCCGCGCCAGAAGATGCAGGCGGTTCTGCATGCCGCCCGGCAATTGCCAGTTCTCGATGTCGAAATACTTGGGATCGCCGACGATCGGGTGGCCGATATGCGCGAGCTGCACCCGGAGCTGGTGCGTGCGTCCGGTCACCGGCTTGAGCGACAGCCAGGCCAGACGCTGCGCCGCCGTCTCGACCACCGCGTAATAGGTAATGGCGTGACTTGCGCCCTCCTCGCCGTGCTTGGCGACGCGCATGACGGAATCGTCCTGACGCTCTTCCTTGGCGAGATAAGTGGAGATGCGGCCCTGTTTCGGTTTCGGTACGCCGGGCACCAGCGCCCAGTAGATCTTGCGTGCGGACCGCGAGCGGAAGGTCTTGGCGAGCGCTGCCGCAGCGAAGCGCGACTTGGCGATCAGGAGACACCCGGCAGTGTCCTTGTCGAGCCGGTGAACGAGGCGCGGGCGCTGACCGTCCTTGGTCGGGATTGTGCCGAGCATGCCGTCGATATGACGGGTAGTGCCGGAGCCGCCTTGGACCGCAAGCCCCATCGGCTTGTTGAGGACCATGACGTCATCGTCCTCATAGAGCGTGATGGATTTCAGGAAAGCGCGGGTCTCGGCATTTTTTCCGCTCTGCTGCCCGCCCTCGCTGCGCAGCTTGTCCGGATCGAGCCGCAGCGGCGGAATACGGACCGATTGTCCGGCCTCCAGGCGATCCTTGGGCTCGACGCGCTTGCCGTCCACCCGCAGCTGGCCTTTGCGGATGATGCGCTGGATATGGCTGAACGACAGCCCCGGAAACCGCGCTTCCAGGAAGCGATCGACGCGCATGGCGTTTTCGTCGGGTGTCACGGTGACGGTCTGTACCGCGGTGCTGAGTGGCACGGCCGATTTTGCCGCCTCGGCCTTAGGCGGCCGGTCCGGTTCTGTCTTTCGCGGCACATCGGCGGCGCCCGTTCGAATACCCGGCTTCGGCCGGAATGGACGTGCCGGCGTGTCAGGCCGTCCAGCTTTATCGGGACGGCCTGGCTTTTCGGCACGTGCCGGCTTGCCGGCACGGCCTGACTGATCCGGGCGGCCCGGCTTGGCGGAACGTCCTGGCTTCTGGAAATGGCCAGCGGTGTCCGGGCGGCCGCGATCGGACCGGCGCTGCCGCCGCGATGACGGTCCTTTGGGGCGTGATCTCATCACCGCGCCATAGCACGATCCGCATTGCGGACGCGAACCCTAGCGTGCGATGACCGGCACCGGTTCCTCGACCACACGGCGCGAAGCCCCCGCCAGTTCGACCACCGCCTTCAGGATTCCGGTGCCCGGCTTTGCGCCGGCCTCGAACTGCCCGACAAAGGATTGCTCGAACGGGTTCGACGGGTCAGCAGCGGACGGATCGGGTCGAAGCGGGATCGCATCCTCGCGTCCGTCCGGCATGCGGCGGACCAGCCTGATCGCCGACGCATCCACCGGCGTCCGGTCGCCCAGCCGAAGATGCACATGCACCTTGCAGATGTCGCCGGTGCGATAGATCGGCGCGTCCGGCTCAACCTTGACACCGACCAGCTCGGTAACGCTGCCATCCACCGCGCGTATCTTGCCCCGTTCGCGAACCGGCACGCTGGCGATGGCCTCGGATACGCCCTTGACGAGAGCGACCCGCAAAAACTCCTGGATTTGCGGATCGTTGAGGATGCGCTGATGATCCGCGAAACTGGTCGGATGCAGCGGCAGCTTGTCGATCACCGCACTGCTGCGGATCACGCTGCCGTCGCCCGCCCATGTATGTTCGACCTGCAGCACCGAGACGCCGTCTCCGATCTTGAAGGTCGCCCGTTCCGGCGTGCGCTGATCGAGCCCGACCAGAAGGACGTCCTCGATACCCTTTGGCATCGCGGTCGCCACCAGCGCCTCGAGCTTGCGAATGCGCACGAAGGTCTTGTGCAGATCGGGCATGGTCGCGGTGTCGACACCGTCCCAGCGCAGCCCCGTCCAAGTCTCCGATCTCGCAGGATCAAACGCGGCCGCGCCGGCGTCGCAACACGCCTTGTACCGCGGCATCAGTTCGAAGATCGACGGAAACGACAGCATGGTGCGCCGAAAGCCGTCGAGACCGCCCATCGCCGGATTGAGCGGACCCCAGCCCTTCTCGACGGTCTGGAAGACTTTCACCGATCCTTGAAATGGCGCGCCCGCACTGAACAGCCGCGCAACGCGCTCGCCGCCATCGCCCTCCACGATATAGGCGCGCGCCACGAGTGCACCCATGGAGTGCGCGAGAATATCGATCTTGCCCTCCGGCACCTTGTCGCGGACAAAGGCTTCGAGCGCCTTTGCATTGTCGAACACCGATCGCCGCCAGTCATAGGCGAACACATGCAGATCGCGGTTCTCACGATAGCCGATCGTCTCAAGATGCCGGATGATCGGTGCATAGACATCCTGCCTGTAGAGTCCGAGAAAAACGATCTCACGCACCAGGCCGCACGGCTTGATAGGATCGGCGGCGCCGGGCTCGTGCGACAGACGGATGGTCGGAAACTGCCGCAGCGCGGCGACGGTGCCCCACACCACCTGCATTTTCTTGGGACTTGACGGATCGGGACGGCACAGGCGCGAGCCGAGAAGACCGGGCACAAGGATCAGCGGCCGTCGAGTTGAAGCATCCGATTGCGACGGGTCCGATTGCGATTGTGACTTATCCGATCGCAGCGTCTGCGCCAGTGACAGCGAAGCACCCACAACGGCGAGCGCAAACGCCACGAACGCGACCGGCCCAAAATGCCGCACGCTCTTGACGAGCCGCCGCGAACGCATAGCTGCCCTCCGCTCACCGAGATTCTGCGCATGTCCCGGTTGTCCAAATATTTTACCAGAGTCTGGCGCATTCCCTCTCAGATTGTCGTGAACGTCCTTCGCAGCCACTATCCGAGACATCCGACCAGCGGCAGTCCGGGACAGGCCGGACGGTGACATTGCCCATGGCTCTCTTCGGTTTCGCATTCGGACTTGGATTGCTGGTCCTTGGCGCGGAGTTGCTGGTGCGGGGCGCAGCGCGACTTGCACTCACCTTCGGCATATCGCCGCTTGTGGTGGGCTTGACCGTCGTCGCATATGGCACGGGGTCGCCGGAGGTCGCGGTCTCGATGCAATCGGGGCTTTCCGGCCAATCCGATCTCGCGGTTGGCAATGTGGTCGGCAGCAACCTGTTTAATGTGCTGTTTATCCTCGGCGTATCGGCGCTTATCACGCCGCTGTTCGTGAACAGGCAGCTGATCCGCCAGGAAGTCCCGGTCATGGTCGGAACCGCGCTGCTGGTTGCAGGGCTGGCGGCTGACGGCCGGCTCTCGCGGATCGATGGTTTAATTCTCGTCGCGCTGCTTGCGCTCTATTCGGCCTTCCTGATCGTCCAGAGCCGGCGCCTCGGGTCCAATGGTGACGCTCTGACCGGCGATCTCAGGGATCGCAGGAGCGGCTGGGATTCGAAACTGCCCGTTCAGATCGCACTGATTGCTGCAGGTCTGGCACTGCTGGTGTTTGGAGCGAAGCTTCTGGTCGGAGCGGCCGTCGCATTTGCTAACTATCTGGGGGTCAGCGAAATCATCATCGGTCTGACGATCGTTGCGGCAGGCACCTCCCTGCCCGAAGTCGCTACGTCGGTGCTGGCCGCCTTGCGCGGCGAACGCGATATTGCGGTCGGCAACGTGGTTGGCAGCAACATTTTCAATATCCTTGGCGTACTCGGGTTGACCGCCGCAGTCGCACCCGGCGGCCTGTCCGTGGCGCCTGCCATCATTGCGTTCGATATTCCGGCGATGATCGCGGTCGCAATCGCCTGTCTTCCGATCTTCTTTACCGGCAACTTGATCGCGCGCTGGGAAGGTGCGGTCTTTTTCGGGCTCTATATCGCGTATACCGTCTATCTCATTTTGGCAGCGAAACAGCACGACGCCTTGTCGACATACGGTTTCGTTCTGGGCACGGTCGTTCTGCCGCTCTGCGCACTGACCATTGCCGTCATCGCCTGGCGTGAATGGCACAGCCGCCGCAACGCGGCTTGACTCGTGACAATCCCGCCGATTGAAGTTCGGGCATGACACCTGACATTGCCGAAAAGATCGCTGCGATTGGCCGCGTCATCGACCCCGCCAAGACCGGCGCAATCTACTCACCGTTGCATGATGCGGAGCCCTATGCGGGCGTGACGGTCACGCGCGACATCAAGTATGGAGCGGCCGAGCGCAATCTGCTGGATGTTTTTGTTTCGGATCAATCGCGCGCATCGCGCCCGGTGCTGATCTTCGTCCACGGCGGCGGCTTTACCGGCGGCAACAAGGCAACGCCCGGATCCCCGTTCTACGACAACGTGCCGCTCTGGGCGGCGCGCAACGGCTTGGCCGGCGTCAACATGACCTACCGGCTGGCGCCGCAGCATCCCTGGCCCGCAGGCCCGGAGGATGTCGGTGCAGCTGTGCGCTGGGTCGTCGATCACATTGCGGCTTTCGGCGGCGATCCGTCGAAGATCGTGCTGTTCGGACATTCCGCCGGCGCGACCCATGCCGGCACTTACGCGGCTATGCCACAATTCCACGGGTCGCAGGGTCTTGGCATCGCCGGCCTGATCCTGACCTCCGGCATCTATGATTTCGCCAGCTTTCCGGTGAACGACGGCTATCGCTCCTATGTCGGCAACGACACCTCGCTCTATGCCGCGCGCTCGCCGATCGGCGGACTGAGCAAGCTGCCGGTGCCGTCGATGGTGGTCTATGCCGAACTCGATCCACCGCCCTTCATCCCGCAATTCGAGGCGCTGGTGGCGGCAATGGCGCAAGCGCCGGGCGGCAAGCCGAAGACCGTGGTGCTGCCGCAGCACAGCCACCTGTCGCTCGGCTATGCGATCGGCACCGACGATACCGCACTGACGGGACCGATCCTGGAGTTTGTGCGGGACTTGAAATAGCCGCGCTTGATCGAAAAAAGCCCGGCACGCCTGGCGGCCGGGCCAAGTGCGGAGAGAAACGCCAAGCCTGGCGCTCTGCCCGGAGAACACGCAAAACCGGGCACCACCAAAGATAGATCGTCCGGCGATCTGCTACTGTGAGCTGGCTCACATTGCGATCCGGCGCAGAGCGGCAACACATTCAACACGCATTAAACGTCTTTTCAGGAACTCGCTGTAGCGTCCCTGTCGCCGAACATGGAGGCCGGGAATGTCTGAACTCTTGAACTCACTCGATAAGGCGATTGCCGCACATGCTACCTGGAAGCGCCGTCTCAAGGCAGCGGCTGACACCGGTCAGTCAGATACCAGTCCGCAAGCGGTCGCTGTCGACAACCAGTGCGAATTCGGAAAATGGCTCTACAGCACCGGCGTGAAACTCTCGCCGGCAGAAAAAGGCTCCGACTTCGACAATGTCAAGAAACTGCATGCGCAGTTTCATCAGTGTGCCGCTCATACGCTCGGCAAGGCGCTGAAGGGCGACAAGGCCGGCTATGAAGGCGACATGAGCCTGAACGGAAGCTTCACCAGCGCCTCCGCGAAGCTCACGGAAGCGATGATGGCCTGGAAAAAACGCCTCGCCCAGTGATCAACGGCAGCGCTGCATGTCGCCTGCGACCGTTTGATCCCAGGTGACGTGCAGCTTTTTTCCCTTCAGCTGCAGCCCGATCGGCATCACCCGTGATGTGCCGCGGCTGAAGCATTGCGCCTGCAGATAAAGACCCTCGCCAATCCGATAGGACTTCTTGATCGCGCACGACGACTGATACCAGTCGACCGTGCGGTCGGTGATGACGAGCGGCGTTGTCTGCGCGGTCTGGCCGAAGCCGTTGCATCCGGACGGATCGGCCGACCAGCGGCCCATGAAGAGCGGATCGGTGGCGAGCGCATCGGCGCTGGCCAGTACAAGCATCGATCCGCACAGTGCCGCCCAGCCGTTCGCCCGCACGACGTCCTACTCCCCCGACCGATCTTTCCTCAACTTAGCCCAGTAATCCAGCCGCTTGCAGATTTCGCGTTCGAAGCCGCGTTCGGGCGGATCGTAGAAGGTCTGGCGCGGCAGCGCATCGGGGAAATAATTCTGGCCTGAGAATGCATCCGCCGTATCGTGGTCATAGGCATAGCCACGGCCGTATCCCTCGTCCTTCATCAACCGGGTTGGCGCATTCAGGATATGCTTCGGCGGCAACAACGAGCCGTGCTCCTTCGCGGTGCGCATCGCCGCGCCATAGGCTTTGTAGGCCGCATTCGATTTCGGCGCGGTCGCGACATAGATCACGGCTTGCGCGATCGCAAGTTCGCCTTCCGGGCTGCCAAGGAAATCGTAGGCATCCTTTGCCGCGTTGCAGATGACCAGCGCCTGCGGATCGGCGAGGCCGATATCCTCGACCGCCATGCGCACCACGCGCCGTGCGATATAGAGCGGATCTTCGCCGGCATCGAACATTCGCGCGAGATAATAGAGCGCAGCGTCCGGATCGGAGCCGCGCACCGACTTGTGCAAGGCGGAGATGAGATTGTAGTGCCCATCCTGGCTCTTGTCGTAGATCGGCGCGCGCCGCTGCACGATCTCTTGCAGCGCGGCCTCGTCAAAACTCTCCCCGGGCCGTGCCGCGCGCCAGACTTCTTCGGCGAGCGTGAGAGAGGCGCGGCCGTCGCCGTCGGCCATGCGGATCAGCAAAGCGCGGGCCTTGTCGTCGAGTGGCAACGGCTTGCCTTCGATGCCCTCGGCGCGCGCGAGCAGCTTTCCGACAGCCTCGTCATCCAGCGAACGGAACACCAGCACACGGGCGCGGGACAGCAGCGGTGCATTCAGCTCGAAGGACGGATTTTCCGTCGTCGCGCCGACGAGGACAATGGTGCCGTCTTCCATCACCGGCAGGAACGAGTCCTGCTGGGCACGGTTGAAGCGATGAATCTCGTCAACGAACAGGAGCGTGCCGTGCCCCGCTTCGCGCCGCGCGCGCGCCTGTTCGAACACCTTCTTCAGATCGGCAACCCCGGTGAAAATCGCCGAAATCTGCTCGAAATGCAGATCGGTTTCCTGTGCCAGCAGACGCGCGACCGTGGTCTTGCCGGTGCCGGGCGGTCCCCAGAAAATCAGCGAGCCGAGCGATCGGGTCGCGAGCATGCGAGTGAGAATGCCATCCGGTCCGAGCAGATGATCCTGACCGACAACGTCGCCGAGCCTTTGCGGCCGCAGCTTGTCGGCCAGCGGCCGCGGCGCCGCCTTGTCGAGCCCGGCGGCTGTGAACAGGTTTGGCCCGCTCTGCTTCGCGCGGGATGTCATGATGAGGCTATCCCGGGAATTGCGCCGTCACCTGGCGGCCGCCGCGCAGGATGGTGATCTCCCAGAACCGCGCCGGATCGCGTGTCGCCTTCTCCAGCTCCTTGCTGGTGGCAACGCGCTTGTCATTGATCGCAAGCACCACATCGCCGCGCTGGAAGCCGAGCCGCTGCGCGATCGACCCGTTGCCGAGTTCAAGCACGACGACGCCCTCGGCCGACGGATCGAGCCGCAGCTCTTCCGCGAGCGCCGGCGAAAGATTTCCGACCTTGGCGCCCGACAAGGGCGAGCGCGACCTGATCACCAACTCGTCGCGCGGACCGTCGGGCGCGCTTTGCAACGCGACCACGAAAGCCGTTTCACGGCCGTTGCGGATGACCCCGATCCGCGTCTGCCCTCCCAGCGGCTTCGTTCCGAAACGATAATCGAAGCCGTTCTGGTCCTCGACGACCTGTTCCTCGATCGACACGATGACGTCGCCGGTCTTGATCCCGGCCCGTGCGGCCGGCGAATTGGGGCTCACACCCGCGACCAGAGCGCCGGAATTGCGTTTCAGGCCGAGACTTTCGGCAATCTCAGGCGTTACATTCTGCAGCTTCGCGCCAAGCCATGGACGCTTCACGGCAGAGCCGCCGCCGCGTGCGGACGCGACCACGACTTTCACCATTTCGGACGGAATCGCAAAGCCGATGCCCTGCGATCCGCCGGACCGCGAGAAGATCGCGGTATTGATGCCGACCAGCCTGCCAGACAGATCGACCAAGGCGCCGCCGGAATTGCCGGGATTGATTGCCGCATCGGTCTGGATGAAGAACTGATAATCGGTAATGCCGACCTGCGTGCGGGCCAGCGCTGACACGATGCCATGCGTTACGGTCTGACCGACGCCGAACGGATTACCGATCGCAAGAACGACGTCGCCGACCTGCAATTCATCGGAGTTCCCGAACTCAATCGCGTGAAACCGCTCCTTCGGCTCTTTGATCTTCAGCACCGCGAGATCAGTACGGCCGTCCTTCAATACGATTTCGGCCTCGTATTCACGTTTGTCAGAGAGCGATACCTTCACCTCGGTCGCACCTTCGACGACGTGGTTGTTGGTGATGATCAGGCCTGCAGAATCCACGATCACGCCGGAGCCGAGCGAGCGCTGCATCTGCTCGCGCGGAATGTTGCCGGGTGCGCCGAAGAAGCGGCGGAACAACGGGTCATCGAATAGCGGATTGCGTACTTCGACCGCGCGTGCGGCATAAACGTTCACGACCGAGGGTGTCGCCCGCTTCACGACCGGCGCGAAGGACAGTTTGAGTTCGGCGCCGGACCGCGGAACCGTCCGCTCCTGCGCCTGGGCGCCGCCCACAAGTGCGAGCGAAGCGACCCCCAGCGTGGCGAACAGGGTGCACAGCGTCCGGCAATCGGTCATCGTCAAATCCTCAAAACAGCGTCAGATATAGGCTGATCGCTGCCTCTTTAGAAGGGCGACACTGTACACATCCCGTTCATCGGCCGGAGCCGATAGTCCAATCAGACCAATTGGTTGGCCGGCCGCTTGGCCGGGTCTGAGGGGGCTGATCGCCGGTCTGCCGCGAGACCGGACCGTCCGGGGAGAGATTCGTGACCGATCGTGCGAAGGCGGCCGCCAGAGTTGCCCTCATTGTCTATGTGGCAGCCTTCGTCGTGGGCACTATTGTCATGAGCTTCGAGATGCTGGGCTCACGCTACCTGAACCCGTATTTCGGCAGCGGCATCTACACCTGGGCCTCATTGATCTCGACTGTGCTGGCAGCCCTGTGCATCGGCTATTTCCTCGGTGGCTGGCTTGCCGACCGCGCGCCATCGCTCATTGTCCTTGGACTGACCGTGATCATCGGATCGGTCTATATCCTGCTTGTCCCGGTTTTTGCCGAGCCGATGCTGGAGACCCTGCTCGCCGGGATCGACGATGTACGAACCGGCAGTCTTGTCGCATCCATTGCGATCCTGTTCTTTCCGGTGACATTTCTCGGCATGTATTCGCCATTCGGGATTCGGCTGCTGCTGCGCGATCCCAACCATTCCGGACGGGTGTCCGGCGCGGTCTATGGCATCAACACCTTCGGCAGCATCGTCGGCACGCTCGGCACCACCTTCTTCCTGATTCCGATGATGGGGTCTCGCGCGATCACCATTACTGCAGGTCTCGCCGGCATCGCATCCGGCCTCGCGCTCATGGCCGCGCAACGGCTGGTCCGTGCGGTTCCGGTCGCGGTCCTGATCGGCGCGCTCGCATCAGCGTCTTTGGCGACCGCACCAGGCTCGGCCTCGGGTGAGGAATTGGTCGACGCGAAGATTCGCGAGCAAATGCTCGCGCGCAAGGACGGCCGGATCGACCATATCGAGACCACCTATAACGACATTTTCGTCGTCAAGGACAAGGCCGAGCTGAGCATGTCGTTCCAGCTCAAGGGCTGGGACTATACGCAGTCCAGCATCAATCTGACCGATGTCGACGATCTGCCGATCGCCTATACCCGGCAGATGACCATGGCCGTGGTCTATCCCGCCGAGTTGAAGCGCATCCTAATGATCGGGCTCGGCGGCGGATCGATCTCAACCTATCTCGGCCGGCACATCCCGGACGTGACCATCGACACGGTCGAGATCGACCCCGGCGTCATTGCAGCGGCGAAAAAGTATTTCGGTATCCGCAAAAGCGATCGCGTCCGTTATCTCAGCGGCGACGGCCGGGTCTTTCTCAATCGCAACAAGCAGCCCTACGATCTCATCATCCTCGACGCGTTCCACGGCGGCTACATTCCGTTTCACCTCCTGACCAAGGAATTTTTCCGGCTGGTGAAACGCAATCTTACGCCTGACGGTGCGGTCGCGACCAACCTGCACGACAATACCAAGCTCTATTATTCGACCATCCTCACCCTCCGGTCGGAATTTCCGGATCTGTATTTCTACCCGAGCGGCGAGGGCGAGGTGATCACGATCGGCACTCTGAAGCCGCGTGATCGCGAGACAATCGTCAAACGTGCCGCGCAGATGCAGGAGACATACAAGTTTCGCTTTCCTCTGCCCCAGCTGGTGGCCAATCCGCTGGCGGCCGTCGACACATCGGCAGGCGTGATGCTCACCGACGATTTCGCGCCCGCCGATCTCTACAATGCGCAACGCAATAATCAGGGAAAAAAGAAGCAGTAGCGCGGCTATTCATCGCCGCACATCGCTTCTCACCGCGCGCAGCGGCGCTCGTCGATAAGGTGCGATCAGGACGACGCCTGGCGATGACGATACTGGCGAAGCCGTCACTTTGGTGAAAAATTATGTTTGGCGAAGGCTGTGGAGCCATCAATCAGGATTGTGCTCACGGGCTGGGATTGAGCGCGGCGCCGGCAACGAAAAAGGGCGGCTCGCGCCGCCCTTGAGATTTCGTCTTGCGGGCGCGGCGGATTACGCCGCTGCATTCGCCTCGGCGGCGGTCTGCGCCTGCACTGGCCCGGAATCCTTGCCCTTGGCGTCCTCGTCGCGATCGACGAACTCGATGACCGCGATCGGAGCCGAATCGCCATAGCGGAAGCCGGCCTTGATGATGCGGGTATAGCCGCCGTGGCGGTCCTTGTACCGGGGGCCCAGCACCTCGAACAGCTTCTTCACCATGTCGACGTCGCGGATCTGAGCCACCGCCTGGCGGCGGGCATGCAGATCGCCGCGCTTGCCGAGCGTAACCAGCTTTTCGACGATCGGCCGCAGATCCTTGGCTTTCGGCAGCGTGGTGATGATCTGCTCGTGCTTGATCAGCGCCGCGCACATGTTGGCAAACATTGCCTTGCGGTGCTCCGCGGTGCGGTTCAGTTTGCGATGCGCATTACCGTGACGCATTGACGTCTTCCTTCTCTTCTCCGCGTCGCGGCGAACCGCCGGACACTGTGCTCAGGTGGGCTTCCTGCGTTCGCCCAAGAAGCGAGTAGTGAATGGCGAGTAGTAATATTTCTATTCGCAACTCCCTACTCACTATTTGCTCAGTAATGGTCCTCAAAGCGCTTGGCGAGATCGTCGATATTCTCCGGCGGCCAGCCCGGCACTTCCATGCCGAGATGCAGGCCCATCTGCGCCAGCACTTCCTTGATTTCGTTGAGCGACTTGCGGCCGAAATTCGGCGTGCGCAGCATTTCGGCTTCGGTCTTCTGAACGAGATCGCCGATATAGACGATGTTGTCGTTCTTCAGACAATTGGCCGAACGCACCGACAGTTCGAGCTCGTCCACCTTCTTGAGGAAGGCCGGGTTGAAAGCAAGGTCGGGGATCGACTCCGTCACCACTTCCTTGCGCGGCTCTTCGAAATTGACAAAGACGTTGAGCTGGTCCTGCAGAATGCGCGCGGCATAGGCGAGCGCATCCTCGGGCGAGACCGAGCCATTGGTCTCAATCGAAAGCGTGAGCTTGTCGTAGTCGAGGATCTGGCCCTCGCGGGTGTTCTCGACCTTGTAAGACACCTTCTTGACTGGCGAGTACAGGCTGTCGACCGGGATCAGACCGATCGGCGCATCCTCAGGGCGATTGCGCTCCGACGGCACATAACCCTTACCGGTATTGACCGTAAACTCCATCCGGATTTCCGCGCCCTCGTCGAGGGTGCAGAGCACCAGCTCCGGATTGAGAATCACGATGTCGCCGACGGTCGAAATGTCGCCCGCGGTCACGACGCCCGGACCGCTTTTCTTCACCACCATGCGCTTGGGGCCTTCGCCCTGCATCTTGATGGCAATGTCCTTGATGTTGAGGACGATATCGGTCACGTCCTCGCGGACGCCCGGGATCGACGAGAATTCATGCAGCACGCCGTCGATATGGACGGACTGCACCGCCGCGCCCTGCAGCGAGGACAGCAGAATCCGGCGCAGCGCGTTGCCGAGCGTCAGTCCGAAACCGCGCTCGAGCGGTTCGGCCACCAGCGTCGCCTCGCGCCGCGGATCGGCGCCCGCCGAGACCTGCAGCTTGTTCGGCCTGATCAGTTCCTGCCAATTTTTCTGGATCGTCACGTTTGCACCCATCGCCTTCAGCGGCTCGGTCTTGCCCTGCGGATCCCGGGTCGTCGCAATATCCCCGGGAGATAGATCGGCAGCGGCGGACGGAATGTCCTGCCGCCACATCGTCGACACCGTCATACCCGGCGTCGCTTCCTCGGCCGGCAACCGTTATGCGGAATCGGAGTCACGTCGCGGATCGAGGTGATGGTGAAGCCTGCCGCCTGCAACGCACGCAGCGCGCTTTCGCGGCCCGAACCAGGCCCCGACACTTCGACTTCCAGCGTGCGCATGCCGTGCTCGGCCGCCTTCTTTGCGGCGTCTTCGCTCGCCACCTGCGCAGCATAGGGCGTGGACTTCCGAGAGCCCTTGAACCCCATGGTTCCGGCCGTCGACCACGCAATGGTGTTGCCTTGCGCGTCGGTTATGGTGATCATGGTGTTGTTGAAGCTGGCGTTCACATGCGCGACGCCGGACACGATGTTCTTGCGCTCCCGCCGGCGGACGCGCGTAACTTCTTTGGCCATTCTCGTTCCTTTCCAGCGCTCAAGTGTCGCGAACGTCTTCGCGACCCGGAGCGACCGATCCGAAATTACTTCTTCTTGCCTGCAATCGCCTTGGCCGGACCCTTGCGGGTACGGGCGTTGGTATGCGTCCGCTGGCCGCGCACCGGCAGGCCCTTGCGATGACGCAGGCCGCGATAGCAGCCGAGATCCATGAGGCGCTTGATGTTCATCGCGGTCTCGCGGCGGAGATCGCCTTCGACCGTATACTCGCGATCGATCATTTCGCGGATCTGCAGGACTTCCGCGTCGGTGAGCTGCGACACACGCCGTTCATACGGGATGTGTAGCTCCTCCATGATGCGATTGGCCGCATGCGGGCCAATGCCATGGATGTATTGAAGCGCGATGACGACGCGCTTGTTGGTTGGAATATTGACACCTGCAATACGGGCCACGATCTCGCTCCATGTGCCGGCGGCCTCTCCTGGCCGCCGATCAACCTTCCTGCTCTGTCCGTGTCTTTCGGAGGGGACCGCAAAGGGTTAACACGACACCTTGCCCCCGCCTCTCTCGGGGCCCGGTATCGCGCATACGTTCTCCCACTGAATGGCGCGGTATGTACGAATTCACCGGCGTTTCGTCAACCTCCGGACGCGGCCGGAACGGCCTTTTGCGGTCCGGTTCCGGCCTGATTTCCTGCTCTTGGCCGCCTTGTGCCGCGACGCGGCGGATTTCCCCGTTTTCGCAGCCTTGCCCTTTAAACTCGCCTTCCGGTTGCGGCCCTTCGCTGCCTTTTTCGGCTTCGAAACGCCCTTCACCGACCCTTTTGAGACAGCCTTGGCGGTTCCGACGGTCTTGGCGGCCCGCTTCGGCGCGACTCTCGCGGTTGTTCCGCGCGCCGGAGGCTTGCGGCCGGCCGGCCGGCGGCCTGGAGCGCCCCGTACGGCGCGCTTTCGGGTCACAGCGGCCTTCTTGCGCGGCGCAGGGGACGTGAGAAGCCGTCCGATGGCTTCCGTCACTGCGTCGATCGAGGCCATGCCGTCCGTGGTCTTCAGCAAACCCTTGCGCCGGTAGTAATGCGACAGCGGCGCGGTCTGGGCGTGGTAGGCGTCGAGCCGCTTCTTCAGCGATTCGGCATTGTCGTCCGCCCGGACCGGCTCGCCGCGCGCCCGCATCTCGGCGACCCGCTTTTCGATCCGCTGCAGCAAAATGCCATCATCGACCTCGAGCTCGATAGCGGCATCGAGCTTCAGGCCCTTTTTCGCCAGAAGCCTGTCGAGAGCCTCGGCCTGGGCCACGGTCCGCGGAAATCCGTCGAGGATGAAACCCTTGGCGGCATCCGGCTGCTCGATCCGCTCCTCGATGATTCCGACCACGACGTCGTCGGGCACAAGCTCGCCGCGCGCCATGATGTCCTTGGCCCGCAATCCGACCGGCGTTTCCGCCTTGACGGCCGCGCGCAGCATATCGCCCGTGGAGAGCTGGACGATGCCGTGCTTCTCGACCAGACGCTGCGCCTGAGTGCCCTTGCCCGCTCCCGGCGGTCCGAGCAGGATCAGCCTCATCTTCGTCGCCCCCGCAACTTCGATTTCTTGATCAGGCCTTCATATTGATGCGCCAGCAGGTGACCCTGCACCTGCGCCACCGTATCCATGGTCACGCTGACCACGATCAGGAGCGACGTGCCGCCGAAATAGAATGGTACGGCGGCGTAGGAAATCAGAATTTCCGGAATGATGCAGACAATCGACAGGTAGATCGCGCCAATCACAGTGATGCGCGTCAGCACATAATCGATATATTCCGCAGTGCGCTCGCCCGGGCGGATGCCAGGGATAAAGCCACCATGCTTCTTCAGATTGTCGGCGGTCTCGGTCGGATTGAAGACAATCGCCGTGTAGAAGAATGCAAAGAACACAATCAGCGAGACGTACAGCACCAGAAACAGCGGCCGTCCATGGCTGAGCTGTGTTGTAATGGTAGTCAGCCAGCCCGGCCCCTGCCCGGCATTGAAATTCGCGATCGTGGTCGGCAGCAGCAACAACGAGGATGCAAAGATCGGCGGAATCACGCCCGAGGTGTTGAGCTTGAGCGGCAGATGCGAGGTCTGACCCTCGAACATCCGGTTGCCGACCTGCCGCTTTGGATACTGGATCAGAAGCCGGCGCTGCGCGCGTTCCATGAAGACGATGAAGGCGGTGACGACGAACGCCATCAGGATGACGATCAGGATCAGGCCGGTCGACAGCGCACCCTGACGGCCAAGTTCGAGGGTACCGGCGATCGCCGACGGAAGTTCCGCGACGATGCCTGCCATGATGATCAGCGAGATGCCATTGCCGATGCCGCGCGAGGTGATCTGTTCACCGAGCCACATCAGGAACATGGTGCCGCCGGTCAGGGTAATGACGGTCGAAATGCGGAAGAACCAGCCCGGATCGCTGATGACATTGCCCGCCCCCTCAAGACCGATGGCGATGCCATAAGCCTGCACGGCGGCGAGGAACACCGTCAGATAGCGCGTATATTGATTGATGGTCTTACGGCCGGCCTCGCCCTCCTTCTTGAGGGCTTCGAGCGTCGGCGACACCGTTGTCATCAACTGGATGATGATGGAGGCCGAGATGTACGGCATGATGTTCAGCGCAAAGATGGCCATGCGCTGAATGCCGCCGCCCGCGAACATATTGAACATTCCCAGGATACCGCCGGCCTGGGTGCGGAAAATCTGCTCCCATTGACCCGGGTCGATGCCCGGCAGCGGGATATACGTTCCAAGGCGGTAGACCAGCAGCGCGCCGAGCGTGAACCAGATTCGCTTTTTCAGCTCCTCGGCCTTGGCAAGCGCGGAGAAGTTGATGTTGGCCGCAAGTTGTTCCGCTGCTGAGACCATGCTCGCTCCTGACCCGCTTAGCCCCTATGACGTCGCTGTCCCGGCGTCATATAGGGTTACTCGGGCTTTTTGCCCGCGGGCTTGGCCGGCTTTTCGGCCTTCGGAGCATCCCCGTCGGCCTTCTTCTTGCCGGCAGCAGCAGGAGCCGCCTCGACCACCTTCGGCTTGTCGAGACCGGCCGCAAAACGCGCGTTCTTGCCGCGCGGCTCCTTCGGCGCTTCCTTGGCGGGGGCAAGAATCTTCACCGAACCGCCGGCCTTCTCGACCGCGGCGATCGCCGACTTGGAGGCACGCCAGACCGAAAACTCAACCTTGGTCTTGATCTCGCCGCCGCCGAGCAGCTTAACGCCGCCCCGCGCCCGGCTGAGGACACCGGCCGCGACCAGCGCATCGACATCGACCGGCTTGCCGGCATCGAGCACCTTGGCATCGATCGCAGCCTGCACCCGGCCGAGATTGACCTCGTTCAGGTCGAGCTGGAATGCGGTGTTACGGAAGCCGCGCTTCGGCAGACGCCGGTGCAGCGGCATCTGACCACCTTCGAAGCCCTTGATACGTACGCCGGTGCGTGCGGTCTGGCCCTTGCCGCCGCGTCCGCCGGTCTTGCCTTTGCCGGAGCCGATGCCGCGCCCGATCCGGGTGCGGGCCTTGGATGAGCCGGGCCGGCCGGCCAGCTGATTGAGCTTCATCGCTTACTTTCCTTCCTCGACCACGCGGACGAGATGGGCGACCTTCGCGATCATGCCGCGGGTCGACGGCGTGTCCGGCACGTCTTTCGTGCGGCCGATCTTGTTCAGTCCCAGTCCGATCAGCGTCGCACGCTGGGTGCGGTCGCGGCGGATCGGGCTGCCGGTCTGTTCGACCTTGATTGTCTTGTTCGCTGCCATGACGCGTTGCCTTCCGGGTCGCTAAGCCGATTACTCGGCTGTCGCCTCGACGCCCTCTTCGCGGCGGCGAGCCTGCAGGGTCGAGACCTTCATCGAACGGCGCGCCGCAACCGATCGCGGCGAGTCCTGATTCTTCAGTGCGTCGAATGTCGCCCGCACCATGTTGTAGGGGTTGGACGAGCCGAGCGACTTCGCCACCACGTCCTGCATACCGAGCGATTCGAACACCGCGCGCATCGGGCCGCCGGCGATAATGCCGGTACCGGCCGGTGCCGCACGCAGCTGCACCTTGCCGGCGCCATGGCGGCCGGCCACGTCGTGATGCAGCGTCCGGCCTTCCCGCAACGGCACGCGGATCAGCGCGCGTTTTGCGGCGTCGGTTGCCTTGCGGATCGCTTCCGGCACTTCGCGTGCCTTGCCGTGCCCGAATCCGACCCGGCCCTTCTGATCGCCGACCACGACGAGCGCAGCAAAGCCGAAGCGACGGCCGCCCTTCACCACCTTGGCGACGCGGTTGATGTGAACGAGCTTGTCGATGAATTCCGACTCTTCCCGTTCACCGCGCTCGCTGCGTTCGCGTTTGGGTTCACGTGCCATATCGTCTGTCCCTCGGGCTCTTAAGGCCCTCTGCCTTGTGCCCGGTTAGAAGTTCAGTCCACCTTCGCGTGCGGCGTCGGCGAGCGCCTTGATGCGCCCGTGATACATGTAGCCGCCACGATCGAACACCACGTTCTTGATGCCCTTCTGCACGGCGCGCTCCGCAACGAGCTTGCCGACTGTCTTGGCCGCCTCGATATCGGCGCCGGTCTTGCCGGCTTCGCGATGCGCCTTCTCTAAGGTGGACGCCGCAACCAGGGTCACACCCTTGGTGTCGTCGATCACCTGCGCATAGATATGCTTCGACGAGCGGTGTACCGAAAGCCGCATGCGGCCGTTGGCCGCCGCCTTGAGTGCGCGGCGCACGCGCGCCTTGCGGCGCTCTGATGTGGTTTTGTGTGCCATCGTCGTTACTTCTTCTTGCCTTCCTTGCGGAAGATGAACTCGTCGGCGTATTTCACGCCCTTGCCCTTGTAGGGTTCCGGCGGCCGATAGGCGCGGATTTCGGCGGCCACTTGGCCAACCTTCTTCTTGTCGATACCCGACACCACGATCTCGGTCGGTTTCGGGGTTGCGACCGCGA
Organism: Pseudomonadota bacterium; assembly: GCA_049324435.1. GTDB lineage: Bacteria > Pseudomonadota > Alphaproteobacteria > Rhizobiales > Xanthobacteraceae > Pseudorhodoplanes. The sequence continues at coordinate 21,256 of JBMOOQ010000073.1, forward strand.
TGCCCTCCGGAATCGGATACAGCACATCGTGGCTGTAGCCGAGCGCGAGCTGCAGGTTCTTGCCCTGCACCGCCGCACGATAGCCGACGCCGGTGATTTCGAGCCGGCGCTCGAAGCCTTTGGTGACCCCGGTCATGATGTTGTTGAGATTCGCGCGCGTGGTGCCCCACAGCGCGCGGGCCTCCTTCGACCCGTCCTTGGGGTCGACCTTGATCTCGCCCTTGTCCATCGCAACCGCAACGCGGTCGTCGACGACGAGCGACAGGGTTCCCTTCGGACCCTTCACACTGATGGTCTTGCCCGACAGATTGGCGGTAACGCCGGACGGGACAGGGACCGGTTTCTTGCCGACGCGTGACATCAGAACACCGTGCAAAGAAGTTCGCCGCCGACATTGGCATCGCGCGCGGTGTGGTCCGCCATGACGCCCTTCGGGGTCGAAAGAATCGAAATGCCGAGGCCGTTATTGACCCGCGGGAGGTTCTTCACCGCCACATAGACGCGGCGGCCGGGCTTGGAGACGCGCGCGATCTCGCGGATGACCGGAGCGCCGTCGAAATATTTCAGCTCGATTTCAAGCTCGCTCCGTCCGTCCTTGTGCGCGGTGGTCGAGTAGCCGCGGATATAGCCCTCGGATTTCAACACATCGAGCACGCGCTCGCGCAGCTTTGACGACGGTGACGACACCTTCTGCTTGTGGCGCTCCTGCGCGTTACGGATGCGGGTGATGAGATCGCCGATCGGATCGTTCATGGCTATCCCCTTCTTACCAGCTCGACTTCACGAGGCCCGGAATCAGGCCCTTGTTGCCAAGCTCGCGCAGCGCGATACGCGACAGCTTGTGCTTGCGGTAATAGGCGCGCGGACGGCCCGTGACCTCGCAGCGGTTGCGGATACGCGAGGGCGCGGAATTGCGCGGCAATTCGGCAAGCTTCAGCGACGCCTGGAAGCGCTCTTCCATCGGCTTGGTCTTGTCATTGACGATCGCCTTCAGCCGCGCGCGCCGGCCACTGAACGTCTTGGCCATCTTGCGCCGCCGCTTGTTCTTCTCGACCGAACTCTTCTTCGCCATCAAAGTCTCCTGACTATCCGCGTCTGAGAGGGATCAGCTCTCACTGCCGGAAGGGGAAGTTCATTGCAGCGAGCAGCGCACGCGCCTCTTCGTCGGTACGCGCCGTCGTGCAAATGGTGATGTCCATGCCCCAGCTTTCCTGGGTCTTGTCGTAATCGATCTCCGGGAACACGATGTGCTCCTTCAGGCCGAGCGAATAATTGCCCATGCCGTCGAAGCTCTTCGGGTTCAGGCCGCGGAAGTCGCGCACCCGAGGCAGCGCGATATTCACAAGCCGGTCGATGAAATCGTACATGCGCGACTTGCGCAGCGTCACCTTGGCGCCGATCGACTGGCCGTCGCGCAGCTTGAAGGTCGCGATCGACTTGCGCGACTTGGTGATCACGGCCTTCTGGCCCGCAATCAGGGTCAGATCGTTTGCGGCATTATCGACCTTCTTTCGGTCGTTCACGCCCTCGCCGATGCCCATGTTGAGCACCACCTTGGTGATCACCGGCACCTGCATCGGGTTGGTGTAACCGAACTGCTTGGTCAGCTTGGCGCGGATATCCTTCTCGAATTGGGCCTTGAGGCGCGGAACGTAAGCTCCGGCCGGCGCCCCCTTCTTTGCGCCCTTTTCGGCTTTGGGCTTCTCGGTATCAGCCATCGATCTCAACTCCCGAACGCCGTGCGACGCGGATCTTGCGGCCGTCGTTCATGATCTTGAAGCCGACACGGGTCGGCTTGCCGTCCTTCGGGTCGGCAATCGCGATATTGGACAGGTGGATGCTCGCCTCTTTCGAGATGATGCCGCCTTCCTGCTGCGGGGTCTGGCGCTGATGGCGCTTGACCATGTTGATGCCGCGGACCAGCGCCCGTCCTTCGGACGGATGTACCGCGATCACTTCGCCGGTGCGGCCCTTGTCGCGGCCGGTCAGTACGACGACCTTGTCGCCCTTGCGGATTTTCGCCGCCATCACAGCACCTCCGGCGCGAGCGAGATGATCTTCATGTGGTTCTTGGCGCGCAGCTCGCGCGGGACCGGCCCGAAGATACGGGTGCCGACCGGCTCCTGCTGATTGTTGATCAGCACGGCCGCGTTGCGGTCGAACCGGATCACCGAACCGTCGGAGCGCTTGATATCCTTGGAAATGCGCACGACGACCGCCTTCATGACGTCGCCCTTTTTCACGCGGCCGCGCGGAATCGCCTCCTTCACCGACACGACGATGACGTCGCCGATGGTTGCGTATTTCCGCTTCGAGCCGCCCAGCACCTTGATGCACATGACGCGGCGCGCGCCGGAATTATCGGCAACGTCCAGGTTAGTCTGCATCTGAATCATGGGGCACCCAATCCTTTGTCCGCCGCTCGAGCGCGAAAGCGCGCTCAGAGCACCTTTTTCTTCTTCTCGCCCTGGATCACCTTCCAGCGCTTCAGTTTCGAGATCGGCTTGTGTTCCTCGATCCAGACCATGTCGCCGACCGAATATTCGTTGGCCTCGTCATGGGCATGGAACTTTGTGGTACGGCGCACGGTCTTCTTCAGTACCGGATGCGTGAAACGGCGCTCGACGCTGACGACAACGGTCTTGTCCTGCTTGTCGCTGACCACGAGGCCATGCAGTTGACGCTTCGGCATAACGGGCCCCTTACTTGGCTTTCTTCTGGCGCGCGATCGTCTTCAGGCGCGCGATATCGCGACGCACCTGACGCACGCGCGAGGTGTTTTCGAGCTGACCGGTGGCACGCTGGAAGCGCAGGTTGAACTGCTCCTTCTTCAACTTCAGCACCTCGTCGTCGATCTGGTCGACGGTCATCACCTTGATGTCGGCGGCCTTCATCGTCGTCACTCCGCAATGCGCTGGATGAAGCGCGTCTTGATCGGCAGCTTGGCGGCGGCCAGCGTCAGCGCTTGGCGCGCCAGCTCGACCGGCACGCCGTCGATCTCGAAAATCACCCGGCCCGGCTTCACGCGCGCGACCCAGAGCTCCGGCGTGCCCTTGCCCTTGCCCATACGGACTTCGATCGGCTTCTTCGACACCGGCACGTCCGGGAAAATCCGGATCCAGACGCGGCCGGCACGCTTCATGTGCCGGGTCAGCGCGCGGCGTGCGGCCTCGATCTGACGCGCGGTGACGCGCTCCGGCTCCATCGCCTTCAGGCCGTACTGGCCGAAGTCGAGTGCATTGCCCGACGTCGCGACGCCGTGGATACGGCCCTTGAAGGCCTTGCGATATTTTGTGCGCTTCGGTTGCAGCATGACTGTTACCCGTTAGCCCGCGGCCATTTCGCGCCGCGGACGGCCGGCTTCGGCCTCGTTCATCCTCTTGTCCTGCGCCATCGAGTCGTGCTCGAGGATCTCACCCTTGAAGATCCACACCTTCACGCCGCAGGTGCCGTATGTGGTGAAGGCGGTCGCCACACCGTAATCGACGTCGGCGCGCAGCGTGTGCAGCGGCACCCGGCCCTCGCGATACCATTCGAGACGCGCGATTTCCGCGCCGCCCAGCCGGCCCGAACAATTGATGCGGATGCCTTCGGCGCCGAGACGCATCGCGGTCTGCACTGCACGCTTCATGGCACGGCGGAACGCGACACGGCGCTCAAGCTGCTGCGCGATCGATTCGGCTACGAGCTGCGCATCGAGCTCCGGCTTGCGGATCTCAACGATGTTGATGACAACATCCGACTGGGTCAGCTTGGCAACGGTCTTGCGCAGCTTTTCGATATCGGAGCCTTTCTTGCCGATGACAACGCCGGGACGTGCCGAATAGATCGTCACCCGGCATTTCTTGTGCGGGCGCTCGATCACGATCTTGGACACCGCGGCCTGCTTCAGAAGCTTCATCAGCGCTTCGCGGATCTTCATGTCCTCGTGCAGCAGCGAGCCGTACTCGTTCTTGCCGGCATACCAGCGCGAGTCCCAGGTCCGGTTGATGCCGAGCCGCAGCCCGATCGGATTGATCTTCTGACCCATCCCAAATTCTCCTTAGGCCGCTGCCTGCTCAACCTGACGAACCACGATCGTCAGGTGAGAGAACGGCTTCAAAATGCGTCCCGAGCGGCCGCGTCCGCGCGATGCCCAGCGCTTCATGACGAGGCCCTTGCCGACATGGGCTTCCGCCACGATCAGATCGTCGACATCGAGGTCGTGATTGTTCTCGGCATTGGCGATCGCCGATTCCAGGCACTTCTTGACGTCGACCGCGATCCGCTTGCGCGAAAACTGCAGATCGTTGAGCGCGATCGCGACCTTCTTGCCGCGGATCAGCTGCGCAACCAGGTTCAGCTTCTGCGGAGACACCCGGATGTTGCGGGCGACCGCCTTGGCTTCGTTATCGGGGAGCACACGCTCGCGCGCCGGTTTGCCCATGACTTTACCCTCTCAATCTCACGCGCGCTTGGCCTTGCGGTCCGACGCATGGCCGTGGAACGTGCGGGTCGGCGAGAACTCGCCGAACTTGTGACCCACCATTTCCTCCGACACCTGTACCGGAACGTGCTTCTGACCGTTGTAGACACCGAAGGTCAGGCCGACGAATTGCGGCAGGATCGTCGAGCGGCGGCTCCAGATCTTGATGACCTCGTGCCGTCCCGACGAACGCGCCTTCTCTGCCTTCTTCAGCAGATAACCGTCGACAAATGGACCTTTCCAGACCGAACGCGCCATGACGATCGTTCCTTACTTCTTATTCTTCCGAGCGTGGCGGCTCGAAACGATGAACTTGGTGGTGGACTTGTTCTTGCGGGTCTTCTTGCCCTTGGTGGGGAAGCCCCAGGGGGTGACCGGATGACGGCCGCCCGAGGTCCGGCCCTCGCCGCCGCCATGCGGGTGATCGACCGGGTTCATCGCAACACCGCGGTTATGCGGACGGCGGCCGAGCCAGCGGGTGCGGCCGGCCTTGCCGATCGAGATGTTCATGTGATCGGGGTTTGACACCGCGCCGATGCTGGCCATGCAGCGGCCATGGACCAGGCGCTGTTCGCCCGAATTCAGGCGCAGGATGACGTAGTCGCCATCGCGGCCGACAATCTGCGCATAGGACCCGGCCGAACGCGCGATCTGCCCGCCCTTCCCGATCTTCAGCTCGATATTGTGAACGATGGTACCGACCGGGATGTTGCCGGCTGGCATCGCATTGCCCGGTTTCACGTCCACATGCTCGCCGGCAACAACAGTGTCGCCGACAGCCATGCGCTGCGCCGCGAGGATATAGGCGAGCTCGCCGTCCTCGTACTTCACCAGCGCGATGAAGGCGGTGCGATTCGGATCGTATTCCAGACGCTCGACCTTGGCCGGCGCATCGAACTTCCGGCGCTTAAAGTCGATCACCCGGAACGACTTCTTGTGACCGCCGCCGCGGAACCGCGTGGTGATCCGGCCATTGTTGTTGCGGCCGCCGGTCGAAGGCTTGCCCTCGGTCAAGGTCTTGACCGGTGCGCCCTTGTAAAGGGCCGAACGATCCACCAGCACCAGCTGGCGCTGTCCCGGCGTGGTCGGCTTGTATGTCTTCAGTGCCATGCGGAATTCCTCACAGGCCCGTCGTCACGTCGATCCGGTGCCCCTCTTCGAGGGTCACGACCGCGCGCTTGGTTTTCGATTGGGTTCCGATGACACCCCGGAATGCCTTCACCTTGCCCTTGCGGACAATGGTGTTGACGCCCTTCACCTTGACGTCGAACAGCTTTTCGACCGCATCCTTGATCTGCGGCTTGGTGGCATCCAGGCGCACCTTGAACACGACCTTATTGAATTCGGACGCATTGGTGGATTTTTCGGTGATCACCGGAGACAGGATCACGTCGTAGTGGCGCGGGTCCTTGCTCATTTGAAGCGCGCCTCCAGCGCATCGAGAGCGGCCTTGGTCAGCACGAGCTTTCCGTGGCGCAGAATGTCGTAAACGTTGATCCCGGCGACCGGCAGCACGTCCACATGCGGGATATTGCGCGCGGCGTTGCGGAAATTCGTATCGATCTCCGCACCGTCGATGATCAGTGCATTGGCGATGTCGAGCTTGGCGAAACGCTCGGTCAGGGCCTTGGTCTTGGGCTCCTGAAGCTTCGCCTCGCTCAGTACGATGAGGCCGCCATCCTTGGCTTTGGCCGACAACGCGTGCCGGAGCGCGAGTGCCCGCACCTTCTTCGGCAGACCGATTTCGTGACTGCGCACGACCGGACCGAACGAGCGGCCGCCGCCGCGGAACAGGTTCACGCGATGCGAGCCGTGACGGGCGCCGCCGGTGCCCTTCTGCGCCGACAGCTTCTTGCCGGTGCGAGCGACCTCGCCGCGATTCTTTACCTTATGCGTACCGGCGCGGCGCTTGGCGAGCTGCCAAACCACGCAGCGATGAATGATATCGGCACGCGGCTCGAGGCCGAAAATGTCCTTGTTGAGCGTGACGGCGCCAGCCTCGGTGCCGTCAAGCGAGAGCATTTTGAGTTCCATCACGCGCCCTCTTTCGTCTCGGCTTCGGCGGCCGGGGCGGCAGAGGCCTCGGCCGGCTTGTCAGCCGCACCGCTCGCCGCATTCGCCTCACGGAACTTGCCGGGCTTCGGAGCTTCCTTCGGAAGAGCCTTCTTCACCGCATCTCTGACGGTGATCCAGCCGCCCTTGTGACCGGGGACCGCACCTTCTACGAGGATTAAGCCGCGCTCGATGTCGGTCTGCACCACCTTGAGATTGAGCGTGGTGACACGCTCGACACCGAGGTGTCCCGGCATCTTCTTGTTCTTGAAGGTCTTTCCGGGATCCTGACGGCCGCCGGTCGAACCGATCGAACGGTGTGAGATCGACACGCCGTGCGAAGCGCGCAGACCGCCGAAATTCCAGCGCTTCATGCCGCCGGCAAAACCCTTGCCGATGGTGGTGCCGGTCACGTCCACGAACTGGCCGACCACGAAATGGTCTGCCGTGATCTCAGCACCGACCGGGATCATCGCGTCGTCGCTGACGCGGAACTCCACGATCGTGTGCTTCGGCTCGACCTTGGCGATAGCAAAATTGCCGCGCGCCGCCTTCGAGATGTTCTTCACCTTGCGACTGCCGGCGCCGAGTTGCAGCGCGACATAGCCGTTCTTGTCCTTGGTGCGGTGACCAATGACCTGGCAGCCCGCGAGCTTCAGCACCGTCACCGGCACGTGCTCGCCGGTCTCAGTGAAGACCCGCGTCATTCCGACCTTTTGTGCGACCACTCCGGTGCGCATGGCTTTGGTACCCCGTTGCGGCTCAGAGCTTGATCTCGACGTCGACGCCAGCAGCCAGGTCGAGCTTCATCAGCGCGTCCACGGTCTGCGGGGTCGGATCGACGATGTCCAAGAGGCGCTTGTGCGTGCGCATCTCGAACTGTTCGCGGCTCTTCTTGTCGATGTGAGGCGACCGGTTCACCGTGAATTTCTCGATTTTCGTCGGCAGCGGAATCGGTCCACGGACCTGCGCACCCGTGCGCTTGGCCGTATTGACGATCTCGCGGGTCGACGCATCGAGGATGCGGTGATCGAACGCCTTGAGCCGGATCCGGATATTCTGGCCGTTCATTTGTCGTTTCTCTCATCCCCGTTCGCCCCCGCGAAAGCGGGAACTGAGGGGCCCAATCACAAATCGTTTTCGTGACCTCGGCCCCCGCTTTCGCGGGGGCAGCCAGTCCTTTGCGTTACTCGATGATGCTCGTGACAACACCGGCGCCGACGGTGCGGCCGCCCTCACGGATGGCGAAGCGGAGCTTCTCTTCCATCGCGATCGGAACAATCAACTCGACCGTCATGTTCACGGTGTCGCCCGGAATCACCATCTCGGTGCCTTCAGGCAGATGCACGATGCCGGTCACGTCGGTCGTCCGGAAGTAGAACTGCGGACGATAGTTGGTCATGAACGGCGTATGGCGGCCGCCTTCATCCTTGGTGAGGATGTAGGCCTCGGCCTTGAACTTGGTGTGCGGCTTCACCGAACCCGGCTTGCAGAGCACCTGGCCGCGCTCGACTTCCTCGCGCTTGGTGCCGCGGAGCAGCGCACCGATGTTGTCGCCGGCCTGGCCCTGATCGAGCAGCTTGCGGAACATTTCGACGCCGGTGACGGTCGTCTTCTGGGTCGGCCTCAGACCGACGATTTCGACTTCCTCGCCGACCTTGATGATGCCGCGCTCGACACGGCCTGTGCACACGGTGCCGCGGCCCGAGATCGAGAACACGTCTTCGACCGGCATCAGGAACGGCTGGTCGATCGGACGCTCCGGCTGCGGAATGTACTCGTCGACCGCGCGCATCAGCTCAAGGATGGCTTCCTTGCCGAGCTTCGGATCCTTGTCTTCCAGCGCCATCAGCGCGGAGCCCTTGATGATCGGGATCTTGTCGCCCGGGAACTGGTACTTCGAGAGAAGCTCGCGCACTTCGAGCTCAACGAGCTCAAGCAGCTCCGGATCGTCGACCATGTCGACCTTGTTCAGGAACACGACAAGCGCGGGCACGCCCACCTGACGGGCGAGCAGGATATGCTCGCGGGTCTGCGGCATCGGGCCGTCAGCGGCCGAAACCACGAGGATCGCGCCGTCCATCTGGGCGGCGCCGGTGATCATGTTCTTCACATAGTCGGCGTGGCCGGGGCAGTCTACGTGCGCATAGTGACGCTTTTCGGTCTCATATTCGACGTGCGCGGTCGAGATAGTGATGCCGCGGGCCTTCTCTTCGGGAGCCTTGTCGATCTGGTCGTAAGCGGTGAAGGTCGCGCCGCCCGTTTCCGCCAGAACCTTGGTGATCGCAGCCGTCAGCGACGTCTTGCCATGGTCGACGTGGCCGATTGTGCCGATGTTGCAGTGCGGCTTGCTGCGGTTGAATTTCTCTTTAGCCATAGAACTCTCCCTTCCGGGTCTTTCTGACGGTTAGTCGTTTAACTTTTCAGATCAGGCGAACTTCTTCTGCACTTCTTCCGAAACGTTACGCGGCGCTTCGGCGTAGTGATCGAACTGCATGGTGAAGGTTGCGCGCCCCTGCGACATCGAGCGCAGCGTGTTGACGTAGCCGAACATATTCATCAGCGGCACCATCGCGTTGATCACGGTGGCATTGCCGCGCATGTCCTGGCCCTGGATCTGGCCGCGCCGCGAGTTCAGGTCGCCGATGACCGAGCCGGTGTAATCCTCCGGAGTCACCACTTCGACCTTCATGATTGGCTCGAGCAGAACCGACTTGCCCTTCTGCAGCGCCTCGCGGAACGCAGCGCGCGAGGCGATTTCGAAGGCCAAAGCCGACGAGTCGACTTCGTGATAGGCACCGTCCACCAGCTGCACCTTCACGTCGACCACCGGGAAGCCCGCGACGACGCCTGAACTGAGAACGGATTCCAGCCCCTTCTCCACGCCCGGGATGTATTCTTTCGGCACGGCGCCGCCGACGATCTTGCTCTCGAACTCGAAACCCTTGCCCGGCTCGTTCGGCTCGACGATGAACTTCACCCGCGCGAACTGGCCGGTACCGCCGGTCTGCTTCTTGTGGGTGTAGTCGACTTCGGCCCGCTGCGTAATGCGCTCACGGAACGCCACTTGCGGCGCGCCGATATTGGCATCGACCTTATAGGTGCGCCTCAGGATATCGACCTTGATGTCGAGATGCAGTTCGCCCATCCCCTTCAGAATGGTCTGGCCGCTTTCGGTGTCGGTCGAGACGCGGAAGGACGGGTCCTCGGCCGCGAGCTTTGCCAGCGCGACACCGAGCTTTTCCTGGTCAGCTTTCGACTTCGGCTCGATCGCGATTTCGATAACCGGCTCGGGGAATTCCATCTTCTCAAGGACCACCGGCTTGTCGGGATCGCACAGCGTGTCGCCCGTGCGGGTTTCCTTCAGGCCCGCCAGCGCGACGATGTCGCCAGCGTAGGCCTCCTTGATGTCCTCGCGGTTATTCGCATGCATCAACAGCATGCGGCCGACGCGCTCCTTGCGATCGCGCGTCGAATTCACAACACCGGTGCCGCTTTGCAGGATGCCCGAATAGATCCGGCAGAACGTGATGGTACCGACGAACGGATCGTCCATGATCTTGAACGCAAGCAGAGACATTGGCTCGCTGTCGTCCGCCTTGCGCACGACCTCGTTGCCCTTGTCGTCGACGCCCTTGATCGCCGGCACGTCGAGCGGCGACGGCAGATAATCCACCACCGCATCGAGCAACGGCTGCACGCCCTTGTTCTTGAAGGCGGAGCCGCAGAGCACCGGGAAGAATGCGCTGGTCAGCACGGCCTTGCGGATCAGCTTCTTCAGCGTCGCCTCGTCCGGCTCCTTGCCTTCGAGGTAAGCTTCCATCGCCGCATCGTCGAGCTCGACGGCGGCTTCGACCATCTTCTCGCGATACTCCTTGGCCTGATCGAGCAGATCGGCCGGAATTTCCTCGTCGTGATACTTGGCGCCGAGCGACTCGTCGTCCCACACCACCGCCTTCATGCGGACGAGGTCGATGATGCCCTTGAACTGATTCTCAGCGCCGATCGGCAGCTGGATCGCGATCGGCTTCGCACCAAGACGCTTTACGATATCGTCGAGACATTTGAAGAAGTCCGCGCCGATCTTGTCCATCTTGTTGGCGAATACGATACGCGGAACGCGATACTTGTCGCCCTGGCGCCAGACCGTCTCGGTTTGCGGTTCTACGCCCTGATTGGAATCGAGCACGCAGACAGCGCCGTCGAGCACGCGCAGCGACCGCTCCACCTCGATGGTGAAATCCACGTGGCCCGGCGTGTCGATGATGTTGAGGCGCTTTTCCTTCCAGAACGCGGTAGTCGCAGCCGACGTGATGGTGATGCCGCGCTCCTGCTCCTGCTCCATCCAATCCATCGTCGCGGCGCCTTCATGCACCTCGCCGATCTTGTGGCTCTTGCCGGTGTAATAGAGGATCCGCTCAGTCGTCGTCGTCTTTCCGGCATCGATGTGAGCCATGATGCCGAAATTGCGGTAATCCTCGATCTTGTGACTGCGGGGCATGTGCGGTCCTTTACCAGCGGTAATGCGAGAAGGCGCGGTTGGCTTCCGCCATCCGGTGAACGTCTTCGCGCTTCTTGACGGCATTCCCCCGGTTGTTCGATGCGTCGAGGAGCTCGGCCGAGAGCCGGTCCATCATCGTCTTTTCATTGCGTTCGCGCGCGGCTGCGATCAGCCAGCGGATGCCCAGCGCCTGGCGGCGAGTCGAACGAACCTCGACCGGCACCTGATAGGTCGCACCGCCGACGCGGCGGGAGCGCACCTCGATCGACGGCATCACATTGTCGAGCGCCTGCTGGAACACCTGCAGCGGGTTCGACTTGGTCTTGCTCTCGATGATGTCGAAAGCACCATACACGATCCGCTCGGCGGCCGACTTCTTGCCGTCATACATCAGCGAATTCATGAACTTCGAAACGACGAGATTCCCGAATTTCGGATCCGGGTTGATTTCGCGCTTCTCGGCGGAGTGACGACGGGACATGACGCGCTACCTCACTTCGGCCGTTTCGCGCCGTACTTGGAGCGGCGCTGCTTGCGGTTCTTGACGCCCTGCGTGTCGAGCACGCCGCGGAGGATGTGATAGCGGACGCCCGGGAGGTCCTTCACGCGGCCGCCGCGGATCATCACCACCGAATGTTCCTGGAGATTGTGGCCCTCGCCCGGGATGTAACCGATGACCTCGAACTGGTTGGTCAGACGCACCTTGGCGACCTTGCGCAGCGCCGAGTTCGGCTTCTTCGGCGTGGTCGTATAGACGCGTGTGCACACGCCGCGCTTTTGCGGAGCGGCCTGCAGCGCCGGCACCGTGTTGCGGTAGGTCGGTTTCACCCGGCCTTTGCGGATCAACTGGTTGATCGTCGGCATCCGATTTAAGCCTTCATCCTCACCGTGCGGGACGCCCCTCGGGCAGCCCCTTGCCGGACCGCGCGTTTACACGCGCAAAACGAAAACACGCCATCCGCTCCGGCTTTGCGGATTGGCGCTTCGCGATGCAGAGGACCGCGTAGGCTTGCGCCCCACGGTCATGACTTTCCCAACTGGCTTTCTTGCCGTCAGCGGCAGCGTCTGAGAATCGTCCGTCGAGGTCCTGGTTCGCCAACCGCGGCAAGTCAAAAGAGCTTTTGGCTCAGGGACTTAGGCGCCGCTTTCGGGATGCCGTGCCGACGAGGGTGATGCTCACCGCCTGCCGAAAAGTGGGCGGTATGTATCGGCGTGGGAGAGCCAAGTCAAGCAAAGAAGTCCAGATTTTGCGGGGCTTTCTGCGATTTGACGCGCGGCGCTCGACCGCACGGCGAAGACCGGGTGCCCCGGTTGGTCATTTCGCCGGATTGATTGGACGCCAGGATCCATCCCGGTGACGATCCCACCGGCTCCAAGAAGGCCCCAACAAAAAGAAAAGCCGCCCGGGGGTATCCCGAACGGGCGGCTTTTCGTCTCACTCACAACCGAGCGCTATCACTCCGCCGCCGGCAAAGCCGCGGGAGCCTCGAGCTTCTTCGCTGCCGCTTCCTTCTCGCGCTCGTCGAGAATGAGAGCGTCGCGCTTGGCCGCAATCTCGCGGAGCCTGCTCATCATCGCGCCGGTGCCCGCCGGGATCAGCCGGCCGACAATGACGTTTTCCTTGAGCCCGTCGAGCGTATCCGACTTGCCGTTGACCGCCGCCTCGGTGAGCACGCGCGTGGTCTCCTGGAACGACGCGGCCGAGATGAACGAACGGGTCTGCAGCGACGCCTTGGTGATGCCGAGCAGCACCGGATGGCCGGTCGCCGGCTTCTTGCCCTGCTCCACCGCCTTCGCGTTGATCTGCTCCAGCTCCACACGGTCGAGCTGCTCGCCCTGGATCAGGTCGGTCTCGCCCGCATCGTCGATCTCCACCTTCTGCAGCATCTGACGGACAATCACCTCGATGTGCTTGTCGTTGATGCCCACGCCCTGCAGCCGGTAGACCTCCTGGATTTCGTTGACCAGATAGGCGGCGAGTTCCTCGACGCCCTTGATCGCCAGGATGTCGTGCGGCGCCGGGTTGCCCTCGACGATCGCATCGCCCTTTTCGACGATATCCCCGTCCTGCAGATGGATATGCTTGCCCTTCGGGATCAGATACTCGACGGGCTCGACATCCTTCTCCGCAGGCTCGATCGAGATGCGGCGCTTGTTCTTGTAGTCGCGGCCAAAGCGGATGGTGCCCGAGATTTCGGCGATGACCGCCGCTTCCTTCGGACGCCGCGCTTCGAACAATTCTGCAACGCGCGGCAGACCGCCGGTAATGTCGCGGGTCTTGGCGCTTTCGGTCGGAATACGGGCGATGACGTCACCCGCATGAACCTGCGCGCCCTGGTCGACCGACAGGATGGCGTCAATGGCGAGCGGATAGCGGGCCTCGCCGCCGCGCGACAGCTTCAGGATCGTGCCGTCCTTGTCCTTGATCACGATTGCAGGACGCAGGTCCGCTGCACGCGAAGACGTACGCCAGTCGGTCACCACACGCTTGGTGATGCCGGTGGACTCGTCCTGCGTTTCCGCAACGGACTGGCCTTCGACCAGATCCTCGAATTCGGCGAAGCCATCGACCTCGGTGATGATTGGGCGGGTATACGGGTCCCACTCCGCCAGCCGCTGGCCGCGCTTCACCTTGTCGCCTTCGTTGACGCGCAACCGGGCGCCGAACGGCAGACGATGCGTCGCCCGCTCGGAGCCGTCTGCGTCGACGATCGCCAGCGTGACGTTGCGGCTCATCACGATCAGTTCGCCATCCGAGTTCTTGATGACGGCATTCGCCGACTTGTCCTTCGTCTTGAGCCGGACCGTACCTTCGAAGTTCGACTCGATGAAGGACTGCTCGTTGATTTGAGCCGCACCTCCGATGTGGAAGGTGCGCATGGTAAGCTGGGTACCCGGCTCGCCGATCGACTGGGCCGCGATGACACCCACCGCCTCGCCCATGTTGACGGGGGTGCCGCGGGCGAGATCGCGTCCGTAGCAGGCTGCACACACACCATTCTTGCTCTCGCAGGTCAGCACCGAGCGGATGCGCACTTCCTGCACGTTCGCACTGGTGATCCTGTCAACCTCGGCCTCGCCCAGCAACGTGCCGGTCGGCACGATGATCTCGCCGGTCGCGGGATCCTTCACATCCTCCGCCGTTGTACGGCCGAGAATGCGAATGCCGAGCGACGCCACCACGGTGCCGGCATCGATGATCGCACGCACCTTGATCCCGGACTCGGTTCCGCAATCCGTTGACGTGATGATGCAATCCTGCGCGACGTCGACCAGACGCCGGGTCAGATAACCCGAATTTGCGGTCTTCAAGGCGGTGTCGGCCAGACCCTTGCGGGCGCCGTGGGTGGAGTTGAAGTACTCCATCACGGTCAGGCCTTCCTTGAAGTTCGACACGATCGGCGTCTCGATGATCGAACCGTCCGGCTTTGCCATCAGGCCGCGCATGCCGGCGAGCTGACGCATCTGAGCGGGCGAACCGCGCGCGCCCGAATGCGCCATCATATAGATCGAATTGATCTGCGCCTCGCGGCCGGTCTTGGGATCCTTTTTGGTGGTCGAGATTTCCCGCATCATCTCGGCGGCAATCGCCTCGGTGCATTTCGACCAGGCATCGACCACCTTGTTGTACTTCTCGCCCTGCGTGATCAGACCGTCATTGTATTGCTGCTCGAAGTCCTTGGCCTCTTCGCGGGTCTTTTCGACGATTGACCACTTCTTCTCGGGCACGACCATGTCGTCCTTGCCGAACGAAATGCCGGCCTTGAACGCGTGGTAGAAACCAAGCGCCATGATGCGGTCACAGAAGATGACCGTGTCCTTCTGACCGCAATGGCGGTAGACGGTATCGATCATGTTCGAGATTTCGCGCTTCGTCATCAGCTTGTTGACGACGTCGAAGGTTACGACCTTGCTCTTCGGCAACACCTGGCCGAGCAGGACGCGGCCGGGAGTCGTGTCGTAGACCTTGGTCACCGGCTGGCCGTCGGGACCCGTACCGGCCCAGCGATACTTGATCTTCGAATGCAGCGTGACCGCCTTCTGCGACAGCGCATGCTCGATTTCGGCGACATTGCCGAATGCCTTGCCCTGGCCGGGCTCTCCCTCGCGCTCGAGCGTCAGATAATAGAGACCAAGCACGATGTCCTGCGACGGCACGATGATGGGCTGGCCGTTCGCTGGATGCAGAATGTTGTTGGTCGACATCATCAGGACGCGCGCTTCCAGCTGCGCTTCGAGCGACAGCGGAACGTGCACCGCCATCTGGTCGCCGTCGAAGTCGGCATTGAATGCGGCGCAGACCAGCGGATGAAGCTGGATCGCCTTGCCTTCGATCAGCACCGGTTCGAAGGCCTGGATGCCGAGACGGTGCAGCGTCGGCGCGCGGTTCAGCAGCACCGGATGCTCGCGGATCACCTCGTCGAGGATATCCCAAACCTCGGGCTTCTCCTTCTCGACGAGCTTCTTGGCCTGCTTGACGGTGGTTGAGAGGCCCTTTGCATCCAGCCGCGAATAGATGAACGGCTTGAACAGTTCGAGCGCCATCTTCTTCGGCAGGCCGCATTGATGCAGCTTGAGCTCCGGCCCGACCACGATCACCGAGCGCCCCGAATAGTCGACGCGCTTGCCAAGCAGGTTCTGGCGGAACCGGCCCTGCTTGCCTTTCAACATGTCGGCAAGCGACTTCAGCGGACGCTTGTTGGCGCCGGTGATGACGCGGCCGCGGCGGCCGTTATCGAACAGCGCATCCACCGCCTCCTGCAACATCCGCTTTTCGTTGCGGATGATGATGTCCGGCGCACGCAGTTCGATCAGCCGCTTCAGGCGGTTGTTACGGTTGATCACGCGGCGATAGAGATCGTTCAGGTCCGACGTCGCGAACCGGCCGCCATCGAGCGGGACGAGCGGACGCAGGTCCGGCGGGATCACCGGCACGTGGGTGAGGATCATCCATTCCGGCTTGTTGCCAGACTCGATGAAGGCCTCGATCAGCTTCACACGCTTGGCGAGCTTCTTTTTCTTGATGTCAGAATCGGTGTTGGCGATCTCGGCACGCAGATCGGCCTGCAACTTGGGCAAATCCAGCGCCTTGAGCATCTCGCGGATCGCTTCCGCACCGATCATGGCGGTGAAGCTGTCCTGGCCGTATTCATCCTGTGCCTTGAGGTAATCCTCTTCGGACAGCAGCTGACGGTCCTGCAGCGGGGTCAGGCCCGGCTCCAGCACAACGTAATATTCGAAATACAGGATGCGCTCGAGATCCTTGAGCGTCATGTCGAGCAGCATGCCGATGCGGCTAGGCAGCGACTTCAGGAACCAGATATGCGCGACCGGCGCGGCAAGCTCGATATGGCCCATGCGCTCGCGCCGCACGCGCGAGAGCGTCACCTCGACCGAGCACTTCTCGCAGATGATGCCCTTGTATTTCATGCGCTTGTACTTGCCGCACAAGCACTCGTAGTCCTTGATCGGGCCGAAGATGCGCGCACAGAACAGGCCGTCGCGCTCGGGCTTGAAAGTGCGGTAGTTGATCGTTTCCGGCTTTTTGATCTCGCCGTACGACCAGGACTGAATCTTCTCCGGGCTCGCGATCGAGATGCGGATCTGGTCGAAGACCTGAGCCGGCACCTGCGGGCTGAACAGATTCATAATCTCTTGGTTCATCGTCGTCTCCTCGGCTTTGGCCCCGGCGTCCCGGAGCCTTCAGCCGCAAAATTGTTTCGCCATTGAGCCAGTAGACTGGACCCGGGACGGCGCCCTCGCCGTCCCGTCTCGTTTGCGAATTACTCCGCTGCCTCCGGCAGATCGGCCGGACGCTGCATCTTGGAATTGTGCAGATCGACGTTGAGGCCGAGCGAGCGCATTTCCTTGACCAGCACGTTGAAGCTTTCGGGGATACCCGCTTCAAACGTGTCGTCGCCGCGCACGATCGCCTCGTAGACCTTGGTACGGCCGGCCACGTCGTCGGACTTCACGGTCAGCATTTCCTGCAACGTGTAGGCCGCGCCGTAGGCCTCCAGCGCCCAAACCTCCATTTCGCCGAAACGCTGGCCGCCGAACTGCGCCTTGCCGCCCAGCGGCTGCTGGGTGACGAGCGAGTACGGACCGATCGAGCGCGCATGGATCTTGTCGTCCACCAGGTGATGCAGCTTCAGCATGTAGATGTAGCCGACCGTCACCTTGCGATCGAATTGCTCGCCGGTACGGCCGTCGAACAGCGTCACCTGACCCGAGTGGTCGAGCCCTGCCAGATCGAGCATCTGCTCGATATCGCTTTCCTTGGCCCCGTCAAAGACCGGCGTCGCGATCGGAACGCCGTTCCGAAGATTGGTGCCGAGCTCGACAATCGCCTTCTCGTCCAGCGACTTGATGGTCTCATCGTCGCCGTAGATTTTCTTCAGCGTCTCCTTCAGCGGCTTGGTGTCCTGCTTTGCATAATAGGCATCCACCGCCTGACCGATGCGCTTGCCAAGACCCGCGCAGGCCCAGCCGAGATGCGTCTCAAGGATCTGACCGACATTCATGCGGCTCGGCACACCGAGCGGGTTCAGCACGATGTCGGCATGGGTGCCGTCCTCGAGGAACGGCATGTCCTCGATCGGAACGATCTTCGACACCACACCCTTGTTGCCATGACGGCCGGCCATCTTGTCGCCCGGCTGAATTTTGCGCTTCACCGCAACGAAGACCTTGACCATCTTCATCACGCCGGGCGGAAGCTCGTCGCCACGCTGCAGCTTCTCGACCTTATCGAGGAAGCGCTGTTCGAGCATCTTCTTCGACTCGTCGTACTGCTTACGCATGGCCTCGATTTCGGCCATCAGCTTGTCGTTCGACGTTGCGAACAGCCACCATTGCGACCGCGGATATTCGTCCAGGATCGCGCGGGTGATCTTGGTGTCCTTCTTGAACCCCTTCGGCCCTGCGACACCCTGCTTGCCGTCGAGGATCTCGGCCAGGCGGCCGAACACGTTGCGATCGAGGATCGCTTGCTCGTCGTCACGGTCCTTGGCCAGGCGCTCGATTTCCTCGCGCTCGATCGCGAGCGCACGCTCGTCCTTGTCGACGCCATGGCGGTTGAACACCCGCACTTCCACGACGGTTCCCTGCACCCCGGGCGGCACACGGAGCGAGGTATCGCGAACGTCAGAAGCCTTCTCGCCGAAGATCGCGCGCAGCAGCTTCTCTTCCGGCGTCATCGGGCTTTCGCCCTTCGGGGTGATCTTGCCGCACAGGATATCGCCGGCGCGCACTTCCGCGCCGATATAGACGATGCCGGCTTCGTCGAGATTCTTCAGCGCCTCTTCCGACACGTTCGGAATGTCGCGCGTGATCTCTTCCGGCCCGAGCTTGGTGTCGCGCGCCATCACCTCGAATTCCTCGATGTGGATGGACGTGAACACGTCGTCACGCACGATGCGCTCGGACAGAAGGATCGAGTCCTCGAAGTTGTAGCCGTTCCACGGCATGAACGCGACCAGCACGTTCCGGCCGAGCGCAAGCTCGCCGAGCTCTGTCGAAGGACCGTCGGCGATAATGTCGCCCTTCTTTACCACGTCACCAACACGCACCAGCGGCCGCTGATTAATGCAGGTGTTCTGGTTCGAGCGCTGGAACTTCATCAGGCGGTAGATGTCGACGCCCGGCTTGGTCGGATCGGTCTCTTCCGTCGCGCGGATGACGATACGGGTGGCGTCAACCTGGTCGACTACGCCGGCACGGCGTGCGCCGATCGCGGCACCCGAATCACGAGCCACCACGCCTTCCATGCCGGTACCGACGAACGGCGCCTCGGCGCGAACCAGCGGCACCGCCTGGCGCTGCATGTTCGAGCCCATCAGCGCGCGGTTGGCGTCGTCGTTCTCAAGGAACGGGATCAGCGCCGCGGCAACCGACACAAGCTGCTTCGGCGACACGTCCATGAAGTCGACCTTATCGCGCGGATAAGGCGCAACGTCGCCGGCATGGCGGCAGACGATCATGTCTTCGGTGAAACGGCCCTTGCTGTCGATCGGCGCGTTCGCCTGCGCGACCGTGTACCGGGCCTCTTCCATCGCGGACAGATAGACAACCTCGTCGGTAACGCGGCCGTCCTTCACCTTGCGATACGGCGTTTCGACGAAACCGTATTTGTTGACGCGCGCATAGGTCGCGAGCGAATTGATCAGGCCGATGTTCGGACCTTCCGGAGTCTCGATCGGACAGATGCGGCCATAATGGGTCGGATGCACGTCGCGCACTTCGAAGCCGGCGCGTTCGCGGGTCAGACCGCCCGGTCCAAGCGCCGACAGCCGCCGCTTGTGCGTGATCTCGGACAGCGGGTTGGTCTGGTCCATGAACTGCGACAGCTGCGAGGATCCGAAGAACTCGCGCACCGCGGCAGCGGCCGGCTTCGCGTTGATCAGGTCCTGCGGCATCACCGTGTCGATATCGACGCTAGACATCCGCTCCTTGATCGCACGCTCCATGCGGAGAAGACCGATGCGATACTGGTTCTCCATCAATTCGCCGACCGAACGCACACGGCGATTGCCGAGATTGTCGATGTCATCGATCTCGCCCTTGCCGTCACGCAGATCGACCAGCGTCTTGACCACCGCCAGAATGTCTTCCTTGCGAAGGACGCGCATGGTGTCGGGGGCATCGAGGTCGAGCCGCATGTTCATTTTGACGCGGCCGACGGCCGAGAGGTCGTAGCGGTCCGGATCGAAGAACAGCGACTGGAACATCGCCGATGCGGTTTCCAGCGTCGGCGGCTCGCCCGGACGCATCACGCGGTAAATGTCGAACAGCGCATCCTCGCGCGTCATGTTCTTGTCGACCGCGAGTGTGTTGCGGATATAGGCGCCGACATTGATGTGATCGATGTCGAGGATCGGCAGTTCCTTGAAGCCCAGCTCGTTGATGGTTTCGAGCAGCTTCTCGGTGATCTCGTCGCCGGCTTCCGCATAGATTTCGCCGGTCTTCATGTTGACGAGGTCCTCGGCGATGTAGTTGCCGAGCAGTTCTTCGTCGGTCATGCGGAGCGCCTTCAGGCCCTTCTCCGCCAGCTGGCGCGCCTGGCGCACGGTGATCTTGCGGCCGGCCTCGACCACCACCTTGCCGGTGTCGGCGTCCACCAGATCGTTGACCGCCTTGTAGCCCTTCATGCGGTTCGCATCGAAGGGCACGCGCCAGCCTTCCTTGGCGCGCTTGTAAGTCACGATATTGTAGAAGGTCTTGAGGATCTCCTCGCCGTCCATGCCGAGCGCATAGAGCAGCGACGTCACCGGAATCTTGCGGCGGCGGTCGATACGCGCATGGACGATGTCCTTGGCATCGAACTCAATGTCGAGCCAGGAACCGCGATACGGAATGATGCGCGCGGCAAATAGCAGCTTGCCCGAGGAATGCGTCTTGCCCTTGTCGTGGTCGAAGAACACGCCAGGCGAACGATGCATCTGAGAGACAATGACGCGCTCGGTACCGTTCACAATGAACGTGCCGTTGTTGGTCATCAGCGGGATGTCGCCCATATAGACATCCTGCTCCTTGATGTCCTTTACGGAGCGCGCGCCGGTCTCTTCGTCGACATCGAATACGATCAGGCGCAACGTCACCTTGAGCGGCGCCGCATAGGTCATGCCGCGCTGACGGCACTCGTCGACGTCGTATTTCGGCGGATCGAACTCGTAACTGACGAAGTCGAGCTGCGAGGTGTTGGAAAAATCCTTGATCGGGAAGACGGACTTGAACACCGCCTGCAGGCCCTCGTCGGGCCGCCCGCCGGGCGGCGGCGTGACCAGCAGGAATTGGTCGTAGGACGCCTTCTGAACCTCGATGAGGTTCGGCATCTCCGCGACTTCCTGAATTTTTCCGAAAAACTTTCTAACGCGCTTCCGACCGATAAACGTCTGCGCTTGCGCCATCGTCTCTTTCTCTCGTCTGTCCAATGAGACAGCCGGGACGACTCTCCGAACGGCCGCCATCAATCGCGGCCATCAGGACAGGCGTCGGGGTGCCTGCGTTCCAGATGATTCGAGCCGAGCCCGAACCAAAGCCAATGCCGCCGCAAGGCGGCGCTATATGGGGATTCGAGACCGTATATGGGTCCAGCCACCCCGGTGTCTAGAGCAAATCGTGCAAAACCGGCCGGAAACATGAAAATTTCCGTGCCGGCTCCGCTTCCAATCGCATCAGATTGCGGTTTCAGGCGAATCCTGACCCGCAAAGCGGATCAAAATACCGTCCGCGCTCCGATTACTTCAGTTCGACCTTGGCGCCGACCTTCTCGAGGGTCGCCTTGATCTTGTCGGCTTCTTCCTTGTTGGCGCCTTCCTTCAGGGTCTTCGGTGCGCCTTCGACGAGGTCCTTGGCTTCCTTCAGGCCGAGGCCGGTGAGAGCGCGGACTTCCTTGATGACCTCGATCTTCTTGTCGCCGGCCGAAGCCAGAACGACGGTGAAGTCGGTCTTCTCTTCAGCAGGAGCCGCGCCGCCACCGGCGCCCGGCGCAGCGGCAACAGCGACCGCTGCAGCAGCGGACACGCCCCACTTCTCTTCGAGCATCTTGGCGAGGTCCGCAGCCTCGAGAACGGTAAGCGACGAGAGGTCGTCGACGATTTTCTGCAAGTCAGCCATGGTGTTAGTATCCTGTTCGAACCTGTTTGTTGAAGATGAATGTCACGCCGCGTCTTTGCTGGCATAGGCCTGGACAACGCGGGCCAGTTTGGCGGCCGGCGCGTTGACGACCTGGGCGATCTTGGTGGCCGGGGCCTGGATGAGGCCGACCAGCTTGCCGCGCAGTTCGTCGAGAGACGGCAGCGAAGCAAGCTGCTTCACGCCGTTCACATCCAGGGCGGTCTTGCCCATCGCTCCGCCGAGGATCACGAATTGCTCGTTGGCCTTGGCGAAATCGGTGGCGACCTTCGGTGCCGCGACCGGATCGTTTAGCGAGTAAGCGATCAGGGTCGGCCCCTTCAGAAGGGGCACGATCGAGGCGGCATCGGAGCCATCAAGAGCGATCTTGGCGAGACGGTTTTTCGCGACCTTCACCTGCGCACCCGCCTGCTTCATCTGCTGCCGCAAAGTCTGCATCTGGGCCACGGTGAGGCCGGAATAGTGAGCCACCACGACCACCTTGGAAGCCTTGAAGACCTCCTTCAGTGCCGCGACGGACTCTTGCTTTTCCGCTCGATTCACTAGCTCTCTCCGGTTGGCGGAACCTGACAGGTTCCGCCGGTTACGACTGCCATCCGGCCCCGGAAAAAGAATTCGAGGGCAGAACGGCGCTTTCCAGTGCCCTGCCCTCCGCGCAGCCAAAGCGTGCGAGGAATTCGATAGGTTCGAACCGAATCAAGGCTTTGCCGGAATGGCTTCAAGCCCGATCGCGTCTCTCACCCGTCTATGCTGGCAGCCATGAGTCTCGCGACCCTGGCGATTAAGCGGGTGTCCCCGCGCCGGCAGTCTCGGACAGGACGCGCCCGTCCATTGGACCGGAACGCGCAAAGGCGTACCGGCAACCGGCACGCCTCATCGGCCGCTCTAGTAACGGGAAACGGCAGAATTGCAAGCCCGAAGTCGTCGCCCCCTTCCGCCGGCAACGACCGGCGCCCGACACCCGCACGGATCGGGACAAAAAATGCGCGGAGCGGCCCTTGTGCGGTCATGTGGACCTGCGACATTCCGGGCGGTGCGATTCCGCACGCTTCAACCCGGAACATCCCATGACACGCATTTTGCTGGTTGCGACGGCAGCGCTGCTGTCGGCAACTCTTTCTGCCCACGCGCAACGGCTCGATGTCTCGACCGTCAAATGCAAGGATTTCCTCGCCAGCAGTACGGACGACATCGCCTTCATCATGATGTGGCTGCAGGGCTATTACAGCGCGGAGGACTCCTCCCCCGTCATCGACTTCGACAAGATGAAGAAGGACGGGATCAAGCTTGCAGAATATTGCGGGAAGCATCCCGACGATAGCCTGATCACTGCGGCAGACGAAAGCCTCGACGACGACTGACGGCCGCCCGTCATAGCCCGCCCGCGGCTTCGGATCGCGGCATCGTTCTCTTCGTTCTCTTCAAGAAGACGCTCGACCAATCCGCATCCCGGCCGCATTGGGTGGTGTGGGACGTGCATGAAATTGTTGTGTAGGCGAAGCTGCGATCTCTCGCCGAAGGCGCGCGGTCGCGAACGCGCAATTGTAGGGTTGGAAAAGCGCGGCGTCGGACGCAAGGCAGGAAAGCAAAAAGCCCGGCATCGACTGCCGGGCTTTCGATCGCTTGCCTTGATATTAGGCCGTCAGCTCTGTGCAAAGACCGAGCTCGGCTCGACCTTCAGGCCAGGCCCCATCGTAGAGGACACCGAGATTTTCTGAACGAAGGTGCCCTTGGCGCCCGCGGGCTTCGCCTTCTGCACCGCATCCGCGAATGCCTTGATGTTGGCAACCAGCGCATCGGCCGGGAACGACGCCTTGCCGACGCCGGCCTGCACGATGCCCGCCTTCTCGACACGGAACTCGACCGAGCCGCCCTTGGCGCCCTTCACGGCATTGGCAATGTCCATCGTCACGGTGCCGACCTTCGGGTTCGGCATCATGCCGCGCGGCCCGAGCACCTTACCCAGACGGCCGACCAGCGGCATCATGTCAGGGGTGGCGATGCAGCGGTCGAAGTCGATTTCGCCGTTCTGGACCTTCTCGACAAGATCTTCCGCACCGACCACGTCGGCCCCGGCGGCCTTCGCCTCTTCCGCTTTCGCGCCGCGAGCAAACACGCCGACGCGCTGAGTACGGCCGGTTCCGCTCGGCAACGTGACGACGCCGCGCACCATCTGGTCGGCGTGACGCGGATCGACACCCAGATTCATCGCGATCTCGATGGTCTCATCGAACTTCGCCTTGGCGCGATCCTTGATCATCTTCACCGCTTCGTCGAGCGGATAGAGCTTTTCACGATCGAGGCCTTCGGTGATCTTCTTGTAGCGCTTGCCCGCCATGATCAGCCTCCCACCACTTCGATGCCCATCGAGCGGGCGGAGCCTTCCACCATCTTGGCCGCGGCCTCGATGGTGTCGCAGTTCAGATCCTTCATCTTCTGTTCGGCGATTTCCTTGATCTGGGCCTTCGTGATCTTGCCGGCCTTGTCGCGGCCTGGGGTTTTCGACCCCTTCTCGATCTTGGCTGCCTTCTTGATGAAATAGGATACGGGCGCCTGCTTCATCTCAAAGGTGAACGAGCGATCGGCATAGACCGTAATGGTCACCGGGATCGGCATGTTCTTTTCGAGCTTGGCAGTCTGCGCGTTGAAGGCCTTGCAGAATTCCATGATGTTGAGACCGCGCTGGCCAAGCGCGGGGCCGATCGGCGGCGACGGATTGGCGGCGCCGGCCGGCACCTGTAGCTTCACATAGCCGGTAATCTTCTTTGCCATTTGTTTCTCCTGGCGTTTGGACAGCGATCGTTACAATCGCCGCCCGGTTCAGGTGCCGTGGTGCAGCTGTTGGACGGTTGGCGGCCGCCCTCACCTCCCACGGCTCTTTCTTCTCTCCCGCGATATGCAGGAGAGAAAATCGTCAAACCTTCTCCACCTGTCCGAATTCGAGCTCGACCGGCGTGGCGCGACCGAAGATAGACACTGCGACTTTCACGCGCGACCGGGCTTCGTCGACTTCCTCGACGGTGCCATTGAACGACGCGAACGGGCCGTCCGAAACGCGGACCTGTTCGCCAACCTCGAACGACACCGAAGGCTTCGGCCGGTCGATGCCCTCCTGAACCTGCTGGATCAGGCGCGTCGCCTCAGCCTCCGAAATCGGCATCGGCTTGTTATCGGCGCCGAGGAAGCCCGTCACTTTCGGCGTATTCTTGATCAGGTGATAGGCCTCATCGGTGAGGTCCACCTTCACCAGCACATAGCCCGGGAAGAACTTGCGCTCGGTATCGACCTTGCGGCCGCGGCGCACCTCGGTAACCTTTTCCTTCGGGACCAGCACTTCCTCGAACTGATCGGACAGACCACGCTGCTTAGCCTGCTCGCGGATCGATTCCGCAACCTTGTTCTCGAAGTTCGAGTAGGCGTGAACGATGTACCAGCGCTTGGCCATGTGTCGTTACCTGGTCTCTTGTCCGTCCGCCGCTAACGCGCAAGCCCGAGGATGGTTGTGATCAGCAGGCGGATTGCCTGGTCGGCCAGCAGAAAGAAGATCGACGAAATCGCAACCATCACGAACACCATCGCGGTCGTGATCGCGGTTTCACGCCGGGTCGGCCACGTGACCTTGTCGGTCTCGTCGCGGACTTCCTGCAGAAACTTGAACGGGCTGAACTTCGCCATCGCGCATTTTGTCCAAACGAGCCATCCCGCGGCCCATCCATGAATAAGGACAAGCCGGATTTTGGCCCTGGTTTTTGGGGGTGCCGTCGCCGCGGAAGTCCGTCACCGGGCCGCGAAGCGTGGCGTCTAGCTACTGCCAAAGCCGCCAAAAATCAAGGCAGGCCGAGATCGGGCGCACGTGAGACGGCCTTGATCGACGCGCCGCCGCCGCTTGCCATGCCCTACAGTCGGACTAACTGTCTGGCAATTCAAAGAAAAACCCTCCTGCGGCCACCCGGCGCAGAGACGACGCGCGGCGTCGACTTCACCGCGTGGCCGGCTGGCGCGACGACCTCGTCAATGTCCGGTCAGGACAAGGGTCTGGATCGGCAGCAAAAGCGCCTGGATGCGCAGGATCATCGCATGGACCAGCGCCACAGCGTCCACCGCATGCAGAAATAACCACTTCCCGGGTCCGAGCTTTTCCTTGGCCAGCCGGTCGTGATTGCTGGTGTATGCATTGGCGATGCAGCGGCTTCCCGGATTGACGCCCTCAAGACCGCCTGGGAACAGCGGTTCGAGCGTGACCGTAATCGTCCCGGGCCTCATTGTCTGCGCGACATCGATCAGTTGCTCGCCGGCACGAAACTGGCCCGTCGCGATGAATTCCTGCACCCGTGTGACGACCATCGGAATAATGACCATCGGCTTCGATGCGCAGGTTACCTCGGCTGCCATGCCCACCTTCATGACCTGCGCCTCGATCTGGCCAAAGCCGGCCTGAAGCGCGTTGCGACCATGATCCGACGGGATCAGAACGCCCGCCGCGCGCATGACCGGATTCACAATGTCGCCGACTTGAAGAACGAATTGCTCGACGCGGCCGGACACGCCCGCGTAAATCACCGTCTTTTCGAGATCGACCTGGGCCTGCCTGAGCGTCGCTTCGGCGCTTTCCTTCTCGGCGGGCAACAGCATGCTCACGCGGGTTTCGGCAGCGAGCTTGGCGGCCTCTGCGGCCGCGACCTGCCCCTGCCGGCCATCGACAGCAGTCTGCAGCTTCTCGATCTCGCGTGCTGCAACGACGTTGGCGTTGCGGCGGTTCAATTCTTCCTTGGTGCGCAATTCATCGACGGCCTGTTCGAGCGCGCTTCTCGCCTGCTGGATTTGTCCTTCGGATGCTGCGATGTCGGCCCGTGCCACCAGCATCTGCGCCTCGATTTCCTTGATCCGGCGCTGCGCGACTTCGACGGCAGCCTGCTGCTTGGTGCTGTCCAGCTTGAACAGCGGTTGCCCCTGCCTCACCTCGTCGCTCGTCTTGATGAAGATTTCGCTCACGCGCCCGGAGACTTCCGGCAGGATCGGGACCGCGCGGAAAAATGAGGCGACGTTGGTTGTCGAGGGGTGAAAATAAAAGATGACCGTGATGAGCGCGATTGTCAGCATCAGGCAGCCGGTCAGGCCATAGCGCAGTTCGTACCAGACCGAGAAGAGCGTGATCTCCTTGCCGATCCGTTTGCCTTGCACATAGCGCCGATACAGGTAGTCCGGCACGACCGTGAACAAGGAGCAGAGGATGATCTCAAGCATCCGACCCCTCCCTTGTTCTATCGGGCATTCCTTCGCGGCCGTTCGGCGCCCGCTCGCCGGCGAGCCGCTCGACCCCTGCCGCGATACGACGCAGCGGGCTTACGAAGTCAGGCAGGTCGATCAGCGCCAGGATCAGCCCGATCACCCAGAACAGATGGTTATGCGTGAATAGAGACAGCAGACCGAGAACGGCTACGATCTCGAATTGCAGCTTCTTGTGACCAAGCCGCTCCGGCAGCGAGTGAAGCGTGAAGAATATCAGGCCGATCCCGAACACCCCGCCAATCAGAGTCACCGCGGCAATGACATAAAGGATATCGGTCTGGCCCGGCGCGGTGATGAACCATGGCAGGTGATGGGCAGCGGGGTGAGGAGGCACGGGCACGATTGACGCACTCCAGCGAACAAACCGACCTTACGGGACTAAGCCGGAGGCGCAAGCTGTCGGAACATATAAGGGAGCGCGCCTAAGGAGCGCGCCGTCGCACCGCCGATGGCAAATCGCAACATTTTCAGCCGCCGGGCCGCCTTCGCCTGGCAGGAGTGGAGGGCTTAAAGAAAGCCAGCCGTCCTGAGAAATTAGCTTGGCAAACCGCCCTAACCGCCTCCATTGACACTAAACCGCTTTCTGGCGTGCTGGCAAACCTTCCCATGGTCGCCGCAGCCCGCGAGCGCGACCGCCTCGCCCGTGCCCGTCTGCGGGCCGGCCTAGAGCCTTCTGGACACGCTCGACCTGATCGGGCGGCCCGCCTCGCAGCGTCCGAATTTCGGAGCGCGCGCCGCAGGCGCGCTCGGTAACGACTCTTGACATAGCCAGCCCGCCTATAGGGCCGATTGTCCGGGAACATGACCGGCATGGAATCCACCGAAGGGCATCGGGAAAAAAGACCGCGAGGTCGAGCCATGTCTGGAATGGGCATGGCACCTCGCGGTCAGGATGTGAGCGTAGCTCACCGGGCACCTATGGCTACTGACTTAGCCTTGGTGCCGCGCCGTATGCATTGGAGTAGCGGTGAAGGGCCGACAGGGCAACCCCGGCCTGCGAAAGCAACCGTCAAGTCAGAGTGCGCCAGCACCTCTTTTCCCCGGCAGGGGGAGAGTGCGCCCAAAATCCAGTTTCGGGCCTTGAAGGAAGGAGTCAGCCAATGAGCACTAAACAACGTCAGCGCGATGAACGCGAAGCAAGGGCGCTGCGCTTCCTGCGCTTGCGCGCACGCGCTACCGCTCTTGAGATCGGCGCCGCTGCGGTGCGAGGTGAGCCGCGAGCCGCAAAGATCGGCATGTCGGCTCGCCAAGCCATCGGCCTTTCAATCGCTGTTTCTCTGGCTCGTCGTGGCGTCGTTGCGGTCGAGCGAAACAACACGTTCACGGCGCTCGTCCAGCCACGCCAGCAACCATTCTCCGATAGCTCTGATCAGTCTCATAGCGGCACCTCATTGTGATGGCCGACCATCCCCTGATCGGCTGTCGAGATGCAGCCAAAGGCTGTCGAAAAATCGCCAATCCGTGTCCCGGCATGTCCCGGCAAGTATCTGGATGATCAGCCCTGCAGGAGACTATTTTCCCTGCCATGTCCATTCTTGAAGGCGAGCTTGCGTCCGTTATCGCGGACGCTCTGACCGAGGCGGACATCCCCGTCGATGTCGTGTTGACCCGCACCACTGCTGGATCGGGCGACCCGTGGAATCCATCGGGCGGCACGACTGAGACCTTCGAGTGTCGCGGCTTCGCTGACGCATATCGAGCGAACGAACGCGCCGGCACGCTGATCGCAGAGACGGACATCAAGGTCGTTGTCATTGCCGCCACGTTGTTAACCGAGCCGACCACGGGCGACGTGCTCACCATCGGCGGCAAGAGCTACAACGTTCAATCGGTGCTGACCGACCCAGCGAAGGCGCTGTGGGAATGCAGGTGCTCGGCATGACCATCATTGTCACGTCAGCGCCGTCAGGCGCATCAGCGGCCGTCCTGGCGGCTCTGCGA
This sequence comes from Pseudomonadota bacterium, assembly GCA_049324435.1. Lineage (GTDB taxonomy): Bacteria > Pseudomonadota > Alphaproteobacteria > Rhizobiales > Xanthobacteraceae > Pseudorhodoplanes. Next base: position 50,139 of record JBMOOQ010000073.1, read on the forward strand.
GCGGTCCCAATGCCCGAATGGGTTTGGGAGGGGGTTTTCGCGGAGCGGGCTGTTCTTTCCTCGCTGCGGGGCCGGCCATGACCGCCTCCAAGGCCATTTCGTTCCTCCAGAAGCTCGAAATCCCGGAAGGCCCATTGGCCGGCCGCAAGCTGAAGCTCGCGCCGTTCCAGAAGCAGTTCGTTCGCGGCGCTCTCGACCCGGCGGTGAACGTCGCAGCGTTCTCCATCGGTCGTGGCAACGCCAAGACCGCCCTCGCCTCCGGCATCGCTCTCGGTGCGCTTACGGGTGCATGGGACCGTCAGCCCCGGCGGGAAATCCTGATCGCGGCCCGCACCGCAGACCAAGGCCGGATCGCATGGCAATTCGCGGCCGGCTTCGCTCGATCATTGCCGGAGGAAATGCAGAAGGCGCTCACGTTCCGGCGTAGTCCCCGACTGGAAATCGAGTTTGCCGGCGACGGTGGCGGTCACGTCCTGCGTGTTCTCCCGGCTGACGGTCGAACGTCACTCGGCACGGCTCCGACGCTCGTGCTCATGGATGAGCGCGGCCACTGGCAGCGCGACCAAGGCGACGAACTAGAACACGCTCTGCTCTCCGGCTTGGGCAAGCGTGGTGGTCGTGCGCTGATAATTTCGACGTCCGCACCGGATGACGCGCATCCGTTCTCCAAGTGGCTCGACGAAGAACAGGCCGGTGTCTACCGGCAAGAGCACCGACCCGCACCGGGGCTACCAGCCGACGACGCTGAAAGCCTTCTCATTGCAAACCCCGGCGCTCTTGTCGGCATCGGTTCGTCGCTCGAATGGCTACAAGCCCAAGCCCGTCGAGCCATCGCGCGAGGCGGTTCTGCACTGACATCCTTTCGGCTGCTGAACCGCAACGAAAGAGTCTCTGGCGAGACGCGCGACCTGTTGCTGACGGTCGATGAATGGTTGTCCTGTGAGACATCCGAACTCCCGCCGCGCGAAGGTTCTGTGATCATCGGCATCGACCTTGGCGGCTCCGCTTCAATGTCCGCAGCGGCGTTCTATTGGCCTGCTACCTCACGGCTCGAATGCCTTGGTTGGTTTCCGTCAAAGCCCAATCTTCTCGACCGTGGCCAAGGCGATGGCGTCGGCTCTCGTTACGTCGAGATGCACAAGCGCGGAGAACTCTCGACCCTTGGCGACCAGACCGTGCCGGTGGCCGCGTGGCTCTCGGCAGTCATGCGCCATGTCGAAGGCCAGCCTATCGGGGCGCTGATCATGGACCGGTTCAAGCAATCGGAGCTTGGCGAAGCCATCGACCGCGCTGGCATCCGCGCCCCACTGATCTGGCGCGGCATGGGATTCCGAGATGGCGGTGAAGATTGCGAACGCTTCCGCAGAGCTTGCTTCGACGGTCGCGTGAAGGCCGCGCCCTCGCTGTTACTCCGATCTGCATTTGCAGACGCGGTGACGCTTCGCGATCCTGCCAACAATCTCAAATTGGCGAAGGCCAGAAGCAACGGCCGCATTGACGCTGCGGCGGCATCCGTTCTGGCCGTTGCGGAAGGCGCTCGCATCACCGGCCGTTCTCAGAAGAAACAGAGGGCCGCGATATGGGCGTGAAAACATATCGCCGGCACTCTGCCGCTGCGATCCGCGACAAGCGATGGCCAGCGCTTCGCCTTGCTGCGAAGCGTCGTGACGGCTGGCGTTGCGTCAAATGCGGCGCACGCGGGCGGCTCGAAGTGGATCACATTCAGCCCGTCCGGACTCATCCCGAACGCGCGTTCGATCTGCAGAATCTTCAATCGCTTTGCGCGTCGTGCCACGCGCGAAAAACTGCGGCCGAAACAGGTATCGCGCCGCTCTCCCCTGAGCGTCAGGCTTGGCGCGATCTACTGAAAGGAAAGCTCAATGTTGGAATCTGTGAAAATCCAGCGGCGGCAGTCTGAGATTCGTCAGGCGCTTGCCGCGCTCGTTGGCAAAGAGAAGCCGACCGAGGATGAAATGCGGCAGATGGACGTGCTCGATGTCGAGTATCGCCAGAACGAAAGCCGCTTCCGCGCCGCTCTGATCGCTGAGGATACCGAGCGGCGTGAGCACAAGGACGAACTGGAGACCCGTAGCGACCGCGAATATGCGGAGCTGATCGGCAAATTCGAGATGCGGCAAGTCGCGCTCGCGCTCGACGAAGGCCGCGCACTCGACGGTGCGACGGCGGAGGTGGTGCAAGAGCTTCGCAGCAAGGGCGGCTATCAGGGCATCCCGGTGCCGTGGGCTGCGCTGGAACAGCGCGCCGGCGAGACCGTCGCGTCTGGCGTATTCGATCCGAAGGTCACGCGGCCCGTCATTGACCGGATCATGCCGGATTCAGTGGCGGCCAAGATGGGCGGCCAGATGATCAACATCGACTCCGGCCTGATCGAGTGGCCCGTCGTGTCGAGTTCTGTCAGTGCCGGATGGGCTGCAAGCGAAACCGGCAACGTTGCCGGCCCGACCGTGTTCGCCACGACCGACAAGGCGATGACCCCGGCGAACACGTTCGGGATCACCATGCACGTCACGCGCAAGAGCATGAAGCAAAGCGGTCCAGCGCTGGAACAGGCCATCCGCAGAGACATGCAGGCTGCAATCGCGTCCGGTCTCGACCGCGCTGCATTCCTCGGCACCGGAGCGGACGGTCAGCCGCTTGGCGTGATCACCGGTTACTCGACCTACGGCATCACGCAAACGGACGTTTCGGCGGACGTGACATGGCCCGTGATCCGCGCTGCGGTGACGCGGTTCATTACCAACAATGCAGCGCCGGGTGCGAACGTGGTGAACCTGCTGCTGCGGCCAGAGCACTATGACTTTCTGGACGGCTACTTGTTCGCCGGCACGGCCATCTCGCATTTCGACAAGCTCAAGGCGAATGTCGGCAACGTGGTCATGTCGTCTAATGCGCTCGATGCGCCCGCTGGCGGTCCGCCGACGGAAGCGAAAGCGTTGCTCACGGTCACGAAAGACGGCGTTGCGCCGTTCTTTATCGGCACGTGGGGCGCTGTCGATCTGATCCGCGACGTTTACACGGGCGCGGCGTCGGGTGCCTTGAAGCTGACCGCTCTTGTCACCGCAGACGTGACCGTTGCACGCGGCAAGCAGCTTGAAATTCTCGACGGCCTGCAGACCGAGGGACCGGAGGCATAACGTGCTGTTCGCTGCGCACGATGGCGGACTTGAATTGCGACGCGCAGGCGGGCGGACTCGCCTGCGCGGATCGTTCCCCTATGGGAAGCGTGCGGTTCTCAGTGACGGCGGCAGAACGGGCAGGCCGCGCAAAGAGGTCATTGCACCGCGCGCCTTTGCATATCGTGTTGATGATCCGAAAGAGGACATTCATCTCCTGGTCGGGCATTCCTATGATCGGCCGCTCGCGAGCCGTTCGGCCGGCACTCTCGACCTGCGGGATTCCGACGAAGCTCTGACCTTTGAGGCGACCATCTCGCCTGAGATGGAACGAGTCAGCTGGGTGCAAGACATCCTCGCAGCCGTGGCGGCAAACCTGATCATCGGCATCTCCCCGGGCTTCCGCATTCCGCCCAAGCGTGCGGTCGAGGAAGCCGAGAAGGTCGAGGAAGAGGAAACTGACCCGTCGCGCGGAATGTTCGGCGCGCTGATCAGAACGGTGTTGCAGGCGCTGCTTTACGAATTGAGTCTGGTTACGCGGCCGGCCTATCCCGACACTCAGGTCGAATTGCGGAACTGGCAGCTAGCGGACTCGGGCTTGCTGGTTCCGAAAACCGGGCTGCAGCGCACACTTTCGAGGTGGCGCGCATGAGCACGACCATCAAGCAAATCGAAGGCGCACCGGAATCCTATCCCGACGCACCGGAGAATCTTTCGACCGCTGCGGCGGCGCTCGACCCGGCCATGATCTGGCAACGGATCGAGTCCTACATCGCGCATCGCTTCTCAGAGCGTGCGGTGACGTGGATCGTGGAAGGCCCGGGGGAATGGTGCCCGCCCCTGTCCCCCGCGACCATCACCGAGATTGAAATCTGGACCGGCTCGGCATGGGAAGCGTGCGAGGTACCATCCGCACCGCTCGGTTATGTGCTCCCCGGTCACGGTCCTTATCGCTTCACGGGCACCGCTGGCGACGACGACGCGGCCGTGCCGGCCGTGGTCGTGGAGGCTTTCCGACGGCTGGCTGAATACGCGGCAGCGAAGCCCGGAAAGCCCGGCGCGACATCCGAATCCATCTCGGCGGGCAGCATCACTTTGGCGCATCGGCGCAGCGCATCGTGGATGGCGCAGGCGATGCAAAACAGCGGCGCAGCCGATCTATTGCGGCCGTTCCGGAGGGCAGCGTGAGCATTCTGGACTGGTTCAAGCGCACGCCGCAGGTCGAGCGGCGTAGCGTCGGCAGCGGCTATACCGCCGAAATTTTGCGAATGCGCGAAGCGCATATTTCCGGCCGCACAGGTCTTGGCGAACTCACTGGTACGGTGGCGACATGCACAGCCTTGTGGGAACGGGGCTTTATGATCGCAGACGTTACCGGGACCGATTTACTCGACCGTCGCACCATGGCGGCCATCGGCCGCGCCCTTGCTGTCCGTGGCGAGTTTGTGGGCCTGATCCGCGAGGATCGGATCGTATCTGCGTCCGATTGGGACTGCCGCACCCGCGACGGAATCCCCGTCGCCTATCGCCTGTCCGTCCCCGAGGCCGGCGGCGGCGTATCCTTGACCGCGCTCGCGGGCGAGGTCGTGCATATCCGCATCAATGCGGACCCGGCCGCGCCTTGGCTTGGCGTCAGCCCGCTGCGGTGTGCGAGCCTGAGCGCGAACCTGTTGCGCGCAGTCGAGACGGCTCTGGGCGAGGCCTTCGAGAACATGCCGCTCGGTTCTCAAATCGTGCCGTTTCCCGAAACGCCTGAAACGGACATGACTACGATCGGCCGCAGCTTCCGTGGCCAGCGCGGCCGCGTCCTGTTGCGGGAAAGTGTTGTCGTCAGCGCAGCCGGTGGTCCCGCGCCGCAAAGCGACTGGCGGCCGGCGGACCTAACGCCGGATCTTGAGAAGGCGCTCCCCGTTGCGACCTTGGAGGCGGCGCGCTCAAGCATCGCCATGGCCTACGGCGTCAACGTCGGGATGTTCTCCCCCGATCTGCAGGGACCGGCATCGCGCGAGCATCAACGGTTCCTCGCGACTTGGACGCTGCAGCCGGTTGCGGAACTGATCGCAGAGGAAGCATCGCAGAAGCTCGGCAGCGACGTGAAAATCGACGTTCACCGGCCGCTCCAGAGCTTCGACGCTGGCGGCAGCGCTCGCGCTGTCAGCACGCTTGTCGAAGCGGCAGCCAAAGCAAAGGAAGCCGGACTCGATCCGGCCATCGTGGCGGCGGCGTATCGGCGGATGGATTGGCAGGACTCGTGATGGATGGTTCGAAAGAAACAATCTCGACCGCTTCACCGAGACCCGCTTGTGCGCCGTATTGCCGTCATCCTGCAGGCCGGACGGTCATCGCTCTGGGAACATGAAGCCGCGTGCCGGAACGGCATCCGTGCACGGCTCTGCCTGAGCGGGACGAACTGGCACGAGGCTGATGACTTTGCGGCTCGTGTCGTTTCGCTTGCTATGGCGCGCATCGGCGCGACGCATCGTCCGTCCTGGCAGATGGGGCAACCGGAACTTCACGACCGCATATTCGAGCGCAGGCGTTGCGTCACATGCGGCGGTCAGATGGAAGCCGACGCCCGCTGGAAGTTTTGCAGCGACGAATGCGGAAAAGTTGCTCGCAACCGCGCTCGCGAAGCTCGTCTTAGACACGACGACGAAATCGCGCGTCTTGCCTTCTTCGCCGCTCGTTCCAAGGGACTCGTACCAGAGCGGCCGTGCGAGCATTGCGGCAAACCTTTCGCAGTGACGACGCGACGAATCCGCCAAAAGTTTTGCAGCGCGCGATGCGCTTCCGAAGTCAGATCGGTTGACCGGAGCCGGACTTGTCCGACCTGCGGAACAGCATTCACGGCGACACACCGGACACACACGTTCTGCAGTCCGGCATGCAACCCGCGGATACGGAAGCTCGACCTTCCGATGAAGCATTGCGCGGCCTGTGGGGAGGGCTTCCGTCCACGGACTCGTGCAGAAGCGGAGCGCCGGCAGTTCTGTTCAAAGACCTGTGCGGCATCGGCGGCAACCGTCAAACGAGTGCCGCACACCTGTCAGTATTGCGGAGGCGAGTTTTTCTTAAAAAGACCTTCGGTGCCGCAACCGTTTTGCTCCGTAAAGTGTTCTGCAAGAGCGCGTTGGAAATGCACGGCGGCTTAGGGATGGCCCCACCTAACGGGCTGGGATTAGACGGACAGTGCCCGGTGCCTCCTTCACCGAAAACCCCGTCAGGAGGCGGCCGGCTTTTTCGTCTGATTTTGGGCCGGCGCGGCTTTCAGAGGGGCTGGAGCCGATGGCTCCGGCCCCCTTGCGTTACTCTATGTGACCCATTATAGTCACATAGCGTAACTGAGGATATCAGATGAAATGGCGTCTATTCACGGCGGGCGAAGCTGAGAAGATCACAGGCATGTCGCCGGTGCTCCAGCGCAACAAGCGGCTGAGGAATCAACTCACACCTTTGCCCGAAGGTGTGATGAGGGCGGCGCTTAATCCGGTGCTGTTGGGTGAAATGATCTTTGTGGGGGATGCAGCGAAGCTTGGCATCGGCACTATCGAGAACGTCACTGTCCGGAGTGCCGCTGGGCGCTGGATCGCATATTGGGCGCTGCAGACCCCCAAGGGCCTTCCCCTTGAAGACCGAGACCGATTGGCTCGCAAAATGCTTTCCCTGTCCCGCGATAAACAAGCTCCGCGTTTCGCGGTCGTGCCGATTGAGGGCGAGGCGAATTGGAATAACGTCGCTTGGACCAACGACCCAATCTCCGCGATGCGTGGTCGCACGGCTGTCGTGGTCGATCTGAAAAAGTCTGGTGAAGACATGGCGGCAAAGGCCGGCGCGCTCGTGGAGTCTGGCGATGACTGAGGTCATTCGCGGCCGCGCTGCTATCGCCCACCGGCTCGGCCGGAGCGAGCGCACTATTTCGAGATGGGTTCGTGATGGCCTTTTGCCGGTGGTGCATGAAGGGCCTTTCGACAACGGCATCCTGTGCGCCCGCGCGTCCGACATCGAGCGGCTGAAATTATCAATGCAGGATGAGGTCGAGCAATGAGCCGCCGTCCTGCAGCCTTCAAACAAAGCGACGTGACCCGCGCCATTCGCGGTGTCCGCGCGGCGGGTGTGGAGGTGTCCGAGATTTTGATCAACGCAACCGGCTCAATTGAGATCAGAACGGGGCAGCCTGCAGAGGTCGAGATAAAAGAGCCGAACGAATGGGACCGGGGACATGGCAAGGATTAGGCTCGACTACGTCCACGAGTTTCGAGACCGGCACGGTAAGGTCCGCCGATACTTTCGCAGGCCGGGCTACAAGCGCATTCCCCTCCCCGGCCTTCCCGGCTCAGAAGAATTCATGTCGGCATATCAGGCGGCGCTAAACATCGCGCCAGAGCCTACCGAGATTGGAGCGCATCGCACCACCCCCGGCACTGTGAATGCGGCCATCGTCGCCTTCTACAAGAGCCACGCGTTCTTGAAAAACAAGCCCATCACGCAATCGACCGACCGCAACATTCTGGAATCTTTCCGCGTCAAGCACGGCGACAAGCGCATCGCGAAAATGGAGCGGCGGCACGTTCTCGACATCATCGCAGAGAAGGCAGAGACCCCGGCCGCGCAACGCAATCTCCTCCGCGTCCTCCGCGTCCTCTTGGGCTTCGCGGTCGAGTGCGGAATGAGGTCTGACAACCCCGCCCTCGGCATTAAGCTCGGCGGCCACGCGACCGAGGGCTATCACTCTTGGACCGAGGCAGAGCTGAGGCAGTTTGAGGACCGGCATCCCATCGGCACGAAGGCCCGCCTTGCACTCGCGCTATTGCTGTTCACTGCGCAGCGTCGTGCCGACATCGTGCAACTAGGTCCCGGTCATGTGAGAGACGGCCGGCTGCAATTTCGTCAGTCCAAGACCGGAGCGGAGGTCGATATTCCGATAGCTCCGCCGCTCGCTGAGATCATCGCAGCGACGCCCATGGTAGGCGTGCGGACCTATCTCGTAACCGAGTACGGAAGGCCATTCACGGCGGCAGGTTTCGGCGGCTGGTTTAAGGATCAGTGCTACGCCGCGAACCTTCCACACTGCTCTGCCCATGGTCTGCGCAAGGCATTCCTGCGCCGGATGGCGGAGGCCGGGTGTTCCGAGGACTTCATTGCCTCAATCAGCGGCCACAAGGACATGCGGGAGATACGGACTTACGTGCAGGCCGCGAACAAGGCCCGGATGGCCACCGAGGGGATGGCTAAGACGTTGTTGAAGTTTCCGGAGGCCGGAAAGTGAACAGGCGGCTGGCAAACCTGAGTACCAAAAATCGGCAAACCCGCCGCAAACCCAAGGAAATCAATGCGATGACCGAAGGGCTGGCAGGAGTGGAGGGACTCGAACCCCCAACCCCCGGTTTTGGAGACCGGTGCTCTAGCCAGTTGAGCTACACTCCTAAGCGCCTGCGGCGGACCCAAGGCCCGCCGCCGTCCGGATATGCCCGAGCGATGGGCACTTTGCAAGAGTCCCGCTGCAAGGTCGTCTGCAAGGTTGCCTACGGTCTGCGGCGGACAATCCCCCTCGTCCGGCCGATCCAGGCCTGGTTTGGAGCAGATCCCTGGTGATCCGTCCCTGAGCACCATCCGGAACGCGATCACCGAAGTGTGCGCAAATTTAGTGCCTGCGTGGCCCAAAATGGCATGACGTTGGAAGTCTCCGTCCATAGAGCAAGAACGATTGTCAATAACAATCTGTCTTGGGAGGAATTCAATGACCGTAACGCGCCGTACCGCCACCCTCGGCGGGCTCAGTCTTTTCGCCTCCGCTGCCTCCGCATCTCCAACGCTGGCCGAACTGGGCTCCTTTCTCGGCATTCGCGAAGGAATTGAGGATTTTTGGCTTGCGACCGACGCCTACATCTATGGCTATCCGCTTGTCACGATGGAGATGACGCGCCGGGTCATGACCAATGTCGCGGCGCCCGCAGGCACCCGCGCGCCAATGGGGCAATTTATCAAGGCGCGGAGCTATCCCGATGCGTCCTTCCGCGACGTGACCGCGCCGAATGCTGACACGCTCTATACGACGGCATGGGTCGATCTCGCGAAAGAGCCTTGGGTCATTGGCATCCCCGACATGAAGGATCGCTATTTCCTGTTCCCGATGCTGGACGGCTGGACCACCGTCTTTCAGGTCCCCGGCAAGCGCACCACCGGAACGAAAGCTCAGACCTATGCGATCACCGGACCGGGCTGGAAAGGAACGCTGCCGGCCGGCGTTAAGGAATACAAGTCGGCAACCAACATTGTCTGGATTCTTGGCCGCATCTACTGCACCGGCACGCCGGAGGACTACAAGGCCGTGCACGCGCTGCAGGATCAATGCACGCTTGTTCCGCTCTCCGCTTACGGTAAATCGTACACACCGCCGACGGCCAGCGTCGATGCGGCGCAGGACATGAAGACCGCGGTGCGCGAACAGGTGAATCGCATGAGCGCCACCGAGTACTTCACGCTCCTGTGCAAGCTGATGAAGGATAACCCGCCGGTGGCGGCCGATGCACCGGCCGTGAAGACGTTCGAGAAGATCGGCATCGTTCCGGGCAAGGATTTCGATGCGAGCAAGCTCAACGCCGATTTCGCCAAGCGCATTCCGGAAATCGCGCAAGACCGGATCATGCTGCAGTTCAAGGTCAATCCGAACGTCAAGCACATCAGTGGCTGGAACTTCACGACAAAGACCGGCATCTACGGCACGGATTATCTGATGCGCGCGCTGGTGACTGCGATCGGGCTCGGCGCCAACCGTCTACAGGACGCGGTCTATCCGACCTCGATGAAGGACGGCGATGACCGCACTTACGACGGGGCGCACAAATATGTGATGCGCTTCCCGAAGGGGCAGTTGCCGCCGGTCAGCGGGTTCTGGTCGCTGACCATGTATGATGCGGATTACTTCTTCGTGGCCAATCCGCTCAACCGGTACTCGATCAGCGCGCGGCAGAGCCTCAAAACCAACCCGGACGGCTCGACCGATCTCTACATCCAGAACGAGTCACCCGGGAAGGACAAGGAATCGAACTGGCTTCCCGCGCCGAAGGGCAAGTTCATCCTGATGCTGCGGATGTACTGGCCGAACGAAAAGAACCCGTCGATCATCAACGGCTCCTGGAAAATTCCGGCGGTGAAGAAAGTCTAGGCGAACGGCGCGACGTGACGGCACGCCCGGCAGGAGCGCGCCCCCCTTTTTGTTTGAATTCTACGCGACGGGCCACAAAGCGTTGCGGTGCCGGCTTTTTGTTGTGCGCATCGGGACGCATAGAACATTTGGCAAGTGACTGCCGCGTCGCCCGCCTCCAATACCAGCTTAACCACCCATTAACCCTGTTCCGGCACAAAGTTCCCGGTCGCAATGGCCTGCGGCCCCGCAGATCGAAAGGCGATCCGCGGCGATACGGACCTTGGGGGGTGCGTATGCTCTGGCACTATCGCAAGCGTGCTGAAGAGTGTGCGTTGCGTATCAAGAACACCAAAAACGAAGCCGTCAGGCAGAATTATCTGCGGCTCCTCGTCTCCTGGAATGCACTGATCGAAGCGGAGGAGGCACGTCTGAGCCGCGTCGCCAAGGCGAGCGAGCGCACCGTCCACCGCGCCCGAACCGAAAAGCCTCGCCTGGAGCTCGTCCGCGCATCGTTCGGTATTGATCCGATCCTGGACCGGCCGGTCGCTTGATCTGCGTCAACACCGGCGGATCGGGATCGGCTTTTAATGGTGCAATACTGCGCCGACTGTAGCCGCCTAAGCCCGACCGAGGTTGTTCATGGGTCGATATCGTCCAGGCGGGCGTTGATGAAGCATCGTCCGTTACGCTGGCACATCTTCCGGAACTGTTTGGCTCTGCTGGGGACGGCGTTGGCGTTCTTGCCCTTGTCTGCCAGCGAACTCACCGAACAGGGTCAGGCCATCGCGCAACGGCTTTGTGCCTCGTGTCACGGCATCGGGCGTGCGGAGCGTAGTCCGATCCCCGTTGCACCGGCGTTCCGCCGGATCGAGCCGCGGGTCGATCTCGACCAGATGGTCGAGCGCCTGCAAAGCGGACTTCTCGCCGGCCATCCGGAGATGCCGGTCTTCGTGCTGAAAGAACAGGACGCCCGCGCCCTCACCGCCTATATGCGCTCGCTGCGCGACCTGAACTAACGCATTCCCGCTTGGGCCGTAATCTATAGCACGGCCGCTGCGACCGTGCGCCGCTTTGGCGCTCCCGACTTGACCGGCGCATCTCCGGCGATCAGCACGCGCAACACGGATGCCGCGTCATCCGCGACCTTCGGATTGCGCGTCACCATGGCGGCAATGATCGCGCCGTCGATCAGAAGCCCGATCTGATGAGCCAGCGCCCCCGGGTTGGCAATGCCCGCCTCGGCCGCGAGCCGCTCGATACGCGAAAGCACCACGCTCTTGTGCTTGATCGTGATCGCACGCAGCCGCTCGTCGGCCTTGTCGTGCTCGCCCATCGCGTTGATGAAGGGGCAACCGTAGAACCGCTCCTCGGAGAACCATTCCTTGAGCAGCGGAAAGATCCGCATCAGCTTTGTGCGCGGCGACGCATGTCCGGCTTCCATGCCGCCGATAAACCAATCGCGCCAGCGCTGACCTTCGTTCTCGAGCACCGCTTCGATCAGACCTTCCTTCGAACCGAAGATGCGATAGAGCGTGGTCTTGGCGGTCTTGGCTTCGTCGATGACGGCGTCGACGCCGGTGGCGTTGATGCCATATCGGCAAAACAATTGCGTCGCCGCATCGAGCAGACGCTGGCGTGCGCTCTCGGCGTCATTCGCCGCGCGCGGATCGAGTTCAGCTGCAACTCTCTTCCCGCTCATGATTCATCTCTTAGCGCAGGATCGCACCGAACGGAATTGCTTCGCTTGCACGATCCTGCATGAACGCAATGCGCGATGCGCCCGATACGCGGTCCGCGCGGCAGACGAGACGATCGCGTCGCGCCTGCACCGGAAGCGTGCGCGATTGCGCTCAATTGCTGCCCGTCTGCCCCCGCTTTGGGCATTCGCCGGCATTGGGCCGTTCCCCGCGCAGGACCCAACCATTGAGATTCCTCACAAATCCGTCCCGCCTCCAGCTGGCACGGTCCCTGCAATGAAACAGACCGGTTAGTAGCATATTCGACCCTGAACCTGGAGGAACGCATGGCCGTTGCCGCGGAAAAAGTCGTGCTCACCGGATGTCTCGCTCCGATCGACAAGGGCGGACTCGAAAAGCTGATCGAAAACGGAAAAGCGAATCCGAAGGTCATCAAAACGCTGAAGTGCAGGACCGTCGCCGAAGGCAAATTCCGGCATCTGAATTTCATCCGGAACCTGCCGCCCTATATCGTCGACGAGCCGCCGGCGCTTCTGGGCGACGACACCGCACCGAATCCCTCCGAAGCCTCGCTCGCAGCTCTCGGCTCCTGCCTTGCGGTCGGATTGCATGCCAACGCCGTGCATCGCGGCTGGACCGTGCGCAAGCTCGAACTCGAGCTTGAAGGCGATCTCAACATCACCGCGGTCTGGGGCACCGGGGACACAAGCGAGAAGCCGGTCGGCTTCACCGATGTGCGCGTGAAGGTCGACATGGAATGCGACGGCGTGTCTGCGGAAGAGATCGATGCGTTGATCGCGCATGTGAAGAAATGGTCGCCGGTCGCCAACACCTTCACGCGCCCTGTGGCGCTCGAGGTGACCCGCTGATCGCTATCGCACGATAGGGGCTTTGCCATGACACAGGCCGCGCTCGCACTTAGGACCCGGACCGAAACGGAGGATCTTTGCGAGCGCGTCCGCGCCGTGGTAAAGGCAAAACTCGCTCCCGTACTCGACGCTATCGACACGGGTGACCTCTATCCCGAGGATGCGCTGCGCTCCTTTGGAGCGGAAGGTGCCTTCGCCTCCCACATGCCGCAGAATGGCAGCGCGGACCTTCGGCCCGCGATCGCCGCGATGTCGGTGATCGGTGAATATTGCGGGGCCACCGCCTTCATCGCGTGGTGCCAGGACACGCTCGGCTGGTATATCGGCAATTCGCAAAATGCGGCATTGCAGGCGCAATGGCTGCGTCCGGTTGCCAATGGCACGCAGCTGGGCGGCACCGGTCTGTCGAACCCGATGAAGAGCTTCTTCGGGATCGAAACTCTGAAGCTCAAGGGCAGGAAAGTCGACGGCGGATATGTCGTCAAGGGCGCCCTGCCCTGGGTCTCCAATCTCGCGCCCGGTCACCTGTTCGGAACCATCTTCGAACGCGAGGACGCCCCCGGTGAAAAGGTGATGTTCCTTGCCGATTGCGGCGATCCGAACATAACACTGCATGCGTGCCCGCCCTTTCTCGCAATGGACGGCACCGGCACCTATGCCGTGCAGATCCGCAACGCTTTCGTGCCGGACCGGCTGATCCTCGCCGAGAACGCGATGCCCTTCGTCAAGCGCATCCGCGCCGGTTTCGTGCTGCTGCAGGCGGGCATGGGGATCGGCGTGATGCGCGATTGCATTGCGATCATGAAAGAGCTGCGCCCGATGCTCGGGCACGTCAACCGCTTCCTCGACCAGCAGCCGGAAGATTTCGAGCGCATGCTCGACGAAGCCGAACGCGAAGTAATGACGCTTGCCGCAACGCCCTACGATCCAAGCCCCGCCTTCTGGGAGCGCGTGATCAAGATCCGCCTGAAGCTCGGCGAAACCTCGGTCGCGGCCGCGCATGCCGCGATGCTGCATGCCGGAGCCCGCGGCTATCTGAAATCGCATCGCGCGCAGCGGCGCCTGCGCGAAGCCTATTTCGTCGCCATCGTTACGCCGGCGACCAAGCAACTGAAAAAGATGCTCGCCGACGGCGCGCAATAAACGATGTGAGGACGCCCGGGATCACTGCGGAAGACAACATCAACGGAGGTTCGTCATGACTGCGGCTTTGATTACTGCGGAAGACCTCAAGACGATGATGGCGAGCGAGCCTGTCGTCGTGATCGATACCAGAAACCCCGACGCGTATGCTGCGGGCCATATTCCCGGCGCGGTCAATGTCCACGACATCTTCACCTATCTTGCAACCTCGACACCGGAGGGAATGGCTGAGCTGAAGACCAAGTTCGCCGACGCGTTCGGTGCCGCCGGCCTGTCCGGCACGGAAACCGCCGTCATCTACGAGCAGTCGATGACTTCCGGTTTCGGGCAGTCCTGCCGCGGCTATTTCCTGCTGTCGATGCTGGGCTATCCGAAAATGAAGGTGTTGCACGGCGGTCTCGACGCCTGGACCATGAAGGGCCTGCCCACAACCACAGACGTGCCCTCGCCTGCGCCTAAGGCATTCCCGGTCGTGCCAGAAGCGGCCGACATCATTATCGACGCCAAGACCATTCTCGCCGCGCTCGGCAAGCCGAATATCGCGCTTCTCGATGTCCGCGACGTGGACGAATGGATTGGCGAAAGCTCCTCACCCTATGGGAAGGATTTCTGCCCGCGCAAGGGCCGCATTCCCGGCGCGGTCTGGCTCGAATGGTACCGCATGATGAAACCGACCGCCGAGGGCCCGCGCTTCAAGTCGTCGGAAGAAATTCTCGCCGAATGCGCAACCGTCGGCATCACACCTGACACGCCGGTCTATCTCTATTGCTTCAAGGGCGCGCGCGCCTCGAACACGTTCGTCGCGCTCAAGAATGCCGGGGTAAAGGACGTGCGGATGTATTTCGGCTCCTGGAACGAATGGTCGCGCGACCCGTCGCTTCCGATCGAGGAAGGACATCCTGCCGCACCGAAGGCGATGCAGGGCAAGGCGGCGTAGTTTTTGCAGAACCATCAAGGCGAGGCGCGGCCGATGCGGCCGCGCGCTCGTGAGATATGAGGATGACGCGATGACCAATCGATTTCCGGCGGCCTGCTCCTGCGGCGTGGATCACGATGCGGGCGTGACGTGTGAAGGCCTGAGCGAAAACGGACTGCGGCAGAGGGTCGAGACGGCGGTGCTGCGTGCGGCCTTTCCCGATCCAATGACCCGCCGCACTCTGCTCGCAGCCGTCGGCAGTGCGACCGTGACCGCGGCGCTCTCGCAGATTTTCCCGATCGCAACGGCGACGGATGCGTTTGCGCAGTCAGGCCCGCTGGAAAAGACCAAACTCGCGGTCGGGTTCATTCCGATCACCTGTGCGACGCCGATCATTATGGCGCATCCGCTCGGCTTCTATTCCAAGCAGAAGCTCGACGTCGATGTGGTCAAAACCGCGGGCTGGGCGGTGGTCCGCGACAAAACCATCAACAGGGAGTACGACGCCGCGCACATGCTGGCGCCGATGCCGATTGCGATCTCGATGGGATTGGGCTCGACCGCCGTTCCCTTCACTGTGCCTGCGATCGAAAACATCAACGGCCAGGCAATCTGCCTTGCGATGGCGCACAAGGACCGCCGCGATCCCAAGACCTGGAAAGGCATGAAGTTCGCGATCCCGTTCGACTTCTCGAACCACAACTATCTGCTGCGTTATTACCTCGCCGAGAACGGCCTCGATCCCGATACAGACGTGCAGTTGCGCGTCGTGCCGCCGCCGGAGATGGTTGCAAATCTGCGCGCCGGCAATGTCGACGGCTTCCTTGCTCCCGACAATATCGTGCAGCGAGCGGTGTTCGACGGAATCGGCTTCATCCATCTGATCTCGAAGGAATTGTGGGACGGCCATCCATGCTGCTCGTTCTCGGCGCGTGCCGATTTCGCGTCCGAGATGCCAAATACCTATGCGGCACTGCTCCGTGCCATCATGGAGGCCAGCGCCTATTCGGCAAAGCCGGAAAACCGCAAGCAGATCGCCGAAGCCATCGCGCCGGCAAACTACGTCAATGCGCCGGTCAGCGTGCTCGATCAGGTGCTGACCGGTACCTATGCCGACGGGCTCGGCGGCGTTAAGAAGGATCCGAACCGTGTCACCTTCGATCCTTTCCCGTATGAAAGCTTCGCGGTTTGGATCCTGACCCAGATGAAGCGCTGGGGTCAGATCAAGGGCGACGTCGACTATGCCGGGATCGCGAAGAAGGTATTCCTGACCACCGAGGCGGGCAAGGCGATGAAGGACGCCGGCATGCCGGTCCCGGCCTCGCCCACCAAGGGCTTCACCGTCATGGGCAAGGCGTTCGATCCAACGAAGCCGGAAGACTACGTCAAAAGCTTCAGGATCGGGCGGGCCGCCTGATCCGCATTCGAGCATCCGGGGACGTGGGCGCCGCTGCGCCCCCGGACTAACAATCCGGCCGATCCGCCGCTATGATGATGGAACCTGAAGGCGGGTAGCGCGTTTCCAACCGCCTCAAGTGAAGGAAGGGCGGCGCATGGGCATTATCTGGACCATCATCATCGGCTTTATCGCGGGCGTGATCGCAAAATTCATCATGCCGGGCGACAATGAGCCAAAGGGATTTATCCTCACCACCATTCTCGGCATTGTCGGCGCGTTCATTGCCACCTATCTGGGCCAGGCGATCGGCTGGTATCAGGCTGGTCAGGGTGCCGGGCTGATTGGTGCGGTGGTCGGCGCGATCATCCTGCTGTTTGTCTGGGGTGTTGCGACCAAAAATCGCGCCTGATCGGCGCACGCGGGATCACCCTCGCTTTGGCGGCCGCCCTTCCGGGGCGGCCGCTTTGTTATTCGCGACCTTGTATCCACGACCTTGTGTCGTGCCTGTCTCTGCGAATCCTGCCATTTTGCCCGCTCTGCGGAATCGCATGAACCGCGGGGCCGTGGGTTGCGACCAACGCCGGCTGGCGGTGCCGCAGGGTTGCGCCTGCGCGCATGGTCGCGATCTGACGCCAGCAGAGGGAGGGCAGAACGATGAACAAGGTGCTTTCGCAAGGGACGTCTCCGGGGAGCGGCGGAGGCAGCGGCGGCGGCCGCGCCCGAGGCTTCGCGGTGATGCTCGGGCTAGCGGCTCTTGTCCTGCTTGGCCTCTCGATCGTGTTCGGAAGCTGGTACACGATCGACCAGCGCGAGCGCGGCGTGATCCTTCGCAACGGCAAGCTGATCGGCACCGCCCTGCCTGGCCTCGGCTTCAAGATTCCGTTCATCGACACAATCGTGAAGATTTCGCTGGAGACCCAGCGCGTCCAATTCGACAAGGTCAACGCCTATAGCCGTGACCAGCAGCCTGCTGACCTTCTGATCTCCGTGAATTTCCGGGCGACCGAAGACAAGGTCGATGATCTGTATTCGCAGTTCGGCAGCTTGCGCGGCTATGCCGATCGTATCCTGCTGCCAAAAGTGCAAGCGGAGTCGAAAATCGTGTTCGGGCAGTTCAATGCCGTGACCGCGATTCAGGAGCGCGGCCGCCTGAACGCGGAGGTGATGGCGGCGGTGCTGAAAGCTGCCGCAGGACCGGTAGTGATCGAGTCCGTCCAGATCGAAAATCTCGATTTCAGCAACGAATACGAAAAATCGATCGAACAGCGCATGCTGGCCGAGGTCGAAGTCCAGCGGCTGCGGCAGAATGCCGAACGCGAGAAGGTACAGGCCGAGATCGTCGTGACCAAGGCGACGGCGGAGGCAAACGCAGTGCGTCAGCGCGCGCAGGCCGAAGCCGATGCGATCCGGCTGCGCGGCGAAGCCGAAGCGTCCGCAATCCGCGCCCGCGGCGCAGCTCTCGGCGACAACCCGAACCTGATCGGTCTCGTCCAGGCCGAGAAATGGGACGGCAAGCTGCCGGTGACGATGCTGCCCGGAGGAGCGGTACCGATGCTCAATCTCGATCCGCGTACGGTAACGCCGCATGCCGCTACGCCGCGGGCCGCGGCGGTGCCGGCTGCGAGCCGCTAAAGCCGCGCAATACGGCCCGGCAGGACATCGCCATTCCTTGTATTGCACTGCCCGAAATATGGAGGGGTGGACCCGGTGCCAGGACTGCGCCCCTCCAGCAAATCGATCGATGCCCAAACCGCATTCGCAAACTGGTCCAACTCACTTTCGAGCCGGGCCAGAGCCGCCAGAATGTCGGCGCTGAGTTCGACGCGATGGTCCTTGAGAAAGGCGATCCTGTTGGCAATTCCGGATGCCATCAGATCGGCGACAAGCGGATTCAGATACACGATTACGCCCTTACCGTTTACGCGACGCGACTGCGGACATAAGCATACCAGAATGACCATCGTGGGGCGCGTGCGTCAAAATCACGATTCGCGGTCGCTTTGCCGCATGGCGACGCCACGAAACGGCTTCCGCCGCAGGTAGCAGATGGTAGACTGGCGGTATGGTCCGCTCCTCAATCCTCGGCCAGTCTGAACAACTCGAGCGCCACATCGCACTCGTCGAGGAGGATTTGACGAAGCAGCGCGAGCTGGTCGCAGAATTGCTGCGCGAGGGTCAGGACGCGACGGCGGCCATGCTGTTGCTGCGCCAGTTCGAGGACCTGTATTCGCGGCTGCTCGCCGACCGCGACCTGATCCGCCGGCAAATGTGAATGGCCGCCTGATGCAGCGGGTTGAAATGCCTATTCCGGATTGCCCTGCGCGGGATCGGAGCAATCGGCTAAGGGACAGCGGGAGAAGGCCTCGATCGCGTGACGCCGAATACCGCTGGTCGGCTCGACCGGATGAAGCACGCGCTCGTCGATATTTGGCAGCGCGTCGCGGCCGGCGATCGATGCAATCGTCGGCCCGAGATTGCGCAGCAATCCATCACGGATGCCGTAGATCCAGCTATGCAGCCGCAGCGGCTGTCCGCGCAACCAGGCATTCTCCACGGTCGGGATCGCAGCGACCCGGCGGAGCTGCATTTCGATATTGAGTTCGCACATGCGATCGATGCGAGCCTCGGGATCGGCGATGGCGTCGAAAACCACGCGGTGCTTGCGGTACAGCATCACGACCGGCTGCAGCCAGTGATCGACCAGGGCCGTACGCTCGTGGCCCATGGCACGGCGAATTCCTCCACAGCCGTAATGGCCGCACACGATGATGTGCTCGACATGCAGGACCTCGATCGCGAATTCAAGCACCGCCAGCAGATTCATGTCGCTGGTATGAACCATGTTGGCAATGTTGCGCTGGACGAAGACTTCGCCGGGATCGAGGCCAAGCACATCGTTGGCAGTGACCCGCCTGTCCGAGCAGCCGATCCACAGCAATTTGGGTGATTGCTGTTCCGCCATGCGCACGAAGAAGGTTGGGTCGTCCAGGGTCTTCTTCTGCGCCCAGGCGACATTGCGGTCGAACAGATGATCGAGGGTCCCGGGCTCCGCGCTTATGCCGCCATCCGGCTTGTCGGCACGCCTACCCATGGGCGTGCTCCGGCACGAGCACCCAGAGCAGCGCGCGGCGCAGCAACGGGATGCCGGGCGCCTGCGTTCGTCCCATCTGGCCCAGCACCGTGACCCATTCATCGTCGCTCGCCGAGTCGGCATAGCGTTGGACCGCGGCGCGAACGAATTCACCCAGCGCATAGCCATCGCGTTCGCAGACCCCGCGGACTCGTGCGATCAGCGCAAGATCGCCGAGGCTTATCAGCATCTGGAGGGCAGTACTGTCGTCATCAAGATGCGCGATCACGTCGCCAAGCAGCATGGCCTGATCCTTAGTTGACCCGGTACTCCGCGCTGTTCGGCATCTCGATACCCGCAATCTCGGCGCGCCACACCAGCCGCGCGATATACTGCGCAGTGGCGCGCCGCCGTGCGCTTTCGGTCAGGTATTCCGCGATACGATCGGCAACGGTTTCAAACGGCAGCGGGCGCCCTTCGATCCGCCGGTCCAGCCGGATGATATGAAACCCGTAACACGTCGGTACCGGCTCCGCTGTCAGCGTTCCGGGCGAAAGCGCCATCATCGCGCGCTCAAAGTCCGGTGTGGACTGCCCTCTGACGATTTGCCCAAGATTGCCGCCCTGTCTGGCAGATGGGCACGCGGAATGAACGCGCGCCAGCTCTTCGAACCGATGCGGTGCCAGCTGCAATTCCGTGAGAACCGCACGCGCCAGTGCGTGTGCGGTCTCGTAGCGCTGCGGGTCCGCGGCATTTGCGGCGAACAGGATATGCGCAGCGCAGTAGATATCCTGCGTCATAAAGCGCTTGCGGTTCCTATCGTAGTAGCGGCGGCAGGTTTCTTCATCGGCAACCGGAATGACGATCTCCTGCTCGATCAGTCCCCGGATCAATGCTTCATCCTCGGTCTCACGCCGGGAATCAGCGTCGGTCAGCGGCGATGCATCAACGCCAATCCGCTTCGCCTCCTGCAGCAGCAATTCACGCACCACCAGCGAACGCGCGGCCTCGCTCCAGGCCTTGATCGGCGTATCCGACGGATGGTTCTGCGTCTCGCGCGCGATGGCATCGCGCGGGACCACAATGCCATTGACCGAAACCTGTCGCGGCTTTGGCATGATGAGGTCGCGGACCGAGCAGTTCATGGCCGTTACTCCGCCGGAAGAGGTTGACGGCTGCCCGCCGGCGATTGCGCCCGGGCTGTGACCGCAACACGACGACCGGGTTGCGCCGCCGGCATGCGTCCATACGGCCGCGTCGAGCGCACCACCTGATAGCCGCGGCGGCCGAGATACCAGACCGGCGCGCTCCAGACATGCACCAGCCGGGTGAACGGGAACACCAGGAAGATCGTCATGCCGAGAAACAGATGCAGCTTGAACACCGGGCTGACGTCGAGGATCAGCGCGGAGACACCCGGCTGCAGCGTGAGAATGCCTTGCGCCCAGGTCATGAACTTGACCATCTCGTGCCCATCAAGATGCCCGAGCGAAACCGGGATGGTCGCCATGCCGACGATCAGTTGCGCATAGAGCAGCAGCAGAATCGCGATGTCGCCGAATGACGAATTGCGCAGGATGCGGGCGTCGAACAGCCGGCGATGAATCAGCAGGGTCATGCCGATGAAGCAGATAATGCCCGCCACGCCGCCGATGACGATCGCCATCCACTGTTTGAAGCCGTGCGAGATGCCAATCGCGTCGAAGATCCAGATCGGGGTAAGAAGTCCGAACAGATGGCCCACGAATATGATCAGGATGCCGACATGAAACAGGTTCGAGCCCCACATCAGCTGGCGCCTGCGCAGCAGCTGGCTCGATCCGGTCTTCCACGTATATTGCTCACGGTCGAAACGCAGCCAGCTTCCGACGATAAACACCGTCAGGCAGAGATAAGGATACCAGCCGAACACGATATGATTGATGGTTTCGCGCATTGGTCTTCCCCTCAATGCCGTGTGGTCGGGTTTTGCGGCGAAACGACCGGCAAGTCCGGCGCCGGCCGCATGCCGGCGCGTATTCGCGCAATCAGTCCGTCCTTGCAGCTGTCGCCGCTGCCGGGGCCGAAGCGAACCTCTTGCTCTTCCCACGCCGCATCCAGCGCCGCGAGGTCGTCCGGATCGGTGTCCGGGGCCTGCAGGGCCGTGGCGATATCCTCGCCCTTGGGCTTGTCCTTTGCGAGTGCCACCAGTGCGCGGAACACAGCTTCATAGGGCGAGTTGCGTTTGCGCAGCCGCTCGGCGATCGCCGCAAAGATGTGCGCGGGCTGGCCAAGGAGGTCGAAGGCTTCCTGGCGGGGGAGCAGCGACAGGAATTCGAGGAACAGCGGCAGAAAGTCCGGGAGTTCGGACGTGCCGGGTTCGAGGCCCTTCTCGACATACATGGTCTGCAGATCGACCATCGCCTGTCCGCGGTCGCGGCTCTCGCCGTGCACATGCTCGAACAGGTGAAGCGACAACGAGCGGGTGCGGTCGAACAGCAGCACATAGCGCTCCTGAAGGTCGTAGAGCTCGCCGCGTGCGATGTCCTCGAATAGAGGATTGAGAGCGCGCCGGGCCTGGCCGGTCAGAACCCCTTCCTTGCCGACGACGTCCTGCATTTCGGCAATGTGCTCCTGAAGCTCGGAGGTCGGATAGCTGAGCAGGGCCGAGAGGACCTTGAAAGTCCGTGTCATCACGCGACCTCCATCGGTGTCTTTGCGCGCCTTGGCGTTCCGAACAGGTTCACCTCGCTGGTGCCGCCCGAGCAGCCATTGCCGAACGAGAAGCCGCACGACCCACGGAGGTCATATGCATCTTCGTCCAGTTCGCGATGCGCGGTCGGAATCACGAAACGGTCTTCGTAATTTGCGATCGCCATGAGCTGATACATCTCCTCGATCTGCAGGGAGCTCAGGCCCACGCGCTTCGCGATCGCCTCGTCGATCACGCCGTCGACCGTCTTCGCCCGCATATAGCCGCGCATGGCGAGCATGCGTTCGAGGCCACGCGCAACCGGCTCCTCTTTGCCCGCCGTCAGCAGGTTAGCGAGATAGCGCAGCGGAATGCGCAAGCTCCGAACATCCGGCATCTCGCCGTCATGGCCGATCTTGCCCGCGGCAGCGGCCGACTGAATCGGCGAGAGCGGCGGCACGTACCAGACCATCGGCAGCGTGCGATATTCCGGATGCAGGGGGAACGCGACCTTCCACTCCATCGCCATCTTCCAGATCGGCGAGCGGCGCGCGGCTTCGATCCAGGCTTCCGGGATACCCTGTGCACGTGCCTCGTCGATCACCCGAAGATCGTTGGGGTCGAGAAACACTTTAAGCTGCGCTTCGTAGAGGTCCTGCTCGTTCGGAACGCTGGCGGCTTCCTCGATCCGGTCTGCGTCATAGAGCAGGACGCCGAGATATCGGATACGCCCGACGCAGGTTTCCGAACATACGGTCGGCTGACCCGCCTCGATGCGCGGATAGCAGAAGATGCACTTCTCTGATTTTCCGCTCTCCCAGTTGTAGTAGATTTTCTTATACGGGCAGCCGGACACGCACATGCGCCAGCCGCGGCACTTGTCCTGATCGATCAGAACGATGCCGTCCTCCTCCCGCTTGTAGATCGCACCGGAGGGACAAGAGGCAACGCAGGCCGGGTTGAGGCAATGCTCGCACAACCGCGGCAGATACATCATGAAGGTGTTTTCAAACTGGCCGTAGATCTCCTTTTGCACGCCTTCGAAATTGTAGTCCTGCGAGCGCTTGGCGAATTCGCCGCCCAGGATTTCCTCCCAGTTCGGACCCCACTCGATCTTCTCCATCCGCTCACCGGTGACGAGCGAACGGGGACGCGCGGTCGGGAACGCCGGCACTTCCGGCGCCTTCTGCAGGTGCTCGTAATCGAAGGTGAAAGGCTCGTAATAATCGTCGATCTCGGGCAGATCGGGGTTGGCAAAAATCTTGGCCAGTACCCGCCACTTCGAGCCGATCTTCGGCTCGATCTTGCCGTTGCGCTTGCGGACCCAGCCGCCATTCCAGCGCTTCTGGTTTTCCCAGTCCTTTGGATAGCCGATGCCGGGCTTTGTCTCGACGTTGTTGAACCAGGCGTATTCCATGCCTTCGCGATTGGTCCACACGTTCTTGCAAGTGACGGAGCAGGTATGACACCCGATGCACTTGTCGAGATTGAGTACCATCGCGATCTGCGCGCGGATTTTCATTCTGCTGCCTCCAGCTTGCGGGCGACGGTGAGGGTTTCGGGCTGATCGGCCGTTGGCGTATCGAGCCAGTCGACCTTCGCCATTTTCCGGACGATGACGAATTCGTCGCGATTGGTTCCGATCGTGCCGTAATAGTTGAAGCCGTAGGATTGCTGGGCGTAGCCGCCGATCATGTGCGTCGGCTTCACCACAGCGCGCGTCACCGAATTGTGGATGCCGCCGCGCTGGCCGGTAATCTCCGAGCCCGGCACATTCACGATCTTCTCCTGCGCGTGATACATCAGGCACATGCCCTGCTTCACTCGCTGCGACACCACGGCGCGCGCCACCAGCGCGCCGTTGGTATTGTAGGCCTCGATCCAGTCGTTATCGACGATCCCCGCCGCTTTGGCGTCGGCTTCGCTGATCCAGACGATCGGACCGCCCCGCGAGAGCGTCAGCATCAGGAGATTGTCGGTATAGGTCGAGTGAATGCCCCATTTCTGGTGCGGGGTGATGAAGTTGAGCACGACCTGCTTCTCGCCGTTCGGCTTGCAGTCGATGATCGGCTTCACCGTCTTCAGGTCGACCGGCGGCCGGTAGACGCAGAGCGCCTCGCCAAAGGCGCGCATCCAGAGATGATCCTGATAGAGTTGCTGACGTCCGGTCAGCGTGCGCCATGGGATCAGTTCGTGTACGTTCGTGTAACCGGCATTGTAGCAAACCTTCTCGCTCTCCAGCCCCGACCAGATCGGTGAGGAGATAATCTTGCGCGGTTGCGCCACCACGTCACGAAAGCGGATATTCTCGTCCTCCTTGTGAATCGCAAGATGCGTATGATCGCGGCCCGTCGCGTTGGACAGCGATTTCCACGCCTTGACCGCGACCTCTCCGTTAGTCTCGGGCGCAAGCGAGAGGATCACTTCGGTTGCGTCGATGTCGGTGTCGATCCGCGCAAGCCCCTTGGTCGGCCCCTCCTCGGTGACAACGCCATTCAGGCTCTTCAGGAACTCGACCTCCTGCTCGGTGTTCCAGGCCATGCCCTTGCCGCCATTGCCGAGCTTCTGCATCAGCGGGCCAAGCGCGGTGAAGCGCTTGTACAGATTGGGATAGTCGCGCTCGACCACGGTCACCTGCGGCATGGTCTTGCCGGGGATCGGCTCGACCTCGCCTTTCTTCCAGTCCTTGACGTCGAGCGCCTGCGCGATCTCGGCCGGCGTGTCGTGCAGGATCGGGGTCAGCACCACGTCTTTCTCAACGCCGAGAACTTCCGGCGCCACCTTGGAAAAGGATTTCGCGATCGACTTGTAGATGTCCCAGTCGCTCCGTGCCTCCCATACCGGATCGATCGCCGCGGTGAGCGGATGGATGAAGGGATGCATGTCGGAGGTGTTGAGATCGTTCTTTTCGTACCAGGTCGCGGTCGGCAGGACGATGTCGGAATAGACGCAGGTCGTGGACATACGGAAATCGAGCGTCACCAGAAGATCGAGCTTTCCGATCGGTGCCTCGTCGTGCCATGTCACTTCTTGCGGCTTTCTCTTGCCGGCCTCGCCGAGATCCTTGCCCTGCACACCGTGCGAGGTGCCGAGCAGGTGCTTGAGGAAATACTCGTGACCCTTGCCGGACGACCCGAGCAGGTTGGAGCGCCACACGAACATGTTGCGCGGCCAGTTGTCCGGATGATCCGGGTCCTCGCAGGACATCTGTAACTCGCCGGACTTCAGCGCCTTGGCGACATAGTCCTTCGGCTCAAGGCCCGCGGCTTCCGCTTTCTTCGCGACCGTCAGCGGGTTCTGCTTGAGCTGCGGTGCCGATGGCAGCCAGCCCATGCGCTCAGCGCGCACATTGTAATCGATCAGCGCTCCGTCCCAGGGCCCCGGAGGCGCGGTCGGCGAGATAATCTCGTCGATGCCGAGCGTCTCATAGCGCCACTGATCGGTATGCGCGTAGAAGAACGAAGTCGAGTTCTGCTGGCGCGGCGGGCGCCCCCAGTCGAGGGCAAAGGCAAGCGGCAGCCAGCCGGATTGCGGACGCAGCTTTTCCTGGCCGACGTAATGCGACCAGCCGCCGCCGGACTGGCCGACGCAACCGCACATCACCAGCAAGTTGATGACACCGCGATAGTTCATGTCGGCGTGGTACCAGTGGTTCATCGCGGCCCCGATGATCACCATCGAGCGGCCCTTGGTCTTCTCCGCGTTGAGTGCGAATTCGCGCGCGACGGTAATGATCTGCTCGCGCGGCACGCCCGTTATTTTTTCCGCCCATGCCGGCGTGTAGGGCACGTTCTCGTCGTACGATTTCGCGACATGCTCGCCGCCAAAACCGCGATCGACACCGTAATTGGCGAGGAACAGGTCGTAGACAGAGGCGACCAGCGCTTCGCCGTCCGCAAGCGTCACGCGCCTGGCCGGGACCTTGCGTATCAGCACATCGGGATGATCGGTCCCGGCGAAATGATCGTGCTCGCGATTGCCGAAATAAGGAAATGCCACATCGGCAAGCTCGTCCTTCACATCGGCAAGCGACAGGCGGAGCTTCGTTTCTCGGCCCTTTGACTCTTTCTCCTCCAGATTCCACTTGCCCTTCTCGCCCCAGCGGAAGCCGACCGAGCCATTCGGCACGACGAGCTCGCCGCTCGTCTCGTCATAGGCGACAGTCTTCCATTCCGGGTTGTTGCTCTCGCCGAGATGTCCGGTGAAGTCCGAGGCGCGCACGAGCCGCTCAGGCACCAGCCGGCCCCCGGATTTCACCAGCCGCACCAGAAATGGCATGTCCGTATACTGGCGCGCGTAATCGCTGAAATACCTGGCCTGCCGGTCGACATGGAATTCGCGCAGGATCACGTGGCCCATCGCCATCGCGAGCGCAGCATCGGTACCCTGCTTCACCGAAATCCAGAGGTCGGCGAATTTCGAGGCTTCCGAATAGTCCGGGCAGATCACCACGCTCTTGGCGCCGCGATAGCGCGCCTCGGTATAGAAATGCGCATCGGGCGTGCGGGTCTGCGGAAGATTCGAGCCCCACAGGATCAGGAAGCCGGAATTATACCAGTCGGCGCTTTCCGGCACGTCGGTCTGCTCCCCCCAAGTCTGCGGCGAGGCCGGCGGCAGGTCGCAATACCAGTCGTAGAAGGACATGCAGACGCCGCCCAGAAGCGACAGGTAGCGCGAACCGGCCGCATAGGAGACCATCGACATAGCCGGGATTGGCGAGAAGCCGATCACGCGATCCGGACCATGGTTCTTGATGGTATAGGCGTTGGCGGCGGCGATGATTTCCGTCACCTCTTCCCACGTCGCGCGCACGAAGCCGCCGTGACCGCGTTTCGTCGTGTAGGCCGCGCGCTTTTGCGCGTCCTCGACGATCGACGCCCAGGCCGCGACCGGTGTCCGCACGGCCCTCGCTTCGCGCCACAGTTTCAGCAGACGTGAGCGCACCAGCGGATATTTCACGCGATTGCCCGAATAGAGATACCAGGAGTAGCTCGCGCCGCGCGAACAGCCGCGCGGTTCATGGTTCGGCAGATCGGGCCGCGTGCGCGGATAGTCGGTCTGCTGCGTCTCCCAGGTGACGATCCCACCCTTGACGTAGATTTTCCACGAGCAGGAGCCGGTGCAGTTCGCGCCGTGAGTCGAGCGCACGATCTTGTCGTGCTGCCAGCGCTTGCGATAGCCGTCTTCCCAGCGGCGATCCTCGTTGGTGACGATGCCGTGACCGTCCGCAAATTCGCTGGTAACGCGCTTGAAGAAAGTCAGGCGGTCCAGAAAGTGACTCATGATGTTCCCTCACTCTGCCGGTTGCGCCGCCGCCGGCATTTTTCCGCCGCGTTCGATGTCGCGCAGCAGGCCGCCGCGCCGCGTGTAGTAGAACCAGGTCACCGCAACGCAGGTGACGTAGAAGGCCATGAAGCCCCACAGCGCCATTTCGGGTCCGCCGGTCATCGCAATCGACGTGCCGTAGCTCTTCGGGATGAAGAAGGCGCCATAGGCCGCAACCGCCGAGGTGAATCCGATGATTGCGGCCGATTCCATTTCGGCCTGTTTCAGCCGGTCTGCGGCGGAGAGTTTCGGCTCAAGTCGCGGCATCTCCGCGCGCATGATCGCGGGAATCATCTGGAAGGTCGACGCATTGCCAACGCCTGTTGCGAAGAACAGGATCATGAACATCGCGAAGAAGCCCCAGAACGCGTGCGGCTGGTCCTTGATGCCGAGGAAGTAGAGCACGCCGCCCACCGCCGCGATCATCAGGATGAAGACCCAGAAGGTGACGCGGGCCCCGCCATACTTGTCCGACAGCCAGCCGGTTGCGGAGCGCGAGATCGCGCCGACCAGCGGGCCGAGGAAAACCAGCTTGAGCGAGTCGACCTGCGGGAACTGGGTTTTGGCCAACAGCGGGAAGCCCGCCGAGTATCCGATGAAGGATCCGAAGGTGCCGGTATAGAGCCAGCACATGATCCAGTTATGCTTGCGCTGGAAGATCACCGCCTGATCGGCAAAGGATGCCTTCATCGAAGCGATGTCGTTCATGCCAAACCAGGCCGCGGTGGCTGACACGGCGATGAACGGCACCCAGACGAAGCCGGCATTCTGCAGCCAGAGCTTCGTGGTGCCGGTCGCATCGGTCACGATTTGCGGATCGCCGCCAAGCCATCCAAACACACCGGTAGTGATTACGAGCGGGGTCACGAATTGCACGACGCTGACGCCGAGATTGCCGAGGCCCGCATTGAGTGCGAGGGCGTTACCCTTCTCCGCTTTCGGGAAAAAGAAGCTGATATTGGCCATCGACGAGGCGAAGTTGCCGCCGCCGAGACCGCAGAGCAGCGCCAGCGCAAGGAAGATGATGTAGGGCGTATCGGGATTCTGAACGGCAAGCCCGATGCCGACCGCGGGGATCATCAGCGACCACGTTGCGATCGAGGTCCAAAGTCTGCCGCCGAAGATCGGCGGCATGAAGGAATAGAAGATGCGCAGCGTGGCACCCGACAGCCCGGGCATCGCGGCAAGCCAGAACAACTGGTCGGTCGTGAACTTGAAGCCGACCGCGGGCAATTTGGCGACCACCACCGACCACACCATCCAGACCGCGAAGGACAACAGCAGGCACGGGATCGAAATCCAAAGATTGCGCCGTGCGATCGCGCGCCCCGTCGTCTCCCAGAACTCCTTGTCCTCAGGCCGCCAGTCCTCAATGACGGCGGGACCGAGCTTGCCGACATGCTGCGGCTCGTGGATCGCCTCCATTTCCGGAAGCTGCGGCAACTTGCTGAGATCGGGCTCGCGCGCCTCGCGTTCCATGCGCTGGATTGCGAGATGCATCCACAGCAACGCTGTGCCGGACAGCAGGAACAGCAGCATGAAGCAGCTGGTCCAAATGCCGGTCAGGTCGTTCAGTACGCCGAACATGATCGGCAGAATGAAGCCGCCGAGACCGCCGATCATGCCGACCAGACCGCCGACCGCACCGACATTGTTCGGGTAATAGACCGGGATGTGCTTGTAGACCGCGGCCTTGCCGAGACTCATGAAGAAGCCGAGCACGAACACGAGCACCGTAAAAGTCGCGACCCCGGTCTCCATGTGGAAGGTGATCGGGCCGGTGATACCTTTGATCGTGTACTGGGTCGGCGGATAGGACAGGACGAAGGTGACCAGCACCGACACAATGAAGGTCCAGTACATGATGCGGCGCGCACCGTATTTGTCGGACAGATGACCGCCATAGGCGCGGAAGATCGAAGCCGGGACCGAATAGGCCGCGCCGATCATGCCTGCAGTGGTGATGTCGAGGCCATAGACGCCGATCAGGTAGCGCGGCAGCCACAGCGCCAAGGCGACAAAGGCGCCGAATACGAAGAAGTAGTAGAGCGAGAAGCGCCAGACCTGGACATTCTTCAGTGGCTCCAGTTCGAGCCACGCACTTTTCGGCTTCTCGCCTTTGGCGCGGCGTGCCACCAGAACCGGATCGTCCTTGGTGCCGAACCAGAAGATCAGCGCCATGATCACCAGCCCGGCCGCCCAGATTTGCGCGACCGCATGCCAGCCATACGCGACAAGGACGAACGGCGCGAGGAATTTGGTCACCGCAGCGCCGACATTGCCGGCGCCGAAAATGCCGAGCGCGGTGCCCTGCTTCGACGTCGGATACCAGCGCGATACATAGGCCACGCCGACGGCAAACGAACCTCCGGCAATACCGACGCCAAGCGCGGCGATCAGCATTTGCGGATAAGTGGTGGCATAGGTCAGAAGGAATGTCGCAGCGGCCGCGGCCAGCATCGTCAGCGTGTAGACGACGCGTCCGCCATACTGGTCGGTCCAGATGCCAAGGAATATCCGGATCAGCGATCCGGTGAGTATCGGCGTGCCGACCAGAAGTCCGAACTGGGTTTCGGTAAGTCCCAGATCCTTTTTGATCTGGATACCGATGATGGAAAATATCGTCCAGACCGCGAAACACACCGTGAAGGCGATGGTCGACATCCAGAGAGCGGCCGACTGCCCCTCAGGATTGGCTGGTAGCTTGGCTTGCATGAATGCCCCCGACTTCCGTGCGGTTCGAGTTCAGAGGCACAAAAATGCATCCAAGCAGCCGTAGCTTTGCGAAAGCTCAAGTATTTGAAAACAAACATGATTTGACGTTTTGCAAGCATTGAACAGAAATTTGTCAAGCTACCGATTGATATTTGTATTAAGTCGAAACTTCCGCCGATCACCATGTAGGTGCCGCCAAAAGAGAACGGCCTATGCGAATTGCCGAACTTGAGCTGATCCGCGATCTTCCGCTGTTCCATGACATGATGCCGGTCAATTTCGACAAGCTGACCGAAGCGGCATTGCTGCAGCGATTCCCGGCGCGGGTGGAGCTCATTCACGAGGGCGCGCTGCCAGACTTTCTGCATGTTGTCGTTGAGGGAAGCGTGGAGCTATATGCTCAACATGCCGGACGGGAGACTACGCTCGACATTCTGCGGCCGATCACGACCTTCATTCTGGCAGCTGTGATCCGTGACGAGCCCTATCTCAAATCGGCACGCACGATTACAGAATCGCGCATCCTGATGATTCCTGCCGAAGTCTTGCGCGATACGTTCGGCCGCGACCCGGTATTCGCCCGCGCGGTCGTCAACGAACTTGCCCTGCGCTATCGCAGCGTCGTGCGCGCGCTGAAGAACGAAAAGCTGCGGACAAGCTGCGAACGGCTCGCCAACTGGATCCTCAAGACCGATGCGCAGCAGGGTGGCAGCGGGCACGTCGTGTTCGACTACGACAAGCGCACTCTGGCGTCAGAGCTCGGCATGACACCGGAGAATCTCTCACGCAGCTTCTCCCAGCTCAGGAAACATGGCATCCGCAATGCACCCGGCTGCGTGGTCATCGAAAATCGCGCTGCGCTGGAGCAGTTCTGCCACCCCTCACCGCTCATCGACGGCTGACGGCGGGAACGCGCAGTTCAGGCCAAACTGTGCACAACCGGCTGGACAGCTCTGCCCCGGGCCGGACAAGGAAAGGTTGGAGCGGGTGAAGGGAATCGAACCCTCGTCATCAGCTTGGAAGATTGGTGCAGGCCCAGTTCTTTCAAGCCTCTGGCGGGATTTGGCTCCGATTTGGCTCCGCCCGGCGGGCCGCTGGCGACGGCGCGCGCGGTCCGACGTTCAAAATAACGCTCCCTTCCCCGTCACGCCACTCCCGGCGCGAGCTTCCTGACCTTGATGTCGTCGCGCCGGAGCCGGGAGAGGTCATAGGCCGTCTGCATCCGCAGCCAGGTATCCGCCGTGCTCCCGATGCCCTGCTCAAGACGCAGGGCCATCTCCGGCGTGACGGCACTCTTGCCGTTGATGACGTTGTAAAGCTGCTGCCTTGTCACGCCGAGGGCTTCGGCCGCATCGGCAACGCTGATTCCCATCTCGTCCAGTTCGTTCCTGATCAGGCGGCCCGGGTGGGCGGGATTTTTCATACGCATCGGACCCTCCTTTCTAATGATAGTCCACCAGGCTGACGTCTGACGCCACGCCGTCGGCAAACCGGAAGATGATCCGCCAGTTTGCCCGTACCGTCACGGCCCAGAAGCCTTTAAGATCTCCCGTCAGGCGGTGAAGCCGGAAGCTCGGAATGTTCAGGGCCTCGACCGTTTCGGCGGCATCGAGCGTCGTCAGGATGAGCGTGATCTTCTCGACGTGATCGGGATTCAGCCCGCGCGGGTCGTCCTTCTCGAATAGCCTCCTGAGGCCCTTGTGCGCGAAGCTCTCGATCATCCAAAAATAAATGTAAAGTGTAAATTTACATTTGTCAATACCTCTTGCGCCCGGGCTTCCATGGGCGTACCCCGCCCTCGCCGTCGGTGTCCCCGCCCCCGCCGTTTCAAAAATTGGCGATCCATTCGCTGTTATGGAATAATGACCCCGCGCATTGCCTGCGACAACGAAGACGAACCCAGAGGACGCCTGCAACAGACCGATCCAGCACTCGACGAGACAAACACACTGGAAGCCAGAGCTCTCGCGCTCGCAGGCGAGCTCCGTACGCTCCCGGAAGCAGAACGGACCAGGATAGTCACTCGGCTCGCAAAGGAAGCTGGTCTCACGCGGATTTTCGCGCGCGCGGGCGCCCGAAAGAAATCAACCGAGTTTCCCGAGAAGGCACCGGAGGCCTGGTCTCAACGGACAAACAACCGGCGTGAAAGCCCGGCAGATTTCATCCTCCGAGTTTATGGTCGATGGATCAGAAAGGGTTTTGCCCGCCCGGATCTGCGCCGTCTCGATGCTCCGCTCTATCAGGCCTTTGCCAAATGGATCGAGCGACACCCCGTGCCGGCCAAGCTTGAGAAATTTGCGAAAGAAACACGGACAACCCGTGTCGAGCGGGAGCTCAAGGAGCTGAATATCCGCGAACCTGCTGACGCCTATGTGCGCCTTCCGGATGATTTCAGGCGCGCCAACAGACTCTACAGTGCCGCGCTGAGACGGCAACCCCCGTCACGCTTGCCGAAAACGGCCCCGAAATCATGGAACGCGGATGCCCAGAAAGAACATCCGACCGCAATTGCGTTCCTTGAATCGGTTTATGCGCCCTGGCTCTCCGCCGGTCTAAACCTGACGTATATTCGAGAAATTGACCGTTCACTCTATCAGACATTGGCGAAATGGTATGAACGCCACAAGCAGAACGTTCCGCAGCACCTCGCAGACTTCTTCCAAGCACGCAAATCCAAGCGTTCGATTGAAGTCGAAGAGGAACTGACGCGGTTCAACATCGAGAACCCCAGGGACGCCTACGAGCGATTTCCCAATGACAGGAAACGGGCAGATCGGCTCTATCAGGCCGCGCTGAGACGGCTAACCGCCACCTAGCAAGCGATCACGGCGCGGCCGTCTCCAAAATATTGATATTTCAATATGTTATATTGTGTCGTCTTGGCGAATTCCTAAGCTGACGTTGACTTCCGGGCGACTCGCTTTCACCTAGCCTTCCGGAGGGGCACGCTCGCTGTGGCCCCGGGATCGAGAAATG
Source organism: Pseudomonadota bacterium (assembly GCA_049324435.1). Classification (GTDB taxonomy): domain Bacteria; phylum Pseudomonadota; class Alphaproteobacteria; order Rhizobiales; family Xanthobacteraceae; genus Pseudorhodoplanes. The sequence continues at coordinate 83,201 of JBMOOQ010000073.1, forward strand.
GCCAGACCGACATCCGACAAGAATGCTTCGCGCCATGGCCGCAGCGCTCCCGCAGTCGCGCCCGCGCAGCGAACAGGTCCTGGCGCGAAGGGAAAATTTGCAAAATCACCCAAGCTCTACGACCCGATTCCGCCGAGTCTCCCCGAAGCGAAAATCGCCCTTAGCCCGGCAGAGGCTGTGCGCATCCTGCGCACCATGAAGGAGCGCGTCACTGCCATCCTGGGCAGCGCGTGGCCGAGCCTTGGTACACAGGACGGACATCGTCTCCTCGACGAGCTTGAAGGGACACTCACTTCCGCAATCGATGTCGCGTTCCACGTCGAAGCAAAGCTCCTTGGAGAGGGGCGGCGGGAAGCACAGCAAATCACCCGACAGATAGGCGAAAGCATCTTCCGCTCCGTAGACCTCCTCTCCTCCCGCTCCAGAAATGGTGATCAGTTCAAGCGGATATGGGATAATGGCATCACGCTTATTGGCGCGATAACCGGAGACGAACCCAGAGGACGCCTGCAGCCGAAAGAAACGACCGCCCCTGAAACCTCGGAACTGGAAGCCAGAGTCCTTGCACTCGCAGGCGAGCTTCGCACGGTCTCAAAACCGGAACGCAAACGGCTGCTCAGCCTGCTCGGGCAAGAACTGGGACTTTCTGCGACGTTCGCCGAAGCGGCGGATGAAACGGGTGTGGTGCATTTCCCGGAAAAGGCGCCGGAGCTCTGGGCTGATCGCCCAAAAGATTCGCGCGAGAGCCCGGCCGACTTTATTCTCAGGGTTTACCAGCCATGGCTCGGCTCAGGATTTGCGCGCCCGGATCTGCGCGCGCTGGACATTCCTTTGTACCAGGCATTTGCGAAGTGGATTGCACGACACCCGGTACCCAAGACACTTGTAAAATTCTGTAAGGAAACGCGCGCGGCGCGCATTGAGCGCGAACTCAAAGAACTGAATATTCGCGAACCTGCTGACGCGTACCGGAAGCTTCCCAACGACAAAAAACGCGCTGACAGACTTTTTCAGGCGGCGCTACACAGGAAGCGAGCCTCGTTGACATAATCCGAAGCCCATGGCATTCTCAACCCAAGGCAGAAAGCCATGGGAGACGGAGCATGCCGGACAGACCCAAGCCTCCCCTTCGCGTTCTCACACTCAAGCAGCTGCGCGACCGCGGGCTGACCTATTCCAGACAGCACATCGGACGGCTTGAAGCGGCAGGGAAGTTTCCGAAGCGCATCAAGCTGGGCGAGAATGGCCGGATCGGCTGGTTCGAATATCAGGTCGACAGGTTTCTGATCGAACGCGCAAAGGCGAGCGGCGCGGAGCTGCCGCCTGATTTTGCGGACCACGGCTGACGTCGTTCAGTTTCGACACGTCGAAAGCACCTCACATGGCAAAGACAGCTGCCAGGGCGCGTGCGCGCCAACGACCCCGCATGTCTGCGTCGCAGTTGTCCGAGACGGCGCCGCAGTTCACGTCACAACTCGCTGAAACACTCTCCCTCATTCCGAATTCGGAATTCCAACTCCTCTGGGATGTCTGCGCATCCCATGACAGCGCGCTTCCGCTCTACAGGACGGCGGCGGACGGCCTGAGCGCCGACTGGCGCGGCCGCCGCGTCTTGATGCACCCGCCGGATGGCGCGGCCCTTGGCCCGTGGGTGGCCAAGGCCGCGACCGGCGGAGCCGAGCTCTGCGTCTGTCTTCTCCCGGCGCGGATGGAGGCGGACTGGTTTGCCGATCATGTCTGCAACAACCCGGCCGTCGAAACCCGCTTCGTGCATCGCCGCCGATCCGGGGGCGCGCGGCACGCGCTGCCGATGATGATTGTCATCTTCAGGGGATCGCAATGAAGGACCTGCCCATGCCGCCTTTTCTTGAAGAAGCCGCACAGCTTCTCTGGTTTCTATGCCGCGCGGGCCTGAGGCTCGACGTGCAGCTCAATCCGCGGCCCATCCTCTTCAAGCTGGCGGCACATCTCTATGTCTTTCCCAATCGCAAGCTCAGCCACGCCGCGGCGGCCGCCGCCATCCTCGACGACCTTCTCTCCAGCCCGCACATCACCTGCGAGGCCAGGCAACGCGCCAGGCTCATTGCCGTTATCGGCACATATATCGGCAATCTCTTTCGCCGGATGAATCACGCGGCGTAGTTTTCATACGGAAGCATGCGGTGAGAAATTGGGCGTCATCCGGAGTCGCATCAGGGAGTCTGCGGCGCGCAACGGATCGAACGGTGAGTTTCCGGGCGGCGAAAAGTGAGAGATCCGGATAAGAGTCAACTCACCGCTTGACCATGTGTGCGTTGATCGCCACGCTCGAATTGTGAAGAAGCGCATTCTTGCGACCACGATTGGAGATTACGACTACACAGAACCGGAGCGGACACAGCCTGCGGCGCAGCTGCTTGCCCTGGATATGAAAGTCACCGGCCAGCCCCTCGATCCCCACAACGAGGGCCGCATCATCAAGCCGCGCGAGCTTGTCGACATCGTCGAGCTCACCCCCCTTACCCGCAACGAGACCATCCTCTACAACCAGCTCCTCGCCCATGCCTGGAACAACATCCGCACCGTGCCAGTGCACAAGGTGCTCAAGGCCAGCCTGCGCGGCACCCACGAGAGCAACGACCGGCTGCACGAGGCCTTCGACAAGCTGATGTCCGCCTGGGTCAAGATTCGCGCCCGCGACCCGCAGACCGGCGAGTTCGCGACGTTCCGCGTCCACCTGCTCGGCACCAACAAGGAGGAGGACAAGCAGGACGGGTATTTCACCTACACCTTCCCGCCCGACCTGCTCACCATCATCTCGCAGTCGAAAGCCTGGGCCACGCTCAAATCCCACATTATGTATACGCTGCGCTCGAAATACTCGATCCGGCTTTACGAGATGATCGAGCGCCGCATCGGCCTCGACAAGCAGCACGAGGAATTCTCGATCGACCAGCTCCGCGCCATGCTGGGCGTGCCCGACGGCAAGCTGGAGCGCTTCGCCGACTTCAACAAGTACTGCCTCAAGCCGGCCATCGAGGAGGTCAATCTCCTGAGCGACTTCGTGGTCGAAGTCTCCGCGATCAAGGTCGGCCGCGGCGTCTCAAAGCTCCTGGTCATGTGGCTGCGCAAGTCCGCCGAGGAGCGGCGCCTCGCCCATGAGGAGCGCGAGAAGAGCCGGGTCGGGCGCAAGGCCCGCATGTCCGGCCGTGTCGAACGCATCGCCGCCGATGTCCATCCGTAAGCGCCTGTGCAAACAGCCGCCCAATTTCTCACTTTCATGCGTGGACGGACACGTCCCGACGCCCAGTCCCTCACCCCTCAGCGCCCCGTTCCTCACTTCGGCCGCCCATTCCTTCACGCGAATCCGCCCGGTTTCTCCCCCATCCCGCCCGGTTTCTCACTTTTCGCGCCGCAAGTGCCTGATCCCATGTCGCGATTCCGCCCCTGAAATAGAATCTGAATCATTGAAAAAAGAGAATGCGCCGTACCGGCGAACGGTGAGACGACTTCGATACAAAACAAGATGCGCAGGATCAGCCGCCTCGCCTACGCTCGGCGGTGTATGGCGTGGCCGCATGCGCGGCCACAAGACATGACTCCCCTCACCCTTCGCTCGCGCTGATGCGCTCGCTTCGCCGCACCTGATGGAAGCGGAATCCGCTTCGCGGATATGCTTAGTGGTGAACGCACACGCCTGAACACAGCTCAACACCAACGGCCGTACCTTCGGTGAGGCCGCATGGGCTCACCGGGTGGGTCAGGAAGCACCGTCACGACCAAGAGGCCGCCGCCTTGCCTCTTGTCAGACCTGCAATGGCACTTTTTGGGCTCCGTGAGCAGCCTCCGGGGATGCGGGTGCTGCCCCGACACCCCTGCAATGAAAGCGCGATGTCGGTGCGTTTATTTCGGTCGACTGTCACGGCATCTCACCGTGCCGCCCAAGAACTCACCGTTGATACCGGCGTCAACATGAGGGAGTCCGAGGCGCGACTCGGGATTCCGCCCGAAACCTCACCATTCGCGGCGCAACGGATCGGCGGATTTCGGGGGCGCTTTTGACTCCCCGCCCCTTTCCTCACTTTTCGCACGTCGTCTTGACGGCATGTCGCAGCGCGCTCAGGCTTGGTTGCTGCATGACCAACGATCCCGTGCTCATTGCCTATGCTGTCAAGCGCAGCCCCAGGACCAAACGCACCGTCTGGAGCCGCATCGGCCACGCCTATCCGCACGAGACCGGCGCGGGGCTCACCGTCATTCTCGACGCCCTGCCCGCCGACGGCCGCATCATTCTTCTGGAGCCCGACGCCGATGACGACGCGCGCATCCTGCGCGATGCGATGAAGGCCGGCGTCTCCGCTCGCAAAGGCCGCAAGCCGTCCTGAATTCCTTCTTTGCGCAAATCCACACTTGCGCAGATGGTCCGACCGCGCTGCCCTCGGCCATCGCTCTCGCCCCCGGATGGGCTGCGGAGCTGCGATCATCCAACTCCGCAAATGCATGTTTGCATGACTGATGATTTGCGCAGTGGTGCGATTGTCGATGACGACAAATACAGCATTGCGCTTTTGCGGTTCTGCGCAGTCGCGCGAATGCACATTCGTGCAATACGCGGCTTGCACAACAATGCACGCGCGCATTCGCGCAAATCCGCTCCTGCACATTTCCTGAAAACTGCACTTGGTGAATTGAACGAATCCCGTAGCATTGATCTGCACGGTTTATTTTTTTTGCCCAAGTCCATTTTCACCCAAATCCATATTTGAGGCTTTGATGATTGTTACATTTGCGTCCTCGAAAGGCGGCGTCGGCAAGTCGACGACCTGTGCCGCTGTCGCCGCCGCGCTTGCGCTCGAAGGCGCGCGCGTGCTCATTATCGATCTCGACCAAAACCGTACGCTCGCCCGCTGGGCGAAGAGGGGGCCCATCGACGGTCTCACCGTCAGCGCCATCGAGCCGCAGAAATTCGGTGCGTATTTCCGCGAGAGCGAAGCCTCGGGCCAGTACGACCATATCTGCATCGATCTGCCGGGCAACCGCGAGGTCACGCTGTTCAAGGCGCTGGCGCGGTCCGATCTTGTCATAATACCTGCGCAAGCTTCGGAACCCGATCTGCGCGAAGCCCTGGTCGTGGTCGGCGACATCCGCGACGTGGCCGAGACGGCCGGCCGTCATATTCCGTACCGGCTGCTGCTGACCAAGATCTATCCGCTGCGCACCCGCGTCACCGACTTTGCCTACAACGAGCTGGCACGGCACGGCCTGCCGCTGTTCCGCACGGCGCTCGTCGAGCGTTCGGCCTATCGCGAGATGTTCCTCAACGGGCAGCCGCCAACCCTCACCGAACCGGGGAAGGGGGCCGGCGCCGAGATCGCCAGCCTTCTTGCAGAAATCCGCGCCGTCACCGATCAGGTGACCGCACTCCGGAAGGCAGGCTGATCATGAAGACGCAACGCCCGCCATTCCAGCCCGTTACACCCGACATCGTCGACGAGAAAATCGAACGCCTGGCCCAGGAGAAGGGGGTCGGCGTGCTCGTCAAAGCCCCGATCCGTGAGCAGGGGGGTCGGATGCCCGATCTGCCTGCGGCAGAGACGGAGCCCACTGCCCCACCCTCCGGCGCCACGCCGCGCAGCCGCATGAAGGCCGTCAACATCGAGCTGCCCGATTACGTGTGGACGGAGCTCAAGATCCGCGCCGCGCACCGGCAGACGAGCGTCCGGCACATTATTATGTCCGCGCTCCGGGCTGATGGAATCACCATCGCCGAGGCCGATATGGTCGAGGACGGACGCCGCCTTCGGGGCCGGCTGGCGGACGCCACGGGGTGACGGGAAACCATCCCAAGATATTGGCCGATCAAGACTTCTTGGCGTGGAGCCCGGGTTCCCGGTAAGAATGGATGCGGGTTCCCGCCCGCCAGGTTTTGAACGACACTCTTATCGGGAGTTGAATGATTCCGCCCGCACACGCCCTGCCCCCGATTCTCTCGCTGAATTCGAAACGCCATGCATTCTGAAGCCGACACCTGCCGGAAATTCGTTGTGCCTAGGCTGCAGGCTCTCGGCTGGGACAGCGAACCGCGTTCCATCGCCGAGCAGCGCACGATCACGGACGGCCGCATCGTTCCCGCGGGGAAGGGGTTCATCCGCAAGCCGCCCAAGCGCGTCGACTTCCTGCTCCGCTACACGCGCGATTTTCCCCTTGCGGTCATCGAGGCCAAGGCGTCCTACAAATCAGCGGCCGATGCCGTGCAGCAGGCCAAGCAATACGCGGAAATGCTCGGCCTGAAATTCGCCTACGCGACCAACGGACACGAGATCATCGAGGTCGATTACTTCACGGGCGTCGAGCGCAGCGTGTCCGACTATCCGGCCCCGTCGGAATTGTGGGAGCGCTATCGCAAGGGAAGCGGCCTCACCGCCCCGCAGTCGGCGGACCAGTTGCTGACGCCCTACAACCACACGGTCGGCAAGGGCGAACGCTACTATCAGCAGATCGCCATCAACCGGACCGTCGAGGCCGTTCTCAAGGGACAGCGCCGCCTGTTGCTGACCATGGCAACCGGCACAGGCAAGACGGCCGTTGCCTTCCAGATTTGCTGGAAGCTCTGGACGGCGCGATGGAACCGCACCGGCGAGCACCGCCGGCCGCGCATTCTTTATCTCGCCGACCGAAACATCCTGGTCGATCAGCCCAAGGACGGGATCTTCGCCGTATTCGGCGACGCGCGCCACAAGATCGAATCCGGCGAGGTCGTTCACAGCCGGGAGATGTATTTCGCCATCTATCAGGCGCTCGCCGAAGACGAGCGTCGCGCGGGTCTGTTCAAGGCGTTCCCGGCGGATTTCTTCGATCTCATCATCGTCGACGAGTGCCATCGCGGCAGCGCGCGCGACGACAGCTCCTGGCGGCTTATCCTCGATTACTTCGAGCCGGCCTTCAAGCTCGGCATGACCGCGACACCCTTGCGCGACGACAACCGCGACACGTATCAGTATTTCGGAAATCCGCTTTACGAATACAGCCTTCGCCAAGGCATCGAGGACGGATTCCTCGCCCCCTACCGCGTCCACCGTGTCGTGACTGAATGGGATGCTGCCGGCTGGCGGCCGAGCAAATCCGATCTCGACCGTTACGGGCGCCCCATCCCCGACGACGAGTATCAGACCAAGGATTTCGAGCGTGTTGTTGCCTTGCGTGCCCGCACCGAGGCCATCGCGCGTCATCTCACGGATTTCCTCAAGAAGACCGATCGCTTCGCCAAGACCATTGTGTTCTGTGTCGATCAGGACCATGCCAGCGAGATGCGCGGGGCTCTCGCGCGGCTCAATCCGGATCTGATGGCGCAGTACCCCGACTATGTCTGCCGCGTGACGGCGGACGAGGGGGATATCGGGCGCGGGCATCTCTCCCGATTCCAGGATGTCGATGCGCGAACACCGACCATTCTTACGACATCACAGCTTCTCACCACGGGCGTCGATGCACCGACCTGCAAGAATGTCGTGCTCGCCCGCGTGGTCGGCTCCATGAGCGAATTCAAGCAGATCATCGGCCGCGGCACGCGCGTTCGCGACGATTACGGCAAGCTCTGGTTCAATATTCTCGATTACACCGGCGCCGCGACGCGCCTATTTGCCGACCCCGCCTTCGACGGCGATCCCGTCCGGCTGACGGAAGAAGAGCTGGAGGAAGACGGCCATACCACGGTCATTTCCGATACCGGCGATGCGCCCGAAGAGCCGGACGGAGACGAGGGGCCTGACATCATCGAACCGCCCTCAGGCGAACGGCAGAAATACTTTTACGACGGCGGCCAGGTGGAGATTGCCGCACATCTCGTCTACGAGCTCGATCCGAACGGCCGTCAGCTTCGCGTCGTTCGCTACACCGATTATGCGGCCGAGAGCGTTCGAACGCTCAGCCCCTCCGTTCAGGACCTGCGCAAGCGTTGGGCCGATGCGGAGCAGCGCAACGAGATTATCAATGCGCTAGCGGAGCGCGGAATCGGATTTACTGAACTCGCGGAATCCGCCGGCCAGCCGGAAGCGGACCCGTTCGACCTTCTCTGCCATCTCGCTTTCAACGCGCCGCTCCGCACCCGCCGGGAGCGGGCTCAGCAGATGAAGCAGGCGCACAAGGATTTCTTCGCCCGCTATGCACCGGAGGCGCGGCAGATTCTTGAGGAACTTCTCGACAAATACGCTGAGCACGGCGACGCGCAGTTCCTCCTGCCCGACGTTCTGCGCGTACCGCCTATCTCCAATCACGGCCAGCCCGGTGAAATCATTCGCCTCTTCGGCGGACCCGACCAGCTCCGGCAGGCTGTAAACGACCTCCAAGGAATGTTGTATGGCTCGTAAGGCAACGAACAAGAAGAAGAACGACGCGCCGCTGACCACGGCGCAAGCGCTTGGGAGCCTCATCAAGTCCGCGCGCGACATCATGCGCAAGGACAAGGGCATGAACGGCGATCTCGATCGCCTCCCCTTGCTGACCTGGATCATGTTTCTCAAGTTTCTGGACGATCTGGAGCAGCAGCGGGAAGACGAGGCTAAGCTCGCCGGCAAGAAGTTTCGCGCGGCCATCGAGCCCCCTTATCGCTGGCGCGACTGGGCGGCAAATCCGCAGGGCGTCACCGGCGACGAGCTCCTCGCCTTCATCAACCAGGATGAGACACGCTTGCCAAACGGCAAGCGTGGTCCCGGTCTTTTTGCGTATCTCCGCTCCCTCACCAGCTCCAACGGCGACAATCGCCGGGACGTGATCGCAACAGTGTTCCGCGGCGTCGATAACCGCATGAAGAGCGGCTATCTGCTTCGTGACGTCATCAACAAGGTCAACAGCATCCATTTCACCTCAAGTGACGAGCTGCACACCCTTGGTGCGCTCTATGAAAGCATGCTGCGGGAAATGCGGGATGCTGCCGGGGATTCGGGTGAATTCTATACGCCACGCCCCGTCGTCCGCTTCATGGTCGAGGTCACGGACCCCCGCCTTGGAGAGGTTGTCCTTGATCCGGCAAGCGGTACGGGCGGCTTCCTCGTCGAGGCGTTCAGCCATCTCGGCAAGCAGGTGAAAACGGTCGCCGACCGTAAGCGCCTGCAGAACGAGAGCATCTTCGGCTGCGAGCCGAAGTCACTGCCCTATCTTCTGTGTCAGATGAATCTTCTTTTGCACGGCCTCGATGCGCCGCAGATCGACCCGGGCAATGCTTTGCGCTTCAAACTCACGGAGATCGGCGAGAAGGACCGCGTCGATGTCATCCTCACCAACCCGCCCTTCGGCGGCGAGGAAGAGAAGGGGATTCAGGGTAATTTCCCGGATGACCGGCAGACGGCCGAGACCGCCCTGCTTTTCCTTCAGCTCATCATGCGGCGCCTGCACCGGCAGCCGACACCCGTCGGTCGCCCCGCGCGTGCCGCGGTTGTGGTTCCGAACGGGACGCTGTTTGGCGACGGCGTATGCGCCCGCATCAAGGAAGAGCTTCTGAAAGAGTTCAACCTGCATACCATCGTGCGGCTGCCGAACGGTGTATTCGCGCCTTACACCCCAATCCCGACCAACATCCTGTTCTTCGACCGCTCCGGGCCGACGAAAGAGGTCTGGTACTACGAACAACCGCTGCCCGAGGGCCGCAAGAATTACACCAAGACGCAGCCCATTCAGTTCGATGAATTCAAGGCCTGCATGGCCTGGTGGAGCAAGCGAGAGGAAAACGATCAGGCCTGGAAGGTGGCGGTTGATGAGCTCTTGGCTGCAGGCTGTAACCTCGACCGCAAGAACCCGCGCGGCAAGGTCGATTTTGAGCACCTGCCGCCCGAACAGCTTGCCGACGATATTTTGAAGAAGGAACTTCGCATTGCTGAGCTGATGCGAGAGATCAAGGCTGCTCTCGGGGCAAGAGCATGAATACCACTTGGTCCCAGGTCAAGCTCGGCGATGTCCTGCGGCGCTCTGAACGCATTATCCCCCTTAATCCCGAAACGACATACAAAGAGATTACCGTACGCTTAAACGGCAAAGGCGTCATTGAGCGACGCCAAGTTCAAGGAATTGAAATAGCCTCCGACCGACGTTACGAAGCCAAGGCTGGGCAGTTCATCCTTTCGCGCATAGATGCGCGGCATGGAGCCTCCGGACTCATTCCTGAAGAGTTGGACGGCGCCGTTGTCACAAACGACTTCCCATTATTCGACGTCGATAGCGACCGGCTCGACCCATTGTTTCTCAATTGGATGTCGAAGACTGCTTCATTTGTGGATCTGTGTAAGCGTGCAAGTGAGGGCACAACAAATCGTGTCAGGCTTTCGGAAGAGCGGTTCAAAGCACTTCAACTTCGCCTTCCGCCGCTCGACGAGCAACGACGCATCGTCGCGCGCATAGAGGCGCTTGCAGCGAAGGTTGGGGATGCGCAGCGTCTTCGCGAAGACGCCTTCGGTGAACTTGACGCTTTGCTTGACGTTTATGTCAGCCGACGCCTCGACAAATTGGCTGAAGACTATGGTCGAAAAAGCATAGGTTCCTCAGACTCTCACGTCTCTAGCGGTCCGCGTAACTGGGGAAAACACTACGCTCCAAGCGGTCTGCGATTTTATCGGGCACAAGACATAGGCAGAGATTTCCGAATAAGTCGGCACAATCAAGTCTTTGTTGAGCCACCGTCAGGGGAACAAGGACGATCTGCCAAAGTGATGGATGGCGATCTGTTGATTGTGATCACCGGGGCGACGGTCGGACGGGCTGCTGTATACGACACAACTTTCCCTCCCGGGCTAGTGAGTCAGCATGTCGCCGTTTGCCGAACTCCGAAAGATTTGTTTCTCCCCCACTTCGCTCTGTGGGCACTACGAGCCCGCGACGGCCAGGAACAGCTCCAGGGCAGCAAGTATGGGCAGGGCAAGCCCGGCTTAAATCTCAATCAAGTCCGCAATCTCTCACTGCCTTGCCCTCCGATCGAAATTCAAGAACGCGTTGTTTCCGAGCTCAATACATTTCAGTCTAACATCGATGCTGTAAGGACTCTCCACGCTGAGACCGCTGCGGAGCTTGACGCGATGATGCCGGCAATTCTGGACAAGGCGTTCCGCGGCGAGCTCTGACATATATCAGCTTGATCGAACGCCGGTCTTTCGTGAAGCCGGCCGGGTGCCCCTTTAGCCGCCATTGAGCCATCGCCCGCGCGTCCCGCAAGGCCGCTCGCTTCAGTCGCATTTCTCCCTGCAGCATCGCGCCGCTTTGGCGGTGCAGAGCTGCAGCCTTGCTGGCCGCGCTCTGGAGGCGATGGCGGCCGGGCGGCGTCAGGGGCCGCGATCGGCGCGGTTCCATCACTGAAAGGACGCCCGCCATGACCAAGACATTGACACAATCCGACCTCGCCTACTTCACCGGCACCGAGCAGCTCTGGCGCCACAGCCTGATCCGCGGCATTCGCTACACCGACGGCGCGCGCCACGTTGCTCAGGCCGGCGAGGCCTGGTGGCTTCTGGACCGAGTTGCCTGCGCGCAGCTGGAAGCGCGATACGCAGAACAGTCCTTCCAGGTCTGGGCGCTGACCGTTCACGACGACCAGTCGGCCCACCTCGTTTGCACTGACGGCAATGGCACCATCGTCTCGACCGAACGCATCGCCTTCACCGATTTTCCGCTGCGCGAAATCACGCTCTACGTCACCGACGATACGATCCTGCTGCCGAGCGAATACTAGGCCGCTCCACCGGCTTCGCCTGCCCCACTGGCGGAGCCGGTCTTTTCCGTAAAACGAACTGCAGCCTTTATCGTGGTGGGGGAGATCGCTCAGGACGAGACCGCCCCCACGCTTCGCGTTATGCTGCCCTCCGATTCCGGGGAAGGGTCTCCCGTCAATCTGTGAACTGACGCGGCCAAGATCCTGGAAAGCCAACGATAATAATTCGTCTGTACGCTACGGTTGCTTCGCGTGTAGAATCAACCGGCGATAGGAGTTCAGTAGCCGTGCCGAGTGCCGACCAGGTCAAAGCCCTCATTGCCTCCCTTTCGGAAGGCGACGAGGGGCAATTTTACGCAGTCGCGATGCAGATTGCGGCTCATGAGGCACGTCAGGGCCACGGCAAGTTCGCGGAAGAGCTGCGCACGCTTATCGACAAAGCCAAGAGCAGGAGCCGGCTCCCCTCCAAGGGTCCAATCCCGTTGGCACGCCCGCGGGGCGAAGTCGCAGAGCTCCTGACAGTCAGTTACCCGTCGACCCGGCTATCGGACATGGTGCTGGCGGATTCGACACGGAAGAAGCTTGAGCGCGTCATTCGCGAGCACAAGGCCGTCCGCGCCATTCGCAATCGCGGCCTGGCCCCGCGGCGCAAGCTTCTGCTGGTCGGCAAACCGGGAACAGGCAAGACACTCACGGCCTCCGCCATGGCTGGCGAGCTTGGACTGCCGTTGTTCGTTGTCCGTCTTGACGCCCTGATCACCAAGTTCATGGGCGAGACGGCAGCCAAGCTGCGCCTGATTTTCGAGGCCCTGAGCCAGACGCGCGGCATCTATCTGTTCGACGAGTTCGACAGCATCGGCTCCGCGCGCGGCATGAGCAACGATGTCGGCGAAGTGCGCCGCATCGTGAACAGCTTTCTGCAGATGGTCGAGCAGGACGACTCCGACAGCCTGGTCATTGCGGCGACCAATCATGTGGTCATTCTCGATCGCGCGCTGTTTCGCCGCTTCGACGACGTGATTGAATACGATCTTCCGGACAAGACGCTGATTGCCGACGCGCTTCGCGCGAAACTCTCGGGCTTCAAGGCCGAAAAGATTCAATGGGCCAAGGCAGCCGCCGCTGCCCAGGGCCTGAGCTTCGCGGATATTGCCCGCGCCTGCGAGGATGCGATCAAGGATGCCATCGTTCACGACCGGCACCAGATCACCCACGCGGATCTTATGAGCGCCATTCGAGACCGCAAATCCGCCGTCGCTCATAAGGAGCACACCTCATAACGACCGGGGGATGGTTTGCCGTCGCATCCTCATCTGATTGATCCGCGCCCGTCAGAGACAACCCGCTTCACAAGCCCGAAATCCGGGCCGCGCGGCAGTCTGCCGTTGCCAGGACGCGCACGCGCGGCCCATGCCGCGCACCTCATCCAGGAAATCGCACAGATCGTGCCGCAGGCTCAGCAACGGGCCGAAGAGCAGAAGGCCCAGGGCATCGACGCCGGTATCGGCATTTACCTGCTCTTCGAAAGTGAACCGGATTTCGAGCTGAAGTTCGAAAGCCTCGATGTTACGCGCAGCGGCATCGAACTCTGCGCGGTCAGGCGTCTCCCCGACGGACGGATGCAGGCAACCGTCTTTGTTCCGGACGGCAAGCTCGCCTATTTTCTCAAGCGCATCGAGGCCTATCGCGACGCGGACACCCGCCCCCGAAAAGACGGCTCGACGCGACCCAAGAACGAGGATCTGGTCGCCAGCATCTCCAATATCAGGCTGGCCGCTCTTGAAGCGCTCTGGACCGACGACCTCGCTTTGTTTCCCGATGCGAACCAGGCCATCACGTGGGAAGTCTGGTTGCGCCGCTCATCCACCATCGATCATCTGGCCCGTCTCAGACAACATGCTGAACGCTTCGGGCTCGCCACTAGCGAGAACACGATTCATTTCGTCGATCGTGTTGTCGTTCTTGTTCACGGGACGGCTGCGGCGCTTGCGCGATCAGTCGACATTCTCGGCGCGATTGCAGAACTCCGGCTGGCGAAGGTGACGGCGTCTTTCTTCACCCAGATGAACGCCGTCGAGCAACGGGACTGGGTCGAGAACATGGCAGGCCGACTTGCGCCGCCGGCCGATGGCGCCCCTTACATATGTCTCCTCGATACAGGTCTCAATGCCGCCCACCCGCTCCTCGCGCCGATCGCGGACGCGAACGACCTTCACACATACAAGCGGGCCTGGGGGACGGACGATCGTCAGGGCCACGGCACTCCCATGGCCGGCATCGCAACCTACGGCGATCTCGCGCCGCTGCTTGCCTCAGGGGACCCCGTACCGCTCACGCACCGCATCGAGTCGGTGAAGATCATCAATCCGGCCGATCCGCACGAGAAAGACCTCTACGGCGCCGTCACACGCGAAAGCGCTTACCGCGTCGAGGTGACGCCGGGCCGCAACCGCGTCTTCTGCCTTTCCGTGACAGCCACTGACGACCGCGACCGCGGACGCCCGTCTTCATGGTCCGCTGCGGTCGACGATCTCGCCGCAGGCGACAACGGCCAGAAAAGACTTTTCATTCTCTCCGCCGGCAACACGGACCCGGCGCAGCGGCGGCATTATCCCAATTCCAACATGACCGACGGCATCCATGATCCCGCGCAGGCCTGGAATGCCCTCACCGTCGGCGGCTACACGGAAAAAGCCATTCTCGATGGTGCACGCTATCCGGGCTGGCAGCCTTTGGCGCGGCCTGGCGATATTGCTCCGTGCAGCTGCACATCGACGACCTGGACAAAAACGCGCTGGCCCATCAAGCCGGATATTGTGCTTGAAGCCGGGAACATGGCGATCAACGGCGCCTATCCAGATCCCGATTACATCGACGACGCGCTCCAGCTCCTCTCGACACATCACAACTTCACACGTGACCGGCCGCTGACGACCTTCGGCGACACGAGCGCTGCGGCTGCTGACGCTGCGCGCATGTCTGCCGCACTCTGGGCCAAATACCCCGATTTCACCCCCGAGACCGTGCGCGCGCTCATGGTTCATTCCGCCAGATGGACACCCGCCATGCTCGCGCGTTTCACCACCGCAGACGCCACGATCAACTACGAGGCGCTCTTGCGATGCTTCGGCCACGGCGTACCGGAGTTCGGGCGACTGATGTCGAGTGCGGACAATGCTCTGACGCTCATCGCGCAAGGATCCATTCAGCCCTTCTTCAAGGAAGACGGCACCGTCAAGACGCGCGAAATGCGCCTTCACGCGCTGCCTTGGCCCGAGGATATCCTTCGCGATCTGCAGGACACACCGGTCACCATGCGCGTGACCCTCTCCTATTTCATTGAACCCAGCCCCGGCGCACGCGGCTGGACCTCCAAATACGGCTATCAGTCCTTCGGCCTGCGCTTTGCGGTCAAGACGGCGCTTGAGACACGCCCCGCATTCGAGAACCGCATCAACAAGCATAATCGCGACGACGATTACGAGGCGCCCGGCCTGAGTGATACCGGCCGCTGGCGCTTCGGATATCCGTGGCGCTCGCTGGTCACCCTCGGCTCGATCCACTCAGATATCTGGGAAGGGACTGCGGCCGACCTCGCATCACGCGGACATATCGCCGTGTTCCCCACCATCGGCTGGTGGAACAAGCGTCCGCATCTCGGTGCCTGGGAAAAGGACGCTCGCTATTCGCTCATCGTGACCATCGAGACACCTGGGACCGACGTCGATATCTATACGCCCGTCGCCAATCAGATCGGCGTGCCGGTCGTGATCGAAACCTGATTGCCCGTCCTTCGGGTGAGGGGTGCGATGCAGACGACGGCAGATGTCTCCTTGCTCGCGCTTTCTCTTCGATCCTGACGCTCCCTAGCCGGGCGCGCCTTGCGGTCAATGCCCGGCCCGCTCCGTTCGCTTCGCTCCCGTGTTGGGCATGACCGCCGCGGCCTCTCCGCCCGGCTCTCCTTTCCCGCGTCTCTGACGAGAAAACCGCTTACGGAAAGGAGAACTCTCATGTCAGACGCAATCGCAATCCCCTTCAGCAAGCTCATCCCCTGGGACGGCAATGTCCGCAAGACCGGTGCCGCGTCCGGTATCGACGAACTTGCCGCGTCCATTGCAGCCCACGGCCTTCTGCAATCGCTTGTCGTCCGCAAGACCAAGGGCGGCAAGTATCACGTGATCGCCGGCCGCAGGCGTTATCTCGCCCTTAAAGCGCTGGTCGAGTCGGGTACCATGCGCAAGGACCAGGGCATTCCCTGCACGGTGACCGCTCCGGACGCGTCCGCGACGGAGCTGAGCCTTGCAGAGAACATCATTCGCGCGCCGATGCATCCCGCGGACCAGTTTGAGGCGTTTCGCGATATCGTCGATCAAGGTGCGTCGGTTGCCGACGTGGCAGCGCGGTTCGGCGTGCCCGAAGGTCTGGTTGTCCGCCGCCTGAAACTGGGACGCCTGAGCCCGGTCATTCTCGACGCCTATCGCAGCGACGATCTGACCCTCGAAGAGGCCGAGGCATTCACGCTCACAGATGACCGGGAGACACAAGAGCGCATCTTCTCCGACCTGCCCGACTGGCAGCGCAACGCGTCGACCATCCGCCGCATGCTCACGCAGGGCGAGGTGCCCGCAAGCGACAAGCGCGTGCGGTTCGTCGGTCTGGATGCTTACGAGGCCGCCGGCGGCGCCATCCGTCGCGACCTGTTTGCCGCTGAGGGCGGCGGTTACGTCCAGGACGTCGAGTTGCTCGACCGGCTCGTTGCCGAAAAGCTGGCGGCTGCCAAAGCCGAGATCGCGCATGAGGGCTGGGCCTGGATCGAGGCTGTCGCTGACATCGAGTACGGCACGCTCTCCCGTTTCGGACGCGTCTATCCCGAAAGCGAATTCGCGACCGAAGAGGAGCGGCTTGAGCATGAAAGCCTGAGCGCCGAATACGATGCTCTCGTTGATGACGACGACGCGGATACGGACCGTCTCGATGCGATCGAACAGCGCCTCTCGGAGCTGCAGACGGTCGACCGCTGGCCTGCGGAGTCTCTCGCCACGCCGGTGCAATCCTGCATCTCAACTATGACGGGGAGCTTGTGGTCGAGCGCGGCCTCGTAAGGCCGGAAGACCGCAAGGCGCTCAAGACCACGCGCGAGACGGCATCCCATCCTGCGGCGCTTCCCGCATCGCTCGTTACCGATCTGACGGCGCAGAAGAGCGCGGCCATCGGCGCGGAGCTGCTTGCGCGTCCTGACATCGCCCTCGCAGCGGTCGTGCACGCGCTCCTGTTGCAAGCCCTGTATCTGCATGCAGATGCGTCAAGCTGCCTGCAGATGTCCCTGCGGGTGCCCAATCTGAGCCGCATGGTTGCCGAGCCGGACCGGTCGAGCGCTCTTGCGCGTCTCGAACAGGAGCGTTCCGAAGTGTTTGCACAGCTTCCGGACGATCAGGGCGCGCTCTGGGACTGGTGTCTTGAGCGCACGCAGGACGAACTCCTGCGCATACTCGCCTTTGTCTCGGCCATCAGCGTCGATGCCGTCCAGGGCAAGAGCGAGCAGCCCGATTCCGGCAGGCTCGCGCACGGCGCCCAGCTTGCGGCAGCGCTGTCGCTCGACATGCGCGCGTGGTTCGTGCCCGGTGCGGAGAACTACTTCGGCCGTCTGAACCGGCCGGGTATTCTCGCCTCGATTGACGAGGCAAATGGCACGCACGCGCCCAGCCTCGAAAAGCTCAAGAAATCCGAGCTCGCCGTACGGGCCGAGGCCCTCATCGCCAATACCGAGTGGCTTCCGCCCGTGCTGCGCGGCAGCGACAAGACCGCTGCCTGAGCGGTCTTGCCGGCTGCGCCATGAGGCGCAGCCGGCATGTCACACCGGCATCTGAATTTGCTGGAAAAACTCGATTTTCCACGTGAACATTTCGTGAACCCGCGCTAGGCTGGGCCCAACCGCAGCAAGCGCCGCTTCAGGGTTCCACGCATCATGACCGAGCCGACCATCACCTGTCCGAACTGCCGTACCGACATCCCGCTGACGGAGTCACTCGCGGCACCTCTCATCAAGGCCACTCAGACCAAATACGAGCGGCTAATCGCGCAAAAGGAACAGGACATGGCCGGCCGCGAGGCTGCGCTGCGCGAGCAGCAGACCGCGCTCGCCCAGGCGAAGGCAGAGGTCGAGCAGGAGGTCGCGAACAGGCTCTTGGCGGAACGCAAGCGTATTGCCGAGGAGGAAGCCGCCAAAGCGAGGCGCCTGGCGGCTTCGGACCTTGACCAGAAGACAAAGGAAGTCGCGGAATTGCAGCAGGTACTCAAACAGCGCGACGAGAAGCTCGCCGAGGCGCAGAAGGCTCAGGCCGAGCTGATGCGCAAGGAACGCGCGCTTGAAGACGCGACGCGCGAGCTGGAGCTCACCGTCGAGAAACGTGTGCAGGCTTCCCTGGAAACGGTTCGGACGAAAGCCAAACAGGATGCCGAAGAAGCGTTGAGGCTCCGCGTTCTGGAAAAGGAGGAGCAGATCGCCTCCATGCAGCGCCAGATCGAGGATCTCAAACGCAAGGCTGAGCAGGGGTCCCAGCAATTGCAGGGCGAGGTCCTTGAACTTGAGCTTGAAGCATTGCTGCGGTCCAAGTTTCCGCAGGACGTGATCGAGCCGGTCCCCAAGGGCGAATTCGGCGGCGACGTTGTTCACCGCGTGATGAACTCATTTAATCAGCCCTGCGGCACCATTCTCTGGGAGTCGAAGCGAACCAAGAACTGGACGGACGGCTGGCTGACCAAACTGCGCGACGATCAACGCAAGGCCAAGGCTGACGTGGCGCTCATCGTCTCAAACGCGCTGCCCAAAGGCGTTCACAGCTTCGATCACGTAGACGGCGTCTGGGTCACGGAGACGCGCTGCGCTATCCCGGTTGCGATTGCCCTGCGCCAGTCTCTGATCGAAATCGCGGCCGCGCGGCAGGCGGGCGAGGGACAGCAGACCAAAATGGAGCTTGTCTACCGGTATCTCACTGGACCGCGTTTTCGGCAGCGCATCGAAGCCATCGTCGAGAAGTTCACAGAAATGCAGTCGGACCTCGACAAGGAACGGCGATCCATGATGCGCACTTGGGCGAAGCGTGAGGCCCAGATCCGCGGCGTCATCGATGCGACCGCCGGCATGTACGGCGATCTTCAGGGCATCGCCGGCAAGGCTCTGGAAGAAATCGAAGGCATGGCACTGCCAATGATCGAGAACCGGACCGATTCCGAGGATGACAGTGAGGCAGCGTAACGCCCCTGCCCTTCATTTCCGTAAGATACATTATCACTCTCAATATTTATCTTTAGGATCAATATGATGCGTAATGTATAGCTACAAATGTGCACTTGGTGATCTCTCGGAGCGGCTCAGTGATCGTGCTCCAACCTCTAATCTTCGGCGATACGCTTCTGGACCTCTGTGACAAATCGGGACGGACGTGCGGATGAATAAACCATGTGGACCTCGTCTTCTGCCCGCGTGAACCCGACATAGAACAGTCTCCGTGATTCCTTGATGTCCGCGTCCGATGCACCGTTGCGCGGAATTCTCCCCTCATCCATGCCGAACAAAATCACCACGGCAAACTCTCGCCCCTTGGCGCTGTGCAGAGTCGAAAGGTTCAACCGATCGCCGCCATCACCGAATCCGGCAAACACATCGAGCGACATATCGGATACGTCACCAGTCGGTCCGGTCCGCTCAATGAATTCCTCCAGCACAACCCCTTCATCATCCTGTGTCCGGCATTGGCTGACGAGGTCGGCGATAAGATTGGTCCTCATCTCCACCAGCCAGTCATGGACGTTCATCGTCCCGTTTCGGCGGGACCACAGTTCCTTCAACAGGTTTCGGCGGAACCGGCGCCTGTCCTCGTCTGAACGGAGCACTTCCGCAAAAAGGCCTTGTCCTTCCCTGACCAGACGCGCAAAGCGCGGGTTACCGGTCTTCCAGCCGCCGCAACACCACGCCGCGCAGCCTTCCAGCCACCGCATGAGCCGACTGGCCCGAGGATACAAGGCATTCGTATCACTCCTCACGACGCCAAATCCGTACTCCTGTGCCGCAGTGGCAACAGCGTCGCCGATCCAAGCAGCGGGATAGAGAATGGCGATCTTTCCTGGCGTTAGCTCCGGTATCCGCACTTTCGCTTCCGGAATGAGCGTGGAGAAAACATACCCCGCCTGTTCGTCATAATTCCCCGTGCATGGATGGAAATAGATCGTCCCCTCTGCTGCGCCTTCGGGCGCCTCATAGCCCCGATCCTCGCCAAGAGCATATTCCGAGGCCGTTACAATTCGGGAGCCGCACCGGTAGTTCAGACGCAATCTGACGGTCTGCACGTCCTCCCTTTCCGATAGCTGCTGCAACAGCTCGGGATATGCGCCTGTGAAACCGTAGATCGACTGGTCGACGTCGCCGACCGCAAACAGTCTCATTCCGGCACTGAAACACAGCCCCAAAACCATTCGGTGAAGCGCCCGGCCAAGATCCTGATATTCGTCAACGGCGAGAACTGGATACTTTGCGTAAACCGCGCGTTGCAGCCACTCGTTTTCGCGCAACGCCTTGACCGCCAGCAACGGCATGTCATCAAAATCAATGACCTGCATTTTTCTCAGTTCAGCTTCATACTCCTCCACAAGTCTGGCGAGCTGCGGATCCTGCTCGCGCCACTGCTTGCTGTCTCTATTCAGAATCGACCGGCGATACCGCCCCATGGAATAAAATGAATCCTGCGGATTGCCGGGCCCGCCTATGACGCGCTTGTAGGCAGTTTCGAGTGCGGCCCGTTGCTGGTACTTGGTCGCGACGGAGAACTCATCCGGCAGACCTAACTTCGCCGTCTTCGCATAGGGAAGGATAATTTGTGTAAGCGAAAACGAATGGACCGTTCCTATGAACACGCGGCGGCCCGGCTCGACCCCGAGCGCGTATAGTCGGGTCTCCAGTTCGCGCGCCGTTTCGTTGTTGTAGGTGATGCAGGCGAGCCCCCGCGGCTCTTCGATTTCTTCGAAAAGAAGCCTTGCCAGCTTGATGGTCAGCGTCTTCGTCTTGCCGCTTCCCGGCCCCGCCAGCACGACGCAATGCCCCTCAGACTCGTAGGCCTCCCATTGGCCTGCATTGCCCCGCAGGTCTTCAGCCGCCCGAAGATAGAGGGATCGATCAGACACGGTCCGCTACGAACTTGATGGCTTTTTCCAGGTAGTAAGGCGGCTCCAGCTTCTCTACACGTCTGGCCAGGCTCTGGGCGAAGCGGCCCTTTCCAATATCGTCGATCAGCGACATGAATTTCTTTTCGTCGAGGGTCTTCGGGTCGGCCTCCCACCCGTCAATCCAGCCTGAGCGTTCTGGGCCGAAGTTGCCTTCCCGCAGCGTCTCGAACATTGCGTCGCGGTAGCTCTCCTCCTCGAAGAGATCGAGCTCCAGGGTCTTCACATTCGTAAACACGCCGAACTCGTCGCAGCGGTCGCTGAAGTCATTGAAATCCGCGATCGCCTTCAGCTCTTTCACCAGCTCCGCGGGCTCCGCACCGGTTCGCATTTTTTCAATCGTCTCCACGAGCGACAAGGCTCTATTGTAGCCCAGGGGCTTGCCTTTTTCGCGCGGATCCCAGTCCGTCGCGATGGCGAACGGAATTTTCAGGGCACTCAGAAATTTCGCATAGGGCTGAAAGTTGGTGCCCGACACCGAGCATACCGTTATTCCGAGCTTGTCGAGCGAAACCCCGAGTTTCTGCGCAAAGACCGGCACCAGGAAGCGCTCGGCATCCCCTTCCACCAGGATGACGCCGCGCGAGAACAGAATTTCAGCCCGTGTCACGTCGAGGTAGCGGGAGAGATCCGCCATTTCTTCATCGGTCAAATCAACAGAGGCCGTTGAACATCCGATAGTCCCTTCCAGAGGGTCGTCTTTCAGGAGCAGAATGGACCGTAAGGGTGCAACGCTCGCAATGTGCGGCGAGTGGCTGGTCAGCAAAACTGATAGTTGGCCGTTGTTGTCGGACTTCCCTGCGGCCTCGAAGAGATGCCGGTACACGGACCTCTGCAGGTGTGGATGCAGATGGGCCTCCGGCTCTTCAATCGCCAGAAAAACATGGTCTCTCCGATTTTCGGCAAGCATGTGTCGCAATTCCAGAGCCTTTAGGCTCAGGAAGATGAGATTTGCTGATCCAAGGCTGGCGTCCGCCATGCCGCGCTTGCCCTCATCGATCAGCAATCTGACATTTCTGTAAAGACGCGTCGCATCGGTTGGCGCAAAGCCAAGTTGCGGCTTCACATCCTGTTTCGCGCCGGCCATTTCTACGAAAAGCTTCTGAATATCCTCCTGCAGGGTGACCACGGTGTCGAATTCAGTGATTTTCGCGGTCGCCGCTTCAACCGCTTCGCTAATTTCTTCCAGATCGTCCTGATCAATGCTGCTGAAGGCGTTTTCCATCAATGGTCTGAGCGGCGAGCGCCGCCACGTCGCCAGATCGCCTTCCGCGTCCCTCAGTGCGGGAAGCAGTTCCAGCGCAATCCTCCGGCGCAGATCGTGACCGAACTCTTTCGACTCGCTCTCGCCGCCGTAGCAGACGAATTCATAATCATCGTCGCTTGCAGGATCGTCTTCCAGGTCAGCGCGTGGACGGAATTCGTATGTCAATCGGACAGTCGTTGAATCCTTGTCGAGCCGGTAATCCGTCAACAAAGCCAGGACGTCGAGATTGCTCTCAAAATCCTTGATTTCGACAGATACAACTATCTTGTCGTCGCTGTCGGGCTGGCCGAGACCGTCCCAGAAGTCGGCCATCGTCAGTTGCCGGGAGCTGTCCGACAGCGTCGGGTCAAAGATCAGCCTGAGCGCATAAAGGAGATTGCTTTTGCCGACGCGGTTCTCTCCCACAACGACGACATTGCCCGCCAAACTGACATCCAACTCCGAGAAATTTCGGAAATTGGAGATTTTGATTCTCGAAAGATGCATTTCCCTTCAGTCCCCCGGCCGAGGACGATGCCCCGCTTACCCTGGCGCATGTCCCTTTCCCGCAGCGTAACCACCCTAGGACGCGCCAACATTCATCTGCAACCTCCTGCAGAGATGCTGCCCCACGGAGTTGTCTTCTGACCTCGCATAATTCCGCTTTTCTGGACTTTCGGAAGTTGCGGCGAAACCGGACCCTATTCACCGCATGAAATGCGGCGAATAGGCTTGCCTTTGCGGTGAATACGCACCATAATTACCGCAACAGGTGCGGAGATTATGGTCACATACTACCACGAACGGCCGGAATGGCCCGATTTCAGCTGGGATTCCAAGGCTTTGGCCGACCAGCTGGCAGCCGTCCGGCATCGCCAGGGACGGCTGATTGGCCGCATGGAGGGCCTGGGCTTTGCCCTCCGGGACGAGGCCATGCTCCAGACCCTCACCCAGGACGTGCTCAAGTCGAGCGAGATCGAGGGCGAAATCCTCGATGCCGACCAGGTCAGATCGTCCATCGCGCGGCGCCTGGGCATGGACATCGGCGCGCTGACGCCGGCCGACCGCGACGTGGAAGGCGTCGTCGAAATGATGCTCGACGCCACGCAGAACTTCGACAAGCCCCTCACCGCCGAACGCCTGTTCGGATGGCATGCCTCGCTGTTTCCGACCGGATACAGCGGCATCCATAAGATCACCGTGGGAGGATGGCGCACCGACACGTCAGGCGCGATGCAGGTCGTCTCGGGACGGCCTGGCAGGGAGCGCGTTCATTATCAGGCTCCCGAAGCGCGCCGCCTCGATAAGGAAATGAAGGCGTTCCTCGACTGGTACAACGCCGACAGCGACATCGACCCGGTGCTGAAATCCGGGCTCGCACATCTCTGGTTTGTAACGATTCATCCGTTCGACGACGGCAACGGTCGCATCGCGCGCGCCATCGCCGACATGTCGCTCGCCCGCTCCGAGAAGAGCCCGCAGCGCTTCTACAGCATGTCCGCGCAAATCCGCAAAGAGCGGAATGCCTATTACGACATGCTGGAGGCAACGCAGAAGCAGGACAACGGCGATGTCACGCCGTGGCTGCAATGGTTTCTCAGCTGCCTCGATCGCGCATTCGAGGGCGCGGAGGAGACGCTTGCGACCGTGCTCAGGAAGGCCAAGTTCTGGGAAACGCACCCGACCGCGGACTTCAACGAACGGCAGCGCGACATGATCAACCGCCTGTTCGACGGATTCTTCGGAAAGCTGAACACGTCCAAATGGGCGAAGATTGAGAAGTGTTCTCCCGATACGGCGCTGCGCGACATCACAGATCTCGTTGAGCGCGGCATTCTGAAGAAGGATGCCGGCGGCGGCCGCAGCACGAGCTATTCACTTGTCGACCGGTGATGCCGGACCGCGTCCCCGTTCGCTCTGAAAAATCAGGCTATAGCCTGATTTCCTGCGAGCAGAATCAGGTCACAACCTGATTCACGTACGGGTCACTGTTCCTGTTCGCCGGGAAAACGGTTGCTGCTCCCGGTCACAGGTCCCGGACGTTGCCCTGCCCGTCAACCAGGGCGATGGAAATCCCGGCGGCCTGCACACGGGGCAGCATTCTCCGCGCAAGCTTTTCTGTTACGGGCGTGTCCGGCACGACGACATATTGCCTGCGGCCTGGGACGGGCGGCGAAGCCATCGACAGGCCGACGGTCTCGCACAGTCCCTGCCTCAGCCGCGACGTCTGTCCGGAATGCCGCGTGTTGAGGACACCGCCCTTGCATTCGGCGACGACACTGACGCCGCCGGCTTCGGCTATGACATCACCGCCGCGTCCCGAACTGGGATCAACGATGAGCGTCCGGCCATTCTCAGACATATACTCCCCGCCATAGCTGGTGCGTCCCGTGCCGCGCAGCTTTCGGAAACCGTTCTTCTCCAGCCAGGCCTGCAGATCGAAACGTTTGCCGTGCTCGCCGTCGGGATGCATCGCGACCTGCTTCAGTCCGGGCACGGTGCGCAGCAGATGAAGTGCGAAGGCCAGCATCACGGCGCCTTCCGAAAGGTAGTGCTCGAATTCCCCTTCGCAGTGCCGGGCCCGCTTCTCCGGGGGCGTGCGATGCGTGACAAGCCCTTCATACATTCCCGCTCTCCCCCTCAAGCACGACCCGCTCATAATGAACGGGCAGGCCGAAGCCGTCTTTCAGGCGCTTTAGATAGGCGCTGCCCTCATCATCAAGCCGTCCCTCACCGCACACGATGATGCGCCTCGGCTCCTGCGCACCGGGCCAATACGCGTATTCAAGCACCTGGCCCAGGGCCTCCCTGATACAGGCCTGCGCCGTGCACGCCGTCTTGATCTCGTAGAACCACAGCCCGCCATCCGGGTGCCTGAGCGCGACATCAATCAGCGTTCCGCGCCCCGTCGGCTGTTCGACCGCGACATTCCCGCTTCCGAATTTCGCGGCAAGTTTGCGCGCGAGCGCCTCCTGCAGCAGATTGTGCCTGAGATTGACGTCGATCATCCTGGCCGTGTGCGACGCGACCGTCGCGGACGGCCGCGGTCGCAGGCCGGGGCTGAAGCGAAACGTTCGTTCCGCCTGCGGCTGGGCTGCGCACTCCTTCCCTTCCCCTTCCACATATCGGAAGAGCGGAAGCAGGCGGTCGAAATCCCGCAGGATGACGTGAACGTCGACATCGTCCGCAGCCTGCCTCTTGCCGAGGAAGATAAAGTTTCCCTGCTCCACCAGCTCGGGAGGAATGAGCCCGGGCGCGGCGTCGCTGCTTCGCTCGCCGCGGCGGAAATGCCACATCCTCATGTCGGCGAAGCGTTCCGGATATTGCATGAGATAGTCGTTGAACAGCCGGATCTTGGGCACCAGGACGTCGATACTTGGCAGGGACTGGCTAAGTTCAAGCGAGAACGCCACACCGTGCCGCAACTCTTCCCGACCGTCCGGCCACTCACGTCCGATGTTGAACTGAAGTTCACGACGACCGCCGTGATGAAACGCCCAGTCATCGAACATCGTCAAGGACGTGAAGATGTCGGACGCGGGACGTTTCGAGAAGCCTCGCAAGGACGCACGGATATCCTGCAAGTCCCCAATTGCGTATGTCTTCGCATGGGCATTCACGTCCCGGGCAATACCCATAATGTTGAGTGGCATTGTCACATCCCCCCTCGCGCATAGTCTGCCGTTTTGCGCTTCAGGAGAGAAGAGATCACTGCCTCTCCCCACACCGCTGCAATGTTTGACCCGCTTCTCCGGTGCGCGCCGCTGCCCGCGGCCGGGCTCTATTCGCTCCCGCTCACCGAGCCACGCTGTCCGCTTTGTCTCGGCCCTTCGGGTGACGATCCCTCGCCCGAAACATCCGAGTATTTCCAGATCGCCCTGATGATTGACGACACGCTCGAATCGATATGAACTTGAGCGTGCCACGATGGCATAAGAAGCAAGAACGCCCGGCTTACGGGTCCGAGAACGAATAAGCGGTCATCCAGCCGCCTCCCATCGCCAGCAAATCCTGAACCAACATCCGTCGCCGGCGGCTGCCTGTGCCGCGTCGGCACGGTCAGATCTGGAGATTCCCATGGGAGCCGACCAAGCGACCCTGCTTCATCAGTTCGAACGCGAAGTTCAAACCACCTACCGCGGCGACGTGTACCGCGTCCGCGACAACGGCGCGGTCTATCGGCTCCGCAGACCGGGGAAGCGAAGGCGCCCCCTTGACGGCGTCTGGACCTTCGGCCTGCCGAACAGATCAACCGGCTACATGCATATCGGCACCGAGGTGGTGCACCGCATCGTCGCGACGGCGTTCCACGGCGAGCCGCCTTCGGACAAGCACATCGTCGATCACATTGACACCAACCGGAGAAACAACCGCCCTGAAAACCTGCGCTGGATCACGCGGCTCGACAACGTTCTCCAGAACTCCGTGACCCGCCGCCGGATCGAAATCGCCTATGGCTCCATCGAGGCATTCTTCGAAAACCCGCACATCCCGGTGAATTCCGAGGCGATCAAGAACTTTGAATGGATGCGGACCGTCACGAAGGAAGAAGCCCAGGAAAGCCGCAAGAGGTTCGAACGATGGGCCGCCGCGGCAACGCCTCCGAAAGGCGGCCTTCTTGGAGAATGGGTGTTCGGCGCGAAACCTCGGATCGACGCCGAGGCAGAGACTGTCCGAGACGTACAATCGCTCACGCCGAATGCGGTCCAACGGAATTGGCGAACGCCCTCGACATTCGAACAATGCCCGGATGCATGTTCGGCCGATGCCCTCGCCGAATATGCGCGGCGGCTGACGGAGGGAAGCGTGTTCGCCCGCGATGCTTTTGGCGTTTCACTGACCATGATGGCGGAACAGGGCGATGGCTTCCTCAGCATCGTCACCAATCAGCCCGAGAACGCGATCAAACGCTGGGCCGTCGCCAAAGTGACGATTGAAAACGGCAAGTTCGTTCACGAAGCCATGGGCAGATTTTTCACGCCGGAAGGTGCGGAGAAGAGACATTGCGGACTTTTGGACAAACCGTTCGAAGGGGAAACATTCGACGATTTCGCCTGACAGGCTTCGTGGCGCGTCCGCTTGCCGCTGCCCGGGCTCTACTCGCTCGCGCTCAGCTGAGGGAACGCGAAGTATGTAAATTCGATAACTTTCATGCAATTTGCCAATTCCTGTCGGTTGACGAAAAGCGACGCATGTGTGGCAATTGCGTCTATGAATAATATAGACGATTTCTATGAACTGTATCCGCCTCTCAAAGGGCGGAAACCCACAGACAAGCAGATCCTCTATGCTAGGGCCTTGAGAGAACAGTTTGCGTTCAGAATTCCTGATTACATACTTTTCGAATACAGCTTTCTTAAGTCATTCTTGGATAATTTTGGCGGCCATCAGAGGTTGGCGACTCGATTGATGCAGCATCTTGAATATAGCGATGACATGGAGGCGTTTGTTACAAAGCATTGTTTTCGAATTGAGATATCGAAAGACAGTGAGCTGTTCACCGCAAAAGAAGCGGCAAACCTCTCATTTATGAAAATGGTGATCCTCAATTATCACGTTCCTTCGCTCAATTAGGTCGCTCTTGCGCGGCATCCGCCCGCCTTCCGGACTTCGATCCCTCGCGCTTTTCACAGCCGGCCCGATGGCTGACTCCTTTCCCGCGTCCGGACTTGCGGCCCACAGTTAAGGTTTGGGGCCTGCGGCCCCCGGGCCGTCAAGGCCAGGCCCTTCGCATCGCTCCGGGCGGAAAACGCGGGCCGTGTAGTCGGCCTCGTTGCACTCGGCCTCCGGCCCGCTCCACCCGCGCGTTTTCCGGCCTGTGACGGCCGCACCCCCGCTCATTGCCGCGTGGCTAGCCGGTTTGCAGCAGCAGCCGCAAACCGAACAGCCATGGAAGGACAAGGCAATGAGACGCGATGTGTATGAACGAGTCACCAATCAGATTGTCAGCGAACTGGAGAAAGGCGTCCGGCCGTGGATGCAGCCATGGAGCGACGAACACGCCGCCATGCGCATCACGCGGCCGCTGCGCGCCAACGGCATCCCCTATCGCGGCATCAACGTCGTGATGCTCTGGAGCGAGGCCGTTGCCAAAGGCTACGCCTCGCCAGTCTGGATGACCTTCAAGCAGGCGCAGGAAGTGGGTGCCCATGTGCGCAAGGGCGAACACGGCAGCCTTGTCGTCTACGCCTCGTCGGTCACGCGCACAGCCCGCGACGATGACACGGGCGAGGAGTCCGAACGCGAAATCCCCTTCATGAAGGGCTACACCGTGTTCAACGTGGAGCAGATTGAAGGCCTGCCCGCGCAATATTATGCAAAGCCGGAGCCGCGCATTGACCCGGTGCAGCGCATTGCCCATGCCGAGTCCTTTGCCGCCGCGACCGGCGCAGCCATCCAGCACGGCGGCACCATGGCGTATTACAGCGTCACCGTCGACCGGGTGCAGATGCCCCCCTTCGAAACCTTCCGCGACGCGGTGAGCTATTACGCCACGCTCATCCACGAGCTGACGCACTGGACCCGCCATCCCTCGCGCCTCGACCGCGACCTTGGCCGCAAGCGCTGGGGCGACGAAGGCTATGCGATGGAGGAGCTCGTCGCCGAACTGGGTGCGGCTTTCCTGTGCGCGGATCTCGGGCTTGTCCCCGAGCAGCGCGACGATCATGCCGCCTATATCGCGTCCTGGCTCAAGGTGCTCAGGGACGACAAGCGCGCGGTGTTCACGGCCGCATCCCACGCGCAGCGTGCGGCCGACTATCTGCACGGACTTCAGCCTTCCGCCGATGCGGCACCGGCGGACGACCGGCAGGCGGCGTAAGGGAGAGAGCCGCTCTTTATTTCCCACGCTCGCGCTTGCAAGAGAAAGGGGGCCGCGCACCATGCGCGGCCCCTTCGCTGTCGTGCCGGCGCTCAGACCGCTTCGCCGCGCGCCCGCCGCCGCTCCAGTTCGAGTTGCGCGTTGTAGGCCTCGCGCAGCGCAGCGTCCCGGATGTCCTGTTCGGTTTTCATCTGCGTTTGAGAATTGCGGAAATGGTCCTGCTCCGCCTGCTGGCGAACAAAGTCGATATCGGACATGGATGACTCCTTTGCTTCGGGGTGAACACTTCTCGGACGCTATTGCTGCGAGACCTGCCAGCCGTTCGAGGCCTTGAAGAACCGGCCCTTGGCGGCGGACGGCATCTGGCGCGTCTGGCCGTTCGGCATGCGGAAGCTGAGGCGGTAGTCGCAGACATAGCCGGGCGAGCCCTGTGCCGCCGCGCAGCCGATTTTTTCGACGGAGAGACCGTCGAGCAGTTTCTGCATCGCTTCCTTCGCCGCGGCGGAACCGTAAGGCGGCAGGTTCGCGCCGGACATCAGCGCCAGTCCCTCGCCCATGCCGGGCGTGGTGCGCAGCGCCTGCGCCATGTCACTCGCGCCCGGCTCTCCGCCGAAGCAGCCACCCAGCGTCAGCGCCGATGCCAGCAGCACCGCAGTCGTCATCACTCTTGTCATCCGTTACTCCCGTCCCTGAATCAGATCGGCCCCATGCGCGGGGCCGTCCGGTCTTTTCATCAATCGCTGGTCGTCAGAATTTTACGCGCAGGCCGCCCGCCACGCCGTGCGCGGTGTAATCCACAGTGATGTCCGAGAAGCTGCGGAACCAGTCGACCTTCATGCGTCCGTAATTGAACTTGTATTCGAGATCGAAGGACAAGCGCTCGCCAAGCGGCACCTCGATGCCCGCCTTGGCGTTGAAGCCGAAGCCCTGGCCCTTCGAGACCATGTCGCCGCCGTGGCAGAAGCCGCGCGCAAGCGCGGCGGGCGCGACGATGTGGCAGGAATCTCCGGAGCCGCGGATGAACAGAAGATGGAAGGCCGGGCCCGCGCCGATATAGGGCATGACCCCGCCCACCGGCTGGAAACGGTAGAGAATGTTCACCGCGCTGCTGAGCATATGGAAATCGGCGGCAAGCTGGTCTTCGGTGAACGCTGAATGTCCGCCGATGCTCGTATCCTTGAGCGTGATGGTCACGTTCTGCCGCTTGAAGTCGGGCCGTGAATACATGCCCTCGATCTCGATGCCGATGCCCGGCATGGACTCCAGGAAGCGACCCGCCTTGAAGCCGAACATCAGCGAGGAGTTAAGACTGATATCCGAGCCGGTCGCGGGATGGCGCATCGGCGGGCTTCCGGTGTAGTTCAGGTCCTCCATCGCCGTCATGTTCGTGCCGCGCGCGCCGAACATGCCTCCGAGCTGCAGCCCGAAGTAATTCTCCGCGCGGGCATCGAGCGCACAGAGCGGAATCGCCACGCTCACCGCGGCAGCGATGTGTTTCATTCCCAGTCCGTTCATGGATGACGGTCCCCCTCACGAATGAGGGCAAGAGCGTCCGTGTGCCGTCTGTTCGCGGGCGGCGCTCTCTCAGGCGATGGCGTCAGGCTGAGAGGTTATGTAAACGGAATTGCCCATTCTGTTTAAGATGTTGTCTTTTCTGCGGATTTTGCGCTCAATTGTAATGGTGCCGAGGACCGTTTTGTGACTGCTCCAGGCGCAATCCCTTGCGCTGCCAGCGCGCAAAAAAACAGGTGACAGAATGGGCAAGTCCGTCCAATCGCGGGCGCCTGCCTTTCTTCCTTCGGGACGACGAAAGGAGGACGTGCAATGCGCGGCGGCGCTGTCCACACGGGCAGCCTTTACAGCGTTTCCGGTCAGCGCAAATACCTGACCCAGGACGAGCGCGCGCGCTTTATCGCCGCCGCCGAGCGCTGCCCGCGCGCCAATGTCCGGACGCTGTGTCTCGCGCTCGCATGGACGGGGTGCCGGATTTCTGAAGCGCTGGCGCTCACACCGTCGTGCATCGAATGCGCGAGCGGGTTCATAGCGATACGCTCTCTCAAGAAGCGCTCAGACCGCGTTGTCATCCGCGAAGTGCCGGTGCCCGACGCGTTGCTCAATGAGATCGACGCGGTCCATCATCTTGATGCACTGGATATCAACGAGCGCCTCTGGTCGTTCTCGCGTTGCCGCGCATGGCAACTGATCAAGAACGTGATGGACGAGGCAAGTATCCCACACGGCCTGCACGCTACGCCCAAGGGCCTGCGGCACGGATTCGGGCTTCATGCCATCCGAAGCGGCGTTCCCATCAACCTCGTGCAGCGCTGGCTTGGACATGCCCGGATGGAGACGACGGCGATCTATCTTCAGGCCATGGGGAGCGAGGAACGCGCGATTGCCGAAAGGATGTGGAACCTGCATTAAGTTCTGGCGACAGCCTGACGGCGAAGTGATTTTCGGGACTTTTCCTCTTGCGCCTTCGTCGCGTCCAGCAGGTGCCGGACAATCACCGCGAAATCCTCGACAGCATCGCCGCGCTCGGCCCGCTCAAGAACATGGCGGCATGCCCGCTGTTCCACTTCGGTCAGGCTGAAGAAAGCCGACTCAGATAGCATATGGCGGATTTCAAGGATTTCGGTCTGGGTGAACTGCGATGTTTTCATATCAGATAACAGTCAGAGTACTCACGGCCGCGCGCAATGCGTGAACTCGGAAACGGGATAGCTTTGGTCGTCTGCCGGCTTGGTGGAGTACGCCCCTGAAAAGGCAATACCCCTGGTGCCGTCCTCAAGATCGCAACTTTCTGACTTTCGGACATAGACCATGGAGAAGCGCTTGCCGTCCCTGGAAATCAAAGCGGCCGGCAGACCCGATGCCTTTGCTTCCTCCATCAGGGTGGGGCGGATTTCATCGAGAGTGCCCTGGAACAGGTTGTCGCGCAAAGGCCCTGTAACGGTGCGAATTTTCTCAGCGCCAGCCGGGAGCCATGCCGCAAGTTTGGCGGGCAGGTTACGCGCGTCCAAAACGTCGAACGCAACTCTCTGACTAGGAATGGCCCCCGCTACGATTGCCGTCATGGCCGATGCGCGTCCAACATCCAGCACCATCGGCTGGGAAAAGACATAGCCACGCTCCGGCACGATCGCGTGGCAGGCATGGCAGGCCATCGTCTTGACCGCCGGATCTTCATCGAAAGTGCGTCCCGACTGATCGAAGAGCGCATAGCCCCACCCTGCAGTGTCCAGATGCTTCTTTCGGTCCCGTACCATCAGCTGAAAGCGCTTGGCGCCCGATGGGACTTTGGAACTGATAAATGAGGGGTCGTCCTCGGTCGTAATGCCGACCTTGGCGAACACGGCTCCGTCCGGATAGTCATCCACCCCCTTGAGAAGAGCTTTCCAAGCGAGATCATTCGCGTAAGTGAGACGCATCTCCCGCGTGTCCTCGCGAAAACGAACGGTCACAAGGGGCCACTCTTTGATGAAATCTCCGAACTGCGAAAGCGCATAGCCATTCATGGTCTCCTGCCCGCCGAATTTTTCGTCCGCCACTGCTGAGACGGGAACGGACCACAGCGCCGCCACGAGGACCAACAAAAGCTTCCGATACCTGCCTCCACAAATCATTTCAGGGATTCACGATACAGATCAGACGGCGGGTATTGTTGCAAGTCGGGCTACCTGAGGACCAGCGCCCCGTGCCTGTGCCGGTGGTTCCTGCTCTGCCACTCACGCCACTGGCGGAACTGGTCCAGTCCGTACAGTGATTAGCATGCGCGGCCGCAGGCCATACGTTGGTCGTCCCCGTGTTGCGTCCCGTCCAGTAATTGCTCCCGGAAGCACATCCGCCATATCCGTCAGGAGTGGTGCAAAGACGGGTCGTGTTAGTCCAGTTATTGTTGTCGTTCGGACCAAGACCAGATGCGTCCGTGACAAACGTTCCGCCACCATACGCAGTACCTGCTACCGCAAAATAATACGTGGTCGACGGCTGCGGATCCTGACAGGTCGTCCCGTTGCACAGGAACGCCTTCACCTTGGAAGGCACGATCAGGCCGCGCAGTTCCGCGTCCGTTTTACCTTCCCACGAATAAGCCCGCAGCTCGTTAAGACAGAGATCATTGGCGCCGGAAAGCCCGCCAAATCCGCCAGCATATGCATTGGAGGTCATCACAAAGTACCCCGCGCCATATCGCATGGCGATCCGATTACCCATCTGGATTTTGACCCAGCCGCCAGAGTAAGCGAAATCGCACAGGAAGAGCGCGCCCGAGCGCCGGATGAGGACGCCGTCCAGTTCGGTTCCGCAGGGTTCGCTGCCTGTCAGGTTGCTTTCCGCGATGCTCATATTGGGCAGGTTTATGTAAGTAACGTCGGGTCCCGCCCCGGTCGTGGGTGCCGCTTCACACACTGCACGCTTGCTCACCGTGCAGGTGTCATCGTCCCATTTGCCGCCGCTAAAATAGATGTAACCGCAGTCCTGATTGCCCCCGCTATTGTTCGGCTCACCCGAATTCCAGTTTGAGTAGGCAAGGGATGAACCATCGGCCCACTGCCAGGTTCCTTCAGTCGTGATGTCGTTTGCGCCGATCCAGCTGTCTGCACCCATGAATGTCTGGACCACGCTGTTCTCTGTTGCGTTGTCGATCTTCGCTAGTGTGCCGCCGTCCGACTGACAGTTGGTCAGGGCGGTTGCCTGGTTCATGGTGGTCGTGATGAGGCGGTAACACCCGTCCCCTGCGGCGGTGTAACCGGCGGGGCACGAGACGGTGGTTGTGTTCACGGTGCTGGCATAGAAATTGGTGACGCTCGACAGCGTACCGCCGTTGTTGATCTGGATTTCACCCGTGCCCGAACCGCTGGG
Organism: Pseudomonadota bacterium; assembly: GCA_049324435.1. GTDB lineage: Bacteria > Pseudomonadota > Alphaproteobacteria > Rhizobiales > Xanthobacteraceae > Pseudorhodoplanes. The sequence continues at coordinate 117,014 of JBMOOQ010000073.1, forward strand.
AGATCCGCCTCCATCGGCCGCTGCCCACCCCGTGGTTTTACAAACCCACAGCACGTCCGAGGCGAACTTGAGAGTGCCGACCTTCGCATCGGACAAACCGGGGCAGCTTGCAGCGTCGTCGCCGAGTTGCACGCCTCCTGCTATATGCAGTTTGGAGGCTGGGCTCGTCGTCCCGATGCCGACGTTGCCAGATTGATCAATCCTTAAGCGTTCCGCAGGAGTGACCGAGCCGTTCGGCGTCGTCATGAGCGTCAAGGAGGTGCCTTGGGCCGTGTCCGTCCAATTCTCGGCTGCGATCATTTGGAGTGCCGCTCGGGACGAACTCGAGTAACCGGTCGCACCATAACCGAACGCAACGACGTTGCCCAAAGTGTCGTTTGCAGTAACCGCCGTCGGAGATGCGGCGGTTCCATTCGCGCGGCGCAAAGTAAGGTTTGGCGCACCGCCGAATGTGTCGACCACAATGCGCGCCGCCTGGCTGTCAGCGCCGGCAAACCGCGCCGCCGTCACGTTAGGCGCCGCCGGCAAAACACCAGTGTTTGAGGATACCGTCAGCTTCTCACCCGGTGTTGTCGTCCCGATACCAAGGCGCTTGTTCGTATTGTCCCAATGCAGGACCGCATCGGCGGCAAAGACCCCGGAGCCGCCGTTAAACTGAATCTGGCCGGTGCTTCCCGCTGCGGTCGTCGTTCCGCCGCCGCTGCCCGAGCCACCGATATAAGCGATGGCCGCAAACGCATTGGTCAGTACTGCGCTCGTACTATCATGATCGTAGTAGAAATCGATGTAATCGCCCGCATTCAGATACGAGACCGTGGAAACGCTGGTACCGCTGGGCTTGGCCGCAGCTGCGTTGGCACCGAAGTTATAGGCAATGTCGCTGCCGTTCTTGCGAATACGTAAGCCAGTGTAATACTGCTCGTTTGATGTCCCTTGGACCGTGATGAAATAAGGTCCTGGAATGGAGACTGTGAATTTGTTGGCGGCCCAGCTCGCTCCACCCCCTGTTTCAAGAACGGAGTTGAAGGGAATGACATTGGAACGCAACAGCGTGCCCGTCGTGTAACGCAAGCGAAGAATCGGCCCGGCCGTCGGTGGTACCAGCGACACGAACGCGCCGTTCGCCCGCAGCTTGAGGGTATCGGTATCGGTGTCATACACCAGCATCCCATCCGCCGGGGAATTGCTGCCCAGCGTCGTCACCTGCGCCGTTGTCATGCGGGGCAGAAGAAGGCCCTTGGTCGTGCTTTCAATCTCCAGCGCGGCTGTCGCCTCCGGCGCCGCCGCTTGCCCCACCGCCACGCCGCCCGTGCCGTAATGGATGTCGCTGCCCGCCGTCGTCCATTGCGACGACCCGCCGCTTCCGCTGCCACCCAAGAGTCCGCCGGAGAAATTGGTGAAATAATCGCGGCCATCAACGGTGTTGTTTGTGTAGATGTAGACCCTTGGCTCAACCGTATCGTTCGCGGCCAGACTCAGGACCGCACTGACCGTATTGCCATTGCCAATAGTGCCATCTGAAGAGGCAGGTCCCACGTTCGCAGCAATAAGAGCGCCGTTCTTGAAAAGACCTGCATGGCAGTATTTGCCCACAGCAAGGGCCTTGCAATAGACGTTGAAGCTGAACGTGTATTTCCCCGCAGCAGGCGCGGTGAACACATTGCCGGAGAAATTGTTGCTGGTATCGTAGGTTTCCGTCGTCCACGTGACTGGAGCCCATACGTTGGGTGTCACGGTTTCGTCCACGCCGTTGCGATGGACGAAGAACGAAGGCGTGGCGCCGGCACCGCCGGACGATACCGCGCCCCATCCGCCTGTGGTGCACAGTTGCAGGTTTCCGCTGTTAAAGCGCAGCGTGCCGACCTTGACGTTCGATGCCCCCGGGCAGGTCGCTGTGTCGTCTCCGAGCTGGATGCCGCCCGCTACGTGAAGCAACGATGCGGGCGCCGCCGTCCCAATGCCGAGACGGTTGTTTGTCTTGTCCCAGTAAAGTTGGGCAGCACCTCCAAATGTCCCGCCGTCGTTGAACTGGACCTGCGTATTGGATCCACCAGGCGTGCCGCCGCCAACAGGGGTCGTTGAGCACGCATACATGGCGCTGTAGCTGTCCAGGGTGTAAGAGCCCGGCTGAAGGACTTTTTCGTAGATAATGTCGATGCCGGGATTGAAGGATGTAAAACTTCCGGGGGCGGTGCCCTTCACGGCCCAGCCGGTCAGATCAACGGGAACCCAACCCGCATTGTTGCGCAGCAAATAACAGACTGCCGGACCGCCTGTGATCGTCAGCGTGACCGCGCTGCCATCCGGCGTGCCGTTTATCGTGTCGGTGCCTTTGGTGCCCAGTAAGCGTTGTTTTCAGGCCACGACGTTGAGGGATGCGGCGGTGGGATAGGCCCAGGGCAGCAACTCGTCGATGCGGCTGTTGGGGTGACCGTTGACGATCCGGGTGAGAACGTCAGCGAGGTAAGC
>JBMOOQ010000074.1:0-21842 GCA_049324435.1 Pseudomonadota bacterium
TTACCCGAATGCGAAGAGCCTCTCCATGCGCCATCCAAGCCAGCCTCCTCCCGGCCGCAAGGATGAATCATGCTTCGACTGATTTGGGAATCCCTGACGATTCAAATCGACCCCAACTCGCTCTAGCCGGCCGATCCGCATTGCGCATGAAGTCGTCGCGCTCGAGCAGACGCGAGGCCGCGATCCCGAACACGAGACCCCAGAACGGCGCGCCGATGCGGAAGATCGGGACATCGGCCACGGTGATCACGAAACAGATCAGCGCGCCAAAGCTGAACTTGTCCCTGAAGGAAATCTGGAACGAGGTCTGCAACACGCGCAGCATCGCCAGCCCGGCCAGCGTCGCAATGAAGGCCGGCGGCGTCGCCAGCAGAAGCCGGGTAAAGAACGGCGCCGTCAGCCCGAAGCCGAGCGCAAGAATGCCGAGAAAGATCGCGGCGGTGTATTGCCGGTGCTTTTCGCCGGAGCTTGCAAGGATCGCGTTGGACGGACCGGTGAGACAAGTCGAGACGGCACCGAAGCATGCGGTCACCAGCGACCCGACGCCGCAGATGAAGGTGATGGCATTGACCGGCGGCCTGTGTCCGCTCGCGGTCAGGATCGCGATACCCTGTCCGTTCTGCACGACAAGCACCGTGATCGCGAGCGGGACGACCAGCTCCACCATCGCCTGCCACGAGAATTGCGGCGCGTAGAAATTCGGCTTTGCGACTTCGAACAGCGTCCCGGCCGGCGGATTAAACGCGCCCAACCACCAGATCGCGATCGCGCCGGTAATCAGCGCCACGATCAGCGGCGGCGCGAGGCGCGCCAGCCGCGGCACCGCGGTCAGCGCGAGCGCCAGCATCAAGACGCCGGTTGCGAGAAATGCGCCAATCACTTCGGGAAAAGTCAAATGGGTCAGCGCGGGTCCGACCAGCACCGTGCCGGGAATCGTCCAGAAAAACGCAAGCGGCTGCCGGTACAGCAGTGAGAAGGCGATGGTGATCAGGCCGTTCAGAAAAAAGACGGCGAAGATCCAGGAAGCGAGATCGGATTCGGTCAGACCGCCGCGCGCGCCGACCGAAAGGATAATCGCGACCGGGCCCGAACTCGAAAACAGAAAAGCAACGAATGCGTTACCCGCATAAACCGTACCGAAATCGGACCAAGGCTGGCGAGGCAACGGCAGGGCCGGCTTTTCGAGAGGCATTACCGGACCCCGGATGCGGCTGGCGTGGACGGCAACTGCGCGCCGTTTATGCGCTCATCTTCGCCATGAGCTGATCGGATACCTCGAAGTTCGCGTAGACGTCTTGCACATCGTCATGCTCTTCAAGCGTCTCGATCATGCGCAGGAGCTTCTCACCCTGCTCATCGCTGACGGTCAAGGTGTTCTGCGGCTTCCAGATCAGCTTGGACTTGCGCGGTTCGCCGAACTTGGCCTCCAGCGCCTTGGAGACTTCGGCAAGAGCATCCTGCGCCGTGTAAATCTCGTGGCCGTTTTCGGTCGACACCACATCCTCGGCACCGGCCTCGATCGCGGCTTCCAGCATCTCGTCCGCGCTTGCGACCTTGGCGTCGAACTCGACCAGTCCGACATGGTCGAACATGAACGACACCGCGCCCGTTTCGGCCATGTTGCCGCCGTTCTTGGTGAACGCGGCGCGCACGTCGCCAGCCGTCCGGTTTCTGTTATCGGTCAGCACCTCAACGATGACCGCAACTCCGCCGGGGCCATAGCCCTCGTACCGCACCTCGTCGTAATTCTCGGCGTCGCCCCCCTGGCTCTTCTTGATCGCGCGCTCGATATTGTCCTTCGGCATGTTTTCGGCGCGCGCCGCAAGAATGGCCGCGCGCAGCCGCGGGTTAAAGTTTGGATCCGGCATGCCCATCTTGGCCGCAACCGTGATTTCGCGCGCCAGCTTCGAGAATATCTTGGAGCGGATTTTGTCCTGCCGCCCCTTGCGGTGCATGATGTTCTTGAATTGGGAATGACCTGCCATGGACCGTGACCGCGAATAGATGGAATGCGGCGGCGTTATAGGACGGCGGGCGCCGGCGGCTCAACCCTTTTGCCGGAAGCCTTCGGCCGGCAGGGCGTTTCAGGGAGCCTCTCAGGGCCGATCGCCTCCGTCCGGTCCGCCGCCGAGCCAGTTATCGTTTTCCATCACGATCCGGCAGGGCTCGGTCGCCTTCGAGCGCTGCGCGCAGGAGGCGAGGGCCGCCTTGCGCGCGCCCTCAAGGCTCGACGCGCCAAACTGGGTAAAGTGATGCTTGCCGTCCGGCGTCTGCACCATGACCTTGTAGGTCGGCGCCGCGGCGTAGCGATCGAGGAAGCCGCGCTGCCGGGCTTCGAGCTTGAGCAACTTCATCAGCTCGGCAGTGCGATCGCGTCCGGTCGCCGGCAGGCCGTGAAAGCGCAGGAACGCATCCATCTCCATCAGCCATTGCAGTTTGCCGGCCGCAGCGGTGAACAGCGAATGCCCGTCATTGCCGAACTTCTCGTACATCACCAGCTTGACCTCGCCGCCGCCGTCCAGAAATGCGGACTGCATCCGCTCCACCAGCTCGGGTCCGAAGAAACTGTCGTTCTTGGCATAGATCCAGAGATTGGGGACGCGGCTGGTGAGGCCGAACTCCTTATAGGCATTCACCAGTACGTCCTCCTTCGGGCAATCCGGCATCCGCAGCCCGCCCGAGACGCTGATCACACCGCGAAGGCCGGGGATGTTACGTGCCCCGAACGCGACCGCGGCGGCCCCGCCCGCCGAGACACCGATGGCGATGACTCGTTCCGGATCGGCATCCGGCCGCTTCGACACCGCGGCAAGCGCGCCCTGCAGATCGTCGGCATCGGCCGCGAAACGATTGGCGAAGCTTGTTGTGGCGCAGGACACGGCCGCCGCCATCGGCCCATCCGATTGACCGAAACCGCGCCGCATCACCACGACCGACAGATAACCGCGGCGGGCCAGGTCTCGTGCAGGTCCGGCATAATCGGCTGCCTTGCTTTCCAGCATGTCGAGGTGATGCGAGGACTTGCCGTGAGTAATCAGCGCGATCGGCAGCTTCCCCGTCAGGTCTGACCGTTTCACGGTCAAGCCTTCCAGGCGAACGGTGCGGTTGTCGATCGACGCACGGAAGAAGGTGCGCTCGACCACAAATTCGTCCGGCGATGCCTGCGCAAACGCTTGGCCGGTGACAATGGCAGCGACCGTGGCCACCGCGAGGGCCATCGTCATGCGGAGCGGCATTCGTCTATCGAGAGCGGTGCGCATCGGCCACCATATCCAAAATTTACGATAGCCGATTTTGTGCAGCCAGTGTGAAGGCAATCTAACGCACAGTCGGCCTGGCCGGTCCCTCTGCCACTCGTTCCGGCGTCGCCGGCCCGACCCAGGTGTCGTTCTCCATGATGACCTGACAGGGCTCGGAGGTCTTGTGACGGGTCTTGCAATTGTCGAGCGCCGCATTGCGCGCAAGCTCCAGCGTCGCGGCGCCGAACTGCGTCATGTAGTTGTGGCCGTCAGGGGTCTGCACCATCACCTTGAAAGTCGGCGCCGCAAGATACTGATCGACGAAGCCGCGGCTGCGTTCGCTGAGCTTCAGTCGCTTCATCAGCTCTGCACCGCGCTCGCGATTGGTTGACGGCAAATCGTGGAAGGCGAGGAAAGCGTCCATTTCCATCAGCCATTTCATACGGCCGCCCGCTTCGGCGAAGATCTGATGGCCGTCATTGCCATGCTTGTCGAACATCACGAGCTTCACATCGCCGCCGCCGTCGAGATAGGCCGATTGCATGCGCTCGACCAGCGCCGGACCGAACAGGCTGTCGTTCTTGGCATAGATCCAGATGCTGGGGACGCGGCTCGCAGCGCCGTAATCCTTGAATGCGTTCACGAGCACGTCTTCCTTTGGGCAATCCGGCGTCTGCAACCCGCCCGATACGTTGATCACGCCGCGCAGATTCTTCGGATTGCGGGCAGCGAGCGCAATCACCGCAGCACCGCCGGCCGAAACTCCGATCGCGACCGCGCGATCCGGATCGGCATCCGGACGCCGCGCGGCAACCTCCAGCGCGCCCTGCAGGTCGTCGGCATCGGCGCCGAACAGATCGGTGAAGCTCTTGGTATCGCAGGTGACGCCAACCGGCATCGGGCCATCCGATTGGCCGAAGCCGCGCCGCATCACCACGACCGACAGATAGCCGCGCCGCGCGAGATCGCGCGCATAGGGACCGTAATCGCTGCCGCGCAGCGCCAGCATGTCGACGAGATTGGCGGACTTGCCATGGGTAATCAGTGCAATCGGCAGCGGGCCGCTAAGGTCGGCGCGCTTGACGATGAAGCCTTCGAGCCGGACCGTCTTGCCGTTGATGCTGGTGCGGAAGAAGGTCTTCTCGCTCACGAATTCGTCGGCGGGCGCCGGCGTTTGCGCGGCCGCGCCGAACGTCAACAGGCAGCCCGACACAATAGCGCCGGCGATGGTGCGGCTGACGATCTGGCCAATGTTGCGCATGGCGGCGCATCCCTTGTGCGCCGCATCCCGTCCCTGACCCGGGGCCGGATTACGCCTGGAGCCAGAAGCGCGGCACGGCCTCCTCCAGTCGCGCGCCAAGCCGGACAGCCGCCACCTGCATGGCAAGACCCGTTGCGTCGTCGGTCTCGATCGCGAGGCCACAGAGAGTCCCAGGACCCGTTGCGGCCTCGAACTTGGTCGCAGGAATACGTCGCAGGAAGCGGGACAGAGGTTCGTCCTTCACCATGCCGATCACGGAATCGTAGTCCCCGGTCATCCCAGCATCGGACTGAAAGGCGGTCCCGCCCGGCAATATCTGGTGATCGGCGGTCGGGACATGCGTGTGAGTGCCGACGACAGCCGTCACCCGGCCATCCAGGAAATGCCCCATCGCCTGCTTCTCGCTGGTGGCCTCGCCATGAAAATCGACCAGGATCGCATCGGCGTCGCACCCGAGCCGGCAGGCATCGAGCTCCCGATCGATCGCAGTGAACGGATCGTCGAGCGGATCCATGAAGATGCGCGCCATCGCATTGATGACGAGCACGCGGCTACCGTGCTTGGTTTCGATCATGGCGGCGCCGCGCCCAGGCGTGCCCTTCGGATAATTGAGCGGACGCACCAGACGCGGGCTGCGTTCGATGAAGACAAGCGCCTCGCGCTGATCCCAGGAGTGATTGCCGAGCGTCACCACGTCGGCGCCGGCATCGACGAATTCGTTGAAGATCGTCTCGGTGATTCCGAAGCCGCCGGCCGAGTTCTCGCCGTTGAGCACAACGAGGTCCAGCTTCCAGTCCGCGATCAGGCCCGGCAGCCGCTGATTGACAATGGCGCGTCCGGAGCGGCCGACCACATCGCCGATGAACAGAATCCGCAACCCCGGCTCCTAGCGCAAATCGATGGTTTCCTTTTCCGTTAGCACAAGGTCCAGTTGCTGGTCGAATGCGGATGCCGGAACCTTGCCGATCTCTTGCACAGCAAATGCAAGGCCTATCGCAATCACAGACTTCATGGCGCGGATGTGGGCAATGGTCATGTCGTAATAGCCGGCGCCGTAGCCGATGCGATGGCCGCTCCGGTCGAACGCCGCGAGCGGCACCAGCATGATGTCGGGAAACACCTCCGGCGCCTCGGGCTTCGGCTCGCGAATGCCCCAGACCCCCGATGCAAGTTCGTCCCCGAAGGCAAAAGCGCGCATGATGAGGGGGTTGCCCCGTTTCGGCGTGACCGGCAGCGCGAGACGCGCCCCCGCATCTGCGAGCTTGCGCATCAGCGGGACCGGGTTGAATTCGCTCTTCATCGGCGAATAGCCCGATACGATCATGCCGGGCGCCACAGCGACGGGAAACGGCCGCTGCGTGACCGCGTCCACGGCGGCAGCGCGTTCCGTCGCAGGCATCGCATCGCGGCGCGCGAGCGCAGACTGGCGGAGGATAGACTTGTTGTTGTCGAGCGGGGAGCTTGCCGGCATTGTCAGTCTCGTAGTCTCCAGCGCACGGCTGCGTGCTGCGCTGCGTCCGGGACACGAAACAGGTGAAAGTGCGGAGCCGCGATGGCCGTCGGAATTTTCGACCCCGGGAACCTACAGAAGTAGGTGGGCGCCATATGTCCGGGTCCACGGACCCGGCCAGGGACAGCTCCCTTCAGGATCGTAAGGCCCCGGGAGTATGATGTTTCCAGTCGCACCCCGCAGCCCCGCCGCGCCAATGTAGTGTGCGCGAACGCTTTCAGCCAGAGCACAAAGTGAGGCTTCAGCCCATCGCCACGCCCGGCCCGGGCTGTGCCGACTGGTTGAGCTGGCGCGTGAGCTGCTCGATCCGCTCGGCAGCAGTGTTCAGCGCCGCAACCACCGCCGCCTGGGCCTGCTGCGCGCGCTCGGCTGCAACCACGCGCGCATCCTGCAGCGCCGCAATTTCCTCTTCCAGCCGGCGAATCCGCCGCGCCGACTCGGTGAGTTCGTCGGCCACGGTCAGTGCCGCCATCACCGTGAGCCGCTGGTCTCCGATCTCGCCATGCGCACCGCGCAATTGTTCGATGCGGCTGTCGATGTCCATCGCAAGCTGCGTGACGTGGTCTTCCTGCCCATCCTCGCATCCCATGCGGTAATGGCGGCCGTTGATCGTGACATTCACCTGCGCCATCGCAGTGTCCCCTTGACGATTGTACCGGCACGAGCGCCCTAGCGATCATGCTCGTCGAGCAGCTTCTGAATTGTTCCCATGGCGATATCGATGCGGCGCGCCACTTCCCGGTTGGTATCCTCGAGCATGCGCACATGCGCCGCGGCATTGTCGAGTTCGGCGGCGAGCCGGGCCCGGTCGATCCCGAGAGCCTGAAGTTGCGTGGCAACGCCGTCACTACCGGTCTCGGCCTCGCACTTGCGGGCGACCGCCGCCTGAAGCGCGTCCAGCGCCAGAGCCAGCCTGCGAGTGGCGGCATCAATCGCGCTTGGATCGGTCATGTCACGCAGCACTCTTTAGTCGAAAACCGTTGCCACACAAGGCGTTAAGCGCCCAAGCCTAATTTGACGCTTCAACGCCGTCAATGTTCCGGGGCCGTCATCCCCATCATCCTTGTCCGGATCGTTGGCCGAACTCACAGGCCTTGGGACGCGGGGGACAATGTTGCACCGGCCCGGCGGCGCGCTGGACTCATTGGGTCTGCGTGACTATGCCCGCGCTCAGATATCGCTCGCTCCCGGATCTCCTCATGTCGCGCGCACTTCACGACACTATGGCCAACGCAATCCGTGCGCTGGCGATGGACGCGGTCGAACAGGCCAAGTCCGGCCATCCCGGCCTGCCGATGGGCGCAGCCGACATCGCCACCGTACTGTTCACGCAATTCCTGAAATTCGATCCGTCCGATCCGGCATGGCCGGACCGCGACCGCTTTGTACTGTCGGCCGGGCACGGCTCGATGCTGATCTATGCGCTGCTCTATCTCACCGGCTACGAGTCGATGACGATCGAGGAGCTGAAGAATTTCCGGAAACTGAACTCGAAGACGCCGGGCCATCCGGAAAACTTCATCACCCCGGGCGTAGAGACCACGACGGGTCCGCTCGGCCAGGGCATCGCCAATGCGGTCGGCATGGCGATTGCGGAGCGCCATCTCAACGCCGCGTTCGGCGACGTCGTCGACCACCGCACTTATGTGCTCTGCTCCGACGGCGATCTGATGGAAGGCATCAGCCAGGAAGCGATTGCCCTTGCCGGTCACCTCAAGCTCAACCGGCTGATCGTTCTGTTCGACGACAACGGCATCACCATCGACGGCAAGCTGTCGTTGTCGGATTCGGTTGACCAGGTGAGGCGCTTCGAAGCAGCGGGCTGGATCGCCGAGCGCATCGACGGACACGATCCCGAAGCGATCGCCGCGGCATTGAAGAAAGCGCAGGCCGCCGATCGTCCGACCATGATCGCGTGCAAAACCACGATCGGCTTCGGTGCACCAACCAAGGCGGGCAGCGAAAAGTCGCACGGCTCGCCGCTCGGCGCCGACGAGATCAAGGGCGCCCGCGAAAAGCTCGGCTGGAAACACGAGCCGTTCGTGATCCCGGACGACGTTCTCAAGCCGTGGCGCGAGGCGGGTCAGCGGTCGAAAGCGGTGCGCAAGGCCTGGGACGATAAGCTTGGCACGCTCCCTCCCGACGTGAAGGCCGAGTTCGAGCGCCGCATCAAGGGCGAATTGCCGAAGGCGCTTTCCGATGCCGTGCAGAAGGTTAAGCGGACGCTCGCGGAATCGCCGAAGGAGATCGCGACCCGTTCGTCGTCCGAGTTCGCGCTGGAAAGCCTCGTGCCCGCCGTGCCTGAAATGATCGGCGGCTCCGCCGACCTCACTGGCTCCAACAACACCCGCACCAAGTCGATGAAGGCGATGTCGGCCTCCGATTACGGCGGGCGCTTCATCCATTACGGCATCCGCGAGCACGGCATGGCCGCCGCGATGAACGGCATGGCGCTGCATGGCGGCATCATCCCGTATTCGGGCACGTTCCTCGTCTTCTCGGATTATTGCCGTCCGGCCATTCGCCTGGCTGCGCTGATGGGCGAGCGCGTCATCCACGTGATGACCCACGACTCCATCGGTCTTGGCGAGGATGGACCGACGCATCAGCCGGTCGAGCATCTTGCTGCGCTCCGTGCGATCCCCAACCTTTATGTGTTCCGTCCCTGCGATGCGGTCGAGGCGGCCGAATGCTGGGAGCTTGCGTTGCGCGCCAAGGAGACGCCAAGCGTGCTGGCGCTGACCCGCCAGAACCTGCCGCAGCTGCGCACCTCGTACACAACCCAAAACCTGTGTGCTTCCGGCGCCTACGAAATCCTGCCGGTCGAAGGCGACAATGTGGATGTGTCGATCTTCGCGTCCGGCTCGGAGGTTGCGATTGCGGTCGAGGCCGCACAACTGCTGAACCGCCAGGGCAAGCCGGCGCGCGTGGTATCGGTCCCCTGTTTTGAACTGTTCCTGGACCTGCCCCCGGAGAAGCGCCACGCCATTATCGGCGGCGCCGAGGTCAATGTCGGCGTCGAAGCCGGCATCCGGCAGGGCTGGGACGCGATCATCGGCTCGGATGGCGTATTTGTGGGCATGTCGTCGTTCGGCGCCAGCGCGCCCTACAAGGACCTGTACCGGCATTTCGGCATCACGCCGGAGGCGATCGCCGCGGCGGCGCTCGCCAAATTCCGGCCGCGATAAACCGTATCCGTACTTTTGGGCGCGTTGCGGCAGAGGCAACCCTGCCCAAACACTGTCTGTGAGTTGAGTTGGTGCGGAATCCCGCTATAGGAGGGCCGCAAGCGCGCGGTCGACTCTTGTCCACCCGGCCGCGCCTCTCAACCAATCAGCCGGGAGCTTGGAAACCATGACGGTACGGGTCGCCATCAACGGGTTTGGCCGCATCGGCCGCAACGTCCTGCGGGCGATCGCCGAATCCGGCCGCAAGGATATCGAGGTGGTGGGCATCAACGATCTCGGCCCGGTCGAGACCAATGCGCACCTGCTCCGTTACGACTCCGTGCATGGCCGCTTCCCCGGCGAAGTCACCGTGAAAGGCGACACCATCTCGGTCGGCAATGGCGCCATCAAGGTCACCGCGATCAAGGACCCCTCCACCCTTCCTTGGAAGGAACTCGGCGTCGATATCGCGATGGAATGCACCGGCATTTTCACCGCTAAGGACAAGGCGTCGGCGCATCTGACCGCCGGCGCGAAGCGCGTGCTGGTCTCGGCGCCCGCCGACGGCGCCGACCTCACCGTGGTCTATGGCGTCAACCACGACAAGCTGACCAAGGATCACGTTGTGGTCTCGAATGCATCCTGCACCACCAATTGTCTGGCGCCGGTGGCGAAGGTGCTGAACGATGCGGTCGGCATCGACAAGGGCTTCATGACCACGATCCATGCCTATACCGGCGATCAGCCAACCCTCGACACCATGCACAAGGATCTCTACCGCGCGCGGGCCGCAGCGCTGTCGATGATCCCGACCTCGACCGGTGCGGCCAAGGCGGTCGGTCTCGTGCTGCCGGAACTGAACGGCAAGCTCGACGGCGTCGCGATCCGGGTGCCGACGCCGAACGTCTCTGTCGTCGACTTCAAGTTCGTCGCCAAGAAGAAGACCGACAAGGACGAGATCAACGCCGCGATCAAGCGCGCCGCCGAACAGCAGCTCAAGGGCATCCTCGGCTATACCAACGACCCCAATGTCTCGATCGACTTCAACCACGATCCGCATTCCTCGGTGTTCCACATGGACCAGACCAAGGTCATGGATGGCACGCTGGTGCGCGTGATGTCGTGGTACGATAACGAGTGGGGTTTCTCCAACCGCATGTCCGATACCGCGGTTGCGATGGGGAAGTTGATTTAAGTCTCTCGCGTCCCGGACGCGATGCAGCGTGAAACGGTGCATCGCTGATCCGGGACCCATTCTTTATAGGCCCGGTTCTGCAGCGCATCGTTCGAGACTGCGCTGCGCCCGGGACACAAGACCGAGCGCAAATGAGTTCCTTCCGCACCCTCGACACCGCCGACCTCAACAACAAGCGCGTCCTTCTTCGCGTCGACCTCAACGTGCCGATGGAGAACGGCAAGGTGACCGACGCCACCCGCATCGAACGCGTTGCGCCGACCATCACCGAAATTGCGGACAAGGGCGGCAAGGTCATCATCCTCGCGCATTTCGGCCGGCCGAAGGGGCGAGACGAGAAGAACTCGCTCCGTCCGGTCGCTACGGCCCTGTCGCATGTGATCAAGCGGCACGTCGATTTCGCCAGCGACTGCATTGGTCCGGTAGCAAAGACCGCCGTAGACGCGATGAAGCCTGGCGACATTCTGGTTCTCGAAAATACCCGCTTCCACAAGGAAGAAGAAAAGAACGATCCGGCTTTCGTGCAGGCGCTGGCCGCCCTCGGCGACATCTACGTCAACGATGCCTTTTCCGCGGCGCACCGCGCCCATGCTTCGACCGAAGGTCTTGGGCACAAGCTTCCCGCCTATGCCGGCCGCACCATGCAGGCCGAACTGGATGCGCTGTCGAGGGCTCTGGTGGCTCCTGCAAAGCCCGTGATTGCTATCGTCGGCGGTGCCAAGGTCTCGACCAAGATCGATCTTTTGGAAAACCTCGTCGGCCGTGTCGATGCCCTGGTGATCGGTGGCGGCATGGCCAACACGTTTCTGCACGCGCAAGGCGTGAAGATCGGCAAGTCGCTTGCCGAACGCGATCTTGCCGATACCGCACGCCGGATCATGGACAAGGCCGAAGCCGCAAAATGCGCGATCATTCTGCCGGTCGATGCCATCGTTGCGTTCCATTTCGAAGCCAACGCGCCGTCACACGCCTACGGACTCGACGCGATCCCGGAGGATGGGATGATCCTCGACATCGGTCCGCTCTCGATCGAGCGCGTCAACCATGCCATCGACGATGCGCGGACATTGTTGTGGAACGGCCCGTTGGGTGCGTTCGAATTGCACCCGTTCGACCGCGGCACGGTTGCGGCAGCCCGTCACGCCGCAGAGCGAACCAAGGCGGGCAAGCTTGTTTCAATCGCCGGCGGCGGCGATACCGTCGCGGCGCTCAACCACGCCGGGGTGGCGAACGATTTCAGCTACGTTTCCACAGCCGGCGGCGCGTTTCTCGAATTCTGCGAGGGCAAGGCGCTGCCGGGGGTCGAGGTATTGCGGGCAAGATAGTCCATCCCTCTTTTCCGCGCACCCGCGGAGGATGTAAAAGGCGGCGAATTCTGCCGGTTTGTCCGGCCTTGCGAACGGAGCAACCGATGAACCTCACGGAACTGAACAAGGTCGCCGAAGCCATGGTGGCGCCCGGCAAGGGCATCCTGGCGGCCGACGAATCCACCGGCACGATCAAGAAGCGCTTCGACGCGATCGGCATCGAGAACACGGAAGAGAATCGCCGCAACTATCGCGAGCTGATGTTCCGCACGTCGGAAGCGATGTCCAAATACATCTCGGGAGTGATCCTCTACGACGAAACCATCTGGCAGAAGGCCAAGGATGGCACGCCGCTGGTGGAGATCATCAAGAAGTCGGGCGCGATTCCGGGCATCAAAGTCGACGAAGGAACCAAACCGCTGCCCAATTGCCCCGGCGAACTGATCACTGTCGGCCTCGACAAGCTCGCCGACCGCCTTGCGAAATATTACGAGCAGGGTGCGCGCTTCGCGAAGTGGCGCGCGGTGATCGATATCGGTCAGGGCATCCCCTCGCATAATGCGGTCCACGCCAACGCCCATGCACTCGCGCGCTATGCCGCACTGTGTCAGGCGGCGCAGATCGTGCCGATCGTGGAGCCCGAAGTGCTGATGGACGGCGACCACGATATCGACCGCTGCTATCAGGTCACCGAATGGGTGCTGAAGGAGACCTTCCAGGAGCTCTACTACGCGGGCGTTGCGCTGGAAGGCATGGTGCTGAAGCCGAACATGGCGGTGCCGGGCAAGAAGAGCGCGAAGAAGGCCTCGGTGCAGGAGGTTGCGGAAAAGACCGTGAAGCTCCTGAAAAATTGCGTACCGGGCGCGGTTCCGGGCATTGCCTTCCTCTCCGGCGGCCAGTCCGACGAGGAGGCGACCGCCCATCTCGACGCCATGAACAAGATCGGCAATCTGCCCTGGAAGCTCACCTTCTCCTATGGCCGCGCGCTGCAGGCGGCCCCGCAGAAGGCCTGGAGCGGCAAAAGCGAAAACGTCGCAGCCGCACAGCGCGCCTTCACCCACCGCGCGATGATGAACGGCCTCGCCTCGCTCGGTCAGTGGAAGCAGGACCTGGAAAAGAAGGCGGCGTGAGCCGCCTTTCCGCGCCCCTTTTCCCCGCAAATGCGGGGAGAAGGTAAAAGGTGCCGCCTTTCTGCCGGATTGAAGCTGCATCGGCATGTTATGAATTCCGCCCGGCCCGCAGCACATGACCGTCCCAGACCGCGTCTCTATCTGGTAACGCCGGCGATGGTTGATATCCAGGCGCTCAAGTTCGATCTGCTGGCAGCGTTCGATTCCGCCGACATCGCAGCCGTGCTGATGCGCCTGCCTGACGGCGAGGACGAACGCACCCTGATCAATCGGGTCAAGGCGATCGCCCCGACGGTGCAGAAGGCAGAAGCTGCGCTGCTCCTCGATGGTCATGCCGCAATTGTTGCCCGCGGCGGTGCCGATGGCGCGCATCTGACCGGCCTTGCCGCATTCGAGGACCATGTCGGCTCGCTCAAGCCTGACCGCATCGTCGGCGTTGGCGGTCTCGAAACGCGTCACGACGCCATGGTCGCGGCGGAGTCCGGCGCGGACTATGTGATGTTCGGCGATAATGCGCGCCCCTCGCTCGAAGCGCTGATCGAGCGCGTCTCATGGTGGGCGCAGGTGTTTGAGATTCCGTGCGTGGCTTACGCCACCGCGCTCGACGAAATCGCACCGCTTGCCGATGCGGGCGCCGATTTCATCGCGGTCGGGGATGCGCTGTTCGCAGATCCGCGTGGCATCGCGCGTGCAATCGAAGACGCCGATCGCCGGCTCTGTGGTGCGGAGGTGACGCCATGAACCGCGCGTACACCCTCGCGCTGGCGCTGGCGATTGCATCGACCCAGGCACTGGCCGCAGCAAAGAAGGCGACACCGTCGCAACCCCAGCCGCCGCAGCAACAGGCCGCCCCTCCCGCCGAGCAAGGCGACGTTGCCTATGCCCAGTTTCAGCGCGGCTATTATCTGTCCGCACTGGCCGAGGCGAAGAAGCGCGCCGAGGCCGGCGATCCGAAGGCGATGACGCTGATCGGCGTGATTTACGCCGGCGGGCTTGGCGTCGGCCAGGACGACGCAAAAGCGGTCGAGTGGTATAGCAAGGCTGCCGAGCGCGGCGACCGCGAGGCGATGTTCACGCTGGCCATGATGCGGCTGGCCGGCCGCGGCGGGCCGCGCGATCGCGATGCCGCCGCCAAGCTGTTCGCCAGCGCCGCCAAGCTCGGCCAGCCGCAGGCCGCCTACAATCTCGGCCTGTTTTATCTGGAAGGGGTGCAATTTCCCCGCGACTTTGCCCGTGCCGCGGAACTGTTCCGGCAGGCCGCCCAGGCCGGTAATCGCGAAGCTCAGTACGCGCTTGCGACCATGTACAAGGAAGGCCGCGGCGTCGAGAAGGACGACAAGGAAGCCACCCGCTTGCTTGGGCTGGCCGCGCTCGCCGACTATCTCGACGCGCAAGTCGAGTACGCGATCGCGCTCTATAACGGCACCGGCATCGCCAAGGACGAGGCCGCCGCAGCCCAGCTCTTGCGCAAGGCGGCTCGCCGCGGCGCGCCCGTGGCACAGAACCGGCTGGCCCGCATTCTGGCCACCGGCCGGGGCCTGCCCGAGGACCCCAAGGAAGCGATCAAGTGGCACATCGTCTCGAAGGCGGCCGGGGCCAGCGATCCGTGGCTGGACGATTACATGGCCAAACAGAGCGAAGAAGTCCGCAAGGCGGCTCAGAAAGAAGCCGACCCATGGCTGTTCATCATTGCCCATTCGCGCTCTTGACGGCGGCCAAACCTGCGGGCACATGGCGCCCGACTATTCCCGAAAGCGCACGGAAAGCCCTATGGCCAAGATCAATGGCAACGAAATCCGTCCCGGCTATGTCATCGAATACCAGGACACGCTCTGGGTGGCGGTGAAGACCATGGCGGTGAAGCCGGGCAAGGGCCCTGCTTACAACCAGGTCGAACTGAAAAACCTGATCGACGGACGCAAACTCAACAATCGGTTCGGCTCCGACGAGCGCGTCGAGCGGGCGCGCCTCGAACAGAAGGACTATCAGTTCCTCTACAAGCAGGGCGACAGCCTCGTCTTCATGGACACCGACACCTACGAGCAGATCGAATTGCCGGAGGATTTCGTCGGTGAGCGCGCAGCATTCCTGCAGGACGGCATGACCGTGACGCTGGAAATGCACGAGGAACGCCCGATCGGGATCAAACTGCCGGATCAGGTGACTCTCGAAGTCGTCGAGGCCGATCCGGTGGTCAAGGGGCAGACTGCGGCCTCGTCCTACAAGCCGGCCAAAATGGAAAACGGCCTGCGCGTGATGGTGCCGCCCTTCATCACCACCGGCGAGAAAATCGTCGTCGATACCAACGAAGTCACCTACGTCCGGCGGGCGGATTGATCTTCGTCCCTCCCCTGCGGGGAGGGATAAGCAGGCCCCATGCTCCATTCCGCCCTCCTCAATGTGATGACCAAAGCCGCACGCAAGGCGGCACGGCAGCTCATTCGCGATTTCGGCGAGGTCGAGAAGCTGCAAGTCTCGGTCAAGGGGCCGGCCAATTTCGTCACCGCCGCCGACCGCAGAGCCGAGCAGACCTTGCGCGAGGAGCTGATGGCCGCGCGGCCCGGTTACAGTTTCGTCGGCGAGGAAGGCGGCCGGATCGAAGGCCCTGACAAGACCCACACGTGGTACGTCGATCCGCTCGACGGCACGACGAATTTCCTGCACGGCATTCCGCATTTCGCGATCTCGATCGGACTGGAGCGCGACGGCGCGATGGTCGCGGCGCTCGTCTATAATCCGGTTTCGGACGAGATGTTCATTGCCGAGAAGGGCAAGGGCGCGTTCATGAACGACCAGCGGCTGCGTGTCGCCGGCCGCCGCTCGATGCAGGACGCGGTCGTCGCCTGCGGGCTTCCGCATCGGGGCCGCGGCGGGCTCGCCGAGTTCCGCACCGAATTTGCCGCAGTCCAGGAACAGGTGGCAGGTCTGCGCCGCTTCGGTTCGGCCGCTCTCGACCTCGCCTATGTCGCCGCCGGACGGCTCGACATCTACTGGGAGCGTAACCTGCAATCCTGGGACATGGCCGCCGGCATTCTGCTCGTGCGCGAGGCCGGCGGTTTTGTCACTGATTGCGACGGCACCGATGCGATGTTCGCCAAGGGCCATATCTGCGCCGGCAACGAGACGCTGCAGAAGGAGCTGCTGGCGATCCTGAAGAAAACTGGCGCCGCGGGCTGACCGCGGCAGCCATCACTGCGTTTTTGCCGGCGCCGGAAAGAACACGCTGGTGCGGCGCTGATAATCTTTGAAGGCCGCGCCGCGCGTGCGCTCCATATGCTCTTCAAGGGGCGGCACGCCAGAGGCGTGACGCAGGATCCAGTACATCACGGCGGGCGCCATCAACGCGAGCCAGCCATACAGATAGCCGCCCGACAGATCGATCGCGATCGCCGGCCAGGCCAGCCATCCGAGCCACTGGAAGAAATAGTTCGGATGCCGCGACCAGGACCACAGGCCGCGATCCATGACCTTGCCGCGATTGGCGGGATTGGACGCGAAGCGGCGCAGCTGTGCATCCGCAATCCCCTCGCCGATCACTGCGATTAGGAGTATCGCGATGCCAATGTAATCCTGTGCGCGCATCATCGGCGCGGGAGTCTTTGCCGCGAGATAGACCGAGAGCACGAGCGGCACCGATCCGAGTGCCTGCTGCTGCAGGAACACGAACATGCGCCGGGGTGCTTCCTCGCCCCAGTCCTGCGCGAGCTTCGCGTAGCGCGGATCGTCCGGCCTCGATGCCGCGCGCGCGGCGATATGCATGCCAAGCCGCGCTGCCCATAACGCGATCAAAATCGCGACGATCATCTCCCGCGGCGGAAAATCATGCGGCGGAAGCAGCAGCGACGCGCCGATCCCCACTGTTCCGACGCCGGCGGTCCAGACCGTATCCACCCAGCCTGAATTACCGGTGCGCTGCCAAATCACCCAGGCGCACGACATGATGACGGACATGGCCGCGGCTATGATCGCGATGGACAGAATCAGGAATACGAATGTCATGACGGAACCGTACGCTTTCCCGTGCGTCGTTTTGAGCCCGATCTTCGGACGTTACGGGCCAAATTTCAAAGCGGTTCAGCGCTCCCCGGGCCTCCGGCGCCGGCGGGTTCTATTTCGCCCGGTCTGTGCCATATTGACGTCACGCATTTTCATGAAAGGCTAGCCAGCGATGGCTCGCAAATTTGACCCTCACAAGCTCTCCTCACCCCGCATCTTTCTGGTGCGGATGTTGGTCTTTCTGGTGCTGTGCGGCCTGATCGGTGTGGTTCTCTACCGCCAGATCCTCGCCGCCTTCATGTCGAATCCGGGCCTGAACGGACTGATCGTCGGGGTGCTGGTGATCGGCATCCTGCTCTCCTTCCGTCAGGTCTTGCGCCTGTTCCCCGAAGTGGCTTGGGTCAATTCCTTCCGGCTCGCCGATCCCGGCCTCGCCGTCGAGCGCCCGCCATCCCTGCTCGCGCCGATGGCGACCATGCTGGGCGACCGGCTCGGCCGGATGACGATCTCGACCCAGATGATGCGCGGCATCCTCGACTCGATCGGGACGAGGCTCGACGAGGCCCGCGATCTGTCGCGCTACATGACCGGCCTGCTGATTTTTCTTGGCCTGCTCGGCACCTTCTGGGGCCTGATCGAGACCGTCGGTTCGGTCGGCAAGGTTGTCGAGACGCTGAAGCCTGGCGGCGACTCGGCCTCGGTATTCGAGACGCTGCGCGAGGGACTGGCCGCGCCGCTCGGCGGCATGGGCATCGCGTTCTCGTCCTCGCTGTTCGGGCTCGCGGGCTCATTGATCCTCGGCTTTCTCGACCTGCAGACCAGTCAGGCGCAGAACCGCTTCTACACCGACCTCGAAGACTGGCTGTCGACCACCGTCCACGACATCAGCGTGGAGCCCGCGGCCGCCGGTGCCGCACCGGTTGCGCCGGACCTGAAAGCGGTGATCGAGCGGCTGCGCGAAACCGTCACCGAAACCGGCGGCAACAAGGCCGCGACCGCAGCCATGGCGAACCTCGCAGAAGCGATCCAGGGTCTCGTCCATCATATGCGCACCGAACAGCAGATGATCCGGGACTGGTCGGATTCGCAGGCCGAGATCATGCAGGACATTCGCAAGGTGCTGGAAGTGCTCGCGCGAGAGAAGACGTAAAAGACGATGGCACTGGGCCGCAGCCGCAGGGAGCGCAGCGTCGATTACTGGCCAGGATTCGTCGACGCACTGTCGACGCTATTGCTCGGCATCATCTTTCTGTTGTCGATTTTCGCGGTGGTGCAATTCTATCTATCGCAGGAGGTGACAGGAAAGGACACCGCGCTGCAGCGTCTGACCGCGCAGATTGCGCAGCTCACCGATCTTCTTGCACTGGAACGGAGCAGCCGCTCCGAACTTGAGGCGCTGCTCGGCACGGTGCGCTCGAACCTCGCCGCGACCGAAGCCGAGCGCGACCGGCTGCGCGGCCTCGCGGAGGGCGCAGGCAATGCCGCCGCGGCGCAGGGACGTGCCAGTGAACTTGCCGCAGCCCTCGATGTAGAAAAGCAGAGCGTGGCGCGCGCGCTTGCGCAGGTCGAATTGCTGAACCAGCAGATCGCCGCGCTGCGCCGCCAGCTCGCCGCGCTCGAAGCCGCGCTCGAAGTCTCGGAGAAACGCGAGCGTGAATCGCAGACCCGGATCGCCGATCTCGGACAGCGGCTGAACGTGGCGCTGGCCCAGCGTGTGCAGGAATTGCAGCGCTACCGTTCGGACTTCTTCGGCCGGCTTCGGCAAATTCTCGGCAGCCGTCCCGACATCCGCATCGTGGGTGACCGCTTCGTGTTCCAGTCGGAGGTATTTTTCGATCCCGGCCAGGCGGTGCTGAAACCCGAAGGCCGCGCCGAGATCGACAAGATCGTCGATGCGCTGATCGAACTTGAGAAGAAAATTCCCCCGGATATTGCCTGGGTGATGCGGGTCGACGGACACACCGACATACGGCCGATCGCCAATGCGCAGTTTCCGTCGAACTGGGAGCTGTCGTCGGCGCGTGCCATCGCCGTCGTCCAGTACATGATCTCGCGCGGCATCTCGCCGCAGCGTCTGGTCGCGGCCGGGTTCGGCGAATTCCAGCCGCTCGATACCGACAAGACCGAAGAGGCGTTCCGCCGCAACCGCAGGATTGAGCTGAAGCTGACCGAGCGATAACGTCCCGCAGGAACGGGGGACCTGGACGATCCATGCCGCAACAGACGGTGACGCTGCGTCCATATCAATCGACCGACGAAGAGCCCGCGCTCGCGCTTTGGCAACGCAGCTGGCAGCAGGCTTATCCGCAGATCGATTTCTCGCAACGCCTAGAGTGGTTTCGCGAGCACTGGAGCGACCTGCGGCTCAATTCCAGGGTCATCGTCGCAGAATCCGATGCAGCGCCGGACCGTATGGCTGGCTTTGTCGCTGTGTCGCCGCGCTCGGGCTATCTCGACCAGATCGCGGTTGCCCCGGAAGTGCAGCACCATGGCGTCGGCAAGGCGCTGATCGATGCCGCCAAGCAGATCGGCCGCGAGGGCCTCTATCTCCACGTCAACAAGGACAATAAGCGCGCGCTCGACTTCTATCAGAAATGCGGTTTCGTCATCGCAGGCGAGGACGTCAACCGCAGATCCGGCGCGCCGGTCTACATGATGACATGGCGGCCGTCCGCATCGGTCCTGGCAGAACCCTGAGCCTACGCCGTCCCGAACTGCAGCCGCGCCAGCCGCGCATAGAGACCGCCGGCTTGGGCGAGCTGCTCATGTGTGCCTTCTTCGACAATACGCCCGTTGTCCAGCACGAGAATGCGGTCGCAGGACAGCACCGTCGCAAGCCGGTGCGCGATCACGAGCGTGGTACGCCCCTCCATCGAATGCGCCAGCGCCTGCTGCACCAGCGTCTCGCTTTCCGCATCGAGTGACGACGTCGCTTCGTCGAGCAGAAGCAGCGGCGCATTGCGCAGGATCGCGCGCGCGATCGCGATCCGCTGGCGCTGGCCTCCCGACAGGGTCACGCCGCGCTCACCGATCATGGTGGCGAAACCCTGCGGCAGTCTGCGAATGAACTCGATTGCTGCCGCCATGTCGGCGGCGCGTTCGATCTCCGCATCGGTCGCATCGGGCTTGCCGAAAGCGATGTTGTCGCGAACCGAGGCGGCGAAGATCGCCGCCTCCTGCGGAACCAGCGCGATATGGCGGCGCAGCTCGACGGGGTCGATATCGGCAATATTGACGCCATCGAATGTCACGCGGCCCGCACTCGGGTCGTAGAAGCGCAACAGCAAATGAAAGATCGTGCTCTTGCCGGCGCCAGACGGACCGACAATCGCAAGTTTCTCCCCGCGGGTCACACGAAACGACACCCCGTCGAGAGCGGGATGCTCAGGACGCGCCGGATAGGAGAAGCGGACATTGTCAAATGCGACTTCGGCGCGCGCTTCGTCCGGAAGCTTCACCGGATGGGCCGGAGCCTTTACGTCGGGGGTCACATGCAGAATTTCGAACAGCCGCTCGGCGGCGCCGGACGCCTGCTGCACCTCGCCCCAGACTTCGCTCAGCTGGCCGAGGCCTCCGGCCGCAAACACCGCATAGAGCACAAACTGGCTGAGCCGTCCGGGCGTCATCTCGCCGGACAGGACGTCATTGGCGCCGACCCACAACACAATCACGACGCTCGCGAAGACGAGGAAAATTCCGATCGCGGTCAGTACCGAGCGCGACAGCGTGGATTGCCGCGCCGCTTCGAAGGCCGCCTCGACCGCATCGCGGAAACGCTTCGAGGCATAGCTTTCGCTGGTGAAGGCCTGCAGCGTGCGCACCGCGCCGATGGTTTCCGCAGCATAGGCCGATGCATCGGCGAGCGAGTCCTGCGCCTGCCGCGAGCGCCTTCGCACCGCCCGCCCGAAAGCAACGAGCGGCAGCACGATCACCGGGATTGCACCGAGTACGAACAGCGACAGCTTCGGGCTCGTGACCACCATCATGGCGGCGGCCCCAACAAATAATACGAAGTTGCGCAGCGCCACCGAAACCGACGCACCGACCGCAGCCTTGATCTGGGTCGTGTCGGCAGTAAGCCGCGACATCATTTCGCCGGTCTGCGAGCGGTCGAAGAAGGACGGCGACAGCCGCGTCAGATGGCTGAAGACCTGTTCGCGCAGATCGGCGACGATCCGTTCGCCGAGTGTGGTCACGAGGTAGTAACGAAGCGCGCTCGCCAGCGCGAGCACGAACACCACCCCGATCATCACCGCGAAGTAATTGTCGATCAGCGACCGCTCGCCGGAAAAGCCGTGGTCGATCATGCGGCGGACTGCGACCGGGACCGCCAGCGTCGCCAGCGCTGCCACGACCAGCGCAACCAAGGCGAAGAGCGCACGCAACCGGTAGCGCGTCACATAGGGAACCAGCAGCCGCAGCGGCTTCAGCGAGGCGCGCCCGGTCGGTCTTTGCGGCACCGTTGTCCCGGCCGCCATTCCCTTTCCACTGTCCGCCACAAGGGCCATTTTGCCCGGTCTCCGGCCTGTTTCCGGCCCCTGAATGCCGTGCCGCCGGG
This sequence comes from Pseudomonadota bacterium, assembly GCA_049324435.1. GTDB lineage: Bacteria > Pseudomonadota > Alphaproteobacteria > Rhizobiales > Xanthobacteraceae > Pseudorhodoplanes. The sequence goes on from JBMOOQ010000074.1 coordinate 21,364, forward strand.
TGCCCCGCAAGCCGGAATCCATCAAACTTGTGCCAGGACCGGGCTTGCGTTATAGACCCCGCGAATTTCCACCAATCCGCAGGTCCGACTGGCGCGACCAGACAGCGCGCGGGAGCTTATCAATGAAGTCCGGCATCCATCCGAATTACCACACCATCACCGTCAAGATGACGGACGGCACCGAGTTCGTGACCCGTACCACCTGGGGCAAGGAAGGCGACACGATGCACCTCGACATCGATCCGAAGTCGCACCCGGCCTGGACCGGCGGCGCCCAGCAGCTGGTCGACCGCGGCGGCCGGCTGTCGCGCTTCCAGAAGAAATTTTCGGGCTTCATCAAGGACGACGCCGGCAAGAAGTAACCAGCCGTTGCCGGGGCCTGCCCCGGCCATCGTCCCGGTTTTCGGCATGCCCGGCCTTGTGCCGGGCATCCACGTTTTGGCTATCTGCAAGACGCTGTGATGGCCGGGATAAGCCCG
>JBMOOQ010000075.1:0-1693 GCA_049324435.1 Pseudomonadota bacterium
CGATGCGCGCATCGCGATAATGCTGCGCGGCGCCGGTCTCCTCGATGAAGCCCATGCCGCCATGCACCTGCACGCCGAGCGAGGCGACCTCGATGCCGATATCGGTGGAGAACGATTTCGCCACAGGCGTCAGCAGCGCTGCGCGGTCCTGTGCCGACTTTGCGGCCGCCGGATCCTTATCGAGATGCGAGCGGTCGAGCGCGATCGCGGTGGCGTAGCAGATCGCGCGCGCGCCTTGCGTCAGCGCGCGCATGGTGAAGATCATGCGGCGCACATCGGCGTGTTCGATAATGGCGACGGAGGAGGGGCCGCCGGGGGCGTCGCTGCGGCCCTGCTTGCGCTCGCGTGCATAATGCAGCGCTTGCTGCATCGCGCGTTCGGCGATCGCGACGCCCTGCAGCCCGACCGCGAGCCGCGCCTCGTTCATCATCGTGAACATGCAGGCCATGCCGGCATGTTCCTTGCCGATCAGGTAGCCGACTGCGCCACCCTCATCGCCATAGACCATGGTGCAGGTCGGGGAGCCATGTATACCCATCTTATGCTCGACAGAATGGGCCCGAACATCATTACGTTTGCCGAGCTTTCCATCTTCTTCGAGCATGAATTTCGGGACGAGGAACAACGATATTCCCTTCGTCCCGGGCGGCGCATCGGGCAGGCGGGCCAGCACGAAATGGATGATATTGCTCGTCATTTCGTGCTCGCCATAGGTGATGAAGATCTTCTGTCCGAAGATCCGGTAGGTGCCGTCACCCGCGCGCTCCGCGCGCGCCCGCAGCGCACCCACATCCGAGCCCGCCTGCGGCTCGGTGAGCTGCATCGTGCCCATCCATTCGCCGCTTATCAGCTTGGGAAGATAGGCCTTTTTCAATTCGTCGCTGCCGTGCAGGGCGAGCGCATCGATACCCGCCATCGTCAGCACCGGGCCGATCCCGAAGGCCATGGAGGCGGCATTCCACATCTCGATACAGGCCGCATTAAGCGCACGCGGCAGCCCCTGTCCGCCCCATTCTGCGGGCGAGGCGAGCCCGTTCCAGCCGGCCGCGGCCCAGTCGCGATAGGCCTCCGTCCATCCTGGCGGCATGGTCACGCGGCCATCCTTGAAGGGGGTGCCGAACTGGTCGCCCACCCGGTTCAGAGGGGCAATGACATCCGTGGCGAAGCGCCCCGCTTCGGTCAGAACGGCGTCGATGTCGTCGGCCGACAACTCGCCGTAAAGCCCCGCGGCCAGCGCCTCGCTCATCCCGGCACCATGCTTGAGCGCAAAGGCAATCTCGGCAACCGGCGCGCGATAGGACATGGTTTCCTCTCCGGGACGCGGGCGTGATGGACAACTGCAACGGCTAGTTTACCGGACGGAGAGCGTCAACGCCGCCGCCGCGCCGGTCCGCCAGAACGTAGTGTCAGTCCGCGGAAATGCTGACATTTGCCGTTGCGGGGGGCGGGACCGGCCGCTATGAGGAAGCCCTTCCTGACAGAGTTGGGGCGTCGCCAAGTGGTAAGGCACCGGATTTTGATTCCGGCATTCGGAGGTTCGAATCCTCCCGCCCCAGCCAGCCAGTTTGGGGTCCATTCCGGACACATAGGTTACGTTTCATTCTGGAGACATGGGTAACACTTTTGGCCCGAACGGGTTTTCGACCGGTTCGAGCCTGCATGTCTCGTCGTCGAAGTAGCCGAGATCATAGTC
>JBMOOQ010000076.1:0-21075 GCA_049324435.1 Pseudomonadota bacterium
TGAGCGGATGCCGGCGATAGCCTCTTCCGCCATGTCGATGCCGTCGGTTCGCATATAGGTGATGAGGCCGATGGTCTCGCCGCCGATATCGACGCCCTCATAGAGCCGCTGCGCGACCCGCATGGTGTGCGCGGGCGCGAAGCCGAGCTTGCGGCTTGCCTCCTGCTGCAGGGTCGAGGTGGTGAAGGGCGGGGGCGGATTGCGGCGCGCCGGCTTGGCTTCAACCGAGGCTACGGTAAAAGCGGCGCTTTCCAGCGCCCGCTTAAAGTCTTCGGCTTCTTTTCCGGAGCCGATGTCGAGACGCGTGATCTTCTGCCCGTCGGCACCGACGAGCCGCGCTTCGAAAGTCTCGTTGCGCGGTGTCGCCAGCGTTGCGACCAGTGACCAGTATTCTCGCGCGATGAATTTCTCGATCTCGAGTTCGCGGTCACAGACGAGACGCAACGCTACCGATTGCACGCGGCCTGCCGAACGCGCGCCAGGCAGCTTGCGCCACAGCACGGGAGAGAGCGTGAAGCCGACCAGGTAGTCGAGGGCGCGGCGCGCAAGATAGGCATCGACCAGCGCGTGGTCGATTTTGCGCGGATGCTTCATTGCCTCGCTGACTGCCTGCTTGGTGATGGCATTGAAGACCACCCGCTCGATGGCCTGGTCCTTGAGCGCCTTTTTCTCCTTCAGCACCTCCAGCACATGCCACGAGATCGCTTCGCCTTCGCGATCCGGGTCGGTGGCGAGAATCAGCTTGTCAGCGCCCTTGACCGCTTTTGCGATGTCGTTGATCCGCTTCTGGGCACGCTCGTCGACCTCCCAGATCATCCGGAAATTATGGTCCGGATCGACCGACCCATCCTTGGCCGGGAGATCGCGAATATGACCGAACGAAGCCAGAACTTCATAGCCCGGGCCGAGATATTTGTTGATGGTTTTGGCCTTGGCCGGCGATTCGACGACGACAATATTCATGAAATTCCAACAGGTTAGGTCTGAATTTCAGACCTTTTAGCGCGAGTCAGGCGCTTAGGTGGGGCCGGACCATGGGTAAATCGACCCCTTAAGTCAAATAACGAGACTGCGCCTCGCACAGATCAAGGCGGTTTCAGATCATGCCAATTGCAACTAAAAGGTGTTTATTGTAAAATATACAACCAGTGTGGAGATGGCCGTAACCGGCGCCCTCGAATGACCCAGAAAGCGCCGTCTGCTCCCAGGGATCCCACGGGGGATGCAGCCTATATTGCAAGCATGGCGCACGAGCTTGCCGCGATTGCCCGACGTCAGGGCTTCCATACGCTCGGCTATCTGCTCGATATGGCCAGGCTTGAAGCCGAGACCCTCAGGGATGAGAACGAGGCGGCGCGCTAATCACAGTAATGCGACTCGGCCTCCGGCCTGACGTTCGAGGCGCCCGGCGATTTCGAGTTCGAGCAAGATCGTTCTGACGACCGCAGGCCGCGCGCCGGACTGCCGGATAAGCTCGTCGATCTCGACCGGTGTGGGGCCCAGCAGTGCGATGATGCGACGGCGTTCGTCCGCAGCAGGTTCGGCAGCAGGCTCTGAGGGTTCGTGGTCGGGCTCAGTTGCTGGTAACGCGGCGATGTGGCCGAGGATCGGGCCCAGAACCGCGAGGATGTCGTTCGTTTCCGTCACCAGCGTGGCGCCCTGTTTCAGAAGGCCATTCGTCCCCTCGCAGCGCGGGTCGAGCGGAGAGCCGGGAACCGCGAAGACTTCGCGGCCCTGTTCAAGCGCGAGCCGCGCTGTGATCAGCGAGCCCGACCGGCGCGCCGCCTCGATCACCACGACACCGAGCGACAAACCCGCGATCAGCCGGTTGCGGCGCGGAAAGTCACGAGCCCGCGGTTCCCAGCCAAATGGCATTTCGGAAACCGCCGCACCTGTCTCAAGGATTTGACTAAGCAGGGCCAGATGTTCCGGCGGATAGATGCAGTCCTGCCCGCCAGCCAGCACCGCAATTGTCCCGGTGTTGATCGTAGCGCGGTGCGCGGCGGCGTCGATTCCGCGAGCGAGTCCGGATACCACAATGAAATCGTTCTCGCCGAGTTCGCGGGCGATCTGCCCGGCGAATTTTGCACCAGCTGCAGATGCATTGCGCGAGCCGACGATAGCGACCAGCGGCGACTTCAACACGCCAATCCGGCCGCGGATGGAAACGAGCGGCGGCGCGTCATCGATCATGCGCAGGCGCACGGGATAGTCGGGTTCGCCGAGAGCGACAAATACAGCACCCATGCGTGTCGCAGTATCAATTTCACGCTGTGCTTCCTCCACCGAACAAATCCGCCCCGGAGCTTGAGCGCCGCCGCGCCGCGCCAGCGCCGGCAGATGTTCGAGCGCGGCCCGAGCGCCGCCATAATGATTTACGAGCGCGCGAAAGGTGCGGGGGCCGACATTCTCGCTGCGGATCAGCCGCAACCAGTCGAGCCGCTGACTGTCGGTGAGCTTCACCCCGTCGGCGGCTCCGGGCCGTGTCACGATTTCACCGTGGATTGTCCGATCTTGGTTTCGGTCCCCGTCATCAGGCGCGCTATGTTGGCGCGATGCATGATGAAGACGAGGAGCGCCATCACGACGAACAAAGCCGCTTCTATCGGCTTGTTAAGTGCCCACAGCACGAAAGGCGTTGCCGCGCAGGCAGTCAGACCGGAGAGCGATGAATAGCGGGTGATGGCCGCGCACGCGATCCAGAGCACTGCAAAAACGAGCACGGCGATCCACGAGAACGCGAGCAGGACCCCGATGAATGTCGCCACGCCCTTGCCGCCCTTGAAGCTGAGCCAAACCGGAAAGAGATGTCCGAGAAATGCACCAAGGCCGGCAGCGATCGCGGCGCCTGATCCGAACAGATAGCGCGCCAGCATGACTGCGGCCGTGCCCTTAAGGATGTCGGCAATGAGGGTCGCCGCGGCCAGCCCCTTGTGCCCGCTGCGCAGTACGTTGGTGGCTCCGATGTTGCCCGATCCGATGCTGCGAATATCAGGGCCGCCCCTTAGCCGCGTCAGCAGCAGCCCGAACGGAATCGAGCCGAGCAGATAACCGATAGCGAGTGCAGCGATGATCGATGGCCAATTGGCAAGGCTGCTCGACCACACCATATTAACAGCGCCCCCAGCGTAAATTTGGTCAGGCGGAAGCGTACTCGTAGGCGGTGCGCCCGGCAACGATGGTGCGGACCACCCGGCCATCGAGCCGCGCTTCGTCGAACGGTGTATTCTTGCACTTTGACTTGAGATCGGCCGGGTCAAGCACCCAGGAGGTCGCCGGGTCGATCACGATCACGTCCGCAGGCGCACCGCTGCGCAGGCTCCCGCCGGGCAGCCCAAGCAACTCAGCGGGTTTGGTGGACATTGCCGCAAGCAATTGCATCAGCGACAGGTGCTCGCCGTGGACGAGACGTAGCCCGGCCGCGAGCATGGTTTCGAGCCCGACCGCACCAGGCGCGGCTTCAGCGAACGGCAGGCGTTTGGTTTCCACGTCCTGCGGATTGTGGTCGGACATGATGATGTCGACCAACCCGGACGCAATCGCCTCGACCAGTGCGATGCGGTCGTCCTCGGCGCGCAGCGGCGGCGTCAGCTTGAAGAACGTCCGGTAGGGGCCGACATCGATCTCGTTCAATGTCAGATGATTGATTGAAGCCGCCGCGCTGACCGGAAGTCCGGCGTCCTTGGCTCGCCGCAGAATCTCGAGCGAATCGCGGCATGTCACTGACGCGGCATGATATCGGCCGCCGGTGAGTCCGACGAGCCGCATGTCGCGCTCCAGCATGACCGCTTCGGCCGCGTTCGGAATGCCGTGAAGACCGAGGCGTACGGCAAACTCGCCTTCATTCATGACGCCCTCGCCGACGAGGTCGGGATCTTCGGTGTGATGCACGACGAGGGCATCGAAATCGCGCGCGTAGGTCAGGGTGCGCCGCATGACCTGTGAATTGGTGACGCTTTTTGCCCCATCGGTGAACGCTACGGCGCCGGCGGCCTTGAGAAGACCGATCTCGGTCATCTCCTTGCCTTCGAGGCCCTTGGTGAGTGCGGCCATCGGCTGCACATGCACAATCGCGGTGTCGCGGGCACGCCGGAGGATAAAGTCTACGATCGCCGGATCGTCAATCACCGGTGAGGTATCGGGCTGGCAGACGATGGTGGTTACACCGCCTGCTGCCGCAGCCTGGCTCGCGGTCGCCAGCGTGTCGCGATACTCGGCGCCCGGTTCGCCGACAAACGCGCGCATGTCGATCAGGCCCGGCGCCACGATGCGGCCCTTGCAGTCAACGACCTCGGTGCCTTCAGGGACGCCAGCCGCGCCGATGCCGCGTTTGGTGTCACGGATCACGCCATCGGCGATCAGCAGATCGCCCGGAAAATCCAGGTCGCGCGACGGATCGACGATCCGGGCATTTGTGAGCAGGATCGGGCGGCGATCGGACAGCATGATCATGCGTTCGGCAGGTTGCGGGAGAGGGCTTCGAGCACCGCCATCCGCACCGCGACCCCCATCTCGACCTGTTCGCGGATCAACGATTGCGCGCCGTCGGCGACACTGGAATCGATTTCGACGCCGCGGTTCATCGGACCCGGATGCATCACCAGCGCGTCCGGTTTGGCGAATGCGAGTTTTCGCTGGTCGAGACCGAAATAGGCGAAATATTCCTGGGTGGACGGTACAAACGATCCGTTCATGCGCTCGCGTTGTAGCCGAAGCATCATGACGATGTCGGCGTCCTGGAGGCCCTCACGCATGTCGCGGGTCACTTCGACGCCGAGGCGTTCGACATGCGGCGGCAGGAGCGTGGAGGGGCCGACGACCCGGACCCGTGCGCCCAGGGCATTGAGCAGAATGATGTTGGAGCGTGCGACCCGCGAATGCAGCACGTCGCCGCAGATCGCGACGATCAGTCCCTCGATCCGGCCCTTGTTGCGGCGGATGGTCAGCGCATCGAGCAGTGCCTGGGTTGGATGTTCATGCGCACCGTCACCGGCATTGATGACCGAGCCGTCCACTTTCTGGGCGAGCAATTCGACTGCCCCCGATGCATGGTGCCGCACCACCAGGATATCGGGGTGCATGGCGTTCAGCGTCATCGCGGTGTCGATCAGCGTCTCGCCCTTCTTCATGGCGGAGGAGCCGACCGCCATGTTCATGACGTCTGCCCCCAGCCGCTTGCCGGCCAGTTCGAACGACGACTGCGTACGGGTCGAGGATTCGAAGAACAGATTGATCTGAGTGCGGCCGCGCAGCGAGGTGCGCTTCTTCTCGATCTGGCGGTTCAGATCGACAAATTCCTCGGAGAGGTCGAGGAGACCCGTAATCTCCTCACGCGAAAGTCCTTCGATCCCCAACAGATGGCGCCGGTTGAGGACGAATGACGATGTGGACGCGATGTTCATTAAAGCGGGCTCTATAGGCCGATCACGGCCCCCCCGCAAGGCGCGTTTCCGGCCATCCCCAGCACATGCTGAATCCTTTCGGACAGGTCCGCATGCTACCATAGCGGGGGACCGGGAGTGAGCCATGCCTGTTCCGTGCGACGAGACGGCCAACCAGCCACCACCCTTCGGAGATGTGAATCTTTTCCAGAGCGACCGCCCGCTTCGCGATGCCGTTGCGGCGAACGGCGCGGCGGACGAAGCGGAGGCTTTGGCGGCGTTCGGACGCCATTGGGGCAGGGCCTTGATGTTCGCACACGCGAACCTCGCCGATGCGCATCCGCCGCGGCTTCATGGCGAGACTGTCCGCTTTCACCCCGCCTATCACCACTTCATGGCCGAGAGCATGATGGCGGGCCTGCATTGTTCGACCTGGAATGCCGACGGATCCGCCGCCGCAGCTCCGGCCGAGGTTGGACGGGCGGCGCGCTTTTACATGGTCGCACAAGTCGAGAACGGCCATATGTGTCCGATCACCATGACACGTGCCTCGGTCGCCGCATTGTCGTCGCAGCCCGATCTGCGCGAGCGGCTGATGCCGAAGATCGTGTCGCGCGCCTACGATTCGGAGTTCCGGCCATGGTCGCAGAAGTCCGCGATGACCCTCGGAATGGGTATGACCGAAAAGCAGGGCGGTACCGATGTCCGAACCAATACGACGCAGGCCGCCCGCGATGGCCACGCCTACCGCATCGATGGTCACAAATGGTTCATGTCTGCGCCGATGTCGGATGCGTTTCTGGTGCTGGCGCAGGCGCCGGACGGGCTGACGTGTTTTCTTATGCCGCGGTTCCGTCCGGACGGAAGCCTGAACGGCCTGCATTTTGTGAAGCTGAAGGACAAGCTCGGTAACCGGTCGAATGCGTCTTCGGAGGTTGAGTTCCGCGACGCTTACGCGCTCCGGGTTGGCGATGAGGGCAGGGGCGTCCGGACTATCATCCGGATGGTGCAGCTTACGCGGCTCGATTGTGCGATTTCCTCCGCCGGTATCATGCGCGCAGCTTTGTCGCGCGCGCTGCATCACTGCCGCCATCGCATCGTGTTCCATAAAAGGCTGGTCGATCAGCCGATGATGCATGCTGTGCTTGCCGACCTCGCGCTCGAGGCTGAAGCCGCAGTCGCCCTCGTGATGCGACTTTGCAGGTCCTTCGATTTGGCGGCGAGCGATCCGCGCGAGGCCGCACGTGCGCGAATCCTGACGCCGGTGACAAAATACTGGATCTGCAAGACCGCGCCCGCTTTCGTCTACGAGGCGATGGAATGCCTCGGCGGCAACGGCTATGTCGAAGATCACGGTCTTGCACGGCTTTATCGGGAGGCGCCGGTCAATGCGATTTGGGAGGGCTCCGGAAACGTGATGGCGCTCGACTTGCTGCGGTCGATGCGCAATGCGGACGAGGCGCAGGCGGTGCTGGGCGATTTGCGCCGCGATATTTGCGATGTTCCCGAAGCTGTTGCTGCGCTGGACCAAATCGAGCGGTTGCTGCTCGCCCCCGGCGTCGAGGCATATGCGAGAGAGGTCGCCGCCATGCTGGCAATGGTCGCTGCCGTTGCCGCCCTGAACGCGACCGCGCCCGATATCGCTGCCGCCTTTGCGCGAATGCGGCTGCGCGGAGGCATCCGGCAATACGGTGCGATGCCGGCCTGCGCATCGCAGCTATTGGAGCGTGCGGCTTCAGCCTGACCGGTCACGGTGCCGTCCGGATTTTGGCCATGCGAAGAAAATCGAGAGCGCCCTGAAGGATGAACGCCGCAGCGTGCTGGTCGATCACCACGGCACGTTTGGCGCGGCTGGCGTCGGCGGCGATCAGGTCGCGCTCGACCGCAGCCGTCGACAAGCGCTCGTCCCAGAACGCGATCGGCAACTCGGTCAGTTTTGCAAAATTGCGCGCAAAGGCGCGCGTCGATTGCGCGCGAGGGCCTTCCGTGCCGTCCATATTGAGGGGCAGTCCAAGCACGAAACCAACGGCGTGGCGCTCGGCTGCAAGTGCGAGCAGGCGCGCTGCGTCGGCCTGGAACGCCTTGCGCGCCACGGTCTCGACGCCCGCGGCAAGTGTGCGGTCGGGATCGGAAGCTGCGACTCCGATGGTCTTGGTGCCGAGATCGAGTCCGATCAGGGCGCCCCGCGCGGGCAGGACGGATTGCGCTTCGGCAACGGTGCATAAAAGAGCGCTCATGCCTGACCCATAGCACGCCTTCGGTTCGAAACGGCGGTCTGTGCTATGGGCATTGGGCCAAATTTCCATAGCAACAACCCGCGCATGCCCGGCCGGCCGGAATTCGAGACCGCTTATGACGCAACCTTCGCATAACAGGAACGATAAGAATGGCTTGTCGGGATGCGAGCCATGGGGCTTCTGGACAACGACGGTCTATGGATTGGCCGCAATCGTAGCCTGGTTTGTCGCCCAGATGTTGACCGCCGTTGCAGCTTTTGCGGTCATCGAGGCCGGGACTGCAACACTGGATTTGAAGGGCGATTCGCCGGTTTCGCATGCCCTGACGATTGCCGTTGTGACGATCGCGTCCATGCCCGCGCCAATCGCGATCATGGCATTCGCGGCGCGGCACGCGGGATGCTCGCCGCGAAATTATCTCGCGTTGCATTGGCCCAGGCGCGCCGACCTGATTGTCGGTTTCGTGATTGTCGCGATATTACTGCCGCTTGGCGATCTTTCGTCATGGATGAGCGGGCGCGATCTGGTCCCGCCCGCAGTGGTCGACGCATATCGCACGGCGCGCAGTTCCGGCACGCTCATTTTACTGGCAATTGCATTGATCGTCGCCGCACCGCTGATGGAGGAGTTGCTGTTTCGCGGCTTTCTGTTTCCGGGCTTTGCCAAATCGCGACCCGGGCCGTGGGGAGCGATCGTCGTCACGTCGGCGGGCTGGGCGGCGATGCATGTCCAGTATGAGACTTTTTATATCGTGCAGATTTTCGTTCTCGGATGCGTCTTGGGATGGCTGCGTTGGAGCAGCGGCTCGACGCTGCTAACGATCATTCTGCACGCGACGGTGAACACCGCGGCGCTTATTCAGGTCGCGGTCCTGGTCGAGTGGGCGAGGTGATCTATCGCTTTGAAACAAAGCCGTCGCGGATCGCCTCGATGCGGGACTTCGGCGTGTGGGCCCCATCGCGATCCGGCTGCCACGTCACGGCCGAGTCGCAAAGGACGAAGCCATTGGACCGAATGCGCCATGTCTCGTTGTCGATGATACGGCGTTCGCAAACGTTGCCGTCGCTGGGTGTGATCAGAATTGAGCCGGTTCGCAGGTCAAAATCCGGATTGCGATCGGCCGGTTTCGCTCCGAAACGCTGGCTTGTCAGGGCACCTGGCAGCAGCTTGCCATCGGACAGCGTGGCAGCCGCGACGAAGATCAGTAGCAGCGCCGCCAGCACCGCACGTCGGCCGTCTCTTATGGCCCAAGCGTGATGCATCGACGATCTGATCCGCTTCGCCATGACAAGAATCCAGCTTTTGCGCAGCCTAGGCGAATGCGGTTGACGAATGGTTTTGGTAGAAAAAGTAGCGTCATATCAGTCACTTGATCGTCGTCAGACGGGCATTGCGCGACGTCCGGTGTGCGGCCACATGGCATTTGGTCCCGGTTCCCTGATAATCTTTGGAAAATGACGACATTACCTCGTATCCCGGTTATCGACGTCCGTGACGGCGGTCCGCTGCGACAGGCGAAAGAAGGCGCTGATCGCGCGCGCGCGTTGCGCGATGATTGTCTGTCATTTTTTCCGCGTCCGGTCTCAGCGGCGTTGCCGATGCTCGACGGTCTCGCCCGGCGCTGGCTGTCGCGGTCGCAGTCGCCTTATGTACACGAGATCGAGGCCATCGCCGCGACCTTGGGATTTAGCGGCGTTTGGTTTCTGAACGGCTCCTATTCCTGGGGTTGTACGACCATGAGCCGCGATGAGGAGGGCGAGCCGTGGCTGGTCCGGACCCTCGATTGGCCGTTTCCAGGATTGGGTCGCCACACCGAGATTGCCCATCAGTCGGGTGAGGCAGGCGAATTCTACAGCGTGACCTGGCCCGGATATGTCGGCACACTGACTGCGATCGCGCCCGGACGATTTGCGGCAGCGATCAACCAGGCGCCGCTATGGCGTCGCACACGCCATCCATGGTTGCGTCCTTACGATCTCGGCGCTAACGCTCTCAAGACATGGGGCATCCGCAACATGCCGCCAGATCAATTGCTGCGTCAGGTATTCGAGACCTCCCCAGATTTCGCAACAGCCAGGGCCATGCTGGAACGAACCCCGGTGGCACGTCCCGTGATCTACTCGCTGGCGGGTACACGCCCGGGAGAGCGCTGCGTTATCGAACGGACAGAAATGGATTTCGAGACGCGCGCGACTGCGACGGTGGCAGCAAACGATTGGCACAACTGCCGGGAGCCTTGGGAAGCGCGGATCGGTGGTGATCTCATCCTGACCTGCCGCTACGAGGAGGCCGCAGACAACAGCCGTCGCCGCCGCGAAACCATGGAGAGCTTCTCGGGCTCACTTCTCAATGAGCCTTTTGGGTGGCTGTCCGAGCCGGTGAACAACCGTTTCACGCGCCTTGCCGTCGAAATGTGTCCGGCGCGCGGAATATTGCGGGTCATGGGACTGGAACGCATCGCGGACGCCATGGTCGCTACACCGGTCACCGAGGTCCGGGAATTGGTTTCCCCGGCAATGGCGGCCTGAACACGCCGCCGTTATTGCGTCTGCCATAGTCACGACACAGCGGATTCAATACATTTGCGACGGCCGAGTCTCTCGGCCCTACGAACCCGTTCCAAGGAGCGAACTATGAAGGCCCTGTTACTCGCCGCGGCTGTGGTATTCGCCGCCGGCAGCGCTCATGCCGCGGCCTGCAAGGTCGAGGCATCCAACAAGAAGCTCGCCGGCGCTGCGCTTAACAGCTTTATGACCAAGTGCGAGAAGGACGCACAGGCAATGTGCGACAAGTCGGCAGCCGACAAGAAGCTCGCCGGCGCGGCGAAGGACAGTCACATCAAGAAGTGCATGAACGACGCGGTCGGCAACTGAGCGCGGTAACGATCAGCAACGGGTCCGCGATGAGCGGACCCGTCTTGCGCCGGCAAGCGTTTTCGGCGCAGGCAATCCGGCCATAACAGACTATTCCGCTTTGCCGCCGTTACGAGCTTGAAATCCGTGCCGGATAGCTCCAAGGCGGCGTTCGATCTGCTGCTCCCGATCCGGCATCTCAATATTCCACTGTGCGGCATCTTCGCAGTCCACTTTGCCGCCGTCCCGCAAGGTCCATGATCCGTTGTCGATCCACCGGCGCCGGCACACCTGACCGTCATCTGGCACAAACAGCACCGAAACCGTTTTCAGCGCCGAACCGGTCTCGAAAGCGATCTGCCGTTCGCGCTCGGCTGCGCGTGCAGCTGATTGCACCATCTGCGAATGGACGCCATAGGCGCTCAATGACAGGACCAGTCCGAAACCGGCCATGACGCATGCAATGGCCCCGCGCCGCCGATCCTTGCTCAGGCGCTGGGGGCCACGGCGCAAGGTTGCCGAATCTAACGCACGTGATCGCGCCGGCGCGGACGCGCGCCCGGAGTATCGCGGGGGCGTGGATGATCGAGTGGCGGTCATGCACCACCACTCTGTGCGACAAATATTTCCGATCCGGTGAAGGCGCGTCGGCCAATTTGCATCGAATTGTCGTCATGCGTCCTCACAGGGAGGCGGGCCGGGCCCGGCAGAACCTGAAGGGCGGCCGCACCTCGTGCGGTCACCGCTCTAAATGACCAGCTTGCGATACAGGTGCCACGTCGCATGGCCCAGCACCGGCATGACCACGGCAAGGCCGATGAATGCCGGCAGCGAGCCGAGCAGTAACAGGCCGGCTACGATCAGACCCCATGCCGCCATCACGACCGGATTGACCAGGACGGCCCGGACCGATGTGAGCAGTGCGGTGGCCGCGCCGACGTCGCGATCCAGCAGCAGCGGAAACGAAATCACCGTGAGACAGAACGCGGCGAGCGCGAAGGCGAAGCCGATCATGTTACCGAAGATAATCAGCTCCCAGCCAGCATCGGTCGTAAACACTTGACGGAGAAACGGTCCGATCGACTCGGGTGCGGCATAGACACCGAACAGCGATTGATAGAGATGCCGCGCTATCGCGAGCCATAACAGAAACAGCCCCATCAGAAGAAGCCCGATCGCGACAATCGCCGGAAAGCTCGGGGATCGAATGACGCCAAGTGCGGCGCGGAGCGACGGCTGCTCTCCACGTTCATGGCGGCGGCTCAATTCATACATCATGAGAGCCGCGACGGGGCCCAGCAAGGCGAACCCTGCGGCGAGCGGAAACAGAAGCGGCAGCACGCTATAGCCCAAAGCCATTCCGGCCAGAACCAGACCGATAATCGGGTAAATGATGCAGAGGAAAATCGCATGGGTCGGCCACACCTTGAAGTCATCCCAGCCTTTTTCCAGTGCCTCGCGCAGGTCGGCGAAGCTGATGCGTCGTATGACGGGCAGTGCAGCAGCGCGTTCGTCGGCCGGAGTGAGAACGTGGAATTGCGCCATGGGCAAGTCTCCCTGTTCCGCAAGATTTTGCGGCCGGGGACCCGATGTGGCGTTCCGACAAGCCCAGTCACATCTCCCACGGCCTGTCGCTCCATGCTAAAATAGCTTATAGCGTCTTGCATTCACGCTTTCGTGCGCCGTGGCCGTGACGCCCCGCGAATGCCGCAAAGCGGCTCCAGGGAACCCGGCCGCGATCGGGATCGACCATGAACCGTCGTAGTGCTGCAATTGTTCTGACCGGCGTTGCCGTGATGGCGGGGTTTGCCGCGGTCGCCGTCGCGCTCGGTTTTGCAGCCTCGGGCTCCGGTCGAGGGCCGTCTGCTCCATCCGATGCCGCGATGATCGCCCATTGGGAGAAGCACCGCACGACGCTCGACCAGATCACCGACATGCTGCGGCGCGACCCGGCTCTAAACCGGCTCGGACTGGACTGGAGCGATCCTGAAGACCCGGAGCGGGCGCATGTGCCGGCCCCTCGCATCGCCGATTACCGCGATCTGATGCGAGAGGCGTCTATCATCAGCGTCAGCCGCGGACACCGGTCGGTGCAATTTCTGTATTATGCGAGCGGTCTGTCGGTCAGCTCTTTTGGCAAGAGTTTCGTGCGGGGCGAGCCCTCGCGGTACGCTGAAATCGTCGATGGCGACCTCGACAAAGCCGCGCTGGGCCGCAGCAAGGTGCTGATTCAGCGCCCGATCGCCGATGGCTGGTGGCTTCAGCGCGACGGCTCCTGATCCTTATCCCGGCGAATGCCGGATTTTTGTGCGGATCTCCGGGTATCGGCTTGCGGCAGCGCAAAGCGGTTGTCGTCAGATCTTGTCATATGATGAGAAATTCAGGTCACCCGGCAGCGCGCAAGCGGGCATGTGTCATGGCAGTCATCACCATCGTCGTTGGACATCCGCAACGCGTCACGTATTGCGAGGCGTTGGCCGAGGCCTACCGGCGCGGTGCGCAAGGCGCCGGCCACAAGGTCCAATTGTTCAAGCTTGCGGAGATGAGTTTCGATCCGATTTTGCGCGGGGGCTATCGCGAAGAGCAGCCGCTCGAAGCGGATCTGCAGGCAGCTTATGACGCGCTTGCCGCCAGCGACCACTGGGTTTTCATTTTTCCGATCTGGTGCGGCGACATGCCGGCGTTGCTGAAGGGCTTTTTCGAGCGCATCCTGCAGCCCGACCTGATCAGGCGGCAGGGAACCGACAATGCGATGAACTGGCGCATTTTTCAGAATAAGTCGGCGCGCATCATCATGACGATGGGGATGCCGGTCTCCATCTACCGGTATTGGTACGGACCTCATGCGCTGAAGCTGTTGAAGAACAACATTCTGAATTTTATCGGTATCAAGCCGGTGCGGGAGACTCTGCTTGGCATGATCGCAGAATCGTCGGATGCAAAACGCGATAGCTGGCTCAAGCAGGCCGAAGCCATGGGGCGCAACGCCGCGTGATTCACGCCTGCAGGCGATGCTGTGCGCTTTCGCGAAACGCCAACGGAGTTCCTGATAATGCCTTCGATCCGGCGCATCGCCGCTATCGTGACGGGTCTGGTTTTGTCCGCCAGTACGGCAATCGCGCAGACAGCGGAGGATCGGTATCTCGCTGCGCGCGATGCCGCAATCGAACGCTTCACGCATGACCGCGTTCCCAATATCGGTCAGGCGGAGCTCGATGCCGAGAACAAGGCGCGCGCCGAGCTTGACCGGCTGATCCGCGACGTGATCAGTGTTCCGCCGATCGACGGATTCGACGCGCCGCAACTCAATCTCACGACGCTGTTTACCGGGGATATCGACTTCGGCCGGCTCGACGGTCTGATGCTTGAGGCGGATGGCGGCGATACCCGGCTTGTCGTTACGACGCCGTCGTTGGTGAGGAAATGGCTGCAAGCCAAGTGGCAGGACCCAAAAGAGCGGGTGCCACTGGATACCGCGATGAAAAGTGAAATGTTCTATCTGCGGGCGCTGGGCAGCGACGCCGCGATTTTACGCTACGCCGACATTCCGATTGGGATCGCGGATGCCTTTGCCATTCTTGGCGCGCGAACACAGGACTTGCCGCCGTTCGAGGCCGACGAGATTTTTCTCACCGCGATCCGCGGTGACCTGGCTTTTGTCGCGAGCGCGCGGTTCGAGCCGCCGCTTACGGTTGCCGCCTGCACCAGATCGCGGGAGGCCGCCGAGGCAAAGCTCGCAGCGCTGGAGAAAGCCGAGATCAAGCCAGGACCACGCAATGTCTCCGCCCTCGAACGTGCGATCGCGTTGCGCGACAAGATCGAGACCGACTTCAAGACTTGCCTTGCCGAACGGGCGCCGAAAGAACCGGGCTTTGCAAATGCCGTGAAGCGCGTAAACGACATCCTTGCGCTGATACAGGCGAAGTAGGTGCGGTCTCGTGCGGCAGCCTCCGCAACGTAGACGCGGGTGATATCGGCAATCGTCTCGAACCATGCCTGAGAATTGCGTGCGCGCGAAAATCTGAACGGTTGGGTAGGAGCTGTTCAGTCGAGATCCTCGTTTGGGATTTTCAGCATCCTGCCGCAGGCCTTGCAATGAACGGCGTCGGGGTCGTGGACCATCAGGCCGCAATCTGGGCATTCGTAGCGCACCTTGTTCGGGCGGAGTACGGCGCGCGCCAAATTGAAGAACAGGGTCACACCGAAAATCATGATCGCCACCGAGATCAGGCGGCCGGCCGTGCCCTGTAACGTAATGTCACCGAAACCGGTCGTGGTCAGTGCGGTCACAGTAAAGTAGAGTGCATCGGCGTAGTTCTGAATGCCCGGATTGGTCGCGTGCTGGGTTTCGTAGACGAAGCCCGTCGTAACAAAAAGAAACACCGCGAAATTCGCCACCGCCAGGATGACGTCCTCGTGCGTGCGGAAGTACGGAAAGTCGATCCGCAATCGTGACAGCAATTGGTAGCTGCGCAGAAGGCGCAGAGTGCGCAGGATGCGCAGAAATCCGAGCGGTTCGCCGACCAAGGGTGCGAGAAACGACACGATACTGGCAATATCCGCCCACGTTACCGGATGGAGAAAGTCTCGTAGCGGCCGCTCGCTGATGAACAGGCGCGCCAGAAAATCGGCAAGAATGAAAACGCCGAACACGACATCTGTGACCTCGACCCAGGTCTCGCGCGGCATGAACGAGGTCGTGACAATAAACAGCAAGGTCAGGACGTCGAAGATCAAAAGGCCGTAGCGGAAGCGATGAGCCTGTTGCGAGCGTCCCTCGTAGAGCGATTTCAACCGTCGGCGCAGGTCGTGGCTGCCGGTGTTGGTAGTGGCCATGGCGGTGAGAGCTTCTTCCTTCGTGTGATGTCCAGCATGCGCCCGTTTGGATGGGGGGCGGGGTGGGGCGTTTTGCGGAGCGCCCTGCAACCCGTTCCGGCACGATAACGCCGATTTCAGGCAGGGGGACAAGTTTCATGTCGCGCCGATGCCGTCACGCATTATGCGCGCGCAAGGCGGAACATGCGGCCGCATCGCGAGTTGTCAGGCGACCTTTCCACCCCGCCACAAAGGACGAGGACACATGGCGAAAGCGAAGAAGGCGACGCGGAGCGCGGCGCGAACGAACACCCGTAAGGCCAAGCGTGCCGCAACGCCCCGGACATCCGGACGGGCCAGGCGCGCGGTGTCCCGGAAATCCGGAGTGATGGCCGGCCTGTTCGATTTCGTGCCATCGAACCTGATGCAGAACGTACTCGGCTCGCAGACCAGCCGGGTCATCATGGCTGAAGCGCTGGTCGCCGCTGCAGGAGCCGCGGCCGCGGTTCTGATTGCGTCCCGGACCGAAGCAGGTCAGCGGGCCGGCAAGGCGCTGGCCGATGGCGGCGCACTGATGAAAGAGGCCGCGGCGAGTGCGGCTGCTGCGGCCCGCGATGTGATTGCCAACGGCGCCACCGAGGCCATCGGTTCCGCCGCTCGCACCTTGATGGGCGCGGCAGAGGACACCAGGGACGACATCGCCGACAAGGCGCGACGTCTGAAGCGCGCGGCCGCCGATAAGGCCGATGACGTGGCAGACACGGCGCGGCATTTTGCCGACGAGGCGCGCCGCCACTGAATAAAGCGCGACGGCAACGTCCAACCAAACGGAAAGGCCGGGCTGCGCGCAATCGCGGCCCGGCCATCCGCGTTCAGGCCGGCCGCGCTTCGCCGCGCCGGTAGGGTATCACGAACAATGCCGCGACCGGGACGTGAAGCACGATTCCCGCGACGAGCAATCCCACCACTTGCCAGCCGGTGAGCATGCCGGCGGAAACCTCGCGCGCCAGCATCCAGACGGTGAAGGGCAGGAACAGCACGATCGAGGTGATCAGGCCGGGATTGTAGACCTTGAAGCGGATCGAGGTCGCGATATGCGAAATGCCGTTGATCAGCGTCAGCCCGACCCAGCCGAGGCCAAGCCAGCGCAGCGGTCCGGGAAATAGCGCAGCCAGCAGAATCGGCAGCCAGACATAGCCGACATTGACGAGTGCAACGCCGCCCTCGGTGACCGGCCAGTTGTCGTTGCCGCTCTTGAACACGCGGGCATTGGCGAACTGGCGGAAGCCGCCGGGCCACAGATGCTCCTCGAGCTGATGGATCATGTAGATGATCAGCAGGGCTGCGAACAGCGCCTGTTCCGTAGTCGGAGTTGCGCGGAACAGCATGAGCCAGACGACGACCCCCACCACGATCAGGACGGGGAGTGCCTTCTGCCAGTCGACAGAGACGATCTTGAGCGGATGCATGCGAAAGGATCCTGCAGTGAGGGTTATGGACGCACGCGACTCAGAGAAGGTGAGAAACCCTAGCACGAGTTTCATGACGGCGGATCACGCAATGCTGCGTGCGACCTGACTGCGCCACGCATCGAGCGCGATGCGTTCGGTCTCGCAGGCGTCGAGCATCGCGCGGTAGCCGAGCGTGCGGTCACGCGCGTCCATCAGCGCTTCGAGCAGGTCCGCTGCATCCGGCGGCACCAGCGCCATGGCCGGCTCGCAATCGCGCGGATCGTTGCGGCAAGCCTTCGCGCGCCGGCAGCCGGCATGCGGGCACATGCGCCAGAGGCAATAGAGGTCGGCGATCGAGCGGGCGGTGATGCGGTGGGGATCGTTGTAGTCGCATTTCGTGGGCAGCGTCCGTTGCATCGGGGTTAATGCCTCCATGGTCGGGATGTGCGCGATCGCCCCTGTTATTTGAGGCGCGGGGTGCGCCTTCATGCTGTCCCTTCCTCGCGGGAAGGGACGGGGGACGGAGCACCGGGTGGCGCACCTGTCCTTCAGTCAGCCGCGCTGCCTTGCGACAACGCGGGCGCCTCCCGGCGCTCCGTCGTGGCGTTTGTGCGGCGCCGGGCCGCGCTTTGCCTCCATGCGCCTGAAACTGCGCATGGTGTCAGCCGGCTCCCGGCAGGGACCCTTAGTGGTCCCGGGCGGAGCCCCGGCGCCGCCCGGGGCCGTGCTTGCGAGGCACGGACGCGGGCGCCACATCCAATCCACGCGACACGGAGCAACCGGTTCGCGTCCCTACGCGGGATCGGACGCCGCGAAGATAAGGCCGCGCCGGGCGAGGGGGATAAGTTTTTGCTGCACGGTTCATGGCCGGGCCGGCGCAATGCGCCGTGACCCGGCCATCCATCTCGCGAAGGGATAGATGCGCGGGTCGAGCCCGCGCGTGACGTCTCGGTGGTTGCCGCGGCCCTGTAGTTCTACGGATTGAACGGCCACCGCAACGGCGCGACATGATTATCGATGCGCATGCGCCGCGCGAGGGCTACATCCATGCTGACCGACACCGTCAAATACTGGCTCGCTGTGGCCGCGATCATGCTGCTGATGTGGGGTTACTCGGGCAGGGTCAGCACAGCTTTGATGTTCGGCATCGCGGCGGTGGGCGCCTTCATCTACTGGCGGCTGATGGCGCAGCGGCGGAAACAGGCGATTGAGACGGCGCGCCACGAGGAACGTCCGCACGGGGCGTGACCACCGGGCTGTGATACGGTCAGCGCCTATTTCTTCTCCCAGTTGATTCGAAATCTGATCCTGTCGAACACGCGCTGGCGAGCCGGAGTGTCGGCGGCCGCGTCCGGAGACAGCGTCGCCGCCTGATCGCCCGGTGACGGCTTGAGCCCGCGGTTCGCGGCAATTTCATTCTTTGGGTCGGTCTCTTTCTGATCCGCCTCGCGGAACGCATACCAGCGCGCGGCGACATCTTTGCGGATTTCGTCGGATGTCGCGGGCAGCAAATCGTGATGCAGACAGACTTCGATGAGATTGTCGCCGCGCGGACGAAAGGTGCGGCCAAAGACCGGGGTGTGGCACAGCACGGGAAAGGCCGGCAGGATCTCGTTCTCGTAAAAGTCGCGCGCGATCAGCACCACGCTGACATCGCGCAGCTTCACCGGAACGATCAGTGGCGGCAGCTGGCTCCACAGCGTCGTCATGGTGCGGAAGATCACGGTGTCGATGCCGCGCACCTGATGCCACGGAATAACGACGTCCTTGCCGAGCGACGACAGCGTAAGCGCCTTGGGCGAGAGCGTGAGCAGCGGTTTGCCGCCGCGGACCAGGCCGTAATGGCCCCACAGCACGCAGACGATTCCGAACGCGCCCATGAACCAGCCGATCTTGGTATGGCGTTCATACACGGGGATGGAGATGAACAGCGCTGCGAGTGCAAGCAGCATCACGCCCACGATCAGCAGCGATTTCATGACCCTGGTATCCCGGAAGGTCACAATGGACTGAAGGTCGGGGGCTTGTGGGGTCATGGCCTCGTATCCGGTGTTGCGGCATGAGGCGCGACGGCGAGGGCGCTTTTGTGACCGCTGCGTTCCGGTGCGAACGTGCGCCAGCGGGTCTCGACGGCGACACGCAATTCGGCTGCGCTCGCCCGCAGCGCCTCGTGATGCAGCGCGACCTGCACATGATCGCCTTTCGGGATGAAATTCGTCTCCCAGCCGGGCCCGCGCAGGAGCCACGAATCGACATGGATGCGGCTGTCGTAGAAGGCGCGCGTAACCAGTACCACGGTGACGCCCGGCAGATGAACGAAATGGCGGCCGATCTTGCCGCTGATGTCGATGCTATCGACGCCGCGGATGTCGTCCCACGGGATCAGCACGTCCTTGACCATGTCGATATGCAGACGCAGCCCCGCGGGCGACAGCGTGAGCAGCGGCTTCGGCTTCAGCCAGCGATGCAGGCCGTAGCCCGTGCAGGCCGCGCCGACGGCGAGTCCGAATGCGGCGATCGCCCAGTCGAAGATGGAAAAGTCGCGCGGCTGCAGCCATACCAGCGCACCGCAGACTGCAAGGCAGACAACGCCAATGCCGAGAAACTTCCGCCCAACCTTCGTGCTGGCATAGACGAGGGTCTGCCGTGCATCGGTGGCTCTGCCGAGCGGATCGGTCATGGCCTGTCCTTTTGATGGCCGGGGCGGACCCGGCCGGCCATCATTCGAAAGACGGCGGATGCGCCGGTCAAGAGGCGTCGGCGATGCGCCATCGGCGCTCGCGCCGGTGGAAGCGGATCGGATTGCGGCGCGGCCGGCCGGGATGTCGCTGCGCTTCATCCACGTGCTGTTTGTATATCCGCGGCGGCGGCAATCGATGCGAATCCTGCTACAACGCGCGCGGTCGCATAGGATCGGAGACGAAGACCATGTCGCTGGCGGGCTGGTTGTGGCTGGCGCTCGCTGCTTATGCCGTGCACATGCTCGAGGAATACGAACTCGACTGGCGCAACTGGGCGCGATCCGTGATCGGCCTGCCGGTTGAATGGACCGACTTCTACGTCACCAACGCCATCGTGGTCGTGCTCGGCATCGCCGCCGCGCAGATCGGCGCGCAGGCGCCGGTGGTGTCGCTCGCATTTCCCGCACTCATGCTGATCAATGCGACCTTCTTTCATGTGCTCCCGGTGCTGCGGACGGGCGGACGCAATTCGCCCGGCGTGTTCACGGCCGTGGTGCTGTTCTATCCGGTCGCGCTCGCCTGCTACTGGCGTGCGGCGCAGGATGGCCTGCTCGGCCTGCCGGCGCTCGCAGGCTCGCTGGCCATCGGCGCGCTACTGATGGCGTCTCCGGTCGTGCTGCTGAAGATCAAGAGCAAGCCGTATTTCCGGCAGGACCGGTAGGCGCGCTGGCGTAGCCGCGGGGGCGCTCGTCTTGTTTCGCCGCGATACCGCCGGTGGGTTCCGCGCCTTCGAGGCTAACCCACCTTAAGATCGTCAATGCCGGGTTGAAGTTCACCGCCTCACGTAGTATATTTTTGCCATGATCCGGTCGTGGCGAAACGCGGCGACGCGCAAGGTCTGGGAGGGCGAAGAGCCCAACCAGTTTCGCGGACTGGATTTCGAGGCGGCCATCGACCTGCTGCTGGCGCTGAATGTTGCCAAGAGCCTGAACGACCTGAGCCCGCTCAAGAGCGTCGGGCTGCACAAGCTCAAGGGCGACCGCAAAGGGCAGTGGGCGATGACCGTGAATGCGCGCTGGCGCATCTGCTTCGAGTACGCCAGGGGCGACGCGTTCAATGTCGAGATCGTCGACTATCACAAAGGATGAGTGAGATGGCTCCTGCTGTGCATCCCGGCCGCTTCCTGAAGCGCGAACTTGCCGCGCGCGAGCTGAGCGCCAACCGGCTGTCGCTCGACCTCGGCGTGCCGTCGGGCCGCATCACCGATATTCTCAACGGCCGCCGCGCGATCACTGCCGATACGGCTTTGCGGCTCGGCCGCTATTTCGGCAACTCAGCGCAATTCTGGCTCGACCTGCAGAGCCAGTACGACATCGCCGTGGTGGAGCGCGAGAAGGGCGCGGAGATTGCGAAGCGCGTGCGGCCCGCCGATGCGGCGTGAGTGTTATGGATTCGTAGCCCGCATGAAGCGAAGCGCAATGCGGGACACGTGCCCTCGGATTTCGCTGCGCTTCATCCGGGCTGCGTTTGCTGTCCTGAGATCGTAATCACCTGACAGTTGGCCACCGAAGAACCGGGCGCGGACCGCAAGAGTCCGGGCGCCCGGTTCCGGTGGCCGAGCCGCTTTCGAGCGGGTTTGATGGCGTTGCTGAGACAAC